>CAXXPZ010000093.1:0-70567 GCA_963422555.2 uncultured Ruegeria sp.
AATTTGACGATCTTGTGCAAAGGTTGCGCGCGCCAGCGGCGTAAGCAGCGCTTAGCCGCCATTTGATGAGGCGCACAGATGATCCTTGACCATCGGACCCACCTTGCCGAAATCCATCCGGCCGGTATAGCGCGTCTTCAGCTCGCCCATGACTTTGCCCATATCCCGGATCGATCCGGCGCCGGTAGACGTGATTGCAGTCTGGATCGCGCTAGCGACCTCGTCCTCATCCAGTTGCTTGGGCAGGAATTCCTCGATGACTTCGACCTCGCGCAGCTCACGCTCAGCCAAATCCAGCCGCCCGCCTTCTTCGTAGGCGCGCGCGCTCTCCTTGCGCTGCTTGGTCATTTTACCAAGGATTTCAAGAACCTCGGCGTCACCGCATCCTTTGGCTTCTTCGTTATCGCTGCCGCGCGTGGCAATGTCACGATCCTTGATCGCGGCATTGATCAAACGCAGCGTCGACAGACGCTCGGCCTGCTTGTCTTTCATTGCTTGCTTCAGGGCGGTGTTCACCCGTGATCGCATATCCATTTGTTCTGTCCATCCCCATGGCAACGGAACCCCGAACATATCGAAACAAAAAGCGTGATACAACAGGGTGCATATATGTCTAACCCATTGATTTTCAACAACTGCCTAATAATTGAACAGGCTTGACCCGACGGCCTAACCCTCTTAGGTATGCGCCGGTTTACCTTGCAGGAGAGTCGCGCCATGGCCCAAAACGCCCCGTCCAAGCCCACAGCATGTTTGGCTTTGGCCGATGGAACGCTGTTTTACGGTGCAGGCTTTGGTGCAACAGGCCAAACCGAGGCTGAATTGTGTTTTAACACTGCGATGACCGGCTATCAGGAGATCATGACGGATCCCTCTTATGCCGGGCAGATCGTGACCTTTACATTCCCCCATATCGGCAATGTCGGCGTAAACCCCGAGGATGACGAAACCGGCGATCCGGTTGCGGCGGGAATGGTGGTCAAATGGGACCCGACCGAGCCATCGAACTGGCCGCGCGGCAGAAGAGCTTAAGACCTGGCTTGCCCGGCGCGGGCGCATTGCCATCGGCGGTGTCGACACCCGCCGCCTGACCCGCGCTATCCGCCAGCAAGGCGCGCCGCATGTGGCACTGGCCCATGACCCCGAGGGGAATTTCGACATTGAGGCACTGGTTGCCGCAGCCCGGAGTTTCGCCGGTCTGGAGGGCATGGACCTGGCCAAAGATGTCACCTGCGCCCAAAGCTATCGCTGGGACGAGATGCGGTGGGCATGGCCCGACGGCTATCAACGCCAAGAGGCCCCGGTACACAAGGTTGTTGCGCTGGATTTCGGCGCCAAACGTAACATCCTGCGTTGCCTGGCCTCGGCCGGATGCGACGTGACCGTGCTGCCCGCGACCGCCACCGCCGCCGAAGTGCTGGCTCATGAGCCGGACGGTGTTTTCCTGTCGAACGGTCCCGGCGACCCGGCAGCCACCGGTGAATACGCGGTTCCGATGATCAAGGACGTTCTGGACAAGACCGACCTGCCTGTTTTTGGCATTTGCCTCGGCCATCAGATGCTGGCGCTGGCACTGGGCGGTCAGACGGTCAAGATGAACCACGGCCACCACGGCGCCAACCACCCGGTCAAGGATCTGGACACCGGAAAGGTCGAAATCACCTCGATGAACCACGGGTTCGCGGTGGATGGGCAAACGCTGCCCGATGGGGTCGTTGAAACGCACCGGTCGCTGTTTGACGGGTCGAACTGCGGTATCCGCATGTCAGACCGCCCGGTCTATTCGGTTCAGCACCACCCCGAGGCGTCGCCCGGCCCACAGGACAGTTTCTATCTGTTCGAACGGTTTGCAGCCGCGATGGCGGACCGAAAGGCGCAGTCATAACGCAAACTTTATCAGCGTTAACCACGCGTTAACCCTGATTAAGCAAACCTGCCAGCCATTGGTATTGGCAAGGTTTGCACATGGTCGAATTGAATCTTCAGCGTCTGGCATCGGCCAAGCCGGTTCCGGGCCCGCAGACGCGCAAACCGCTGGGGGCCTGCCTGCTGGATCGTGGTGTCATCACACGGTCGCAATTGGTGCGCGCGCTGCATATGCAGGCTCAGCAAAACGCACCACTGGGCGAAATTCTGGTTGGTGAGGGCTGGGCCAGCCGTCAGGACGTTCTGTCCGCGTTGTCCGACCAAAGCGGATGGCAGATCGCCGACCTGGACGGCGCGCCACCCACGTCCGATCTGTGCAGCCTCAAACCCGTCGAATTCTGGATGGCGCATAACGTCATCCCATGGTTGCGCATGGGCCCCCTGATATTGGTGGCGACCGCAAATCCGGACGCCTTCGAATCCGTGGCGAATGAGTTGCAGGAGGGCGATCTGACCATCGTCCCCGTTTTGGCCAGCACCGATCAGATCGATAGGGCAATCGCGGCCTGTTACGCGCCTCAGCTTGCCAAAGCCGCAGAATCCCGTGTGGACGCCAGGCAAAGCTGCCGCAACTGGAACGTAGGATCACGGCTGCGCGCCCTGTCCGTGGCAGTTGCGTTGTGCGCCATCTGTTTTGCGGCACCTCAGGCCGGGCTTGCCGTGGTTTTCTGGGCAGCGGTCGTCACCCTGATCCTGTTTATGCTGTTCCGGGTGTTTGGAGCGATGACAACCGTGCTGAATGTAGCGCGACAAAAATAATGATCAATTCGCGACACTTTGGTGATAAATCCGGGCGATTTTTCTACCCAAAAACTTCTCTAAATTCTGGTTGGGCTCGGGCTTTCACCGGAGCAGTAGCGCAGTAGCGCGGGAGACAGCAGCCAAGAGACCGTTTGCCGGGAATCGGGATTCGACCACGCGCCGCCTATGATTATGTCAGTTCTCATCGGGCGTCTCTGAAAGCTTTTGCTTGCGTACGTATACCGTTCCGGGTTCACCGGGCTTCCCTGTCACGCCGACAATGCCCGTCACCTCGGTGAACATCACCTGATGGTTTATCAGCGCCTCGTTGAGCAAGGTCAGATGCTTGAAGCGGCACTCGGTCCGTGTGTCGTAAATTGGATCTTCAACACAACAATAGTCATGGTGGGGGTAGAGCAGCACCACAACGGGCCGGATGCCGGGGCGTGGTCGTTCAATTTTGTTGACCAGATCTTCGTCGGGTTTTCATTTGGCTTTCCTTTTCTGTGGGTTGTCAGCGTGTATGTCATGTGGGGTGTTATCTTGTCACTCCGCGTCCACTTTCATCCGGCCATCCCACGGTAACATCGATCGCGTTGATCTGCTCGGCTGTTGTGGCCGCCAGAATGGCGTCCTTGAGGGTACGTGCGCGCAGGCGTCTGGCGGGTTCGCCATGCGGCGAGTGCGGCGGCGAGTGCCGTGATGTCGGCGGCGGTCATGGGGATGCGGGCATTTGCGGCGTCGATCCAGACATGGTCCCCTGGCCAGGTCCCTGCCTGGCCGGCGCGGAGCGCGGCGGTGGTGATGTCGGCGGCGCTTTCGGGATCGCCCTGCCAGAGGCGGCCTGCGTGCCGGAACGTGGTGTGGCGGGCCAGTTCTTCGGCCAGTTCGGCCTGTTTGAGCCTGCGCGCCTCCGCGTGGTCCAGGCGGCGGGCTTCTGCCACAAGGGCGGCCCATGCGGGCTTCGCTGCCGCCTCCGGGTCGGGTGCGCCATAGAGACCGGCATCGGCGGCGGCCGCGAATTGCGGCGGGTTCCATGTATAGCCGTCCCACATGGGCCGGGTGATCGCCCTGGGCGGGATGGCATCTTCGGGAAACGCGGTCCAGGGCAGGATGCCATGGGGCAGGCCCTGTTCCGCAAGCCCGGTCAGGGCCTGGACAAAGGTATCGTAGGTGAGCGTCGTCTGGGTCATCGGAGGCCTCCCGTCAGGCGAAGGGTGAACCGCCCCGGGTTTACCGGAGAGTAAAACTCTCAAAGGATGAACCCTATGGAGAAGAAAAAGTCACCCCCGAAGTACACGGCTGAGTTTCGCGCCTGCGGCGTTCGGCTTTATAAAGACCATCGCGCGGATTACGCCAGTGACAACGCGGCCTACCACGCGATCGCGCCAAAGCTCGGCTGCTCGCCGGACAGTCTCAGAGTCTGGTGTCAGCAGGCTGAGCGCGATGCCAGCGAACGCGATGGGCTGACCAGCGAGCAGAAGGCACGTCTGAAAGTCCTGGAACGTGAGGTCAAGGAACTGCGCACGGCCAATGAGATCCTGAAGAAGGCGAGCGCGTATTTCGCACAGGCGGAGCTCGACCGCCCGTTCCGGAAATGATCGCATTCATCGATAATCATCGGGACGAGTTCGGTGTCGGGTCGATCTGCAGGGTGCTGCCGATCGCGCCATCGTCCTATTATGCGCGTCTGTCTATCCGGCGCAGCCCGGACAAAGCCTCGGATCGGGCCCAGGAAGGACGATAAGGATGCGCGGGAAATCCAGCGCGTCTTTGATGCCAGCCGGGGACGCTATGGCGCGCGCAAGGTATGGCATCAACTGCGCCGGGAAGGCTATGACATCGCACGCTGCACGGTGGAACGCCTGATGAAAGTCATGGGGTTGCAGGGTGTTACACGCGGCAAGAAGAAGACCACGATCCCGGACCCTGCACAGGCCTGCCCGGAAGACAAGGTCAATCGCGCGTTCACGGCCACCGCACCAAACCAGCTCTGGGTCTCCGGACTTCACCTATGTGTCGACCTGGGCGGGAATGGTCTACGTGGCCTTTGTCATTGATGTCTTTGCGCGCAAGATCGTGGGCTGGCGGGTGTCCACGTCCATGACCACCAGCTTCGTGCTGGACGCGCTGAACCAGGCGATCTGCCAACGAATACCATCACAGGCAGACGGGCTCATTCACCATTCGGACAGGGGGGTCGCAATACCTGGCGGTGTCGGTACACAGAGCGGTTGGCCCAGGCCGGGATCGACGCATCGGTCCGGGCAGCGTCGGGGACAGCTATGACAACGCCCTGGCAGAAAGCATCATCGGCCTGTTCAAGACCGAAGTCATTGAGTTCTTCGGCACATGGAAAACGGTTGGCCAGGTTGAGTGGGAAACCCTGGACTGGGTCAGCTGGGTACAACAACAAGCGGCTGCACGGCGCGATCGGGCACCGGCCGCCACAAGAACTGGAGGACGCATTCTATGCAAACCTGAACACCCTTGATAAAGTCGCCTGAGTCTTGAGCAAAAAAGTCTCCGGTAAACCCGGGGCGGTTCAGGATGCCCTCTACCGATATTCCGAAAGCCTGGTTGACGCCGAGGCCGCTGGCCTGGGCATGGATCAGGCCGCTCTGTTCCAATTGCGCGGACACGCCACCGCAACTGCCCTTGCCCGCGCAGGGTATCTTGACTACGCTCACGCCATCACCGGGGGCAACCGCGTCAACCTTGAACGCTTTGGCGAGGCGGGAATGACGAGGATCATCGAAAGACTGGTCGAATGGCTGAAACAATGACATGGAAAACCGACGGCCCCCTGAAAGGTCACCTTACAGACCGCAATGATCCGCTCTGCAGATACGGATTCAGTCAGGATACCAGAACACCGGTCGCGCGGTCGCTGCAATCATTGCGGGACGTGCTGGCTGACAAACACCCCCGGGAACACGGTCATTACGGCACGAGGCTTCGCATCGCGATCGGGCATCTCTGGAACGATCTCTGTAGCCAGAGCCGTTATGAAGGCCGCGCGACACGTCCGGACGGGCCGGTCGGCGCGGAGCGTGAGCGGCTGGTCGCTTCGCTTCAGGACGCGGCCCGACACCTCTATGCCTGGTGTGAGCGCAATGGATGCACCGGCACTTTCAATATCCCCGATGAGGAGGCCGCCCGCCAGGGATGGCCGGACGAGACCGGTAACGGCTGGAGGCCCCCCTGGGATATCCTCCGTATGGATCCCCCGGGCGACCGGGGAAAGCCCGCTGAAACTGTCTGATCCACTGGCGCTGGAACCGCCTCGGTTACATGCGGATTTCCGGGCCGATCAGCGCCCGTTTCTGGCGCGGAAAAAACCCCGTATATAGCCCTGCAACGACCCTGCAACGCGCCTGAATGATCATTTTCTCTGTCGCGGGCGGTATCGACCGCACTTCTGGTCTGGCTGCCCGGATCAACGTCCAGGCTCAATGTTATAAACCTTAATTCCGCAGTAGGCGCGGAGGCGATATCGGGTAAACTGTTGAGGTCCAGTTAAGAATAGCCGTTGGAGGGTTTACAATTGGCTCACCCATTTGGTGATCGCGCTGAGGTTGAACAAGCGCATTCGAATGAGCCCGTTGCGCTGGACAGTTTCAGCGGTCAGGTTCATGTTCGCTGGTCTCCGGACGAAGCCGTCACTCCGCTGGGCCAGTTGCCGTTCTTCATCGATTATCTGAAGCAGGCCGATCTGTTTGATCCCTTTGTTGCGGATTGCCCGTTGCGGTTCAGCAGCCCCAATGCGCCAAAGGTTCGGGATGTTCTGGGCACGATGGTTCTGTCGATCGTGACCGGCGGTCGGCGCTATGCGCATGTGAATGCGCTGCGGCACGATGGGATCAATCCGGCGTTTCTGGGGCTGAGCAAAATCTGCAGCGACGACTCGGTTCGGCGGGCTTTGGCGACCCTTGATCAGCGAGAAGCGGACATCTGGCTGAAGCACCATCTGACATTCCCGCTGCATCCAGTGATGCAGGAAGACTGGATCCTGGACGCGGACACCACGGTCAAACCGATCTATGGCAAACAGGAAGGTGCAGTTGTGGGCTACAATCCCCACAAACCCGGTCGACCCTCTCATTGTTACCACAGCTTTATGATCGCAAACCTGCGGCTGATCCTGGGCGTTGAGGTCACTGCGGGCAATGAACATCACGGCACGCATGGTCTTTCTGGTCTGCTGGAAATTCTGGATGGCCTCGCCCCTGCCGCACGGCCGTATCTTGTTCGTGGTGACAGCAGCTATGGCAATGAAACGGTGATGTCTGCGCTTGAAGAGCGGGCTCAGCCCTATCTTTTCAAGCTACGCATGACGAAACGGGTGAAGGAACTGGCGTCAAAACTTGCTGCAAAAACCGGCTGGACTGAGGCAGGTCGCGGCTGGCAGGCGGCGGCATCGGAATTGCAATTGATGGGCTGGAGTCGCAAACGCCGTGTTGTTGTTCTGCGCCGTCGGGTGCCAAAGGACGTGGCGCTGACAGCGCCGATTGGTGAAGAGAATGAGCAACTTCTTCTGGGCCTCGCCGAGGTGGTCCCGGCTCAGGCGGCGCTTTGGGAGTACAGCGTTCTGGTGACCTCGCTGGATTGCGAGGGCCTCACCCTGGCACAGCTCTACCGGGATCGGGCTGATGCGGAAAACGCGTTTGACGAACTGAAGAACCAATGGGGGTGGGGCGGGTTCACAACGCAGGATCTGAAGCGTACGCAGATCACCGCCCGAATGACGGCGCTGGTTTACAATTGGTGGTCGCTTTTTGTCCGGCTGGTTGACCCAATGACATCGCGAGAAGCGATCACCAGCCGTCCGCTGTTATTGACTGGTGTCGCACGAGCGACCAGACACGCGGGACAGACAACGCTGTTCCTGAACAGCAGCCATGGGCAAACGCGGCAGATCCGGTCGAAACTGACGGACATGACACGGTTCTTGCGTAACCTGCAATCTGCGCCGCAGTTGACCGCCATTGAGCGTTGGTGCCGGATTCTTGGCCGCGCTCTCGCAAAATTCCTGCATGGGCGCAACCCAAAGCCACCTCCCAATGTGTTGCCGGCCTGTTGATAGGCCAAAATTGCACAACCAGAACGCGAACGCACCTGCCGAAATTGGCCGGAAACAAACTCCAACTGCGGAATCAAGGATAAAGGATTTGGGCGACTTTCATCCGCCCGATCCGGGGTAGTCCGGCATAGTCCCGCATTGATCATTATTTCTGACGTGTCACACTGAATCGAACCTCCGATCCGACAGATGACCTGCAGACCCCCTCCCGACTGCCCTGCATCTCGATCATGGTTCCTTTGTACGAAGAACGTGAGATTGCCGACGCCCTGATCTCGCGCCTGCGGCGGCTAACCTATCCCAAGGCATTGCTGGATGTCATTCTTGTGCTGGAAGAGCGTGATGACGTGACCCGCGCCGCGCTGGATCGGGTTGAGTTACCAAGCTGGATTCGCGCAATCGAGGTGCCTGAACGGGGCAAGCTGACGACCAAACCCCGGGCGATGAACTACGCGCTGGATTTCTGCCGGGGCGATATCGTTGGCGTCTGGGACGCCGAGGACGCACCGATGCCCGATCAGCTTGAAATGGTGGCCCGCACCTTCGCGCAGGCCCCGGATGAGGTCGTGTGCCTGCAAGGCGTGCTGGATTATTATAACCCCCGTACTAACTGGCGCTCGCGCTGTTTCACGATTGAATATAGCGGCTGGTTTCGCGTGATCCTTCCCGGAATCGCCCGGCTGGGGCTGGTCGTGCCCCTGGGCGGAACCACATTTTTCTTTCGCCGCGACAAGCTGTTGGAACTGGGCGGCTGGGACGCCCATAACGTGACTGAGGATGCTGACCTTGGGGTCCGCCTGTGTCGCGCGGGCTACCGCACCGAGATTGTGAACACCACCACCTATGAAGAGGCCAATTTTCGTGCCTGGCCGTGGGTCAAACAGCGCTCGCGCTGGCTCAAAGGGTTCATGGTCACCTATCTGGTTCATATGCGCGCACCGCAGCGATTGCTGCGCGATCTCGGGCTGCGGCGCTTTCTGGGTGTGCAGGCGTTTTTTCTGGGAACACTTGGACAATTTCTGCTGGCGCCGGTGTTATGGCTGTTCTGGCTGGTGACACTGGGTCTGCCACATCCCTTTCAGGATGTGATCGCTGCAAACGTTCTGACCGGTTGCATCGTTCTGTTCATAACGGCAGAAATCGTCAACATTCTGGTCGGCGCGCTTGGGGCAAACGCCTGCAACAGACGGTTTCTGATCCCCTGGGTGCCAACCATGGCACTGTATTTCCCGCTGGGCGTTCTGGCGGCATACAAAGCGTTGTGGGAACTGATCGTGAACCCTTTTTTCTGGGACAAAACCCAACACGGCCACGCCGAGGAAGAGGTTCCCGCCGGGTGATCGGCCTATTTCTCTCGCTTCACCGCATCCTGTTTCAGGCGGGTCATGAAGGCGACCGAGATATGCTCCTTTAGTGCCTGCGCCGCGCCGTCTTCGTCACGGGCCGCGATTGCCTCGACAATGCCCTTGTGTTCGCTTTGGGCAATCTCGCCGCGTCCCTGAACGGCAAGCGATGTTGTCGCCATCAACGCCATGGTCCGGTGCACCAGATCCAGTTGCTGCACCAGATACCTGTTGTGTGAAGCCAGATGGATCTGTTCGTGAAACCGCCGGTTCGCCCGCGACAGCGCGGTCGGGTCATCGACCAGCGCATCATCGGCGGTAACCATGTCCTGCAGCACTTTGACTTCTTCTATGGTCGCGTGACGCGCGGCCAACCGTGCGGCTAGGCCCTCCAACTCGCGGCGCACCATGTACAATTCGGCCATCTGGTTGTGGTCCAGCGAGGCCACGATCAGCGACCGCCCGTCCCGTTCCAGCAGCGATTGCGTCTCGAGCCGCTGCAGCGCCTCGCGGATCGGAGTGCGCGACACCCCGAACCGCTCGGCCAGCTCGCTTTCGACCAGACGGTCGCCGGGTTTGTAGACGCCGACATCGATCGCTTCGAGTATCAGGCTATAGGCATCCGTATTGGACTGTCTGGACTGGCGCATGGGGGCTTTGGTCTCCTCGTTCGGACATGTCTATCCGCCACAGCGGGCCGCAATCAAGGGCAGCCATTGAAAACCCTGCCAGCGCGGCCTAAACCCAAGCCATGTTTAAACCGGCTTTTTCTCATGTCACCCAATGGGTGTTTGATCTGGACAACACCCTGTATCCGCCACACATGCAACTGTTCGATCAGATCGAAGTGCTGATGACGGATTATATGGTTCAGACCATCGGCGTCGACCGGGCCGAGGCGAACCGGTTACGGTCTCATTATTGGCGGCAATATGGCACGACGCTGGCCGGGCTGATGGTCGAATACGATGTGGACCCTGAACCTTATCTCTATGCTGTGCATCAGGTCGACATGAGCCATATGGAGCCTGACACGGCACTGGCCGATCATATCCGCGCGCTGCCGGGACGGCGCATCGTCTATACCAACGGGTCAGCGCCCTACGCCGAGCGCGTGCTGACAGCGCGCGGGCTCAGCGGGTTGTTCGATGCGATCTATGGTGTGGAACATGCCGGATACCGCCCCAAGCCCGAACGCGCAGCTTTCGAATCGATCTTTGCGCAAGATGGCATTCAGGCCGACAAGGCTGCCATGTTCGAGGATGATCCCCGCAATCTGACCGCCCCGCATGAGATGGGAATGCGCACCGTTCACGTAGCACCCGACCCGCATGAGGCAGATCATATCCACCATCATACGGACGATCTGACCGGTTTTCTGGCCCGCCTGCGATAGGCTGACGCACTGCGACGATCTGCACATCCTGCAGGTCCGCCACCAATCCTATATGCGCTGCAGCGACGGACAGAACCGGAGATAATCATGAGCGCGATTGAAATGCCGCGACGCCTGCCCATCTGGCAGCGCCTGTTATTTGCAATTCCCCTGTTTGGTTGGATGGCGCGCGATGTGGCCGACGGCGAACCCGAAGAGCTGGGATATACTGCCGCCGCGATCTTTGCCATGTGGGGCTGTTCGGTGATGCTGTTTGGCCTGCCCGGCCTGTATCTGCCCGCGCTGGCGATGGTGCCCGTGATGTTCCTGATCCTCCTGCTGATTTCGCGCGGCTGAACAGCGGGACAGGATGTCACTTGGCGAATGCCCCGAAACGGCACTAGGGTCTGCGCAAGACGGAGAATTGCGCCATGACTGACAGCTGTGACATCCTGATTTCCGGTGGCGGCATTGCCGGTCTGACAGCCGCCGCCGCCTTTGGCGCAGCCGGATTCGACGTGATCTGCGTCGACCCCACCCCGCCTGTTACAGAACGGGACGCGGACGGATCAGACCTGCGCACCACGGCGTTTCTGCAACCGGCCCGCGGCCTGCTGGAACATTGCGGCCTGTGGCAGCGTCTGGACGCCGACGCAGCCCCGCTGCAAATCATGCGGATCGTTGACGCAGGCGGAGATTTACCCGAACCCCGCGTCGTGCGTGATTTCAACGCCTCGGACATCTCGGATCAACCGTTCGGGTGGAACCTGCCCAATTGGTTGCTGCGGCGCGAGATGGTGGCCCGCCTTGCCAAGCTGCCCAATGTCGATTTCCGCCCAGGCACCGGTACCGTCAGCCTGTTCACCCGCACAGCCGAGGCGCGCGTGGGGCTAAGCGACGGCAGCCGCGTCCGCTGCAAACTGGTGATCGCGGCGGATGGCCGCACCTCACCCATGCGCGAGGCGGCCGGGATCGCCGTGCACACCACACGCTATGGCCAAAAGGCGCTGGCTTTTGCGGTCACGCACCCCATCGCGCACGAAAATGTCTCGACAGAGATCCACCGCTCGGGCGGTCCATTCACGCTGGTGCCGCTGCCCGATTGGCAGGGCAGCCCGTCATCCGCCATTGTCTGGATGGAGCGCGGACCGCGCGCGGTTGAATTGCTGGAATTGGAACCCGAAGCCTTTGAGGCCCAGATGACCGAACGGTCCTGTGGGTTGTTCGGACCGCTAAAGCTGGCGTCGCGTCGGACGATCTGGCCCATTATCAGCCAGTCGGCTGAACGTCTTTCCGGTGAAAGGGTCGCGCTAATGGCCGAGGCCGCCCATGTGTTGCCCCCTATCGGCGCGCAGGGCTTGAACATGTCGCTGAGCGATCTGCACAGCTTGCTGGACCTAGCTCAGGCCCGCCCCGAAGGTTTGGGTGATGCGCAGATGCTGGATGCCTATCACAAGGCACGCCATGCCGAGATCGCGTTGCGGGTCAAAGGCATCGATCTGCTGAACCGCGCCTCGATGATCGAGGCGCGCCCATTGCGCGATGCACGGGCGATGGGCTTGAATGCCCTTTATTCGCTGCCGGTCGTGCGCAAGACATTGATGCAGATGGGCCTCGGCGTGCGCTGAGGCCCCCGCCGTTTACAGTACCTGATCCAAAACGCGCTTGAGGTGCCCGATGGTGCCGTCAACGTCATAAAGCTTGTCCAACCCAAACAGGCCCAACCGAAATGTGCTGAACCCTGCGGGCTCGTCACATTGCAACGGAACTCCGGCTGCGATCTGCATCCCCATCGCAGCGAACTTCTTGCCGTTCTGAACTTCGGGGTCCGAGGTATAGCTGACCACGACACCCGGCGCGCCGAAGCCGTCAGCGGCAACCGACGTCACACCCTTGTCCCTTAGCAACGCCCGCACGCCGTCACCCAGCGCCCACTGCGCCTGACGCAGCTTTTCAAAGCCATACTCGCGCGTCTCATTCATCGTGTCCCGGAAGGCGCGCAGCGAATCCGTCGGCATCGTCGCGTGATAGGCATGACCGCCGTCCTCATAGGCCTGCATGATCTGCCGCCACTTTTTCAAATCGATGGAGAAACTGTCGGATGTGGTCTCGGCCAGACGCGCTTCGGCCCGTTCGGACAACATGACCAGACCGGCACAAGGCGTGGCGCTCCAGCCTTTTTGCGGAGCGGAAATCAGGACATCCACACCGGTGGATTTCATGTCAATCCAGGCGCAACCTGACGCGATGCAATCCAGAACCATCAGCGCTCCGACTTCATGCGCCGCAGCCGCCATTGCGGTCACGTAATCATCCGGCAGGATAACTCCGGCCGAGGTTTCGACATGTGGGGCAAAGACGATGTCAGGGCGCTGCTCGTGAATGGTCGCAACCACCTCATCGATCGGCGCAGGCGCAAAGGGCGACGGGCTGGCATTACCCGTTTGCCGCGCCTTGAGAACCGTAGCCGAGGCGGTCAACCCGCCGGATTCGAAAATCTGACTCCAGCGATAGGAAAACCAACCGTTGCGCACGACCAGAACATTTGCACCGCGTGCAAATTGTCGCGCCACGGCCTCCATCCCGAATGTGCCACCACCGGGGATCACCGCAACGCCATCGGCGCCATACACCTCGCGCAGCATCCCCGAGATGTCGCGCATCACCTGCTGAAAGCTGGCTGACATATGGTTAAGCGACCGATCCGTGAAGACGACCGAGAATTCTTCGAACCCATCGGGATCAACAGTTTCCAACAAAGCAGGCATGACATGTCCTTTCCAAATCAGCGTTGTTTCTGCACCGTCCCGATGCGCGGGTAAAGATGAAAGCGAATCTCGTTAGTTTACCTAAGGGAAACCACAACCCGTGGTTTAAATCCAACTTTTAACGTGCAACAACAGAGGGAAATGACGCCAACCAGTGTCACCGCGTCTTTACACTATGGCGTGTTTCTGACCAGATACGCTCACTTTGAACAAGAAGGACATAACAGCCCGTGGCTGCGCATAAGCGGATTAGTTTTCAAGTTGTAAGAGACGAAGTCAAAAGAAGGATCGAGTCCCGAGTCTGGCCGCAAGGCTCGTTATTACCGACCGAAACCCAATTGGCGGAAGAGTTCAATTGCGCCCGTGCGACCGTAAACCGGGCACTGCGGGAACTGGCCGATCAGGGCTTTGTCGAACGCAAACGCAAAAGCGGAACACGCGTTACAAAGGAACCGCAAAGACAGGCCAAGCTTGAGATTTCGCTGGCCCGGCAAGCGGTGGAAAAGCAGAATTCGACCTATCGGTACGCACTGGTTGAACGGAACGTGGTATACAGCCCCGGTTGGCTCACATCCCAGCTGAGTGTTGAACCGGACGCGCGCGTTTTGCAGATCGTTTGCATGCATTACGCCGACAACCGCCCGTTTCAACTGGAAGAACGCTGGATCAACATCGAAACCGTGCCGGATGTCGAGCATGCTGATCTCAACGCGCGTGGGCCGCATGAATGGCTGCTGAATGCCGCGCCTTTTACCGAGGCCGAGATTTCATTCTCGGCGATCTCGGCGGATGGGCGGCTGGCCGAGTTCATGGGCACCACAACCGGCACCTCAATGATTCAGCTTGAGCGGACGACGTGGAAAAACGGGCAGCCGATCACCTTTGCCCGCATGACGCATCATCCGGGCTATTGCATCCGCACCAGATATTGAGCGACCTCATCCAATCGGACCAGCAAGCCGCTCTTCGCTGAGCAGGACGTTGGCTTCTACATCGCCTGCCCCCGGAAGCGTCATGATACGTCGTCGCAGGACGCGTTCGAAATCGGACAGGTCGCGCGCAACAACTCGCAAGCGATAGTCATAAAGGCCCAGAACGTGCTCGACCGTCTGAACCTCGGGGATGGCGCTGACGGCACGTTCGAAATCTTCGAGACTCACCTGACCCTTGCGGGCCAGTTTGATCCCCAGAAAAACAGTCACCCCAAACCCCAGCGCCTCGGCATTCAGCCGTAGGCGGCGCCCCTTGATGACGCCAGCCTGCTCTAACCTGCGAATCCGCCGCCACGTCGCGGGCTGGGACAGGCCGAATCGCCGCCCCAATGCGCCCGCACTCTGGGTCGCGTCCTGAACCAAGGCGCGCAGGATATTGCGGTCAATTTCATCCAATTCGATCATACCGGCAGCACCTCATCGCGCTTGACCCGGGCGATATGCATCAGCGCCTCGATATCTGCGATATGTGGCAGGGTCAGGATGCGGTCGCGATAGACCAACTGGTAATGCGACATGTCCCGCGCCAGCACTGACAGACGCACATCCACGCGCCCAAGAAAGGTTTGAATTTCAATCACTTCAGCCACCTGCCGGGCCGCAGCCGTGAATTCGTCAAAGGCACGCGGCTGGGTCTTGTCCAGCGTCACCCGCAATGACACCTCGACCGCATACCCAAGTGCCGCCCAGTCGATCACCGCCTCTTGCCCTTGGATAATTCCGGCGGCCTGCATCTTTTCCACGCGTCGCCAACATACCCCGGTGCTGATGCCGCAATGCTCGGCCAGCTCTGCCGCGGACAGGCTGGGATCGGCCTGAAAATGGCGCAGAATGCGCCGGTCGAGGTCATCAAGCATGAATTTCTCACATTCTTTCAATCTGACGAATTATTCTTCATCTTTTTCCCAAATACTCAACTGCACAACGCTCGCCAATCCCCAATCGCCCGGTTACAACCACCGCAATCGAAACAGAAAGGACCGGCAAAATGCGCGTCTATTATGATCGCGATTGCGACATCAACCTGATCAAAGACAAAAAAGTGGCCATCCTGGGTTACGGCAGCCAAGGCCACGCCCACGCGCTGAACCTGCGCGATTCGGGTGCCAAGAACCTTGTGGTCGCTCTGCGCGAAGGCTCGGCCTCGGCGAAGAAAGCCGAAGGTGAAGGTCTGCAAGTGATGGGTATCGCTGAAGCGGCCGCATGGTGCGACGTCATCATGTTCACCATGCCCGACGAGCTGCAGGCCGAGACCTACAAGAAATACGTCCACGACAACATCAAGCCCGGCGCAGCGATTGCCTTCGCCCACGGCCTGAACGTGCATTTCGGCCTGATCGAGCCGAAAGAAGGCGTCGACGTCATCATGATGGCCCCCAAAGGCCCCGGCCACACCGTGCGCGGCGAATACACCAAAGGCGGTGGCGTGCCCTGCCTGGTGGCCGTGGACAATGACGCAACCGGCAAGGCGCTGGAAATCGGCCTGTCCTATTGCTCGGCCATCGGTGGCGGACGTTCGGGTATCATCGAAACCAACTTCCGCGAAGAATGCGAAACCGACCTGTTCGGCGAACAGGCCGTTCTGTGCGGCGGTCTGGTCGAACTGATCCGCTGCGGCTTTGAAACCCTGGTCGAGGCAGGCTATGCGCCCGAAATGGCTTATTTCGAGTGTCTGCACGAGGTGAAGCTGATCGTTGACCTGATCTACGAAGGCGGTATCGCCAACATGGATTACTCGATCTCGAACACTGCGGAATACGGCCAGTATGTCACCGGCCCGCGTATCCTGAATTACGACGAGACCAAAGCGCGTATGAAAGCCGTTCTGGACGACATCCAGCAAGGTAAATTCGTTCGTGACTTCATGCTCGAAAACGCCGTTGGTCAGCCGACCATCAAAGCCTCGCGCCGCGCCAATGACGAGCACCAGATCGAAGAAACCGGCGCCAAGCTGCGCGCCATGATGCCGTGGATTTCCGCTGGCAAAATGGTCGACAAAGCAAAGAACTAAGCCTGACGTCAGTCAGCGAAAGGGCAGCCCCGGTGGCTGCCCTTTTTCATTTGGCAACCGCATCTGCGTAACACTGGCCGAAAACAAAATCCCAACCGCTGTCATATCCGCCCCGCTTATCAGGCGCTTCGGCGGCCCAGATTTCCCAACCCGAATGGGTCAGGGTCACCAGTGCGCCGCCTACCCCGTTCTCCGTAAATGTCACGTCGACCCGCGTTGGTTTGGTGCTGTCGGTGCCCGGGTGCCAGCTAAAGGCCAGCCGATACCCGGGTTCGAACACCAGCACCTTACCCCAGTCCGCGCGCGTGCCGTCCCATTTCGTTTCATCCTTGATTCCGCAGTTGGAGTTTGTTTCCGGCCAATTTCGGCAGGTGCGTTCGCGTTCTGGTTGTGCAATTTTGGCCTATCAACAGGCTGGCAACACATTGGGAGGTGGCTTTGGGTTGCGCCCATGCAGGAATTTTGCGAGAGCGCGGCCAAGAATCCGGCACCAACGCTCAATGGCGGTCAACTGCGGCGCAGATTGCAGGTTACGCAAGAACCGTGTCATGTCCGTCAGTTTCGACCGGATCTGCCGCGTTTGCCCATGGCTGCTGTTCAGGAACAGCGTTGTCTGTCCCGCGTGTCTGGTCGCTCGTGCGACACCAGTCAATAACAGCGGACGGCTGGTGATCGCTTCTCGCGATGTCATTGGGTCAACCAGCCGGACAAAAAGCGACCACCAATTGTAAACCAGCGCCGTCATTCGGGCGGTGATCTGCGTACGCTTCAGATCCTGCGTTGTGAACCCGCCCCACCCCCATTGGTTCTTCAGTTCGTCAAACGCGTTTTCCGCATCAGCCCGATCCCGGTAGAGCTGTGCCAGGGTGAGGCCCTCGCAATCCAGCGAGGTCACCAGAACGCTGTACTCCCAAAGCGCCGCCTGAGCCGGGACCACCTCGGCGAGGCCCAGAAGAAGTTGCTCATTCTCTTCACCAATCGGCGCTGTCAGCGCCACGTCCTTTGGCACCCGACGGCGCAGAACAACAACACGGCGTTTGCGACTCCAGCCCATCAATTGCAATTCCGATGCCGCCGCCTGCCAGCCGCGACCTGCCTCAGTCCAGCCGGTTTTTGCAGCAAGTTTTGACGCCAGTTCCTTCACCCGTTTCGTCATGCGTAGCTTGAAAAGATAGGGCTGAGCCCGCTCTTCAAGCGCAGACATCACCGTTTCATTGCCATAGCTGCTGTCACCACGAACAAGATACGGCCGTGCGGCAGGGGCGAGGCCATCCAGAATTTCCAGCAGACCAGAAAGACCATGCGTGCCGTGATGTTCATTGCCCGCGGTGACCTCAACGCCCAGGATCAGCCGCAGGTTTGCGATCATAAAGCTGTGGTAACAATGAGAGGGTCGACCGGGTTTGTGGGGATTGTAGCCCACAACTGCACCTTCCTGTTTGCCATAGATCGGTTTGACCGTGGTGTCCGCGTCCAGGATCCAGTCTTCCTGCATCACTGGATGCAGCGGGAATGTCAGATGGTGCTTCAGCCAGATGTCCGCTTCTCGCTGATCAAGGGTCGCCAAAGCCCGCCGAACCGAGTCGTCGCTGCAGATTTTGCTCAGCCCCAGAAACGCCGGATTGATCCCATCGTGCCGCAGCGCATTCACATGCGCATAGCGCCGACCGCCGGTCACGATCGACAGAACCATCGTGCCCAGAACATCCCGAACCTTTGGCGCATTGGGGCTGCTGAACCGCAACGGGCAATCCGCAACAAAGGGATCAAACAGATCGGCCTGCTTCAGATAATCGATGAAGAACGGCAACTGGCCCAGCGGAGTGACGGCTTCGTCCGGAGACCAGCGAACATGAACCTGACCGCTGAAACTGTCCAGCGCAACGGGCTCATTCGAATGCGCTTGTTCAACCTCAGCGCGATCACCAAATGGGTGAGCCAATTATAAACCCTCCAACGGCTATTCTTAACTGGACCTCAACAGTTTACCCGATATCGCCTCCGCGCCTACTGCGGAATTAAGGTTCATAGATCGCTCCGCCGACTTTAGGCTCCATGGTCACGGCAAGGGCTGGCTTTCCATCAGCGACCGAGACCGCATGACCGTCCAAGGGCCACCATTTGGCGATCCGGTGCACAAAGACATCAAAAGCACGATCCGGGGTCGCGCTCACGTCTATGGCCTTGATGATGGGGTCCGTCATTGGTCTGGCCCTTCCCGGTCTATCTCTGCCGCGAAGTTTTCCAGCACGCCGGACCAATACCGGTTCAGCCAGGCGCGCATGTCGGCCAGTCCCTCGGGGCGGGCGGAATAGATCCGCCGCGTTCCTTGCGGTCGACAGATCACCAGCCCCGCATCAGTGAGAACCTTCAAATGCTGTGACACTGCCGGTCGGCTTACGGGCAGCCGGTCGGCCAGTTCCCCCACCGCGCAGGGGCGATTTGCAACTGCTTCGAATACCAGTCTTCGGGTTGGATCGCCCAGTGCCGAGAACGCATCTTTGTAAGCCATTGCTTACCGTAAGTAATAGCTTACTGAATGTCAAGATCGGGCGCGTGACATCCACCCAAGCGCAGGATAAGGGGGACGAATGGTCCAACAACCCGATTACCGCGATTGGGGCGGCGTCATAGCTCTCGGCCTCATCTGGGGTGGAACGTTCATGGTTGTTGCCATGGCGCTTGAAGGGTACGGCCCGGTCACTGTCGCAACCTCGCGCACCACGCTGGGTGCTGTCACTTTGCTGCTGATGATGTGGATTTCGGGGCGCAAGCTGCCCGGTCGCGATCCGCGCCTTTGGGGGTCGATCATCGTGATTGGCCTTTTGTCGACCGCCCTGCCCTTTGTTCTGCTCAGCTGGGGGCAGCAATATGTTCCCTCGGCCTTTGCGGGCCTGTCCATGTCCGCCATTCCGCTGATGGTGCTGCCGCTGGCGCATTTCTTTTCTGATGAGCCGCTGATCCCGCGCCGCTTGGTCGGAGTGTTGCTGGGCTTTTCCGGTGCTCTGGTCCTGATCGGGCCCGGGCTGGCGCAGCTGGGGCAAGGTGCTGAACCGCTGGCGCAGCTGGCCTGTATCGGGGCGGCGTTTTGTTACTCCTGCGCGTCGATCTTTAGCCGGCGTTGCCCGCCGATCGATCCTGTTGTTCTGTCTGCGCTATCGCTGGTGGTCGGGGCCGTCGCCCTGCTGCCCATCATGATCATGACCGAGGGGTTGCCCAATTGGCAGGGTGCCCGACCGGGTCTGGCACTGATCGTCCTGGGGCTGCTGCCCACCGCCTTTGCAACCCTGCTGCGCGTCTCGATCATCCGTAGCGCCGGGTCGGTTTTCATGACGCTGGTCAACTATCAGGTCCCCATCTGGTCGATGGTATTTGGCGCATGGATCCTGTCCGAGGCGCTGCCGCTGAGGTTTTACGTCGCGCTGGCGATGATCCTGACAGGATTGGCCATCAGCCAATGGTTCAGCCTGCGCAAGATGTTGATCGGGCGTTAGACTGCCGCTTCGACCTCGGCCACGATACCGTCGACAACCTGCGTCAGCAGCGCCGCGTCTTCGCATTCCGCCATTACACGGACCAGCGGTTCGGTGCCGGATTTGCGGATCAGCAGGCGGCCCTGCCCGCTTAGAAGAGCCTCGGCATCGACAATGGCAGCCTTGACGCTTGCCGCCTCCAGCGGAAGCTGGCCTGCCTCGTACCGGACATTCTTGAGCAATTGCGGCACCGTTTCGAATTGTCGTGCCAGCTCGGACGCCTTGCGGCCGGTCAGAACCATCTCGGCCAGGAAATGCAGCCCCGCCATCAGCCCGTCGCCTGTGGTGGAATAATCGCTCATAACGATGTGACCGGATTGTTCACCGCCAAGGTTAAACCCGCCTGCGCGCATCTTTTCGACCACATATCTGTCACCCACGGCCGTCCGCTCCAACCGCAATCCCTGTGCCGCCAAATGCCGTTCCAGCCCGAGGTTTGACATCACGGTCGCAACCAATGCGCCGCCCTTCAACTGTTCTGCACGCGACCAGGCGCCGGCCAGTAAGGCCATCAGCTGATCACCGTCAGCGACCGTGCCGGTCTCGTCGATCACAACCACCCGATCCGCGTCTCCGTCCAGACAGATGCCCACATCCGCGCCATGGGCCACAACGGTTTCCGCAGCCACCTGCGGTTTGGTCGATCCGCAATCGAGATTGATGTTCTTGCCGTTGGGCGCGATGCCCACAGGGATGACGTCAGCGCCCAGTTCCCACAAAACCTCGGGCGCAGTGCGGTGGGCTGCGCCATTGGCGCAATCGATCACCACCTTCAGACCGTCCAAACGGACCTGACGCGGCAGCGACGATTTCACCCGCTCGCCATAGCGAAAACGGGCATCATCCACACGGCGGGCGCGACCGATATTATGCGCCTGCGCCGGGCTGACGCCCTCTTCAATCAGCTGTTCGATCTCGATCTCGGCCTGATCGGACAGTTTGAACCCGTCCGGCCCAAAGAACTTGATCCCGTTATCCTCGGCCGGGTTGTGGCTGGCTGAGATCATGACCCCCAGATCCGCCCGCATCGAGCGGGTCATCAACCCGACCGCAGGCGTCGGCACCGGTCCCAGCAGCAAAACATTCATCCCGGTCGAGGTCAGCCCGGCAGTCAGTGCGCTTTCCAGCATATAGCCGGACAGGCGCGTGTCCTTGCCGATGACAACACGGTGCACACCGGATGCGTCGCGACGGAAATACCGACCGACCGCCGCGCCAATGCGCAAGGCCATTTCTGCCGTCATCGGGTAAGTGTTCGCGGTGCCCCGCACCCCGTCGGTTCCGAACAGCTTGCGCACAGATAGATCTCCTGTATTTCTTTTTGCCCAGATTATCGGACGGCGGTCCACAGACGCAAGGCCTGAGCGGTCTCGGGCACGTCGTGAACCCGTATGATCTGCACGCCCTGCGACACTGCGGACAGCGCGACAGCAATAGATCCTGGCGCCCGGGCATCCTTGCGCGGTTCTTTTCCGATCTGCCCGATCAATCCCTTGCGCGATACGCCCAGCAGGATCGGGCAGCCCAACCCATGAAACAGGCCGATATTGCGCAGCAAGCTCAGGTTATGTGCCTCGGTCTTGCCAAAACCGATGCCCGGATCGACGATAATCAGATCGCGCGACAGTCCCAACGTGGTCAGCCTTGTAATCTGCCCTTCCAGAAAGTCGTACACATCCAGCAGTACATTGTCATAGCGCGGATCGTCCTGCATCGTGGCCGGATCACCCTGCATATGCATGACGCAGACTGGAGCGCCGATTTCAGCGCAAAACGGCGCTAGCTGCGGATCAAAGGTGAATCCGGACACATCGTTGATCAGTCCGGCCCCGGCCTGATGTGCCGCCTTGGCAACGGCGCTTTTCCGCGTATCGATCGAAATAAGCGCCCCGGCTTCCGCCCCGATTGCCTGAATCAAGGGCCGCGTCCGCGCGATTTCTTCACCTTCGGGGATAATTTCTGCTCCTGGTCGCGTCGATTCCCCGCCCACGTCCAGGATGGTGGCCCCGTGCGAGACCATGTCCCTGGCCGCCGCACATGCGGCCTCGACCGAGTTGTGCACGCCCCCGTCCGAGAAACTGTCCGGGGTAGCGTTCAGGATACCCATGATATGCGGCACCGACATGTCCAGATCGCAGATGGGCGCGCGTGGTCGCGTCAAACGGTCCAGCGTCTCTGGCGGTATCTCTTGCGCCGGGACGATCCGGGCCTGCGCATCTCGTGTCAGACACTCGGCATCGGTGAACCACAGGTCCTGAACGGCCAGAGTAACCGCCCCATCAGGTCGCACGCACCCGTGTTGCAGCAACGGTCTATAGTAGGTGGTCACAGTTTGGCCTGCGCAACCGGAATAGCGCGCAGGGGCGTTTTGGGTGCTGCCGGAAGATCGCCGCCGATGACCAGCATCTCGCTGGCCTCAAACGTCGCAGCAAACCACGCAGCCAACGCCACCGCATCCGAAGGTGCGGCCGAAGGTCCATCCACCGCGTCCAGAACAATCTTGGACGGGGCCCAGACGCAGATCTGGCCGTTCTTCATAGCCCAGTCCAGCTCGGTCCGAGTGGAGACGACGACACAGCGGTGATCCCGCGCCGCCAGAACCCAGGCGTTCTGTTCAATGGCCAGCAGATTGATCCGGCGCTGCGTCATGGCATGACCGGTTTCAGGAACCGTCAGATCCGACGCACCAACGCACAGGATCAGAGGGCGCTGACGGTTTTCCAACTGGTCAATCCAGCCTGTCAGATTGTCCGAGGCGATGGCGGTATTGGACAAAAACACCAGACGCGGATGCGGGCGTTCCTCTTCTTCCATGTCGTGATGGGCCGCGTCTTTGCCGCGCACGATCTCAACGCCCAAAGCACCGGGGCCGCGATCAAGTTTTTCGATGCGAACAAAAGCTCTTACAGCTTGAGGTTCAAGCAGAATGCGTTCGGCCACCCGGTCTGCCAGCGTCTCCAACAGGTTCAGCCGTTCGGCGGCCAGCTCATAGGCAATCGCTTCGGTCACGCGGTCATAGGACAGGATGCGATCCACATCATCGTCGATCGGATCGGTCAGCGGGCGAACCTCGACCACGATGTTGAAACAGATACGCTGAGTCGTGCCCCGCTCGGCCTGAAAGGCACCGATTTCAACGTCCACGATATGATCGCGCAGCGAAATACGGTCCAACGGGCCACGCGCCGCGGTTGCTTCGGACCGCTCGGACGGGTGCGCAAAGGCAAGGCGGATTTCAGAACTCATAGGTCAGGCCCTTCGCCATCAAGAAAAGTGCACCCATTCTAGGCGTTTCGGCGGCCTATACCATCACAGCAAACGCCATTCTACCCGCTGAATGCGGCGTCAGGCCACGCGAAACCAGCTCATCATACCTGACGCGGCATGTCCCAGCATATGGCAATGCAGCAGCCAGTCGCCCGGATTGTCGGCCATCAGAACGATTTGCCGGGTCTGACCGCTGTTGACCAGAACAGTGTCGCGCCATGGTCCAAGGGTACCATCTTGCTGTACCAGCCGAAAATGATGCCCGTGCAGATGCATCGCATGCGGGAACGCGGTTTCATTCGCGAATTCAATGCGATGCAGGCTGCCCCGCGATGCATCCAGAAACGGCACCACAGGACGTTCGGCATCCCCGTTCAGGGCCCAGAACCGCCCGAGTTGCGCCAATTCCCGCCCGGTCATTTTCGTGTCACCGATCCGCGCGTTTTCCAGCCAGCGCATCGCCCCACCCTGTAGGGTCATCCTGTGCAACGGGGCGTCACGAAAGGCCGATACATCCGGCATCGGATTGGGCGGCAGCGATGTTATGCCGGATCTGGCCGTTTCTGACCCTTGACCGTTCACATCGAACTGCACCAACGCAAAGGCCCCGTCCCGCTCGACGCTTACAAGGCTGGCGGTGTCGCCTGCCGTCGCAGTGACATCGACCACCAGATCGGCGCGCTGAGCGGGTGCCAGCGGAAAAGCGTCTGCAACAGGGATCGGATCGTCCAGCGGCATTCCATCCAGTGCCACGATCCAGCCGGTCAGACCCTGAACAGCGATGTTAAAGATGCGGGCATTGGCGGCGTTGATCAGGCGCAGCCTTAACCGCTCGTTCCGCTGCACCTCATATCCGGGATCAAACGATCCGTTGACAGAAATCAGATTGCCGATCCGTCCGGCATGGCTGAGGTCGTGCCCATTGTCGAAATCACCGGCGATTTGACCAGTATCGGGATCGATCCGCCAATCATCCAGCATCAGAACCAGATCCTGATCCACGTTCGGCGCATCAAGCTCTTCGACAATTAACGGGCCGTACAGCCCCCGAGCCACCTGCTCCATCGAGCGGTTATGCGCATGATACCAATAGGTTCCGGCATCTGGGGCGACAAAGTCATAGTCAAAGCTGCCGCCTGACGGAACAGCCTGCTGCGTCATGCCGGGCACGCCGTCCATTGCATTGTCGATCCGGATACCATGCCAGTGAACGGTTGTCGGCTCGGGCAATGCGTTAACCAGCTTGCGTTGAACCCGCGCGCACTGATCAATTCGAATTGGCGCGCCGGGCACAGCGCCGCCATAGCTCCAGACATTGGTCTGGGCGTAACCGTCCGGGGCAAGTTGCTGCAGGGCTTCACGCGCTTCCAACACTTGCTGCGTCGCGCGCGCGGTGGCGGGCAGCAGCGCCAAGGCTGCGGCGGATTTCAGGATATGTCTTCTGCTAAAATGCATTACGGGCCTCCCGGCCCGCAATATAATCAACACATTTCACCGCAGCATCAAGCTTCCAGCGCAGGAGCGACAATCAGTTGCTGGCAGTCCGGTGGTTGTGGCGATAGAAAATATGGACACCGATCCGGGCGGTTTCCTTGTAGACCCGGGACCAGGACGGGCGGACTGCCTTGGTGTGATAGTGCGTGGCACCCGATGTCATCTCATCGGCGACGCCCTCGATTGCAGCGCGCGCAACCTTGGCCACACGCTCATACGCGCGCTTTTCGTGAATGACTTCTTCCTTGCCGTCGCAGGTATAGGTGAACTGGCATTGGTACTTACGCCCGGTGCCCTGATTGATCACGCCGCACAGCGAGCTTGGAAAGCGCGTGCTGTCGACCCGGTTCAGGATCACTTCGGCCACGGCAAACTGCCCGCGGATGCTTTCACCGCGCGCTTCGAAATACAGTGCCTCGGCCAGACAACGGAAATGTTCGTCGCCGGATGCCTTGGGCTGTTGGTCCAGCCAGGCCTTTGTGTAAGAGATTTCAACCTGTTCAGGTGCCTTCCGTGGCTTGAACAGTTTCAGGTAGTCGCGAAAGCTTTGTGCCGGCAATTCGTTCCGGGCGACAAGCTCATTTTTCGTCGTTTCAACGCTCTGCCTTTCGGCAGAGACAATACTCGGCAGCACGGTTGCCACCGTTAAGGCAGCAGCCACTATGTAGCGTCTCATCAGATAACCTCGCACAGGCACATAACGCGCCAAACCCTCCCCCGGCGGGCGCGACGAGGCTGATACCCCACTCAGGGGCAAACGTCCAGTTTTTTTGGAAAACGCAAGAGGAATCTTGCGCAGGCGACCAAAATCATCTGGCCGCCATTCCATCCCAAACCCACTATTTCTAGGGCTTTGAGGTTAAGTCAACCCCCAAGTTTTGAGGATATTGCCAGTTGAGCGGCAGACAGCCGAGCGACCGGTACCCGGAAGGGGGAACAGGACACATAATCGAAACCAAGGTCCCGACAGATGGCTATTGATTCGGGGTTTCCGCCGTGTTCGCCGCAAACCGAAAGGGTAACATCCGGCTGCGCCTCACGCCCCCGTTCAGCCCCCAGTTTCAGCAATTCACCGACCCCGTCTGCATCCAGAACGTGAAACGGATCTTCGTTGAAAACGCCCAGTTGAACATAGGCAGACATGAACCGCCCAGCATCGTCGCGCGACAGGCCATAGGTCATCTGTGTCAGGTCGTTGGTGCCAAAGCTGAGAAAGGCCGAATGCGGAGCGATTTCACCCGCGCGCAAACAGGCGCGCGGCGTTTCCACCATCACCCCCAGCCGATAGTTGATTTCCTGCTCCTGTTCCGATGCCACCTCGGCTGCGACCGTGTCGATGCGGGCCCGGACCAGTTCAACCTCGCGCTTGGTCGAAACCAGCGGGATCATCACCTCGGGCACCACCGGCGCGCCGTCCTTGCTTGCCTCAAGCGTGGCTTCAAAGATCGCGCGGGCCTGCATGTCATAGATTTCCGGCACCGTGACACCCAGACGAACGCCGCGCAGGCCCAGCATCGGGTTATACTCGCTCATTGCGTCTACACGCCGTTCCACGTCTGAGACCGGCAGGTCCAGCGCCTCGGCCAGTTCGCGCTGACCGGTGCGGGTGGTCGGAAGAAATTCATGCAATGGCGGGTCAAACAGTCGGATGCAGACCGGTTGCCCTTCCATGATCCGGAACAGTTGAACGAAATCCTGCCGCTGCATCGGCAGCAAACGTTCCAGCACCGCTTCGCGACCCGATGGGGTCTGCGCAAAAATCATTTCGCGCATCACGGTCAGGCGGCCAGGATCAAAGAACATATGCTCGGTCCGGCACAGCCCGATGCCCTGAGCCTCAAAATTGCGCGCTGTCTGCGCGTCGGCGGGCGTATCGGCATTGGCGCGGATCGCGATGTCGCGTTCGGCGTCGGCCCAGGCCATCAGCGTCTGAAAGCAATCGTCCAGCGCCGCCTCAAGCATTGCAGGTTGTCCTGCCAACACCTGCCCCGATGTGCCATCAATGGTCAGTACATCACCCGTCTTGAACACGCGCCCATCCGGCGCAGTCAGCATCTTTTTCTTGGTCTGAAACCGCATGTCCGAGGCACCGACGATGCAGGGCAGGCCCAGACCCCGCCCGATCACCGCCGCATGGCTGGTCATGCCACCCTTTTCCGTCAATACGGCGACGGCGGCATGCATACCGCGCACATCCTCGGGCGACGTTTCACGCCGCACCAATATGCACGGCTCGCCGCGCGCGGCGCTTGCCTGCGCCTCGGCAGCGGTAAAAACGACCCGCCCGGTTGCGGCTCCCGGGCTGGCGGCGATGCCGATTGTCAGCAAATCGCGCTTGGCCTCGGGGTGGACCTGACGGTGCAGCAACTCGTTCAGCGAATGCGGGTCGATCCGCATCACGGCCTCTTGCTGCGGGATGATCCCGTCCTCGGCCAGTCGCACGGCAATGCGCATCGACGCGCGCGAGCCGCGCGGAACGCGGACCCCGTCCAATATGTGCACATGGCCGTTTTCGATCACGAACTCGACTTGCATCTCTTCGCGCAGTTTCTCACGCATCAGCGCGGCGTGAGATTTGAGGTCGGCAAACGCTTCGGACGCGACCTCCTCAAGCGATTGCCCGCGTGGGTCTTTTTCCAGATAGAGGGCGGAAACGCCCTCACCCAGCGCATCGCGGCCCTGGCTCTGGCTCAGGTATCGCCCGGTGATCTGCGGCAGCCCCGTGGTCGTGTCGACCAGTTGCAGAACGCCCGAGCCGCATTCGCCCTGCCCGACGCCCGGGATCATTTGCTGAATGACCAGCCCCAATCCTGCATCCGCCGGGGCCCCCTTGGCCTGTCGCAGCAAACGGGCCGAGGTTCCGTCCCATGCCCGCGCCATCGACCTGAGCACAGCGATCAACTGCTCGCCCCGGTCCTGTGGGAATGCCTCGTCGGTTTCGTCCTCATAGGCGCGCAGGCTCAGGCTCAGACCTTCGCGGCCATCGGCCTCGATATCGTCAAAAACATCCGGGTCCAACCGGGCCACGTGCATCGCATAGCTTTGCACAAACCGCAGAAACAATGCTGCGGCCGCATCGGCACCCATCTCACCGGACAAATCCAGATAACGCGCATCGTTCATACCGATATTGAGCACCGCACCCGGCCCGCCCCAATCGGGGTCCTCGGAACTGGGGCGCACGCATAGCAATGCCGACGGATCGAACTGATCCAGAACGGCAGCGATATCGGGCATGTCGCCCTTGGCGATCCGCTGCACCGCATCAAAGGACAAGGCCACTGTGCGCGGCACAGGAAGGTTCAGCCGGACCAGTCGTTGCAGACATTTGGCGCGCCCACCATGGGTGTTCGCGGCAACCGGAGCATCGGTGGTGATAAGCGTGGTATGCGGATTATTCTGCACTGCAGCACCTCTTGGTTCCACCGCAGCATAGGCACCTGCGCCTGCCGCGCAAGGGCGTTCTGGGCGCGCAGAGCCGCGCGCCCGGTCGTTACCCCTCGATCCGCGTCAGATCGGCAACGCTGGAACAGACCTGCCGGATCTGGCTAAGCAGGTTCAGACGGTTGCGGCGCAGGATGTCGTTGTCAGTATTGACCTGCACATCCTCAAAAAACGCATCCACTGGCCCGCGCAGGGTCGCCATGGCCGACATCGCCGTCGGGAAATCCTCGGCCTTCAGCGCCGGATCGATCTTTGCCTTGGCCGCGTCCAGCGCAGCGAACAAAGCCTTTTCGCTGTCGGTCTCTGCGAACTTGATTTCCGCACCATAGGAATACTCGACCCCATCCTTATCCTCGGCCTGGGTCAGGATATTGTTGGCGCGCTTGAACCCCTGCACGAGGTTTTCGCCATCCTCAGTCGCGATCACCGCATTCAGGGCACGGGCACGTTTAACCAGCAGGTTGAGGTCGTCATTGCCGTCCATCGCGATACAGGCGTCGATGATGTCGTGGCGGATGCCTTCATCGCGGAGGAAGGTTTTGAGGCGATCGTGGAAGAAGGAGAGGAGATCCAAAACAGTGTTGTTTCGAAGGTGAATTTCTTCGTCCCCCATCTCAGCCCAAGGTTCTCTTACACCTTTTTTCAGTTTCTCATTTGCGGTTGCGATGCGGTCCCAGAAGTCCTTCCAATGATGGGCGTTCCAACCAATGGTGATTGTCATTAGCCAGTCCGATCTCAAATCGTTTTCAAGGATTAGACGAATAACCCCCAACGCTGCCCGACGCAAAGCATATGGGTCTTTCGACCCTGTCGGCTTTTCGTCAATCGCCCAGAACCCGGTCAGCGTGTCCAGCTTGTCGGCCAGCGCAACAGTCACCGACAAAGGCGCGGTCGGCACGTCATCTGTTGGGCCCAGTGGCGAGTAATGCTCCTGCGCGACAGCGGCTACGGCGGCATCTTCGCCAGCGGCCTCGATGTAATATCGCCCCATAAGCCCCTGAAGTTCGGGGAATTCATAAACCATCTCTGAACTCAGGTCGGCCTTGGCAAGACGCGCGGCCTTCTCGGCCTGATCGGCACCCGCTCCGGTCACCGGCGCCAGTTCGCGGGCCAGTGCAGCGATGCGGTCGATCCGCTCGGCCTGTGTGCCCAGCTTGTTGTGGAAGGTCACATTCTCCAGCGCGCGGGTCCATTGGGCGATGTCCGATTTGGTAACGCGCAAGTCGTTTTCCCAAAAGAACTTGGCATCGGCCAGACGGGCCGACAGCACCTTTTGGTTGCCCGCCAGAATGGTTGCGCCATTGTCGGTGGTTTCCCGGTTGGCGACTGTGATGAACCGCTCAATCCGGCCCGTTTTGGGATTGCGCACCGAGAAGAATTTCTGATGCTCTTTCATCGAGGTTTGCAGCACCTCGGGTGGCAGTTCGAGGAACTCACCGTCGATCTGCCCCATCAGCACAACAGGCCATTCGACCAGCCCGGCAACCTCGGCCAGCAGGCCCTTGTCATCGACCACCTCAAGACCGGCGGCAAAGGTCATATTCTGGGCGTCATTCCAGATATGTTCGGCGCGTTCTTCGGGCGAAAGAACCACAAATGAGCGCTTGAGCTTGGCGGCGTAATCCTCGAAGGACGAAACGGAAAAGCGGCCCGGAGCCATGAACCGGTGGCCTTCGGTGGTGTCGCCGGATTTGATCCCTTCGACCTCCATCGGAACCACCTGTGCGCCGGAGTCATCGGTCAGTATGCACAGGATCGAATGCAAGGGCCGCACCCAGCGTAATCCGCCACTGCCCCAGCGCATCGATTTGGGCCATGGAAAGTTGCGGATGGTCGTTTCAAGCACCTCGGCCACGATCTCGGCTGCAGGGCGACCCGCCTTCTCGATTGTGGCGAAATAAACCGCGCCTTTGGGCGTTTCGCGTTCTTCCAGCTGATCTCGGGTCAGGCCTGCACCACGCAGAAACCCTTCGACCGCCTTGCCCGGCGCCCCGACTTTTGGCCCCTTGCGTTCCTCACGGATCGTGGGGCTTTCGGCCAGCAATCCCTCAACCGCCAGCGTCAGGCGACGTGGCGTGGTCAGAGCAGCGGCAGAGGCGTAGGTCAGACCGGCCTCGACCAGACCATCCGTGATCCGCTTTTTCAGGTCTTCACCGGCGCGGGTCTGCATGCGCGCGGGGATTTCCTCGGAAAACAGTTCGATCAGCAGGTCGGGCATTTTCGGTCCTTAGAAATTTACGATCGTCTGGATGACGATGGCATTGGCGATATCCACAAAGAATGCGGATACAAGGGGGAGCACGATAAAGGCAATAGGTGATGGGCCATATCGCTTGGTGACGGCGGTCATATTTGCGATGGCGGTGGGCGTGGCGCCCAAAGCAAAGCCGCCAAACCCGGCGCCCAAAACGGCAGCGCGGTAATTGCCGCCCATCACCGGGAACAGCACCCAGATCACAAAAGCCACGGCAAACAGGGTTTGCGCGCTCATGATCACCACAATCGCCAGCCCCAGCTCTGCGATGGTCCACAATTGCAGGCTCATCAACGACATGGCCAGAAATGCGCCCAGCGAAAACTCGGAGATCAGCGCCAGCGAGGGTGTTCGCGACACCGCCGGTGCATTGGGCGCTAGTGCTGTGCGCAGGTTGGCGATGACGACCCCCATGATCAGACAGGGCACAAACAGCGGCAATTTCAACCCGGCGGCGGTGATCGCCTGACTGAGGAAATATCCCGCGATGATCGCCAGATTCAGGTACAGCAAGACCCGCATGATCGTCAGATGGTCGATCTTGGTTGCCCGGTCATCGGCATCATTCGGCAGACCGATGGTGTGTTCTTCCTCGGGACGCGCAGGGTTCAGCTTGCGACCCTCAACCAGATACCGTGCGATCGGGCCGCCAACCAGCGCCGCCAGAACCAGACCCAGTGTCGCGACGGCAACGCCCAATTCGGTTGCGCCCTCAAGGCCCGTTGCGACAGCCACTTCGGGTGCCCATGCAATGGCGGTGCCGTGCCCGCCGATCAGCGAGGCCGAGCCAAACAGAACGCCGGCCTGTGCCGGATAACCAAAGAGGGTTGCCCCAAGCGCACCGATGACGTTTTGCGCCAAAATCGTTGCCAATGTCAGGATCAACAACAAAAACAATGGCTTGCCGCCAGAAATCAAATCCGAAATGCGCGCGTTCAAACCGATACCTGCAAAGAACACAACCAGCAGGAAATCACGCGTGGCCAGATCGAACGCCAGCTCAATATCAAAGACCAGATACAGGGCCAGCACGACCAGCGACGCCAACAGGCCGCCTGTCACCGGCTCTGGGATGTTGAACTGACGCAGAACGGCGGTCCGCGCGTTGATTTCAGCCCCCAGAAGATACACCGCGAATCCAAGCGTGGCGGTCAGAAAGCCGGGGATTTGCAGGGTCTCGACGGTCATTGCATCCTCAGTTCTGCGGTCGGGCCGGACATTCCTCGCCGATTACCGTACCGTCATAGGCCTTTTCACCGCAATTGTTCAGGGCGTGCCAGATATATCCCTTACCCTCGTCGGTCACCGCAATGATACGGTCCACGCCGAAATGGATATTCTTGGTCGCCATAAAGGCCTGTGCCCGCCCGGATTTCAGCGCGTCCGCCAAGGCTACGGCGTCGTAACAGTCGAACCACCCCGGCGCGGTCAATGGCTCGGCATTCTCGACAGCGACATAGGTTTTCAGCATGCCCTGCGGCCTGAGGTCTGTTTCAAAACAGGCACGGTAGCGAATGGGCGAGCTATCGGCGTCAATCGCCCGAAAGGCCGCATAGGGGATCGGCGACGGCGCATCCGAAGCATCCGTCATCAACACGACGTCCTGCCCAGGCTGTGCCTCGACATCATAATAGAACCCGTAAATCTGCAGGTAATACATGCCCGCACCGGCCACCAAGGCCGACAGCAGCAGAAGGATCGCAAGCAGTTTTCCTGTCATCGTTTCTCTCTCCGGCTCACGATGCCTCTTTCAAGATGGGTAAAAATAGGACAGGTTCCCTTTGATTACAGGAACAAGCGGGACTTTTGGAATGGACACGACCCTTGCCGTTGGATTTTTCGGCGCTCTGTTTGCGATCATGAATCACGTCACCAACCTGCCGGTGTTTCTGAGCGTGACCGACGGCCTGCCGCCCGCCGCGCAACGTAAAGTGGCCGTGAAAACCGCAACCTACTGCCTGATCCTTGGTGGCAGCTTTGCCGCCATCGGCAATCAGGCGCTTGGCCTGTTTGGTATCAGTGTGGACGATCTGCGCGTCGCGGGCGGACTGGTTGTTCTGATGATCGGACTGAACATGCTGAACGGCAACCAAAGCACCTCGCATCACGGGACCGAGGGCGAACGGAAATCGTACCCCGAGCCCGACACCGTTGCGTTCTATCCGTTGGCTTTCCCGATACTGGTTGGGCCGGGCACGATCACGACGCTGATCCTGTATGCCCATCACATCAATAGCGCAGCTGATGCCGTTGTTTATGCCGGCGTTTTTCTTGCCGTTCTGCTGTTGCTGTTCGTGACCTTCTGGAATGCCTCGGCTCTGGCCAAACACCTGTCCGAAAACGCCCGCGTGATCATGAGCAGGTTCATGGGCATGATCCTGTCGGCCATCGCCATCGGCATGATCGCGGCGGGCCTCAAGGTCCTGTTGCCGGGTCTGGCCTGAACGCTGCATCAGGCTGCGTGCCCGGCGGCCTCGGTCATCACAAATGCATCGGCGCATTGTTTCGCCAGCGCTCGCACACGCCCGATATAGGCCTGCCGTTCGGTCACCGAGATGACACCGCGCGCATCCAGCAGATTGAAGATGTGGGACGCCTTGATGCACTGATCATAAGCGGGGTGCGCCATGATAATCCGTTTGCCCGTCTTTGGGTCATCGTGGTCTTGTGCCAGAATTGCGGCGCATTCAACTTCAGCCTCTTCGAAATGGCGCAGCAGAACCTCGGTGTTGGCCACGTCAAAGTTCCAACGGGCGTATTCTTCTTCGGTCTGTTTGAAAATGTCGCCATAGGTCAGCGGGCTGGGCGATTGCGGATCGTTGAAAGGCATGTCCATCACATGATCGACGCCCAGCACGTACATCGCCAGACGCTCTAGCCCATAGGTCAGCTCACCCGAGACCGGGGCGCAGTCATGGCCACCGACCTGCTGAAAATAGGTGAACTGGCTGACCTCCATACCGTCGCACCAGACCTCCCAACCCAAACCCCAGGCACCCAGCGTCGGGCTTTCCCAATCATCCTCGACAAAGCGGATGTCGTGCAGGTTCATGTCGATGCCGATGGCCTGCAAGGATCCCAGATACAGCTCTTGCAGATCTGGCGGGCTGGGTTTGATCAGCACCTGATACTGATAATAGTGCTGCAACCGGTTCGGGTTCTCGCCATAGCGCCCGTCGGTCGGACGGCGCGAGGGCTGCACGTAGGCTGCGGCCCATGCCTTGGACCCCAGCGCGCGCAGAGTGGTCGCCGGGTGAAACGTCCCTGCCCCGACCTCCATGTCATAGGGCTGCAGAATGGCGCAGCCTTTGGACGCCCAATAGGTCTGCAGACGCAGGATGATTTCCTGAAAAGAACGTGGTGTGCTGGACGGTTCGGTCATGACATTCCCTTTGGGCACGCCTGCGCCCTGTTCCGGTCGGTTTGGCCCTTCCTATGCAAGGGGCCAAGGGGCGTCAACGGGCCAATGCCCGCGCTCTGTCACTGTGCCGCCACACTCTGAATTCCCCGTATCGGCGGCATGGCTTTCACCCGGCGAAATCGCATAGTCTGCGGCTCAGTTAAAACACTGCGAAACGGGCAGACAATGATACGTGTATTTTCGGTAATTCTATTGGTTTTTCTATTCGGTCTGCGGGCCGCGCATGCACAGCAGGATCAGGGCGTGTGGGTTCAGGTCGAGGCGCAGCCATCGCTGCGCGAGGCGCAGGAACGGGCACAGGCCTATGCCAGCACCTTGCCTGACGTAAACGGGTTTCGCCTGAACAGCGGCTGGTATGCCATTGTGATTGGGCCCTATTTGAGATCGGACGCCGAACAGGTTCTGCGTGTATACCGGGCCGAGCGTCAAATCCCCACCGACAGCTACATCGCGTTCTCAAACTCCTTCGCGCAACAGTTCTGGCCGGTTGGGGCAAACGTCCTGAACCGGGGAACCGTTGCGCCGCCGGTCGAGCCGCGCGAACAACCGCAGGAAAACGTTGCACTTCAGCCGTCGGAAGAAACCCGGTCGCAAGCGCTGCAGGGTGAGCGTTTGCTGACCGCACAAGAACGCAGGGACCTGCAAACTGCGCTGCAGGCGGCAGGGTTTTATAATTCGACCATCGACGGAGCATTTGGTGCGGGCACGAGGCGGTCGATGCAGGACTGGCAGCGGTTCAACGGGTACGAGCCCACTGGCGTTCTGACCACGCTGCAACGCGACGTGTTGATGGACGACTATAACGCGCCGCTGATCAGCGTCGGCATGGAACGTCATGTCGACACGCGGGCGGGGATCGAACTGGACCTGCCGCTTAAGGTTCTGGCCTTTGACCGGTATCAGGCCCCTTTCGCCCATTTCAAACCCGCCTCTGATCTGGAGGCAAAGGCCCTGCTGATCAGCCAGCAGGGAACCCCTGCCACCTTGCGCGCGCTTTATGACGTGATGCAGTCCCTTGAGATCGTGCCACTGAATGGTCCGCGCGAATTGCGGGGCAACAGCTTTTCCATCGAAGGGCGCGGCAATGGGATCGTGTCTTACACGCAGGCCGCGTTGAAAGACGGCAAGATCAAAGGCTTCACGCTGGTCTGGCCCGAAGGTGACGATGCGCGACGTGCGCGGGTTCTGTCCGCCGTCCGCAACAGTTTTGAGGTTACCGATGCTGTTCTGGATGATGGCGCAGGCGCGGATGCGGAACAAAGCATCGATCTGGTTTCCGGCCTGCAAATCCGCAAGCCCCGCCTGTCACGCTCGGGCTTTTTCGCCGATACCAGCGGGTCGGTCCTGACCGTGTCAGAGGCCGCCGACAGTTGCGCGCGCATCACATTGGAAGGCGATCAGGACCTTCAGGTGGCTTGGTCCGATGCCGATCTGGGTATCGCGGTACTGCGTCCGACCCAAACCCTTGCCCCGATCAGCGTGGCCGAGTTCAGCCCCGCCGCGCCCCGCATCCAGTCTGATGTCGCGGTTTCGGGTTTCTCGTACGAGGGCGCGTTAGGCGCACCAACTTTGACCTTTGGGCAGGTTGCCGACATTCGTGGCCTGAACGGCGAGGACGGCATCAAGCGTCTGGCGCTGTCGACGCAGCCCGGAGATGCCGGTGGCCCCGTCTTTGATGACAGTGGCAACGTGATCGGAATGCTGCTGCCGACACCGTCCGAGGGCCGCGCCCTGCCCGCAAGTGTCAGTCTGGCCGCCAGCGTCGACCGCCTGAACGAGATTCTCACCAAAGCGGGTGTTGCAGGGCAGCCCGGTCAAGGCACAGGCCAAATTTCACCCAACGAGCTTAGCCGCCGTGCCACCGGTATGACCGTTCTGGTCCACTGCTGGGACTGACAAAAAAACGGCGCCGCGATATCGCAGCACCGTTTTCTTTTTCCAGAATGTCAGAGAATATCTGGAGTCACGCGGATCAGCGTCGGCACCGGTGCAGAAAACGCCGCGCGCACATCCGCCTGCATCTCTTCCAATGTGGCGGGGGCCGCTGAATGCGCGCCATAGGCTTCGGCCAGCTTGCAGAAATCGGGGTTGTGGGCGATCACCGCGTTTGGTGCGATCTGCCCCCGGACCATGCTGTCTTCGATCTCTTTCAGCTTGCCGTTGTCCCACAGGATGATCGGCAGCGACAAACCCAGCTCGACGGCGGCCCCCAATTCCTGCAGCGTGTATTGAAACCCGTAATCTCCTGCAATGACGGCAGTGGGCTTGCCGCGCCGCGCGACCGCCCCGCCGATACCTGCGGGCAGCCCATACCCCAGGGTCCCGAACCCGGTCGGATGATGCCAGTGATATGGATAGGCCATATCCCAGACCTCTTTGGCGACATAGGCGAACTGGGTCATGTCCGAATAGATCATGGTGTCCGCTGGCATCGCCGCACGCAGCGCATCGATCACGGGGACAATGCCGGGGCGTTCGGCATCAACCTCGCTGCGCCAACGAGCGCGGGCATCAGCCACCTCGTCAGCGGTCCAGCCCGTGGCGGGTTTCACCTGATCGGCTGCCGCCCACAGCGCGTGTGCAAAGCTTTCCCCATCCACCTGCAGTTTGACGGACGCGCGGTGGCGATCCGCCAGAACTTCCGGGTCCAGATCGACCCGCACCAGATGGGCCGAATGCCCCAGATCGCTGCGCCACAAGTCAACGTCACCCAGTTCGGCCCCCACGACGACCACCAGATCGGCCGAGGCAATCACCTCGGCGCTGCCGGGCCGGGGCAGCATCGCGCCGAAATCCAGCTCATAATTTGCGCCCGCCAGACCCCGCCCGGCATAGGTCGTAAAGCAGGCCGCACCAAGTTGCGTCAGAATTTGCCGCCACAGGTTGGACCGCGCGCCACCGCCCAGAATGAACAACGGACGACGCGAGATGTTCAGCAAGGACAATACCGGCGCGACGTCCGGTGGATGCGCCTTGGTGCGTAGCCCGGGCTGGTTGGGGAATGGCGCCGGGTCAGCATCGGCCTCAAGCAGCGCAATCGGAACCTGAATATGTTTGGGCCGCGGTCGGGACAGTTCAAATTCCTCAAACGCGCGTTCGATCAGACCATAGGCGGCATCGGCACCGTTCGCCTGACAGGACCAGTCGGCGACTGTTTCCGCCGCCGCGCGCTGATCCTTCATCTGATGCAACTGCCCGCGCTGTGCGTGCGCCTCATCCAGACAGGATGAAATCACCAGCATCGGCACCGAGTCGCTATAGGCCTGCCCGATAGGCGTCATGGTATTGCACAGGCCCGGTCCAGTGATGACATAGGCCACGCCGGGCTTGCCCGAGGCGCGGGCATATCCATCAGCCATGAACCCCGCCCCCTGCTCGTGCCGGGCAAGGACATGGGTGATCCCGGCCTCTTCGATCCCACGATACATTTCCTGATTGTGAACACCCGGGATGCCAAAGATGACATCCACACCTCGGTCTTTCAGCGCGTGCGAGATTTGTGCGCCAAGGGGTCTTTTCATCAGCCTCTCCAGAATTGGACGGTAAATATTGCGTAAACGGCCAGCAGTTCCAGACGTCCAACCAGCATCCCGATGGTCAGCAACCACTTGGCCGTGTCGTTCAAACCGGCAAAGTTTCCGGCCGGTCCAATGTGATCTCCCAGCCCCGGCCCTACATTTGCTAGCGCGGTGGCAGCGCCCGATACCGAGGTGATGAAATCCAACCCGGTCAGCGCCAAAGCCCAGGACAGAACCCCCATCGACAAGACAAAGAACATGAAAAAGCTCATGACCGAGGTCAGAACATCGCGCCCGATCGGACGCCCGTCATATGTGGGCATGAACACACCATGCGGTGTTCTGATCCGGTTGATCTGTGTTTTGATCGAGGCAATCAGCAGCTGATAGCGAAAAATCTTGATTGAGCAGGCGGTCGACCCGGCGCAGCCCCCGATCAGCCCGATCAAAAAGAACAACATGACCGGAAAGCTGCCCCATCCCATATAATCGACACTGGCGTAGCCCGTGCCAGAGATGATCGACGTAATGTTGAACAGCGACTCGCGGAATGCCTGTTCCCAGTGATGCGGAAAGACCGAGGTCAGGAATGCCGTCATGATCAGCACCAGCACCAGAACGGTTGCCAGAAACGCGCGTATCTGGCTGTCCCAAAACAAAGATGTGCTTTGGCCATTGGCAAGCTGCACATAGCGCACGAATGGCAGCGCCGCCAAAATCATGAAGATCGCCGCTGCGTATTCCAGGGCACCGGAAAACCGCGCGAAGGAACTGTCGTAATTCGAAAATCCACCGGTCGCGATGGTGGTCATCGCATGTACGGTGGCATCAAAAAAGCCCATGCCAAAACCGGCATAAACCAGGGTGCAGACAACCGTCAGGAATACATAGATCAGGGAAATCTGCCCCGCGATCTCTTGCGCGCGGGGCAGGATTTTCCCCATCGTTTCAAACCCTTCCGAGCGGAAGATTTGCATCCCGCCGACGCGCAGTTCGGGCAGGAATACCATGGCGACAACGATGATGCCGATGCCGCCCAGCCATTGCAGCAATCCACGCCACAACAACAATCCGCGCGGCAGATCATCCAAGCCCGATACCACGGTGGAACCGGTGGTGGTCAGGCCGGACATGGCCTCGAAATAAGCGTCGACAAAACGCAGTTCCGTTTCCCCCAAAAGGAACGGAATGGCCCCAAAGACCGGCAGCGCCACCCAGACGCCTGTGGTCAGCAAAAAGGTCTGCCGGATGGTCAGCCCCTCGCCCACACCGTTTGAACAGCTGACCGCCAGAACGACGCCCGTCAGTGTGGTGATGACTGCGCTTTCAAGGAAAACGTGCCATTCACCCCGGCCCTCGATCAGGTCCGCAAGCATAGGCAGCAGCATGGTCGCCCCAAGAATGGCGACCAGCAGGCCAATCACATATCCGACCGGGCGAAAGTCCATCATCCCGCGCAGGGTTGGCGCGGCTACTCGACGGTGTCAAGCCGATGGCGCCGGATTAATCGTCCGTTTTTGCCGCCTGTGTCGGCAGTGCAGACGGTTTCGACGGCGCGACTTTGGGCACCTCGGTGGGTTTGACAGGTACAGACGGTTTCTCCGCGACGGGTTTGGGCGTTGCTGCCGGGGCCGCGGCGCGCGGCGTCTGAGGTGCAGGTTTTGAGACCGGGGCCGCAGGTTTGGACGCTGCCTTGACCGGTTTGACCGCAGCGGGTTTTGCCGCTGCCGATTTGACAGCAGCAACAGCCTTGGCTGCGGGTGTGGTCGGTTTCACGGGCGCTTTGGCAGCAGGCGCGGCAACCTTGGGTGCCACAACATTCGGTTTATCTGCGGGTTTTGCTGCGGGCGCCGGTTTAGCTGCAGGTGCAACCGCCTCGGCCTTAGCCGCAGGCACAGCCGGTTTTGCCTGACCTTTCGCTGCAACTTTGGGTTTGTTGGCCGCAGCTGGCTTGGGCTTCGCAACAGGTTCAGCGACCTTGGCCTTGGGTGCGGCAGCCAATTTTACCTTGGTTGCGGGGGTTGCCTTGACCTTGGCTGCGACCTTTCGCGGCGCTGGTTTCGGCTTGGTCTGCGTGGGCGTAGATGGGGACGCCTGCAATGCGTTGATGGGGGCCATCGGCAACTCAAAGGCGGAACGCGCCATGATCTGCATGATTTTCAGCTGGCTCACCATGGCATATCCTGCCACCCGGAATGCGGCGGCCTGAAACTCAAGAGGTTGCGAAATCGGATTCATTACATGTCTCTCCTGTGAATGCGAAGCAGCCGTAAAAAGGAGAAAGGTGTCCTGCCCGCCCCGATCCTTTGAACGGGTTCACCGAGTCTCGGTCCAAGGCCTTGCACGTACCGGTTTCCTCTCAGGCTGCACCTCAGGATATCGTCGTGGGTCTTTTCACTCAGAACATTCACAGCGGCGCAGCAGCTGCACTCAGGTCCGGTTTTACGTCAAAATGATAGCAGATGCAGCATTTCTTGCTGCACTGCGGCAAAAAAGCACCAATCGTGGAAATTACGGCGTGATTACAGAGCGTTCTGCCCCGGTATCAACCCACGTGAAACAGGCTGGTGAACAGACGCGGGTCAAGGCTTGCGGCTTCAAATGTCGGCCCTTCGGTCAGAATCGAAATCGCGTCGTGACTGTGCAGGCTTTCTTGATGGCTTGCCATCACGCGGAAATCGCCGACATGATGATCGGCCTGCAACTCGGCGCAGAACAGGCGCACGGCATCTTCGACAAAGATCGGATTGGCCGCATTCAATTCGGCAAAGGCCTGTTCATCCTCGCGCTTGACCATGACTTGCGTTTCGGTCGGCACCGCGCGACGGCACAGGGCGATCAGATCCTCGAACCACAGGCAATCCGCGTCACAATCGACAACCACCGAGATTCGCGCGACCGAGCGCTGCGAATGCGGTGTCGCCAGTTGTCCGCGCGTTGACCGCGCGTGTTCGCTCAGTTCCAGCGAGCAAGGGCAAGTGGACGAATAGACGTAATCCAGATGCATGACCTTCAGACGTTCGCCGCCCCGTTCGATCAGTTCCAGCGCGATGTCGTAATACTGATAGCCCGCCAGTCCCGACCGCAGGCTTTCCACGCGGTCCGGATAGGAAAACCGCATCTGTATGCGCGCATCCAGACTGTCCAGGTCGGTCATATAGTCGCTCAGCGCAGCTTCCATCACTTCGAAACTGAATGTGCGTTCCGAGTGCTTATAGAAGGACCGCATGATCCGGGACATGTTGATGCCCTTCTTTTCAGCCTCAAGGCTGACCGAACCGGTGATCGAGGTTTCAAGCGTCAGATCATCACCCTGCTTGCGATGAAACCGAATCGGCAGTCGGAAATTGGAAATGCCCACATGCTGAATCTGCTGCTTGGCCCCACGGATGAGACTGGACGGGCCGTTTTGCAGATCGGGCAGCGTGGCCTTATAGGCCTCATCCACCGTGAACCCTTCGGGATACTCCCGCGACAGCGTAGGGTATTTCACCGACACCAAGCCCGGGATCAGACGCGCAACCGCCGGGTCAAGCTGGTTGATTTCTGTCTGGGATGCGGATGTGACCCACGTACGCAAAACCTTTAATGCGGCCTCTGCCGCGTCGCGGTCAGGGGTTTCGTCCAGGTCACGGGGATGTACGTTCATACGCAGGTTTCCTTGTCTCGCCGCCGGAATATAAGCGATTTTCGATCTTATGCCAGTCCCCTCGGGTACGCATAAGATACCAAACCGGATCGAATTTTTCTGCGTAAAACCGTCGTTTATTGGTGGAATGCGGCGTAGATTCTTGGCTTGTTGCCTCCCTTCCGGGTGCACATGCCGGACTTGTCGCAAATGGAGTAGCATTGTGACCGGTAAAGTATCAGCCTGCGAGAAAGACCTCAAAGCCCTGATCAGGACCAGTTATGCGCGATATTCTCGATCTCGAACACTTTCCGATAGACCGGCCCGGCAGTCGTGCCTGGGATGATCTTGTGCAGGCCTGCCGTCAGGATTTGGCCCGCGAGGGGATGTTCAACCTGAATGGCCTGCTGCGCAGCCAGATCGCCGAACAGACCGTTTCTGAAATGACGCCACGGTTTGAAACGGACGCATTCCTGCACAAACGCCGCCACAACATCTATTTCAAGAAGATCAAGGACGTGTCCGAAGATCACCCTGCCCTACAGGAATTCGACACCTCAAACCGGACGTTATGCACGGATCAAATCACCGGTTCTGCCTTGCTAAAGTTGCATGAATGGCCTGAATTCGCACAGTTTCTGGCCGCGACGATGGGCAAGCCGGCGTTGCATGTCATGGATGACCCGATGGCCGGGGTAAACGTCATGTCCTATCAGGAAGGGCAAACGCTGAACTGGCACTTCGACCGTTCGGAATTCACCACAACGCTGCTTCTTCAGGCACCCAGACAAGGCGGAGAATTCGAGTATCGCACCGATTTGCGCACCGAAACCGATCCGAATTACGACGGCGTGGCGCGATTGCTGAACGGAGAAGACGACGAGAGCAAGCGCATAACGCTCAGCCCCGGGACCTTAAACGTCTTCAAGGGCAAGAATACGGCGCACCGCGTAACGCCTGTTGTGGGCGATCAGGCGCGCGTGATTGCCGTATTTTCATATTACGAAAGCCCCGGCGTATCCTTTTCCAAGGAAGAGCGATTGGGGTTTTATGGTCGGGCCAGTTGAACACGCGCCCCTCGGTCAGAGGGGCGCAATGGGTTACTTCTGAGAAACTTCCAATGCCTTCTCAATATCGGACAGCAAATCCCCGGCGTCTTCCAACCCGACCGAAAAGCGGATCAGACCGGGCGTAATGCCCAACTCGTCCCTTTGGTCTTCGCTCAGGCGTTGATGCGTGGTGGTCGCAGGATGGGTCGCGATTGATTTCGCATCGCCCAGATTGTTCGAAATCACCGGGATCGTCAGGGCATTGAGGAACGCAAACGCGGCCGCCTTGTCACCTTTGATGTCAAGCGACAGAACCGTACCTCCCTTGCCGCCAAGCTGCGACTGGACCAGCGCGCTTTGGGCATGGGTTTTCAGCCCCGGATACAGCGTCCGCGCCAGCGCCGGATGGCCTTCCAACTTTTCGGCAAGGAATATCGCTGTGTTGGTCTGGGCGTTGACCCGCAACGCAATGGTTTCAAGACCTTTCAGCATGACCCAGGCATTGAACGGGCTCAGCGCGCCGCCGGTATGCTTGAGATAAGGTTCGACCGTGCCGCGAATGAACTCTTGCGTGCCGAGGATGACACCGCCCAGGGCCCGGCCCTGACCGTCGATATGTTTGGTTGCCGAATATATGACCACATCCGCGCCCTGTTCGACAGCACGCGAAAACACCGGGGTCGAGAACACGTTATCGACAACCACCTTGGCACCCACCGCATGGGCCAGCTTTGAAACCGCTTCGATATCTATGATTTCAAGCGTCGGGTTCGACATCGATTCGAAGAACACCGCCTTGGTGTCGGGACGAATGGCCGCTTCCCACTGGTCCAGATCAGTACCATCGACAAAAGTCGCGTCGACACCATAGCGGACCAGGATGCTCTCGACGATATAAAGGCACGACCCGAACAATGCCTTGGCAGATACGATATGATCGCCTGCCTTCAGCGTCGAGACCAGTGCCCCGTTCACCGCGGCCATGCCGGACGCGGTGGCAAAGGCATCCTCGGCACCTTCCAGCGCGGCGATACGCTGTTCGAACATCGAAACGGTCGGGTTGCCGTACCGGGCATAGATGAATTCGTCAGGGCCGCATTCCAGAAAACGGGCTTCGGCCTGTTCGGCCGTGTCATAGACAAACCCCTGGGTCAGAAAGATCGCCTCGCTGACCTCGTTATATTGGCTGCGACGGATGCCGCCATGGACGGCTTGGGTGCGTTTATTCCAGCTCTCGCTCATGTCATTCCTTTCAGCCTCAAGTGAAGAGGCAAACAAAAAACCCCAGACGCGGCCAAGCGAAAGGGGTCTTTCATCCTGACCTTTTAGCGGTGTTGTTTAGCGTGGCCCGCAATCCGGTAACAAATCGCCACGTAGCTTCGTTCTTGCCATTACGCCTCAGCTTTGATGTCGTCAAGTATTCAGATGACCTCGTCACGGTTCTGTAAGCACCCACTCACTTCCTGAGCTTAGTGTCACGAAAAGTCGCCCTCACAATTTCGCGCGCCAGGCGGCGCCGGGCCCATGATCGGGATTGACGTCAAAAACAGCCTATACCGGCTAGCCTTGGCCGTTTGGTGTCAGCGTCGGGATCAGGGGCAATAGTCTGGTCACTGCCGCCGGTTGGCGCATAGACCGGCCGCTGTGGGCGGCACATCGCCGCGCCAACACTGTCGCGCGTATTCATGCCGTTTTGACCCGCGATCTGCACCGCCCCGCCGGATCATCTGTCACGCCTGATCCTCACCCGTCACCGCATCCGTCGCTGGTCACGGCTTTTTGCACGAACGCGCCCGCTGGACCTCTTGCCGTTTGCGCAGAAAGCCTCATGATCTCGGCAACTTGAGGAGATGACATGATCGATCTGTATTTCTGGCCCACACCAAATGGCTGGAAGGCCTCCATCGCGCTGGAAGAGATGGAGCTGCCCTATACCACCCATTTGATCAATATCGGCAAAGGCGACCAGTTCGATCCGGAATTCCTGAAGATCGCACCCAACAACCGGATGCCTGCCATCGTCGACCCGGACGGGCCGGATGGCGCGCCGATCTCGGTTTTCGAAAGCGGCGCGATCCTGATGTATCTGGCCCGCAAGACCGGGCTGTTTTACGGCGAAACCGAACGCGACCGGATCGCGGTCGAGGAGTGGCTGATGTGGCAAATGGGCGGTGTCGGCCCGATGGCCGGTCAGGCGCATCATTTCCTGAAATACGCCCCACAATTAGAGCCGCCGCAGGACTTGCCCTATGCCAAAGACCGCTATCGTGCCGAGGTCGGGCGACTTTACGGAGTGCTGGATCGTCGCCTGGCCGAGAATGAATTCGTCGCAGGTGATTTCTATTCCATCGCGGACATATCGATCTGGGGTTGGGCCAGCCTGTGGGAAGGCCAGCAGCAGGTGCTGGAAGACAAACCGCATTTCACCCGCTGGCTTGAAACCGTAAGTGCCCGCCCGGGTGTGCAGGCCGGACGTGCCTTACATGCAGAACTGCGTGGTGATCACAGGGACAGCCGGGCGCAGGGGGTACTGTTTAAGCGATAGGCATTCTATGCAAAGCCCGATCTGAGCCCGACGCGGACGTTCAATTCTTTCAATCCAATCGCTCCATATCATTCAGTTCAAAGCTACTGTCGAGCAAGCTGGGCTCTGGTCCGTAGAACCGAGCGAGCAGGAAGAAACGGCGCTCCGGATCGGTTGGGAGCCAGTTACTTTCTTTCCCCGCCGGTGCCGTCGGCCCGAAGTAAATATCGTAACTGCCCAGGTGGTCTGACTGCGACGATTTGAATCGGGCCAAGCGGGTTATTTTTGTTGGCTCAGTTTGCAAATCGTATGCGTTCACGGTACGTTCCTATTCAAATCAGAGGGAAAATCGGGTGATGGATCACAAGCAATTTCAGAAATGGCTTTCCGGGATAGACCAACTCAGCCCGGCGCAGCGGCAGGAAGCCGAAGCTGTTTTCTCAGGAGGTTCGCAAGCGTCAGCCTCGCTGGCGGCTATTGAAGCGAGTGTAGGGGAAGATCGCCCGTGTCCGCATTGCGGCACACCAGGGGCACTCTCGCGGGGCAAGGCCCGAGGCCTGCGGCGATATCAGTGCAAGGGGTGCAAGAAGACATTCAATGCCGCGACCGGCACCCCTTTGGCGGGTCTTCACCGCAAAGACAAGTGGCTTGCCTTTGGAACTTGCCTTGCAGATGGGTTGACGGTTCGCCGATCGGCAGAACATTGCGGGTTTGCCGTCACTACTGCATTTCGCTGGCGGCACCGGTTTCTCACCGCAGAAAGCCCGCAGCCCCGCAAGCTCACGGGCATTGTCGAGGCCGACGAAACCTATGTCCTGAAAAGCCGCAAGGGGCCAACGGAAACTGGGACGCAAAGCGCGACGCCGGGGCGGCAAGGCCAGCAAAAGGGGGCTTTCAGATGAGCAGGTTCCGGTGCTGGTTGCCGCTGACCGGAGTGGCACGACAGTCAGTGCCGTTCTCCCTGCGGTCAATGCTGACAGCTTGCGGGAGGTCATCGAACCGGTCGTGGACGAGGATATCGTTCTGGTAAGTGATGGTCACCGCGCCTATCCGCCCTGTGCCGCCGTAATCGGTGTGCGCCACGAAGCGTTGAACCTGTCCAGTGGTGAGCGGGTGCGCGACGCCTTTCACATTCAGACAGTCAACAATCGACACAGCCAGTTGAAGGATTTCCTGCGGCGCTACCGGGGGGTCGCAACCAAATATCTCGACAACTACCTGCGATGGTTTCAGCATCTGGAACAAGCGCCTCACCCCGTGCGTGTCTCGCCAACGCAATCGACAGGCCATGCATACGAATTGGAAACTGAGCCTTTTTGTTTCTTGGTTAGCGTTTCTGTGACTCGATAGGCGTATGGATACTGCTCACCTGACCCGCAGCCGGCTTGCGACCTTCTCAAAGTCAAATCTGATTGATCTGGTCATTGTTCTGGCGGAGCAGAACGCGGCCTTGCGCACCAAGATCGAGAGGCTTGAAGAGCAGATCGCGGATATCACCGAACAAAACGCCCAACTTTTCAAGCAAAACGTAGAGCTGGAGAAGGCCAACAAAACCCTCGCACAGCGCGTAGAGGACCTGGAGCGCCGCCTTGGGCTTAACAGCTCAAACAGCGGCAAGCCTCCCTCAAGCGATGGGCTGTCGAAGCCTGCGCGCAAGAAGCGAACCAGAAGTTTGCGCGGGTCCTGCGGGCGCAAGTCCGGAGGTCAGCCCGGCCATCCCGGCAAGACGCTGCGCCAGACCTCGACGCCGGAGCAGATCATCGATCACTACCCACACATCTGTCCGGACTGTAAGCACAGGCTGTCTGGCGTTGTTTGCGACCGGTATGTGAGGCGACAGGTCTTTGACCTGCCACCCCCACCGCCGCTTATTGTCACTGAGCACAGGGCGCGTGTCTGCGTCTGCCCGGCCTGTGGCACCCGGGTGCAGGCCACGTTTCCCGCAGGGGTGAACGCCCCGGTGCAGTATGGCGACAACCTTGCCGCCATGGCGAGCTATCTTCAAACCCGGCACTGCATCCCTGACAACCGCCTGGCGCAGATATTTTCCGACCTTCACGGGGTCGACATTTCCGCAGCAACGCTGGCGTCGCTCGTCGCCAGAACCGCGGCTGTAATGCGGCCCGTTGTCAACAGGATTCAAGCGTTGTTGTGCGGCCCAGACGTTGCGGTGAAGCACATGGATGAGACCGGCCTGCGCATCAACGGCAAGACCCGGTGGCTCCACATCCTGTGCTCACCAGACTTGAGCCATTTCCGGATTGGCCGTAGCAGAGGCGATGTGACGCAGGAGGTGACCGGAAGTGTCGTTCACGACAACTGGGCGTCCTACAGAAAGATCCCCGGAGTGCGTCACGCCTTATGCAACGCCCATCACCTTCGGGAATTGCAGGCTTTGATCGACATTGAGAAAGAGCCATGGGCCACGGAGATGCGCTCCATTCTGCTGGACGCCAAAACAGCCGCAGACAGGGCGCGAGACCGGAATTCCCGCGCGGTGGTGCCCGCCCGGATTGCTGCCATCGAACGCCGATATGACGCATGTTGCCAGACGGCCATCCGGATGCACGAGGCGCTTCCCCCGCTGGTCCCGGACAAGGTCGGCAAAACGCGGCGAGGCAAACCAAAGCGCAGGATCGGACATAATCTCGCGCTGCGGATGCAAACCCGCAAAGAAGAGGTTCTGCTCTTCCTCAACGACCTGAGTGTGCCGTTTACAAACAATGAAGCCGAAAGGGACCTTCGCATGACCAAGGTCCGTCAAAAAGTGTCGGGATGCTTCCGAACTCACGTCGGCGCAGAAAACTTCTGCACGCTTCGAACCGTCATTGAGACGGCGCGCAAGCAGGGGTGGAGCATACTCGAAACCTTGAGAACTCTCCCCGATCAACTCATCCTGAACCTCAAACCATGCTGACCAATTCCGGGCTTGTCAGGTCGTTGTAGTTGGAGAGTTACTCTGACTACAGTTGACCGCCGCGCGGAGGCTGGCTGCAATGCTAGTGGCCTCTGGCACAGCGTCTGCCACTTCAAGTAAGCGCTTGATTGCAGAGATGTCGTTCGCATATTGCTGTCTTCGTCTGGTGTAGCTATCGCGGGTCTTGGTGCAGATGAGCGTATAAGGACTACCCTTGCGTTCAGTTTCACAACTCAAATCCGCACCCGCTCTTTCGATCACGGACCGCAGATGCGACCGCAACTCCCTTCTCACTGGAATTCGATGTGTGGTTGTAACCGGATCTGCACAAAATCGAACAAGTTCGGCACAGTATTCGCACCCGCACCCCAAGTCATTTGAGCTAACGACCCAATCGGTCGGTTCAGGAGGTGTGGTACGACTGCGAGCCAGCAGGACGTTGGCCGAGTGCCGCCAAAACCGCGCGAATGCCTCACTTTCTGATGCCTGCGCGTGAAACGACGTGCCCAATTTTGCCAGAACGGGTGGCAAGGTGCGATCAGGCGGCACGATGTCGGGCGCGTTGACAAGATTGCCAACCACCCCAGCAAGGCTGCTTTCCAAATCAAAACTCCAGGCCAACTGAAAAATTTCCCGGAGCGTGCGTTCAGGCAAAGGCGTGGCAGACTGTCGACGCGACCCGTACCAAAATGGCTCTGCGTTTTTTGGCCGGTGTACGTTGAGCGCGACCGGTATCTCCGAACAAAGGTGCTTGATAAGATCTTTCAGTGCATTCCGCGTCATGACTTTCTGCCCCTGATCACTTGCCTCACTCAGGCCCATGACCAGATTTATGACAGCTTCTGGCTGCTCTGTGCATTGTGCGCTAACAAGGCCAAGAAGCCGCTTCAGCATGTCTTTTTCAGCCAATTCCGATGTTGCTTCAATCAGTGCGGCTTTGAGACCCGGTCCGTAATACGGTATCACAACCCGATCGAGAAATAATTCCGTTGCTTTCCGACTTCCGATACGACAAAGCCGTGACAGCATTACTGCGCCGCTCTCTTGCCACTCATCCCGGTCCGAGTAATGCAAGACTTGGGGCGCTGGCCAAGCTTCAGCAATTTCAGCCGCAATGGTGTCAAGCGACAAATCATTCCCGTCAGAGGTCGCAGCGCGTTGCTCAGACTGTACAAAAAGGACGGAAAGCGCCTTGGCACCGGCTTGGGCAAGAACACGAGGGCCTTCTTTAGCAGGCCAAAGAACAAAGGCCGCGCTTCGATAGTGTCGCTCAACTGTGGCCCCCTCATTGCCGCTCGCCTCCGTCAAGCGATTCACGTCAGGTTCCCAATTTGTGATCCGTTCTGGTGGCATCAATTCGTTTTGCGCCAACGCCAGTTGGCCATAAGCGCTCGCGCCCAAATCGGGATGCACCCAATCATCAAGCTCACATCTCCGCTCAATGATATCATAGAGTTCGTATTCGTCCGCGCCGATGTCTTCGATTTCCCAGACATAGTCCCGCCCAAGGTAGGCAGCGGCGGCATATTCATCAACATGCACGATGGCCGCGTGGAGGGAACAGTCAGCCTGTGCCGCAGCTGCAATCAAAGCACGCCCAACCGTTGCATCCGTGTTTTTTAGGGTTTCAAACGACAGGCCTGCGATGCTGTAATCATGCTCGAGAAGCCAGACAAGTTTTTCAGGCGCGTCCGACGTTGCGAAGCAGTTTTTGATCTCCTTCGCAATCTGACCCATAAGATCTGCATAGTTCGGTGCCGAGGTGGCCACATTTTGACCCGGAGTGAGAACCAAATTGTAAACCAGACAGGCGCGATGACCTTCTGTCACAGGCCTAATTTCATGTTCGCAATCAGCATAAAAGGCCGCAAAAACCAGTTCGGAAGGATCGTTGCTACACATTTCGACAATCGTCTCTCGACCGCGATGGCGGATGATCAGTTCGCCCCCTTTCCCTGCAACCGGTAGTGAAACGACCAAGGTCGCCACCATGCCGGTAACCTTCTCGGTATCACGGTGCGGCGCAAAAAAACCGCCTTCCTCGTAAACGAGGATTTTGTAAAGTTCCGCGTCGACAGCTTCCGGCGGGTAGCCGAGGCCTTCGGCCGCACGGTTGAGGATGCGATTGAATGTTTCGCCTCAGGTTTCTCCTCCTACGCTGATTTGATCTGGCGAAACCTGCCAACAGTCACGAACGGACCTGTCCAAAATTGTTTCTGCGCCGCGTCATATGGTGCGCGTTCACCAAGTGTGATCAAGTCCTGTAATTGTGCCGGTTGGAGAGGGAATGCGAGGACGCCTGTCGTGTGGTTCCAGATGCGAGGCATTGGGGTAGGAAACCGCCCATACACACAATAGTCGCCCGGTCGGTCGATCATCGAGATCAGTTCGGAAAGGGCTGACAGCCGCTCATCGAAAGTAAAGTAACCGCCGTCCACATCACTGGCATAATAGCTCATTGATCGCTGACCCCCAAATTGTCATCTCAGGTTTCTATGCAATCTGTTACCCCAAACTTCTGAAATTCGGCAATGCGCCTTTCCGACATTTCAGGACGATCCCACGATGATTTTGGTTGATTCTTGCCGATGCAGCGCTCGACCACCTCGTCCGCAAAGAATGTCATATTGAATTCAGTCAGAGGGGTAGCTGGGTAGTTACTAAATATCAACAGAACCGTCTTCGTTCTTGACGACATCAGCCATATTGGAATCAATCGTGCTTGGCTCGATGTCACGCAGATAGGACGCCGTCACCAGATCGTAAGTTGTAACGGACCAGAAATCTCGTACCGGAACATTTGCGGGCACGGTAATTTTGTAGTTGCGGTCGCCTTCAAGCCACTCGCCATCCGGTGTCTCGGCCAGATCAAGGTAGTAGGTTGCTGTCCCGTAATTTTTAACACTAGTGATGATCGCGTAGTATAGCGCACCGCGCGCCACATAGTCGTAGTAAGATGGGTATTCGTAGCTCCATTCTGTCTCCCGTGATCCATCGGGGACAAGCGCCGACCACTTTTTCCCTTCGAACACAAACGGGTTGAGGACACGGTGGTACTGGTCGATCATGTATTCCAGTGCCTCGGGTCCAGCGGCGTCGTAGATTGCTTGCAGTTTTGCGTCAGGCTCGAAGGGTTCGCCACGCTTGATACCAATACGCGTGAGCGCTCCCATCATCGCAAGGTCGCGGTCCAAAACAACTTCCTCGCCAATCATTTCGTGGATGTGGCTGTAAATCTCGCCATCCATCTTGGGCGTCATTTCCAGCGGCACGCCGTAGACATCCACGTAATTGGTTGCAGCCTCTCCCCCGGCTTCGGAAAGCGGATAGACCTTGATCTGCTTGGTCAACGCGGTGGCTTTCGCAAGGTTCTCTTCGGTCGGACCACCGGCGATGATCGGGCGGAGAACTGCGAAGCCGAAATTCGTTTCCTGTTCATAGACCAGCGCATTTCTGAGCAGCGGTCCATCGTACCCCGGTGGCACCAACAGGTATTTTGCTCCAAGGCCGCGGTCACGCCCCTTTGAGCCCACATCATCGAGTGGACGTTGCCATGCGTCCATGACTGTACCGAAGATTCCAATGCCTTCAACGGATGCAGGCATTTCGAATACAACCGGGCCATCCTTGATATTCCAATACGCGTGAATATAGGGCGTCGTGTTGTTCGGCGTTGCGGTTTGGAAACGCCAATCCTGAACCTTCGAATTATACCCAATGTCATTCGGCCCGACCCCGGCCCGAGCAAGAGCGTCGATGTAGAATTTGAAGTTCATTAAAGGCATGGCCCAGATAGCGGCATCAACTGCGCGGTGATAGGTCATGCGGTCCGCAGTGCCAGCGTTCGATGGGTCAAAATCCTCCGCCTGACCTGCCGACGCGACGATCACCCCAAAAGCCAGTGCTTTGATCGTCCCTAAACTCTTACACCAGCCCATGTCGAAACTCCTTTTGGAACAAATTTCAGATTCTGAATTGCGCTGGATGAGACTATAAACAAAACCTGAGTTTTCGCACCTGATTGGTCGAGTGACGAATGACCGTTAAGTCCGCACAGCAGACCTACCCCTCCCCGCGCACCAATACATCCAGCATGCCCGAGATATCCTCGACCTCTTCCGCGATCACATGGGTCACCGAATGCGCCCTCTGCATCCGACCTGTGACCCGTAACAGCCGCCCCGAGATTACCGCCCGGCGGAACTGTTCGTAGATCTTGCGCCAGACCACCACATTCACGATGCCGGTCTCATCCTCGAGCGTGACAAAGATCACCCCTTTGGCCGTCCCCGGCCTTTGCCGCAGGATCACCAGACCTGCCACGGCCACGCGTGCGCCCTCGGGCGGGGTGTTCAACTGGCAGGCGGGCAAACACGCGGGCGGGCGCGGCCAGCCCGTGTCGTGGGATGTAGGGCGAATGGGGGCAACAAGCATGAGAACAAAGATAGAACAAATGACAGGAAAGTCCAGACGCGGCCAGATGAGTCGCAAATGAGGCTGGTCAGACCTAAATGCCTTGACTAAGGAAGGTTTCGAACATCGCAGAAGGAAGACGCACGCAATGGCAAAGATCACCTATGTCGAGCATGGCGGTACCGAACATACAGTCGACGTCGCCAACGGCCTGACCGTCATGGAAGGGGCCCGTGACAACAATATCCCCGGCATCGAAGCCGATTGTGGCGGCGCTTGCGCGTGCTCGACCTGCCACGTCTACATCCACCCTGACTGGGTCGAGAAAATCCCGGGCAAGGACGACATGGAAGAAGACATGCTGGATTTTGCCTATGAGCCGGATCCGGCCCGCTCGCGCCTGACCTGCCAGATCAAGGTCACCGACGAACTGGACGGTCTGGTCGTACAGATGCCGGAAAAACAAATCTGATGCATCCCAAAGCGCCGCGTCTGCCCGAAAGCCTTAGGCGAGGTTGGGCTCGCGGCGCACTGCTCGCGTTGTGTTTGTGGCTGTCGGGCACTCTGGTCGCAAGCGCGGAGAACACAATCACCTCTGCTCGCTTTACCGAACCGACCACTCGCTATGCGCATGGTGTGCTCGGCGACGATATCGAATATGGCACCCTCGAAATCACGGTCAATAACTTTGGCTCTATTCGTACATCGTATTGATGCTCATTCCAGCGAGGGCGCTGGCGAGGCAGTGCCTCGGGGTTGGGTTCTTCTGCAGGACTATGAGATGGAACCAGCGCAGATAGCTGGCAAGATATTTTGTGGCGATCCCCCGGCGGTTACCAATAAACCCCTTGAGGCGGGAGTGACGGTTGTTGACGTTTTGGATATGGAGTTCGCCGCGAACGCGTTCACCGGAAGACTGGTTGAGCGCTTCGTGGCTGACACACAGGGCGGCAGCACACGGCGGATAGCTGGTGCCCCCATCGGTCACCAGCAGTGCATCCTTGTCCATGACCGGCGCGAGAACCTCCCGCAGAGCGGCAGCATTGACCGCAGGCAGGACGGCACTAACGGTCGTGCCGGAGCGATCTGTCGCGACCAGAACCGGCACCTGCTCATCGGACAGGCCCCGCTTTGTTGCCTTGCCCCCGCGCTTTCGGGCCTTTCGGTCCGGCTTTTTTGCAGAGGATTTGCCTTCCGTGGCCCGTGTCCAAACACGATCCCCTTTGCGGCTTTCAAGAAAATAGGTTTCGTCGGCCTCGACAATGCCCTTCAGTTTTTCGGCGGTGGATTTGATCCCGGCAAGGAAGCGGTGTCGCCAGCGAAAGGCGGTGCTCCCGGCTATGCCACAGCGCTTTGCCGAAACTGCCACCGTATCGCCATTGGCGAGGCATTCGCTGAACGTCAGCCAAAGATCCTTGCGGTGCAGGCCGCTCAGTGGTGTACCCGTCACCGCTCCAAAGGTTCGATTGCAGGATCGGCAAAGATAGCGTTGCATTCCCCGCGACTTGCCATTGGCCACTGCACCGTGTGCGCCGCAATGCGGGCAGGTCCGGTCTTCTCCAACACCCAGCTCAACTGCCGCAACCGAGGCTTCACCCGCTGGGCGACCGGCCAGAACCTCACCGACCTCTACTTTCTGCGCCTCGCTCAACTTGTCGACCTCCGACAACCAGGCAAGAAAGGCTTTCCGGTCCATAATGCGCATCCTCCTGTATTTCAGACAAAATATAACACATCAATACGATGTGCGAATAGAGCTATAACTTTGCTCCGCCAGAGGATCTGTACACCGGTCAGCTCAACCACGTCATCAATCCGGTCATCAAGCAGTCAGTTATCACCATACGCCTGCCAACAGACCGTGTATTCGAAGACCTGGAACCTCGATTGGTAGATGTTGATCAGAACGGGTCATTCGAAGTTATCGTTGTTGAAACGCAGCAAAACACCGGCGCTCAGCTCGCGATATACAATAGACACGGCAAAAAAATCGCCGCCACCCCCCATATCGGCACTCGCAATCGCTGGCTCGCCCCAATCGGAGCCGCTGACCTTGATGGCGATGGCCATGTCGAAATCGCCTATATCGACCGTCCGCACCTTGCCAAAACCCTGCGCATCTGGCGCTTTCATAGCGGCACACTCACGGAAATCGCCGCGATCCCTGGCCTCACCAACCACAAGATCGGCGAAGATTTTATCTCTGGTGGACTACGCACCTGTGGCGCGCGCTCGGCACTTGTCCTTGCAAGCGCCGACTGGTCCCGCGTCGTCGGTGTCTATTACGAAAACGGCTGGAAAACCGCCGACCTCGGCCCGCTCAGAAAGCGCAAAGACCTCTCGGCCGCGCTAAACTGCTGATCCGCATCTTCATCTGGCTAAGAATATCATGGTGTCGGGCGACACATAGTTTTGCCATTCTCGGAAGAAATTATGTTTGATTTTAAAGGGAACTTCAAAAACCCGGCGCAGTAGTTTTACCTTTGCGACTCGTAGACTTTCCATTCGGTGCCAACGGCCAGAGTTCTAGATCGGTTATCATTTTGCCGTTTGGTCGTCCTCAGCAGCGCAGATAGCGTCCAAAGTCTTAAGAACGTCTGCCAGTTCTGCTTGCACGCGCTTGAGGCGTTCAGTCGTCATCGCTTCGTCGCGCCCGGCCAGTTCCAATACAACAGCAAGCACGGTGTCTGAATGTCTCATCAGTTCGATCAGATATTCAGCCGTTGGCCCGTATGAACCAGATATCCAGTTCTTAACCGTTCGCTCACTTGCTCCGGTCCATCGCATGGTTGCCTTCGCTGCCTGGCCCGCCCCGCCGAGTTCTTGGGACAACGCTGCACTGATAGCTTGTCGGTATTCTGTCGCGGAAACGCGCCCTTCGCATTCTCGATGAAACGAGTTGCCCTTTTTATGCAACATGTTTCCGCCCTCCTCCCGCTACGATTGAGAAAGGAATCGCAGAATTCCCGTACTTGATTGCGAATTTGATACATGGGGGCCGCAGCATTGGGTTGGGCAGAAAATGATCGTGGAAAGGAAGACAACCGCAAGGCTGCGCAATATGTCCGCATGTCGACAGAACATCAGCGCTACTCGACCGAAAATCAGGCGGATGCGATCCAGCGATACGCCGAGGAGCGCGGCTACCAGATCATCCGCACGTACTCAGATGCAGGTAAGAGTGGCCTACGCATTAAGGGACGCGCAGGTCTCACCCAATTGATCGAGGACATCGAAGCAGGCCAAACTGCGTTCAAAACAGTTCTCGTCTACGACATCAGCCGTTGGGGGCGTTTTCAGGACGCTGATGAAAGCGCCTACTATGAGTACATCTGCAAGCGCGCTGGCATATCGGTCGAGTATTGTGCTGAGCAGTTCGAAAACGATGGCAGCCCAATGTCCACAGTCGTCAAGGGTTTAAAGCGGGCGATGGCTGTCCAGCGACACCGCTCATGAAAGTCAGCGACATTGCAGGTGGGTGATTTTGGCGAAAGCATAAGGAGGGCGTAGCCCGACTGGAGCTTTCGCCAAAATCTCGCGCGGATTTTATCCGTGCGGTTGGCGGTGACAGCGGTCAGGATTTTCCAATCTTCAAACCAGAAAGAGGATTGGATGCCTGGGCGTTTTATCACCGACCGACAATACGAGGACTACATGAAACTTCGGACTCAATACACCCAGAACATAGCGGCCGTGAAAGCCGGTTTCAGTTCGAGCACCGGATCGCGCATTGACCGGGACCCGCGCCCGCCATCGCAAAAGAAACAAGAACGCCGTCACGGCGGCGGCAAACCGGATCCGTTAGCCGGGATTTGGGAGGAGGTTGTTGTTCCTCTTCTGGAAAAGCAGCCCCATCTGCGTCCGTTTGCGATCCTGGAAGAGCTACAACTCCGGCACCCGGACCGTAATCTGGGCAAGGCGCGTCGCACGTTGGAACGGCGTATGCGTGCCTGGCGCGCAGAACATGGCCCGGATCGGGACGTCATCTTCCGCCAGACACATCCGCCGGGCCGGCAAGGGATGTCGGATTTCTTCAAGGCCGATGATTTGAACGTCACTATCGCGGGTCAGCCATTCGCGCACCGGGTTTATCACTTCACCCTGGTTTTCTCCGGCTGGGAATATGCCGAAGTTGTTCTTGGCGGGGAGAGTTTTACCGCGCTGGCCTGCGGACTGCAGAATGCCCTGTGGCAGGTGGGCGGAGCACCACGTGAGCACCGCTCGGACAGCCTGTCAGCTGCCTTTGGCAACAGGAAGAAGGATGTTGATGAGGATTTGCGGGCGCGGTACGAGGTGCTGTGTGCCGATTATGGCATGGAACCGACCCGAAACAATCGCGGCATCGCCCACGAGAACGGCTCCATCGAAAGCCGCCATGGACACCTCAAGGCGCGTCTGGAACAAGCGCTGCTTCTGCGCGGCAGTTCTGACTTCGAGACTGTGGAGGCATGGCGGCGCTTCATCGCTCAGGTCGTTGGCCGCCACAATGCACAACGCAGGGAGCAAGTGGCCCTTGAACGCGCCGATCTCCAGCCGCTGCCAGAACGGCGGAGTTGCGATTATGATGCGGCACGTGAACCGCCCCGGGTTTACCGGAGAGTTTTTTGCTCAAGACTCAGGCGACTTTATCAAGGGTGTTCAGGTTTGCATAGAATGCGTCCTCCAGTTCTTGTGGCGGCCGGTGCCCGATCGCGCCGTGCAGCCGCTTGTTGTTGTACCAGCTGACCCAGTCCAGGGTTTCCCACTCAACCTGGCCAACCGTTTTCCATGTGCCGAAGAACTCAATGACTTCGGTCTTGAACAGGCCGATGATGCTTTCTGCCAGGGCGTTGTCATAGCTGTCCCCGACGCTGCCGACCGATGCGTCGATCCCGGCCTGGGCCAACCGCTCTGTGTACCGAACCGCCAGGTATTGCGACCCCCTGTCCGAATGGTGAATGAGCCCGTCTGCCTGTGATGGTATTCGTTGGCAGATCGCCTGGTTCAGCGCGTCCAGCACGAAGCTGGTGGTCATGGACGTGGACACGCGCCAGCCCACGATCTTGCGCGCAAAGACATCAATGACAAAGGCCACGTAGACCATTCCCGCCCAGGTCGACACATAGGTGAAGTCGGAGACCCAGAGCTGGTTTGGTGCGGTGGCCGTGAACGCGCGATTGACCTTGTCTTCCGGGCAGGCCTGTGCAGGGTCCGGGATCGTGGTCTTCTTCTTGCCGCGTGTAACACCCTGCAACCCCATGACTTTCATCAGGCGTTCCACCGTGCAGCGTGCGATGTCATAGCCTTCCCGGCGCAGTTGATGCCATACCTTGCGCGCGCCATAGCGTCCCCGGCTGGCATCAAAGACGCGCTGGATTTCCCGCGCATCCTTATCGTCCTTCCTGGCCCGATCCGAGGCTTTTGTCCGGGCTGCGCCGGATAGACAGACGCGCATAATAGGACGATGGCGCGATCGGCAGCAACCCTGCAGATCGACCCGACACCGAACTCGTCCCGATGATTATCGATGAATGCGATCATTTCCGGAATGGGCGGTCGAGCTCCGCCTGTGCGAAATACGCGCTCGCCTTCTTCAGGATCTCATTGGCCGTGCGCAGTTCCTTGACCTCACGTTCCAGGACTTTCAGACGTGCCTTCTGCTCGCTGGTCAGCCCATCGCGTTCGCCGGCATCGCGCTCCGCCTGCTGACACCAGACTCTGAGGCTGTCCGGCGAGCAGCCGAGCTTTGGCGCGATCGCGTGGTAGGCCGCGTTGTCACTGGCGTAATCCGCGCGATGGTCTTTTATAAAGCCGAACGCCGCGGGCGCGAAACTCAGCCGTGTACTTCGGGGGTGACTTTTTCTTCTCCATAGGGTTCATCCTTTGAGAGTTTTACTCTCCGGTAAACCCGGGGCGGTTCAGTGGCGCTGTATCCGCCGCTGGTCCCGTTCGCTCAACTCCAGCTCAAACAGGGCCGCCAACAGCCGCTCTGCAGGCCAGCCCTCCTTATCCGCCTTGATGCAGAACTCCGGCCAGAAACAGGCGATTGTCGGCAGCCTGAGATTGCTCATGCTGTGGCTCCTGGCTCGGAAAGCAGACCATCATAGACCGCTATGGTTGGGATATGGATCGGAACATCGGGGTGATCCGCTTCTGTTTTCTGCGCAAAGCGCACATGCAGATCGTCGAGATCAGGCAGGCCGCCAGCCTTGAGTATCTGATCCAGAGCGACAGCAAGTTCCGCCTCGCAAGCGTGTTCATGTGCTATCCACAGCAGGTCAACAATGGCTTGGGAAGCCTTGCGCAAGGGCCATGCCGCGGACAGCGCCTCCCATGTGCGGCGGGTATTCCGTTCTGGGAAAAAGCGCATCACGATAGGTCAGGTTTGCGACGGCACCGGGCTTGGTGCGCAGGCTGTGAATCACATGATGGTAGTTGACGACATGGCCATGTGTGCCGCGCTTGTGATCAGGGGTCCGCCCGCGTGGCAACGTATCGATCCGGGTGTTGCCAAGAAACAGTTCCAGACGATCATCGTAGGCACGCAGGTTCAACTCGAAACCGATCAGCCGCGAGGGAACCGTGTAAAACACTTTGCGGAAGACAAAGCCGCTGGAAGAGGTCACCCGCACACGTGCCGCATCATAATCGCAACTCCGCCGTTCTGGCAGCGGCTGGAGATCGGCGCGTTCAAGGGCCACTTGCTCCCTGCGTTGTGCATTGTGGCGGCCAACGACCTGAGCGATGAACCGCCCCGGGTTTACCGGAGAGTAAAACTCTCAAAGGATGAGCCCATGGAGAAGAAAAAATCACCCCCGAAGTACACGGCTGAGTTTCGCGCCCGCGGCGTTCGGCTTTATAAAGACCATCGCGCGGATTACGCCAGTGACAACGCGGCCTACCACGCGATCGCGCCAAAGCTCGGCTGCTCGCCGGACAGTCTCAGAGTCTGGTGTCAGCAGGCTGAGCGCGATGCCGGCGAACGCGATGGGCTGACCAGCGAGCAGAAGGCACGTCTGAAAGTCCTGGAACGTGAGGTCAAGGAACTGCGCACGGCCAATGAGATCCTGAAGAAGGCCTCTGCGTATTTCGCACAGGCGGATCTCGACCGCCCGTTCCGGAAATGATCGCATTCATCGATAATCATCGGGACGAGTTCGGTGTCGGGTCGATCTGCAGGGTGCTGCCGATCGCGCCATCGTCCTATTATGCACGTCTGTCTATCCGGCGCAGCCCGGACAAAGCCTCGGATCGGGCCAGGAAGGACGATAAGGATGCGCGGGAAATCCGGCGCGTCTTTGATGCCAGCCGGGGACGCTATGGCGCGCGCAAGGTATGGCATCAACTGCGCCGGGAAGGCTATGACATCGCACGCTGCACGGTGGAACGCCTGATGAAAGTCATGGGGGTTGCAGGGTGTTACACGCGGCAAGAAGAAGACCACGATCCCGGACCCTGCACAGGCCTGCCCGGAAGACAAGGTCAATCGCGCGTTCACGGCCACCGCACCAAACCAGCTCTGGGTCTCCGACTTCACCTATGTGTCGACCTGGGCGGGAATGGTCTACGTGGCCTTTGTCATTGATGTCTTTGCGCGCAAGATCGTGGGCTGGCGCGTGTCCACGTCCATGACCACCAGCTTTGTGCTGGACGCGCTGAACCAGGCGATCTGCCAACGAATACCATCACAGGCAGACGGGCTCATTCACCATTCGGACAGGGGGGTCGCAATACCTGGCGGTTCGGTACACAGAGCGGTTGGCCCAGGCCGGGATCGACGCATCGGTCGGCAGCGTCGGGGACAGCTATGACAACGCCCTGGCAGAAAGCATCATCGGCCTGTTCAAGACCGAAGTCATTGAGTTCTTCGGCACATGGAAAACGGTTGGCCAGGTTGAGTGGGAAACCCTGGACTGGGTCAGCTGGTACAACAACAAGCGGCTGCACGGCGCGATCGGGCACCGGCCGCCACAAGAACTGGAGGACGCATTCTATGCAAACCTGAACACCCTTGATAAAGTCGCCTGAGTCTTGAGCAAAAAAAGTCTCCGGTAAACCCGGGGCGGTTCACCGATGAAGCGCCGCCATGCCTCCACAGTCTCGAAGTCAGAACTGCCGCGCAGAAGCAGCGCTTGTTCCAGACGCCGCCTTGAGGTGTCCATGGCGGCTTTCGATGGAGCCGTTCTCGTGGGCGATGCCGCGATTGTTTCGGGTCGGTTCCATGCCATAATCGGCACACAGCGCCTCGTACCGCGCCCGCAAATCCTCATCAACATCCTTCTTCCTGTTGCCAAAGGCATCTGACAGGCTGTCCGAGCGGTGCTCACGTGGTGCTCCGCCCACCTGCCACAGGGCATTCTGCAGTCCGCAGGCCAGCGCGGTAAAACTCTCCCCGCCAAGAACAACTTCGGCATATTCCCAGCCGGAGAAAACCAGGGTGAAGTGATAAACCCGGTGCGCGAATGGCTGACCCGCGATAGTGACGTTCAAATCATCGGCCTTGAAGAAATCCGACATCCCTTGCTGGCCCGGCGGATGTGTCTGGCGGAAGATGGACGTCCCGATCCGGGGCCCATGTTCTGCGCGCCAGGCACGCATACGCCGTTCCAACGTGCGACGCGCCTTGCCCAGATTACGGTCCGGGTGCCGGAGTTGTAGCTCTTCCAGGATCGCAAACGGACGCAGATGGGGCTGCTTTTCCAGAAGAGGAACAACAACCTCCTCCCAAATCCCGGCTAACGGATCCGGTTTGCCGCCGCCGTGACGGCGTTTCTTGTTTCTTTTGCGATGGCGGGCGCGGGTCCCGGTCAATGCGCGATCCGGTGCTCGAACTGAAACCGGCTTTCACGGCCGCTATGTTCTGGGTGTATTGAGTCCGAAGTTTCATGTAGTCCTCGTATTGTCGGTCGGTGATAAAACGCCCAGGCATCCAATCCTCTTTCCGGTTTGAAGATTGGAAAATCCTGACCGCTGTCACCGCCAACCGCACGGATAAAATCCGCGCGAGATTTTGGCGAAAGCTCCAGTCGGGCTACGCCCTCCTTATGCTTTCGCCAAAATCACCCACCTGCAATGTCGCTGACTTTCATGAGCGGTGTCGCTGGACAGCCATACCGGTCGCGGTGCGATGTGCCTTTAGATAGGTCGCGTCAATCATGACCGTCTTCTTTTCGCCGTGCTCGGCGGCGAGACCGGTCATCATCCGCGCGAAGATGCCTTTCTCGCTCCAACGCTTCCACCGGCTGTAAAGCGTTTTGTGCGGCCCGTATTCCTTAGGCGCATCTCGCCAGCGCAACCCATTGCGATTGATGAAGATAATCCCGCTCAACACCCGCTTGTCATCAACCCGAGGCTTGCTGTGTGACTTCGGGAAAAAGGTGCGAGCTTGGCCATCTGCTCGTCGATCAGCCAAAAAAGGCCGCTCAGATCACCGCTCCGTTTTCCGAGCCGTGAATCACGCAGCGAAACAAAAATCGATGCATCCTGACCCTAGCTTGCCAACATTTGTGCGTATTCTGAACCCGTCATTACCCTTTGAATAAATTTGCCAAATTGGATCTGACGCGGTGTGTAAAGTCCAGCACTGACCGAAAAACCTATTTGCATTTCCAAGTTTACCTATGCGTTTCGTTTGGCTGTAAAAAGTGGCTTGACCCAATAAGTCCTCGAACGTGTCAGGCCATTTTGAGGGGTGAACAAGTGTATTTCTCTTTTCAACTAGAATCTCCTCTAGTCTTTTGAACGACATGATCTTGTAAATTCTTGTGCTTGAGCGAAGGCCGTCTCCAATGATGCCTTCACCATCTATGTTTTCATCCAATGGCCTCTCACTCCATTATTAGGCTCTCATTCGTAGCGGATATTGTCCTCACAGGCAGCCAAGGTCCAGACTGCGAATGGGCCATTATTGAAAAAGGATTTGACGAAAGTTGCCGTTAGGTATGATTGATCATGCAATCCCAGCGAATGTCCGCTTGGTGGCCAAAATCACTAATCTTGCCCAACAGTTTGCTGGCGCGGCTAATGTCGGCAAGGTCCCGCTCGGTAAGACTTCGTCCAACAGAGATTGTATGTTTGTAAGTGGTGGCGGAGTGCATTGCCCCGCCGCTTCTGTTTGTGGGCCAGCGGGATTTGGACAAGCCAAACGCCCCTGACCGTCAGGGGAAAAGCGCTGCCTTCCCTCTCGGGCAACCCTATTAGACAGGGCCGTGTCCTCAGCTGCGCCTGCGGGCCGCACCACCCCTGTCGAATAGCATTGCCTCGCCCCATTCCGCGTTCGCCACGTGGCAGATCAGCAGGAACAGGCGCCTTCCGCGTCTGATCTGCAAATCAGCCCTGATTTTTCCGAAAGGAGGTCAGGATCAATGAAATCGGTTTGGGTGCTGGATGACAGGTGTGAGGCCAAAAAAGGAAGGGTTCTGTCGCAGGTGGCAGAACTATGTGTCGCCTCACACTTGAGGGTGAGGCCGCAGGCCGAGGGGGCAAAGCCCCCTTCCTGGTCAGCCCTTCAAAGTGCCTGCCAACCAATATCACGACGATAAAACCCGTCGGCCCAGTCAACGCCATACACCATCGCATAGGCCCGATCCCGCGCCTCCTGCAACGTCTCACCGCGGGCAGTCACATTCAGCACACGGCCTCCCGAAGCTACAATCTGACCATCAGCAACCTTTGTCCCCGCGTGAAAAACCATGTTGCTGCTGTTTTCAGAAACACGGTGCAGACCGTTGATAACAGATCCTTTTTCATACGTTCCCGGATACCCGTTTGCGGCCATCACCACCGTAATTGCGTGATCATCAGCCCAGTTCACGCGCGTCTCGCTCAGCCGACCCTCGGCGGCCGCATGCATCAGGTCCAGCGCCTGAGCACCCAGCCGCATCATCAGCACCTGGCATTCCGGATCGCCAAAGCGGACATTGTATTCGACCAACCGGGGCTGCCCATCCTTGATCATCAGACCTGCATATAGAACACCCTGAAACGGCATACTGCGACGCTTCATCTCGGCCATTGTCGGGCGCACGATCTCTTCCATCGCGCGCGCTTCGATTTCGGTGCTCAGGACCGGTGCGGGGGAATAGGCGCCCATGCCGCCTGTGTTCAGTCCGGTATCGCCCTCGCCGACCCGTTTGTGGTCCTGTGCCGTACCGATGGACAGAATATCCTCTCCATCGCACAGCACGAATAAAGACGCCTCTTCGCCCTCCATAAATTCTTCGATGACAACTTCAGCCCCGGCGCCGCCAAAGGCACCGCCGAACATGTCGTCGATGGCGTCCAGCGCGGTTTGTTCGTCCATCGCCACGATCACGCCCTTGCCAGCGGCCAGACCATCGGCCTTGACCACGATGGGCGCACCCTCAGAACGAATGTAATCCTTGGCAGTTCCGGCTTCGGTGAACCGCGCATAGGCTGCCGTGGGGGCGTTTGAGCATCACAAATTTCTTTGGTAAAGCTTTTTGACGCTTCCAGCTGCGCCGCCTCGGCCGAGGGGCCAAACACCAGCACGCCAGACTCGCGCAAGCGATCCGCGACTCCTGCAGCCAAAGGCGCCTCGGGGCCGATGATGACAAAATCAATGGCGTTTTCCTCGGCAAAGCTGACAACCGCGCCGCCATTCTCGATATCCAGCGCCGCGCAATCGGCGATCCGGGCGATCCCGGCGTTACCCGGCGCCACGATCAGACGGTCGCATTTGGGGTTCTGCATCACCGCCCAGGCCAGGCTGTGCTCGCGCCCGCCACTGCCGAGAATAAGGATGTTCATCAAGGATCTCCGATCTGCTTGGCCTCGCCTTCGGGGCGTTCTAAGCTGGGCGGGCATTTGACACAAGGCGCTGATATGTCCGACCTGCTTGATGACCCGATCCCGGGTCAGAACACCCCTGAATACACAGTCTCTGACATCTCGGGCGAAGTGAAACGCACGCTTGAGGGCACGTTTGGCCGAATCCGCGTCCGCGGCGAGGTGGGCCGCGTGTTCAAGGCGCGTTCGGGCCATCTGTATTATGACATCAAGGATGACCGGAACGTGCTGGCCTGCACCACGTGGAAGGGTCAGGTCTCGGGCCTGTCAGTTGTGCCCGAAGAAGGTCTGGAGGTTGTCGTCACTGGTCGCCTGACCGCCTTTGGCGCACAGTCCAAATACAACCTGAATGTCGATGAGGTTGCGGTCGCAGGTCAGGGCGCATTGATGGCGCTGCTGGAAAAGCGCAAGAAACTGCTTGAGGCCGAGGGCCTGTTCGCGCCTGAACGCAAGAAACGCCTGCCCTATCTGCCGCAGATCATCGGCGTTGTGACCTCACCCTCGGGTGCGGTGATCCGGGATATCCTGCACCGCCTGCGCGACCGCTTTCCGCGCAAGGTGCTGATCTGGCCGGTTGCCGTGCAAGGCGCCAATTGCGCCCCCGAGGTCGCGCGGGCCATCGAAGGGTTCAACCAGCTTTCCCCCGGCGGCGCATTGCCCCGGCCCGACCTGATCATTGTCGCACGCGGCGGCGGCTCGATCGAGGATCTGTGGGGATTCAACGAAGAGGTGGTGGCCCGTGCCACTGCCAACTCGGATATTCCACTGATCTCAGCCGTGGGTCACGAAACGGATACGACGCTGATCGATTTCGTCTCGGACCGTCGCGCGCCGACGCCGACGGCAGCGGCGGAACTGGCGGTTCCCGTGCGGATGGAACTGCTGGCCTGGACCGGCGAACAAGGCGCCCGCCTGTCGCGCGCGGCCACCGACGCGATACAGCGGCGCAGCCAGCGCCTGCGCGATCTGTCCCGCGCCCTGCCCCGGGCCGAGACCTTGCTGGACACACCGCGCCAGCGTCTCGATCAGGTCTCGGAGCGGCTGCCGAACGCATTGATTCGCGGCGTGCAGAACCGCCGCGTCAAACTGCTGGACGTCTCGGCCCATCTGCGCCCGTCCACCCTGCGCAATCTGGTCGACACCAGAAAAGACCGCTGGCGTAACCTGTCGTCGCGCCTGTCCCTGCGCCCGATCCAGCGCGAACTAAGCACGCGGAACGACGTGCTGAACCGACTGTCTGATCGACTGAACACCGCGCAGTCAACCCGTCTGGACCGTCTGCGTCAGCAACTGGACGCAACGGATCGCCTGCGCGAAACGCTCAGCTACCGGGCCACGCTCGACCGCGGCTATGCGGTGATCCGTGCCGAGGAACAGGTGATTACAACCAAAGCGCAGGCCGCCGGACATTCCGTGCTTGAGATCGAATTTTCTGACGGCACGCTCACGACTGGGGCCGCAGCATCCAAGCCAAAGAAACCCAAACCGGACGCGCCGGATCAGGGTTCTCTGTTCTGACCGATGTTGACGATCTGGGGCCGCAAGACATCCTCGAACGTTCAGGCGCTGATGTGGTGTGTTGACGAATTGGGGCTGACTTATCAGCGGCATGATGCAGGTCATCGGTTTGGCGGGCTTGATACTGAGGAATTCACCAAACTGAACCCCAACCGGACCATCCCGGTGCTACAGGACGGCGCGCACCCCTCGCTTTGGGAGACCGGAGCCATCCTGCGCTATCTGGCCGCCCGTTATGGGGATGATGTTTTCTGGCCTGCAGACCCAATGCAGCGTGCCACAGTCGACAAATGGGCCGAATGGGCAAAGCTGAATGTCGCGATGGCCTTTACGGTGCCGGTGTTCTGGCAGGTCGTTCGTACCGCCCCATCCGATCAGGACAACGCGGCCATTCAGCAGGCCGTTGCGCATTTGGAAACCAACCTGAAAATCGCCGATTCACAATTGTTGCAATCCGCTTTTGTTGCTGGCAATACATTAACGTTGGTCGATATCCAGTTGGGCCACATCCTCTATCGCTACTACGATATCGACATCGACCGCGCACCACTAAAAAACCTGAGACGCTATTACGATAGGCTGACGGAAAGACCCGCGTTTCAGACCCATGTGATGCTCAGCTATGATGAATTGCGCGTGCCCTGAGGCCCGGGTCAGACGCCAACATCCGGCCCATAGCAGACCATCTCTTCACCGACATCATCCGCTTCGTACAGTTCCGTCGCCTGTGGATCGCCTTCAAACTGCGCGATCAAACCGGTCCCGGATTTGGTGAAAACCCAGCATTGCGGATCAAGACGATCCTCGTACAGAAAACAGATCTGATCGTCGCGCTGGTACCAGATCCCTTCCCTGCAATCGCCATCCAGAAACGACCAGATGACGCGGCGGTTGGGCAAGTAACGCTCGACACCGTAAACCTTTCCACCAAAACCATAAAACAGGGTCTTGCCGCGTGTATATGCGTCAAATTCAGCCCCGGACAGGGCCGATTGCGCCCCCGCCGCCTGAGCGGTCAGCGCCAGAAGAATCGCAAGGTACTTCACCATGAGATCATACTGTCAGAACCCGTCCCCCAAGGCCAATCGCAAAGCCGGGATCAAACTTGCCTCAACGTTACCTGTTGAGTTGCCAATCGGTTGAGGCTGACACTGTTTAAAAATCAACCCCTGAGGGCACTGAAAATGACACACGCCTTATTCTGGATCGCAGCAGCTTGCGCCCTGGCCTACCTGCCCTTGTCGTCCCGTCCTGCAAGCAGCTTGCGAACGTTCCTGAAAACCGGGTCTGTTGCCCTGTTGGCCGTGATTGCCGCAACCAGCGGCGCTTCTGCCCTTTTGATCGTTGCATTGGCCCTATGCGCGTTGGGGGATGCGCTACTCTCGCGCGAGACAGCGTCGACATTCATGGCCGGGATCGGGAATTTTATGCGGGTATACCGCCATGCAACCACGCCACGCATTATCGCCCGCGCTTTTGCCGCCACGCCTCGGGGGCGCAGGGGTTTCGTTAACTGGAATAGGGCAGGTTGACGGGAGTCACGGGCGTGCGAACGTGGCTCGTGTGGTCTGGATTATGCGCGCAAGCTGAAATCGTTCTCCACTCCCGAGATTGCACCCCCGGACGCTAGCATCCCCGTGACCCCGGCACAAGGCCTACTGTATGCACACATCTTTTCCCGCACGCGGAATTAGGTTCTGAAACTTGCCGTTTTGTCATATCGGTTCTATCTCCTGTCTTGCTGTTTCAAGGGGGTAGAGATGCAAAACTCGAGTTCGCATTTTGGTGATTGTCGTTTGGATCAGGCTGAACGCTTTTTGCATGGTCGTCTTGTCGAGGTCGGTCCTCGTGGTATTTCGGTGCGTAGCGTCGGCGGCAATCGCGCAGGTGAGGTTCGCTTTGGTCGGTTTTTGAGGAACGAGAAGGTGACAGTGAAAAAGATTGTCGAAAAGGCCGGGAAGGTCACGTCCGGGCGCGTTGACGGTCTGCATGTTCTGGCGATTCAAGACACAACGAGCTTTCGTGATGATGGGTCGGGAAACTGCATTGTCGGCCATGCTACGATCGCGGTGGAGGCCGAACAGGGCACGTTGCTCGGAGCGGTTGACATGCAACTCATTGAACGCTCTGGCGGCCGCAAGAAGCCGCCCAAAAATCGACCTCTTCGTGAAAAAGAGAGCTATCGCTGGCTTGAAAGCATGCAAACTAGTGCCGCCGTTCTGAACGCGGCTGCGAATGTCACGGTTATAGCCGACCGTGAAGGGGACATCTTCGAGATGTTTGCATGCCGCCCAAAAGGCGTGGACGTCCTGGTCCGAGCGTCCCATGATCGCAATCTTTCCGATGATACAGGCAAGCTCTTTTTCAGCCTTGAGGGCACGCCGCAGCAAGAACATACGGTCGAGTTGCCCGCGCGACCCGGGCAGAAGAAGCGCACGGCCCGGATTGGCGTTCGTTTCGCTTGCGTTACCCTGCCGCACCCCAAAAACAGACCGATTGAACAAGGCGTTCCCGCCAGCACGTCCGTCTACATCGTTGAGGCGCGAGAAATCGACCCGCCAGTAGGTGTGCAGCCTGCACGTTGGCGCCTGCTGACCAGCCATCGGGTCGAAACATTCGAACAGGCACGATGGATCACTCAACTCTACCGTCGGCGCTGGGTCATTGAGCAGGTTTTCCGGACCATTAAGACCAAAGGTTTCGACATCGAAAACGTGTCTATGGAGCCCGCACCCTTCAAAACTCTTTGCGCAATGACGCTTATCGCGGGGATATCCTGCATGCAGCTCGTGCAGGACCGGGATGGCGCAGGCAAACGCCCGCTGGAGGATGTATTCGAGGCGCAGGATCAACCGGTCCTTGAGGCCGTATCCGCTTCGCTTGAAGGTAAGACCGAAAAGCAGAAAAACCCGCATCCAAAGGGGTCGCTCGCCTTTGCAGCCTGGGTGTGCGCCCGTCTCGGTGGCTGGACCGGATATTATGGGAAACCGGGCCCCGTGGTTATGTTGCGCGGTCTCTATCAATTTAGGTCAATCCAACTCGGATATGGGATCGCTGGAAATGTGTGAATCGAGTAGCCTGCGCGCCGGGGACCTCAGAGGGCCGGTACTGGCCTATATCCCCATCATTTTGGGCATGGGAATAGCGGTGCTTTCGCTTCCCGAAACCGGCGCTTTGCGTTGGGCGCTTCCTGCGGCAATCGCCTTCATCGTGTCCGACCTGATCTTGGCCACCGAAATGTTCCTGCTGCCGCCGGATCACCCTGCGCTGAAGCTCACACCCTATCTGATCTGGCCGCTGTATTGGGGCGCGCAGGCCGGGTTGCTGATCGCCTTTACCTGACCCTTTGCAACTGCCGTAATTCCGCATTAGGTGAGGGGAACACCTGCGGAGACCAAAAATGGCGTTTTTCTCAAAGCTGAAGGACCGGTTGTTCAAATCCTCGTCCCGCCTCGAACAGGGGCTTGAGGCCATCGTTGAGGATGGCGGCGAGGAAACCATAACTCCGGACCCGATCATCCCGGACCCCGAGCCCGCGCCGCAACCGGTGCCCGAGGTGCCCGAGCCAACGCCAGCGCCGCAACCGGCAGAACCGGTGACACCCGAGCCTGCGGATCCGACCCCCGCGCCGCCCCCGCCCGAAATCGCACCAGAGCAGCCCAAAGGCATGCTGGGGCGGATATTCGGGCGCAGCGAAAACCGGACGGTAGTGCGCCGCGCACTGGACGATGACATGCTGGAACAGCTCGAAGAGCTGCTGATCACCTCGGACATGGGCGGCGATACCGCGCTGCGCGTCACCGCCAACATGGCCGAGGGGCGCTTTGGCCGGAAAATGTCCACGCAAGAGATCAAACAGCTTCTGGCGCAGGAAGTCGCCCGGGTTATGGAACCTGTTGCCAAGCCCCTGCCGATCTACCCCAAGCGTCCGCAGGTGGTGCTGGTCGTAGGTGTGAACGGATCCGGCAAGACCACGACCATCGGCAAACTGGCCAGCCAGTTCAAGGCCGCCGGCAAAAAGGTGGTGATCGCCGCCGGTGACACGTTCCGCGCCGCCGCCGTCGAGCAGTTGCAGGTTTGGGGTGATCGCGCCGGTGTCCCGGTTCTGACCGCCCCTGAGGGCAGCGATCCAGCTTCGCTGGCCTTTGACGCCCTGACCAAGGCGCAACAAGACGGTGCCGACCTGCTGATGATCGACACCGCAGGCCGCCTGCAAAACCGCGCTGACCTGATGGAGGAACTGGCCAAGATCGTCCGCGTCATCCGCAAGGTCGACGACACCGCGCCACACAACACCCTGCTGGTGCTGGACGCGACCACGGGTCAGAACGCGCTCAGCCAGGTCGAAACCTTCCGCAATCTGGCCGATGTCTCGGGTCTGGTGATGACGAAGCTGGACGGCACGGCCAAAGGCGGCGTGCTGGTGGCGCTGGCCGACAAATTTGGCCTGCCCATCCACGCAATCGGGGTTGGCGAACAGCTCGACGACCTCGCCCCATTCGACCCGGAAGAGTTTGCTGCTGCCCTCACCGGCCTTGAGCAAAGCTGATCCGACTTCATCTGGCCTCAAATACCTTCGGGGGTCTGGGGGCAGACAGCCCCCAGCGTCTCCTCCCGCGAAAGACCTGATTATTGAGCGACTGGCTGATCTCACTCGAAGGCACTGACGCTGGCCACCGGCTGGCGTTAATGCTTGCCGTGTCCGCAGCCTTTCTGCACGCCGTATTCGGGGCCCTGCAAAAGGGACGCCACGATCCCTGGCTGTCACGTGGCGCCATTGATGCCAGCTATTGCCTGATGGCCGCGCCGTTTGCCATTTTCGTGGTGCCCTGGCCGGAACCCTATATGTGGCCCATCTTCGGCGTCGTCTGGCTGATCCACATCGCATACAAGACGCTGCAGGCCATGGCCTATACCAAAGGGTCCTACACAGTGGTCTACCCGGTCGTGCGCGGCACCGGACCGCTGTTCACCGTGATCGGCGCCTATCTGTTGTTCGGAGAGACCTTTTCCGGCACCCAATGGTTCGGAGTTCTGGTCCTTTTGGCCGGAATTTTCGGACTTGCCGCCTATAACCTCCGGTTTCTGGAAACCAACCGCGACACGCTGCAGATCGCCCTGGTGCTGGCCTTGATAACCGGCCTGTTTGTGGCGCTTTACACCACTTACACGCACCTGCGGTGCTAAGTCTCTGATACAGAGTTTCTTTTTTCCTCTCAAAGTCAAGGTTTCGGGTGGAAACGTGCGCGTTTTCGTCCGTTGCTGCAACCGGAAGGAGGAAGAGAATCATGCCACGGCTCACGGACGCGCGGGTGTGCGCCCTACATACGAAGAAAACCACAAGGAATGTCCGGGACACCGCCCTCGCGGGCTTCGGCGTCAGGGTTCTGGCCAGTGGCCGGAAGCGGTTCTTCCTGCACAGCCAGCACGAAGGCCAGCGCATCTGGAAGATCGTGGGCGACCCCGCCGACATGACGGTGGCCGAAGCCCGTGAGCGGGCCCGGGGCCTGCTGGCCTCCCTGCGGTCGGGACGGCCCGACGGGGAGACGCTGTTCGAGGCT
>CAXXPZ010000094.1:0-26189 GCA_963422555.2 uncultured Ruegeria sp.
CGTCAGCCAAAGATCCTTGCGGTGCAGGCCGCTCAGTGGTGTACCCGTCACCGCTCCAAAGGTTCGATTGCAGGATCGGCAAAGATAGCGTTGCATTCCCCGCGCCTTGCCATTGGCCACTGCACCGTGTGCGCCGCAATGCGGGCAGGTCCGGTCTTCTCCAACACCCAGCTCAACTGCCGCAACCGAGGCTTCACCCGCTGGGCGACCGGCCAGAACCTCACCGACCTCTACTTTCTGCGCCTCGCTCAACGTGTCGACCTCCGACAACCAGGCAAGAAAGGCTTTCCGGTCCATAATGCGCATCCTCCTGTATTTCAGACAAAATATAACACATCAATACGATGTGCGAATAGAGCTTTTGCATAACTGGCTAAAATCGATCTTCTGAGCGGGGGCATCCAGTTTTGTGGAAATTCTTCCATAAGCACGAACCTATGCCAGGCAACAAAAACCCAAATGATTACAAAGACGTTGGCTGCTATAACCAACGCAAATCCAATTTGGCCCATACCACTCATAGAAGTGAACCACTCCATCCATGATTGATTGAGCGACCGCGTGGTTTGCGATTGGAAGAACAAATACGTCACAATTGCACTCAGAGTTGAGGGTACAAGCGCGATACGAAGGGCTTCCCACCTGTTGCGAATAACCATCCGCACCGAGTGTACGAAAATCTTCCAACCTAACATCCCGCTACTGCCCTCTCAACCAATCCGTGTTCTCAATCCCCCCGTTTCACCCCAATTCCCGGCCTGCGTCAATCCACACAACTTGCCCCCGCGTTCAAAACCCGCTAGGGGCCAGTCGTTCTACGCATAAAGGGAAGTCAGATGTCCGCGCCCAAGAAAGTTGTTCTGGCCTATTCCGGTGGCCTTGATACCTCGATCATTCTGAAATGGTTGCAGACCGAGTATGGTTGTGAGGTTGTAACCTTCACCGCCGATCTGGGTCAGGGTGAGGAGCTGGAACCCGCCCGCCAAAAGGCCGAACTGCTGGGGATCAAGCCCGAGAACATCTTTATCGAAGACGTCCGCGAGGAATTCGTTCGCGATTTCGTCTTCCCCATGTTCCGCGCCAATGCGCAATATGAGGGTCTGTACCTGCTGGGAACCTCGATTGCGCGGCCACTGATTTCGAAACGTCTGGTCGAGATTGCAGAAGCCACCGGTGCCGATGCTGTCGCCCACGGCGCGACCGGTAAGGGCAACGATCAGGTGCGGTTTGAGGTGGCCGCTTATGCGCTGAACCCCGACATCAAGGTCATCGCACCCTGGCGCGAATGGGACCTGACCAGCCGCACCCGTCTGCTGGAGTTTGCCGAGGCGAACCAGATCCCGATTGCCAAGGACAAACGCGGCGAAGCGCCGTTTTCGGTCGATGCGAACCTGCTGCACACCTCGTCCGAGGGTAAGGTTCTGGAAGACCCCGCCGATATGGCACCTGACTATGTTTTCCAGCGCACCGTAAACCCCGAGGACGCGCCGAACGAGCCGGAAATCATCGAGATCGGCTTTGAAAAAGGCGACGCGGTCAGCATCAATGGCGAGGCGATGAGCCCCGCAACGATCCTGACCAAGCTGAACGAATATGGCGGCAAGCACGGGATTGGCCGTCTTGATCTGGTCGAAGGCCGGTTCGTGGGCATGAAATCGCGTGGCATCTATGAGACGCCCGGCGGCACCATCCTGCTGGAAGCGCACCGTGGCATCGAATCGATCACCATGGACCGCGGCGCGATGCATCTGAAAGACCAGTTGATGCCGCAATATGCCGAGCTGATCTATAACGGGTTCTGGTACTCGCCCGAGCGTGAAATGCTGCAGGCCGCCATCGACAAGTCTCAGACCCATGTCACCGGCACCGTCCGCGTGAAGCTGTATAAAGGGCTGGCTTCGACCGTGGGGCGCTGGTCTGATCATTCGCTGTATTCCGAGGCACACGTGACCTTTGAAGAAGATGCCGGCGCCTATGATCAGAAAGACGCGGCAGGGTTCATCCAACTCAACGCGCTGCGCCTGAAACTGCTGGCTGCGCGCGACAAACGGCTGAAATAGTCACACTCAAAGGTTGCGAGACATCGCTGCGACGCAACTTTGCCCCAGAAATGTCGGGTTGATTGATCACACAGAATGGGCTGGCCCGCCATTGGGTCGGCCCATGTATCAGTCATTCCAGTTGAGGCATTCATGCATACAGATGGGCAACAAGGTATCCCGACAGATTTTGAGTTTCGGGGATCAGCCAGTGAGTTTTTCGGGATCTGGATCGTCAACCTGCTTTTGTCGATTCTGACGCTGGGCATCTACAGCGCCTGGGCGAAGGTCCGCACAAAGAAATATTTCTATCAGAACACCTATGTGGCGGGGCGCAGCTTTGATTATCACGCCACTGGCAAACAGATCCTGATCGGTCGGCTGATCGTCGTTGCCGGGATCATTGCCTACACTGTTTTGGCCGCAATACCGCTGCTGAACCTCCTAATGCTGCTTGGTCTGCTGTTTCTGATCCCCTATCTTCTGGTCCGCTCGTTGCGGTTCAACGCGCGCATGTCCAGCTGGTCGAACGTACGGTTTGTGTTCCACGGCACCACCGGAAACGCTGCGATGAACTATTTCCTGTATCCGATCATCGGGGCGTTGACGCTGTATACCACCTGACCCTTCGTCACGCGGGCAATCCAGCGGTTTCATATGAACGGCCATACCTTTGGCAAGACACCGATGTATTTCGACAGCCCGATCGGGCCGTTTTACAAGGCGATGCTGGCAGCGATTGCCTGGGTTATTATTGCAATACTGATCGCGTTCATTGTCTTCGGGGCCAATATCAGCGCGCTTGGCGCATTCACTGAACTTGAAAACAATCCCGAAAATGTTGCTGCAATAATCGCTGTCTTTTCGATCTACGGGTTCTTTCTGCTGGCGCTTATCCCGGCCACGATCATCTACCACGCCCTGGTACGCAACACGGTTTACAACTACACAATCCTGGGTGAGGGGCACCGGTTCTATTCCGATGTTTCGCCATTGCGTCTGTTGTGGATTACCGTGTCCAACCTTGTGGTGGTGATGATGACACTGGGGCTGATGCTGCCCTGGGCGCATGTTCGCCGGGTGCGGTATCTGGCCAATCATACGACGTTTATTCCCGGTGGACCGCTGGATGAATTCATCGATGACGTCACTGCAAATGTCAGCGCCATTGGCGATGCCTACGGTGATATCGAAGGGTTCGATATCGGCATCGCGGTCTAACCTGCGTGCCGCTGCAAGACCACGACCTCAGCGCATCCGTCACCGGGCGCGCTTATCCGCCTCTCAGCTCGCGAGAGGTGGAGGTAAGGTTGGCCATCGGCACCAACACAGCCTGGCTGATCGACGAGACCGAACAGGTCATGACCCGCTGCGACCCGGCCGAGCTGCAGATTGAGCCGCGCGTCGGCAAGACCGAGTGGCGGGTGATCTTCCCGGACGGCACCTTGTTTCTGACCAATGATCACGACGCGCTGGAACATTTGATCGGAGATCAAAGTGGATCGGTTCTGCACGGGTTCGAACGGTTCCACCCGCGCCTGATTGTGGTCACGCTGGCCTGTCTGGCCGGGATATGGGGCGTGTGGAAATACGGGCTGCCTCTGCTGGTGTCGCTGGCGGTCTGGATGACGCCACCGACCCTGACCGCCGCAATCGACGTCAGCATCATGCAAACGATTGATACGCTCATGGCCGAACCAAGTGCCTTGCCGGACGCCAAAAAGGCCGAGGTTCAGGAGAGCTTTGACCAGATCGTCGCGGCCCTTGGTCCCGAGGCCGAGGCGCATGACTACAAGCTTGAATTCCGGCACATGCCCGGGCTGGGACCAAATGCGATGGCCCTGCCAAACGGAACGATCATCATCACCGACGACCTGATCAACATCACATCGACTGACGCCGTGGCCGGGGTTATCGGTCATGAAATTGGGCACGTGGCCGAACAGCACGGCCTGCATCAGATTTACCGCTCGTCGGGCGGGTTTGTTCTGATCAGCCTGCTGGCGGGGGACACCGGGCCGATCCTGGAAGATGTCCTGCTGGAGGGTAATCTGATCCTGTCGCTGTCCTACTCGCGCCAGCATGAACTGGCCGCAGACCGGTTTGGCGTCGATCTGGCCGGGCGTGCCGGATTTGACCCCGGTGGCCTAGGTGAATTCTTTGATCTCATGGTTGAACAGCACGGCGATCATCAAAGCGATTGGTTCAGCACCCACCCCGGGTTTGGCGATCGTCAGGACAATCTGGATGCACTGACCGGCGGTCAATAGGACGATAAACTCGTTTCACCAGCCCGTGACAAACGATTTCAGCGGATTGCAAGAGATGATCGGTCGGGGCAGCCTGATCTCGGAAGGAGACCTGCCATGACCCGGACTGCCAGCCTCAACTGTTACAAACCCATCCTGTTGTTCGCTCTGATCGCCATTGCAGCGATGCTGCGCGCCCTGCCCGCCCCGGCAGCCGGAACCGAAACGCTGACGGTTGCCGGAGGGTGTTTCTGGTGTGTGGAATCCGATTTCGAATCCGTGCCCGGCGTTGTCGGGGCCGTATCCGGTTACACCGGTGGCGCTGCGACCAATCCGACATATGATCAGGTGTCCAAAGGTGGAACCGGCCATTATGAGGCCGTCCAGATAACGTTTGATCCGTCCCGTGTTTCCCGCGAAACGTTGCTGAACATGTTCTTTCGCTCGGTCGACCCGACGGATGCGGGCGGCCAATTCTGCGACCGGGGCGACAGCTATCGCACTGCGGTTTTTGTCTCTGATACAGGGCAAAAGAAGCTTGCCAAGGCCGCCAAGGCAAACGCCCAGCGTGCCTTGGGACAAACGGTAGTCACACCGATCCTGAGCCAGTCGACCTTTTATCCAGCCGAGGCGTATCACCAGGATTACTACTTGGGCGAAAAGCTGGTGTTTACCCGGTTTGGCCCCAAGAGACAAAAGAACGCCTACAAAGCTTATCGCAAGGCCTGCGGTCGCGACGTCCGTGTCAGACAGTTGTGGGGCGGCGATGCACCGTTTGCCGGATCTTAATCGAACTGCGCCGCGCGCACCTCTTTCAGATCGGGAATGACATCAGCAGTACCGTGCCGCGTGACCATCAGGGCCGCGGCGCGGTTAGCCAATGAGACGGCCTGCGCCATTGGCATTCCGCGATCCATCCCGGCCAGCACGTAACCCGTGAACGTATCCCCCGCCCCGGTCGTATCGACGGGCTGAACCGAATGCGCAGCGAAATCGACCGCGTCAGCACCACGCTGGTAATAGCGCGCGCCTTTCGAGCCCAATGTTACGACGACATGTTCAACCGGCAGGTCAGAGGGCGCAAATCCCGTCGCCTGTTGCAGTTGTTCTGCCTCGATCTCGTTAAGGATCAGGAAATCCAGATAGACCAAAACTGATTGTACAGAGTCCGCCTGAAATGGTGCTGCCGCATAACATACGGTCAACCCCATCGCGCGCGCCATCTTGGCGGCCTCGGTCTGCGCGTTGGTTTCATTCTGCATCACCAGCAGATCACCTGACACAGCCGAGGACAGCGCCTGCCCCAGCTGATCCTGCGATATGGCGTGATTGGCCCCTTGAAACAGGATTATGCTGTTCTCACCCTGGCCGTCCACACCGATAATGGCGTGACCCGTGGGCACATCAACCTCGGCGATATGGCGGGTATCGACACCGTATTCGGTCAAACGATCCCGCGCCCAGCGCCCGTCTGAACCCACAGCCCCAATATGCGCAACCCGCGCCCCGGCCCGAGCAGCGGCCACGGACATATTGGCGCCCTTACCGCCGAGAAACCGATCCAGCCCGTTGGCTGCCAGAGTTTCCCCCGGACCGGGCAGATGCGGCAGGGCATAGACCATATCCGCGTTGATCGAACCAAGGTTCCAGATCGTCATTGCCTATCCGATATCGCAGGAGGCCAGGATGGCCATGTTCAGAATGTCATTCGCGGTGGACCCGGTCGAACAGATCTGGATTGGCTTGTCGACGCCGGTCAGGATCGGGCCGATAACGTTCGCCCCGCCCATTTCCTGCATCAGCTTGGTCGAGATTGACGCCGAATGGCGCGCGGGCACGATCAGAATGTTGGCAGGGCCAGTCAGGCGCGAAAAGGGATATGTTTCCTGCTGCTCAACGTTCAGTGCCACATCCACGGTCATCTCGCCTTCATATTCGAAATCGACACCGCGCTGATCCAGCACCTCAGGCGCGACATGCATTTTTTCGGCGCGCTCGGACACTGGATAGCCAAAGGTCGAAAAACTGACAAAGGCCACGCGGGGATCAAGGCCCAAATGACGTGCGACCGAGGCGGAACGTTCTGCGATATTGGCCAGATCGAACTCATCCGGCCATTCATGCACCAGCGTGTCACCGATCAGAACAATCTTGCCCTTGTGCAACAGCGCAGTCACGCCGACAGCCCCATGTTCGGCATCCGCATCGAACACATGATTGATCCGCTCCAGCACATGCGCCGATTTCCGTGTCACACCTGTCACCATGCCATCGGCGTGGCCATGGGCCAGCATCAGGCAGGAAAAAACATGCCGGTCCCGGGCGGCGAGGCGGTGGATGTCCTTGCGATCAAACCCTTTGCGCTGCAGACGTTTATAAAGGAAATCCTTGTATGTCTCGAGATGCGTGGTGGTGGCGGCATTCACCACCTCAAGCTCGCGCACGGCATCGCCAAGACCGGCTGCTGCCAGTTTTTCCTTCACGTCGTCGGGGCGACCTACAACCAGCGCCTTGCCGAAACCGGACCGCTGATACATCACTGCCGCACGCAAAATGCGGGGATCGTCGCCCTCAGCAAAGATCATCCGACTTTGTGCGGCACGGGCGCGGGCATTCAGGCCACGCAGGATGGATGCGGTCGGGTCCATGCGCGATTTCAGGCTCAGCTCATAGGCATCCATATCGATGATCGGACGCCGCGCCGCGCCGGTATCCATACCGGCACGCGCCACTGCAGGCGGAATCCGGTGGATCAGACGCGGGTCAAACGGGGTTGGAATGATATAGTCACGTCCAAAAGTAAGCGTCTTGCCATAGGCCAGCGCAACCTCATCCGGGACATCTTCGCGCGCCAGATTGGCCAGCGCATGGGCGCAGGCGATCTTCATCTCGTCATTGATGGCGCGGGCATGGATGTCCAGCGCACCCCGGAACAGGTAGGGAAAGCCCAATACGTTGTTGACCTGATTGGGATAATCGCTGCGCCCGGTGGCCACGATGGCGTCAGCGCGCACTTCCTGCGCCTCTTCCGGCGTAATCTCGGGGTCAGGGTTGGCCATCGCAAAAATGACCGGATTGTCAGCCATGGCCGCGACCATCTCGGGCGTCACCGCGCCCTTGACCGACACGCCAAGGAACACATCCGCGTCCTTCATCGCCTCTTCCAGCGTGCGCAGGTCGGTGGTGACGGCATGGGCCGATTTCCACTGGTTCATGCCCTCAGTGCGGCCCTGATAAATCACGCCCTTGGTGTCACAGACGATGCAATTGTCGTGCTGCGCGCCCATCGCCTTGAGCAGCTCGATGCAGGCAATTCCGGCAGCCCCGGCACCGTTCAGAACGATCTTCACATCCTCTATCTTCTTGCCCGAGATATGCAGGGCATTCAGTAACCCTGCCGCGCAAATCACCGCTGTTCCGTGCTGGTCATCGTGAAAGACGGGGATATCCATCTCTTCTTTCAGACGCTGTTCGATGATGAAACATTCCGGCGCCTTGATATCTTCCAGATTGATGCCGCCAAATGTCGGCCCCATCAGGCGCACGGCGCGGCAGAATTCATCCGGATCCTCGGTGTCCAATTCGATGTCGATCGAGTTCACGTCCGCGAACCGCTTGAACAGGACCGACTTCCCCTCCATTACCGGTTTTGAGCCCAGCGCGCCCAGGTTACCAAGGCCCAGTACGGCGGTACCGTTCGAGATCACGGCGACCAGATTACCCTTGTTGGTATAGTCATACGCCGTTTCAGGCGACGCGGCGATGGCTTCACAGGGAACCGCCACACCGGGGCTGTAGGCCAGCGACAGATCGCGCTGCGTGGTCATGGGAACGGTGGTTTGAACCTCCCATTTGCCGGGGGTGGGTTCCAGGTGAAAGGCCAGCGCCTCTTCGTTGGTGATCTTGTTCTTGGGCATGGGATGGGTCGTTTCTTTATGACTGTGGGGCCTTAGCGTCATAGCGCAGGCGCGGTCTCGCCTCAATGAGAATAGATTTCACCTTTCGTCGCGGTTGGGGGATTTGTAAGGTCGCGACCGGAATACGACAGTTAGGGGTCCGCCTTGTCCACAGTCACGCCGATGATGGCGCAATATCTCGAGATCAAAGAGGCACATGCCGACGCCCTGCTGTTCTATCGCATGGGCGATTTCTACGAGATGTTTTTCGAGGATGCCGTGAACGCCGCCGAGGCGCTGGATATCGCCCTGACCAAACGCGGCAAACACAATGGCATCGACATCCCGATGTGCGGCGTGCCGGTGCATGCGGCCGAAGGCTATCTGCTGACATTGATCCGCAAAGGGTTCCGTGTGGCCGTCTGCGAACAAATGGAAAGCCCGGCTGAAGCAAAGAAAAGAGGCTCTAAATCGTTGGTTAAGCGCGATGTCGTGCGCCTTGTCACCCCCGGCACTCTAACCGAAGACGCCCTGCTTGAGGCACGGCGCCACAACTTTCTGGCCACTTATGCCGAGGTCCGGGATGAGGCCGCGCTGGCCTGGGCCGATATCTCGACCGGCGCGTTCCACGTGATGCCTCTGACATCCGTGCGCCTTAGCCCCGAGCTTGCCCGACTGGCACCGTCAGAGCTGATCGTGGCCGACGGATCCGAACAATACCTGCAGGACCCGGTGCGGGATCTGGGGATCTCCCTTACCCCCATCGGCCGCGCCAGTTTTGATAGCACTGCGGCCGAGAAACGCATATGCGGTCTGTTTCACGTGGGCGCGCTGGATGCGTTCGGATCGTTCGGGCGTGCCGAAGTGTCCGCAATGGGCGCGCTGATCGCCTACCTGGAGATTACGCAGAAGGGTAATCTGCCCTTGCTGCAAACCCCGCTAAAGGAATCCGAAGACCGCGTGGTTCAGATCGACGCTGCCACACGGCGCAATCTGGAACTGACCCGATCACTGTCCGGCGGCCGCGCCGGTTCACTGCTGTCAGCTGTTGACCGGGCGGTTACGCCGGGCGGTGCACGGCTTCTGGAACAGCGCCTGTCCAGCCCCTCGCGCAATCTTGAGGTGATCCATTCCCGCCTGGATGCCGTGGCTTTTGCCGCCGAAGACAGCCTGATCGCGTCTGACCTGCGCGAAGCTTTGCGCAGGACGCCCGATCTGGATCGCGCCCTTTCGCGCCTGTCGCTGGATCGCGGCGGCCCCCGCGATCTGGCCGCTATGCGCAACGGTCTGACACAGGCCGCATCGATTGCCGGGATATGCGAGGGGCAGGATTTACCGGTCCTGCTGGCAACGGCCCTGCAAAACCTCGTGGGTTTTGATGATCTTCTCAACCTGTTGGATGAGGCGCTTGTCGCCGAACCACCCCTGTTGGCACGTGACGGAGGCTTTATCGCGCCCGGCTACGACGCCGAACTGGACGAGGTCCGCACACTACGCGACGAGGGCCGCTCGGTCATAGCCGGGTTTCAGCAGAAATATGCGGACCACACCGGTATTAATTCGCTGAAGATCAAGCACAACAATGTGCTGGGCTATTTCATCGAAACCACGGCCACTCACGCCGAGAAAATGCTGAACCTGCCGTTCAGTGAGACTTATATCCATCGCCAAACCACCGCCAATCAGGTGCGGTTTACCACGGTAGAGCTGTCCGAGATCGAAACCCGCATCCTGAACGCGGGGAATCTGGCGCTTGAGATTGAAAAGCGGCTCTATTCAAGGCTGAGTGACGCGATTCTGGATCAGGCTGCCCGCCTGAACCAGGCCGCCCGAGGGCTGGCTGAGCTGGACTTGACCACCGCGCTCGCCGATCTGGCGCGCGGTGAAAACTGGTGCCGTCCGCATGTAGACAACTCGCGCGCCTTTGACGTTCAAGGTGGCCGCCACCCGGTTGTCGAGCACGCCCTGCGGCAGCAAAGCGGCGACGCCTTTATCGCCAACGACTGCGATCTGAGCGCCGATCAGGGCGCAGCCATCTGGTTGCTGACCGGCCCCAATATGGCCGGTAAATCCACCTTTCTGCGCCAGAATGCCCTGATCGCTCTGCTGGCACAAATGGGCAGCTATGTCCCGGCGGAACAGGCCCGTATCGGTGTGATCAGTCAATTGTTCAGCCGGGTGGGCGCCTCGGACGATCTGGCACGCGGACGCTCGACATTTATGGTCGAAATGGTCGAAACCGCCGCAATTCTCAATCAGGCTGATAACCGCGCGCTGGTGATCCTGGATGAAATCGGACGCGGTACCGCCACCTATGACGGGTTGTCCATCGCCTGGGCGACGCTGGAACATCTGCATGCCGCCAATCAATGCCGCGCGCTGTTTGCCACCCATTACCACGAGATCACCGCATTGGCCGGAACCCTCGACGGTGTGGAAAATGCCACCGTGGCGGTCAAGGAATGGGAAGGTGAAGTGATCTTTCTGCACGAGGTTCATAAAGGCGCCGCTGATCGATCTTATGGCGTTCAGGTCGCCCAGCTTGCCGGCCTGCCCCCTTCGGTCGTAGACCGCGCCCGTATCGTATTGGATCAACTGGAAAAAACTGAACGTGAGGGCGGTAAACAAAAGGCTTTGATCGACGATCTGCCGCTATTTTCAGCCGCACCGCCGCCGCCACCGCCCGCACCCAAGGCCGCGCCAGTCACGGACATGCTCAACGACATCCTGCCAGACGAACTGACCCCACGCGAAGCGCTTGACCTGATCTACAAACTGAAAGAGGCGGCCAGATCCTGACCGCCCCTTCATCTTTTTAAAAATACTCTCGCCGAAGGCTTGGCCTCAACGAGGCCAATCAGCTTGCGGGTGTCGACGACACCCCAACCTGCGCCGGTCGCAGCAAGCGGTCATACAGCATGAAACCTTCTGCCGACACCTGAATGATGTCGCCTGCACGCGTACCTGGCACCGGTGCCTCGAACATCGCTTCGTGCACATTCGGATCGAACCGGTCGCCGACCTCGGGTGTAACCACCTCGATCCCGTGCTTCTGGAATACATCCTTCAGCACCCGCATGGTCAGTTCGACCCCTTCCAGCAGCGGTCCGGCGACCTCTTTCTGCTCATCGGTCGCGGCCTCAAGCGCGCGTTTCATGTTGTCGTAAACCGGCAGCATGTCGCGCGCCAGTTTTGAACCGCCGTATTGCTCGGCATCGCGACGGGCCTTGTCGCCGCGTTTACGTGCGTTTTCCGCATCTGCCAGCGCGCGCATGAACTTGTCTTTGTAGTCATCACGCTCTGCGCGCAGCTCATCCAGTTCCAACGCTTCTTCGCTGATTTCCGCAAATTCATCCGCCAGTTCTTCTGCCTCGGCGGTTGCGATGTCATCCAGAAAATCTTCGTTCTTGGGCTCTGCCATCTCTTACCCTTTAGCTCCGGTCGGAAATCAGTTTGCCGACCAGTTGCGCCGTATAATCCACGATCGGCACGATCCGTCCATAATTCAGACGTGTGGGCCCAATGACCCCAACCGCACCGATTATCTTACGATCAGCGTTCATATATGGAGACACCACCAAAGAGGAACCCGAAAGTGAGAAAAGTTTGTTCTCAGAGCCAATAAAAATGCGCACACCTTCGCCATCTTCGGTCAATTCCAGAAATTCCGCGATGTCGCGCTTGCGTTCCAGATCGTCAAACAGGGTTCTTATGCGGTCCAGCTCTTCCTGCTGACCGGATTCGCCCAGCAGATTCGCCCGCCCCCGCACGATTAACCTGCCTGAGTCGGTTCCATCCCCATCCCAGACCGCCATGCCGCTGTCGACCATCTCTCGTGCCAGCACGTCGATCTCTTGCTTGCGGTTTGCGATCTGGGTCTGCATCTGCCGCCGGACTTCGCTGAGGGTTCGCCCCTCAATCAGCGCGTTCAGGAAATTCGCCGCCTCGCGCATCGAACTGGGCGTCTGACCCGGTGGCGGCGCAAATAACCGGTTTTCAACATGACCGTCGGCAAAGACCAGAACCACCAAAGCCCGGTCATGGGCCAGCGAAACAAATTCGATATGCTTGATTTCGGATTCGTGTTTTGGCGTCAAAACCAGTGACGCGCCATGGGTCACATGCGACAGGGCGGCACCAACACGGTCCAGCATTTCGCCAACATCACCTGCGTTAGAGCCTAATGTTTCATCCAGTTTCTGCTGATCATCAGCACCAAGATCGCCAACTTCCAGCAACCCATCGACAAACATTCGCAGACCCATCTGCGTCGGAATGCGCCCTGCACTTATATGCGGACTGTCGAGCAGGCCCAGGAATTCAAGGTCCTGCATCACGTTTCGCACGGTGGCGGCGCTGACCTTTTCCGACAGCGTGCGGGTCAAGGTCCGGCTGCCGACCGGATCGCCACTGTCCAGATAACTCTCGACGATCAGCCGGAACACCTCGCGCGACCGGTCATTCATCTCGTCCAGAATTTTGCTTGCTTCGCTCATTGGCAACCCTCTGCTGGATCGTCATTAAATAGCAGGCGTCCGAAAGGTCAATCGGGGTTGCATCGTAACGCTGCGGGGCGTTATCCCCAACCCAGCAAACAAAGGAATATCCATGCGACCCTCTGGACGAGATTTAAGCGAAATGCGCGCCGTTTCAATCGAAACGGGGTTCACCAAACATGCCGAAGGTTCCTGCCTGATCAAGGTGGGCGACACACATGTGCTGTGTACCGCCACGATCGAGGATCGCGTGCCACCCTTTATCAAGGGCTCGGGCCTGGGGTGGGTCACGGCTGAATACGGCATGCTGCCCCGCGCGACCAATACGCGGATGCGGCGCGAGGCCGCCAGTGGCAAGCAAGGTGGTCGTACCGTGGAAATCCAGCGTCTGATTGGCCGGGCCCTGCGCGCCGGTGTGGACCGCGTGGCCTTGGGTGAGCGTCAGATCACCGTAGACTGCGACGTGATCCAGGCCGATGGCGGCACCCGCTGCGCCTCGATCACGGGTGGTTGGGTTGCGCTGCGCCTGGCAGTGAACAAGCTGATGAAAGCGGGAGATGTGATTTCCGACCCGCTGGTCGATCCGGTCGCTGCCGTGTCCTGCGGCATCTATGCCGGTCAGCCTGTGCTGGATCTGGACTATCCCGAAGACAGCGAAGCGGGCGTGGACGGCAACTTTATCATGACCGGCTCAGGCAAATTGATCGAAGTACAGATGAGCGCTGAGGGGTCCGTATTCAGCCGCGCCCAGATGGATCAGCTGATGGATCTGGCCGAAAAGGGTGTGGGCGAATTGGCCGCCGCGCAAAAGGCCGCCACCGCATGACCCGCAAGTTCGACGGCGACAGGCTGCTGTTTGCAACCCACAACAAGGGCAAGCTTGAGGAGATGGCGCATCTGCTTGAACCCTATGATGTTGCCGTTGTGGGTGCGGGCGAGATGAATCTGCCCGAACCGGAGGAAACCGAGGATACGTTCGTCGGCAACGCCCGGATCAAGGCACATGCTGCTGCCAAGGCCACCGGCCTGCCTGCGCTGTCGGACGATTCCGGCCTGACAATCGACGCGCTGAACGGCGCACCCGGCGTTTACACCGCCGATTGGGCTGAAACCGGCAATGGCCGCGACTTTCTGATGGCAATGACCCGTGCGAATGATGAGCTTGAGGCAAGGAACGCACCTCACCCGCGTGGCGCGCAATTCCGCAGCACGCTGGTTCTGGCCTGGCCCGACGGGCATGACGAAGTGTTCGAGGGCACCGCGCCGGGCCATCTAATCTGGCCATTCCGGGGCAAGGACGGATTTGGCTATGACCCGATGTTTGTCCCCGACGGGTATGACATTACCTTTGCCGAAATGGACCGTTGGGAAAAGAACAAGATCAGTCATCGCGGCCGCGCGGTGGAGATGTTCGTAAAGGGCTGCTTTGGCGGATGACTGGCGCAACGGAGGCTTTGGCCTGTACGTGCACTGGCCTTTTTGCGAGGCCAAGTGCCCCTATTGCGACTTCAACAGCCACGTATCAAGAAATATTGATCAAAAACAATGGCTTGGTGCGTATCTGAGTGAATTGCGTCGCTCAGTCGCAGAAACCCCCGACCGGGTGCTGAATACAATTTTCTTTGGCGGCGGAACCCCGTCCTTAATGGACCCGGACACAGTCGCAGCTGTAATCGACACCGCTCGCGCCCTTTGGCGTTCCGCCAACGACATGGAAATCACGCTTGAGGCCAATCCGGGCTCGGTCGAGGCCGGTCGCTTTGCCGCCTATCGTGATGCAGGCGTCAATCGTATCTCTATGGGCGTGCAGGCGCTGAACGATGACGATCTTCGCAGGTTGGGGCGCATACATACTGTGGCCGAGGCGCGGGCCGCATTTGATATAGCCCGCACTTGCTTTAATCGGGTCAGCTTTGATCTGATCTATGCCCGCCAGCACCAAACGCTGCAGGCGTGGCGTGCCGAACTGACTGATGCGCTATCTATGGCAGTCGATCACCTGTCGCTGTATCAACTGACCATCGAGGACAGCACTGCCTTTGGCGACCGATATGCCATCGGCAAACTGCGCGGCCTACCCGAGGATGACAGCGCCGCCGACATGTATCTGGCGACACAAGAAATCTGCGAGGCACATGGGTTGCCCGCCTACGAGGTTTCAAACCACGCACGCCCCGGCGCGGAATCTCAGCACAATCTGATCTATTGGCGCTATGGCGATTATGTCGGCATCGGACCCGGTGCGCATGGGCGGATTACGTTGGACAGGCGCAAGCTGGCAACCGAAACCTATCTGTCGCCCAACGCATGGCTGGATGCTGCGACCAAAGGGAGTGGAGAAAAAACGCGATCTGTCCTTGCACGGCAAGATCAGGCCAACGAATACCTTATGATGGGTATGAGGATAAGAGAAGGACTAGATATAGATCGGTTCAATTCTCTTTCCGATAATCCGTTACCCACAAACAAGATTGAGGATCTGATCAGCTACGGCATGGTCGAGGTTCACGAAAACCGCCTGATCGCCACCAAAGACGGGCGCGCCGTGTTAAACGCGGTGATCCGGGAATTGCTGGAGTAAATGATGCAATATCTTTGGGCGGGGTTGGGATTGATCTGTGTGGCGCTGGCCTTCATCGGCGTTGCCCTGCCCCTTCTGCCAACTGTTCCGTTTCTGTTGCTTGCCGCCTTCTTCTTTGCGCGTTCATCCTCGCGTCTGCACGATTGGCTGATCACCCACCGAGCCTTTGGGCCGCTGATACTGGACTGGCAGAACTCTGGCGCCATTCGTCCGACCGCAAAAAAGGCGGCCTCTCTGTCAGTCGCCGCCGTCTTTGGTTTGTCGATTCTGATCTCGGTGCCGTCTTACGTGCTAATCATTCAGGCGATCACTTTGGGCGGCGTGATGATCTTTATCTGGACCCGACCTAACGGCTGAGCTTGGCGCACAGATCGTCCAACTGATCCAGATTTTCATAGGTCAACACCACCTGCCCCGTTTCACCGCCGGGCTTGTGGTTGATGGCTACTTTCATCGCCAGAATTGCAGACAGGTCCCTTTCCAGCGCGCGGGTGTCTGCATCCTTATCGGTGCTTTGAATTCTGGGTTTTGTCGCAGGCTTTTCCGCGTCGGGCTGATTCTGCTTTTTGACCAGAGCTTCCGTCGCGCGCACAGACAGCCCGTCGCGAACAACTTGATTCGCCAACTCCGATGGGTTTTCCGCGGTGATCAGCGCCCTGGCATGACCCGCGGACAATTTACCTTCGACCACCAGCGCCTGAACATCCATAGGCAGCGACAACAGACGCATCAAGTTGGCGATATGGCTGCGGCTTTTGCCGAGCGCCTCAGAGAGCTTTTCCTGAGTGTGGCCAAACCGGTCCATCAATTGTTTGTATCCAGCCGCCTCTTCCACCGCGTTCAGATCGGCGCGCTGGATATTTTCGATAATCGCGATTTCCAAAACTTCGGTATCGTCAAAATCGCGAATAACAACCGGAATATCATGCAGTTGCGCCATTTGCGCTGCACGCCAACGACGTTCACCTGCCACGATTTCATAGTCACCGCCGGGGATACTGCGCACGATCAGCGGCTGAATGATGCCCTTTTCTTTGACCGAGGCTGCAAGCTCATCCAGTTGATCCTGCGAAAATGTACGACGCGGCTGATTTGGATTGGCCCGCAGTTTTTCAATCGGTACCTTCAAATCCGCGCGGCGCGGTTCCGACAAGATGCGGCCATCGCTTTCAGGGGTGACATCCGCCATCAACGCGGACAGGCCCCGCCCCAAACCCCGGGATTTGCTTTTTTTGACGCTCATCTCACCCTCCTGACGGCCGCTCAGGCGGCTACTTTGTTATTCTTGTGCATGACTTCCCGGGCCAGATGCCGATAGGCCATCGCCCCCAACGAACCCGAGTCATATTGCAACACCGGCAACGCATAAGACGGCGCCTCACTGACCCGAACGTTCCGGGGTATCTTGGTTTTAAATACCATCTCACCCAGGTTGTCACGTGCGTCCTTTTCGACCTGACGGGACAAGTTGTTGCGGTTGTCATACATGGTCAACACAACACCTTCGATTCTCAGGTCCGGATTTGCGGTCTGGCGAACCTCTCGGATCGTCAACATCAGCTGCGATAGTCCTTCAAGCGCAAAGAACTCGCTTTGCAGCGGGACCAGAACTGAATGGGCCGCGACCATTGCATTGACCGTCAACAGGTTCAGCGATGGTGGGCAATCGATCAGTACGAAATCCAGACCGAACGTGTCGATAGATGTCTGCCGCAGCGCATCATGCAGCAAATAGCTGCGCTTTTCATTCGATATCAACTCGATATCCGCGGAACTCAGATCAACTGTCGCGGGCACGATAAGCAGGTTTTCGATCTCGGTTTCCTGAACCACAGCCTCAAGCGGCGCATCATCCAGGATCAGATCGTAGGTTGTCCAATCCCGATCCTCGACACCCAGACCCGTCGACGCATTTCCCTGTGGGTCCAGATCGACCACCAGAACACCGCACCCCGCCTCAGCCAAGCCAGCAGCAAGGTTAATCGCTGTCGTTGTCTTCCCCACCCCGCCCTTCTGATTGGCAACCGCAATTATTCGAGGCCCGGCGGGACGAGACAGATCAACCACGAGTGACTCCTTTAATCTTCAGGATAACGGCCTTGGGCTCAGTTAAACTTGTAATCGGCTCAGCCTGAAAATTCCATTCTTCGCGCGCCTCTGCCAGTTCTTTTTTCCAGCTCTCGCCTTTGGGCAACAAAGCCGTGCCAGAATTACTTAAATGCCTGTCGCAAAAGGAAATTAGTGTCCGCAGATCCGCCAAGGCGCGCGCAGAAAGGATATCCGCGTTCAACGGCTCGACTGTTTCGATACGTCTCGAAATGACAGCGCAGTTTGCCTTGCATTCCCGGGCAACGGTTCTGAGAAACGCAGATTTTCTCTGATCGCTTTCCACGAGTGTGAATCTGGTATCCGGGCATTCTTCAATCGCCATAATTGCGCACACCATTCCCGGAAATCCGCCGCCGCTGCCAATATCCACCCAATGGCCGAATGGCGGTGCACAACGGAAAACTTGCACAGAATCCAGTATATGCCGCGTCCAAATCTCTTTCAGGCTGTTACGGGATACAAGATTTATCTTTGGATTCCAGCGGGCAACTAAGTCGGCGTAGATCGATAATCTGTCGAATGTTTCACGTGAAACATTCATGTCCTGTAATTCCCGACTAAAACCTACCATCATGCCTTGAGGGCTTTCAGAGACCGCCGCAGTTTCGCCAAAACCAGGGTCAGCGCTGCAGGGGTCACGCCCTCTACCCGGCTGGCTTGCGCGATATTCTCTGGCTGAGCTTTGGAAAGCTTCTGCTTCATTTCTGTCGATAGCCCGTCCAGCGCGAAGTAATCGAAATCCCTCGGAATCAGATGAGATTCATCGCGTTTCATTGCTTCGACATCTCTTTGTTGCCGGGCAATATAGTTCGCATATAGCGCGTCGCGTTCAATCTGGCGCCGAATTTCAGGTTCTGTGCCTTCAAGACCTGGAACAAGCGGAATGACATCTTCGAAATTCACGTCCGGAAAGGCCAAAACGGCCATGCCATCGCGACGGTTACCATCTTGATTGACGTTAATTCCGACCGCTCGCATTTGTTTTGGGGTAAACGTACCTGCTGTCAGGCATTCCTTCGCAGTCTTCAGTTTTACCAGTTTTTTCTCGAACGCCACACGACGCACTTTATCGACACAACCCAGTGCAAGTCCTGTAGGCGTAAGTCTCTGATCCGCGTTGTCCGCTCGAAGCGAAAGCCGAAATTCAGCACGGGACGTAAACATTCGATACGGCTCGGCTACACCTCGGGTCGTGAGGTCATCAACCATGACCCCAATATAGCTGTCGGAACGAGTGAAATGCTGTGGTTCCCGCCCCTGAGATGCAAGTGCTGCATTCAACCCGGCAACCAGCCCTTGCGCAGCAGCCTCCTCATATCCTGTAGTTCCGTTGATTTGGCCCGCTAAATACAGTCCCGGAACGTCAGGAACGGACAGCGAGGCGGTTAGAACGCGAGGGTCGACATAGTCGTATTCAATGGCATATCCCGGTTGCAGGATATCCGCCTTTTCCAATCCTTTGATCGAACGGACATAGTCCCATTGCACTTCTTCCGGCAATGAGGTGGAAATCCCGTTTGGATAAACCGTGTGGTCGTTTACCCCCTCCGGCTCAAGAAAAATCTGGTGCGATTCTTTATCGGCAAATCTGACGATCTTGTCCTCGATCGAGGGGCAATATCTGGGCCCAATTCCGTCGATATGGCCACCGTACATCGCGGATCTTAAGAGGTTTTTTTCGATAATTTCATGCGTATGGGCGTTCGTGTGGGTGATCCCACAGGAAATTTGGGGCGCGGTCACTTCCTTGGACAAAAATGAAAACAGGGTCGGCTCTGCATCACCATCCTGCCTTTCCAAGCTTTCCCAATCGATGGTACGCCCATCCAATCGTGGCGGCGTACCCGTTTTCAGTCGCGCCATCGGCAGTTCGAATCCATCCAAGCGCTCTGCCAATTTGACAGACGGCCGGTCGCCCATTCGACCTCCGGGCCGCGAGACGTCCCCGATATGAATAACTCCACGCAGGAATGTGCCTGAGGTCAGGATAACCGTGTTAGATGGGATTTCGGATCCATCAGACAATTTGACCCCACATACGCGGTCGGATTCCATCAGAAAATCAACGACCTCACCGGCAATAACGGTCAGATTCGGTTGTTTTTTTATTTCGGAAAGCATTGCCGCACGATAAAGCGCGCGATCTGCCTGCGTACGTGGCCCCTGAACTGCTGGTCCCTTTCGCCGGTTCAACAGGCGGAATTGTATGCCAGCCTGATCCGCAACACGCCCCATGACACCGTCCATCGCGTCAATCTCGCGTACCAGATGGCCTTTTCCCAGCCCGCCAATCGCAGGGTTACAGGACATCACACCAATATCCCGCTCGGACAAAGTCACCAATGCCGTTGACGCTCCCATCCGGGCAGCTGCGTGGGCCGCTTCGGTTCCGGCATGTCCAGCCCCGATGACCACAACATCAAACTTCGAATGTTTCACGTGAAACACTCCCTATTTTCCCAGACAAAAACTGGAGAATATCTCATCCAGCAATGTCTCGACATCTATCCGCCCAACCAAAGACTCCAACGCCCGAATGGCTGTACGCAGCTCTTCAGCAGCAATATCATACATATCCGGGCCCGATTCCAGAACCGCTTGTGCTGCGATCAGGGCGTCGATGGCCTTTGACATCGCAACACGATGGCGCTCGCGCGTAGCTATACCATGGTTTGTGGTTCGTTCACCCAATATCCGCGATATGTTGGAGATCAGCTGATCAATGCCCTGCCCGGTTTTTCCGGAAACACCACCGAGCTCGCTGCGCAGATCAGCTTTGGGCAATACCTGAATGTCCTCATCCTGCTTAGCAATACCTAGATCCTCCGCTGACTCGGACAGAAACACGCGCAGGTCTGCGGCTTCGGCGCGTCTGCGGGCCAATTCGATGCCCAGGTTTTCGACATGATCATCTGTATCGCGCAAGCCTGCGGTATCAAGAAGGGTCACGGGCAGGCCCGCCAGATCCATGCGAACCTCGACTACATCGCGCGTGGTTCCAGCGTATTCCGAGGTGATCGCAGCCTCTCGTCCGGCCAACGCGTTCAAAAGCGTTGATTTGCCTGCATTTGGAAGGCCGATAATCGCCACTTCGAAACCGGTTCGAATACGTTCGGCGATCTGCACGCCACGCGCCTCTTTTTGCAGATCTGACGCAACACCTGACATAAGCGCCCGGACCTCGGGTGTGACATCGGTTGGAACTTCTTCATCAGCAAAATCAATTACGGCCTCAAGCAAGGCCGCCGCACGGATCAGGTCACGACGCCAACGTTCTACCAGTGTACCCAAGGCGCCAGTCAGGATTGTATGGGCCTGTTTGCGCTGTGCTTCGGTTTCCGCATCGATGAGATCGGCCAGACCTTCGACCTGGGTCAGGTCCATCTTGCCGTTTTCCAACGCGCGTCGCGTGAATTCTCCAGGCTCTGCCAACCGAAGCCCGTCGGTGTCTGACAGATGCCGAAGGACCGCATTGACCGAGGCGGTACTGCCGTGAATCTGCAATTCAGCCACATCTTCGCCGGTAAAGCTGGCAGGTTCCTGAAAGGTCAGGACCAGACCATCATCCAGCCGTGCGCCAGACCGGTCCCGCAGGGCGCATAGATGCATACCCCGGGACGGCAGCGCCTTGCCCGCCAGTTCAGTTGCTGCAGAATGGGCCAGCGGGCCAGAGAGGCGGATGACCGCCACCCCGGCTTTGCCTTGCGCGCTGGCCAAGGCGAATATCGTATCCATTCGAAGGCCTCGCGTTGGTTAAGACCTATGTCAGGTGTTCATCGAATCGAAGAACTCACCGTTCGATTTGGTCTGTTTCAACTTGGACAGCAGGAATTCGATCGCATCGGTGGTGCCCATCGGGTTGAGGATACGGCGTAGAACAAAGGTCTTGGCCAGATCACCTTTATCGACCAGCAGCTCCTCTTTCCGGGTACCGGATTTAAGGATGTCGATGGCCGGGAACACGCGTTTGTCGGCGATCTTGCGATCCAGAACAATTTCCGAGTTACCGGTGCCTTTGAATTCTTCAAAGATCACTTCGTCCATCCGGCTACCGGTATCGATCAGTGCCGTGGCGATGATCGTCAGAGAACCACCCTTTTCGATATTCCGCGCGGCACCGAAGAAACGCTTGGGTCGTTGCAGGGCGTTGGCGTCAACACCACCGGTCAGAACTTTACCCGAGGATGGCACCACGGTGTTAAACGCCCTACCAAGTCTTGTGATCGAATCGAGGAGAATAACAACATCTCGTTTATGTTCGACCAGGCGCTTGGCTTTTTCGATCACCATTTCGGACACTGCAACGTGGCGGGTTGCCGGTTCGTCGAAGGTCGAGGAGACAACCTCACCCTTCACCGAACGCTGCATGTCCGTCACCTCTTCGGGGCGTTCGTCGATCAGCAGGACGATCAGGTAACACTCCGGGTGGTTCTGTTCGATCGAATGCGCGATGTTCTGCAGGATCACCGTTTTACCGGTTCGCGGCGGCGCCACGATCAGCGAACGCTGGCCTTTGCCGATGGGTGAGACCAGATCAATCACACGGGCCGACTTGTCCTTGATGGTGGGATCCTCGATCTCCATCTTCAAACGCTCATCGGGATATAGCGGCGTCAGGTTGTCGAACGCAATCTTGTGCTTGGCTTTCTCAGGCTCTTCAAAGTTGATCTTGTTGACCTTGATAAGCGCAAAATACCGCTCGTTCTCATCTGGTGCCTTGATGTCCCCTTCGACTGTATCACCGGTGCGCAGCGAATGCTGACGGATCATGTCTGGCGAGACATAGATGTCATCCGGACCCGGCAGATAGTTCGCCTCGGGCGAGCGTAGAAAACCAAAGCCGTCCTGCAGCACTTCCAAAACGCCGTCACCGCCGACGGTCCAACCTTCATCCGCGCGTTCGCGCAGAATCTGGAACATCATTTCGCCCTTACGCATGGTCGAGGCGTTTTCGATCTCAAGATCTTCGGCCATGGCCAAAAGGTCTTTGGGGCTTTTGGCCTTTAGATCGGCCAGATTCAGGGATTCGGTTGTCATGATGATACGGACCTTGGCCGCATAGCTTGCGACACATATGAGAATTTGCAATTGGAAGATACGCCGCCCGGACGGGCGTGTTACGCCTTACTTAAGGATGAAAACCCACAGAGTCAAACAGGCCCCGCCAAACAGCCCTTAGAACTTCAGAACCACCGCCAGGACGATCACCACCATCAAAATGGTCGGAACCTCGTTCAGCATGCGATATTGGCGCCCTGTGAGCGTATTCCGCCCCTCAGCAAGGTCCTTGCGTCGCGCCATCAGCCAATGATGGAACCAGGTCATGGCGATAACGGCCGCACCTTTGACCCAAGGCCATGCTTGGTCCCAGCTGACGATGCCCGGCGTGAACACCATGATCAGACCGCAGACCCATGCGACGATCATCGCAGGGCGCATGATGACCCGCAAAAGTTTATCTTCCATTTCAAAGAAGATTTTTTGTGCGCCATCGACCGCCTGCGCCTGTTCGACATGATAGACAAAAAGACGGGGCAAATAGAACAGGCCCGCCATCCATGATATCATCGCCATGATGTGAAGGGACTTCACCCATGGGTACAGCGTGAAAATGAAATCCGTCATCCGGGCCTCAGGTGTTAATCTGATCTTCCCTAATAAAAAAATAAGAAAAGAAAAAGGATGATGGTTTTGTCGAGAGGACAAATTCCGTGGATTACTTTTTTATTCGTGGTTTTTCCCCAGGTGGACAGCGCCAAATGAAAACGAGGGTGATTCTGTTGAACGAGGTGAATTACTGTTTAAAAATAGATATTTAAGATATTGATCGAGAGATCTCTCTGGGGATATGTCTTTGGAGAAATCTGGAAAGACAGGTTATCCCGCCGGATCGGTTTATCCTTGTCCCCTTTGGACCGGATTTGAGCGACTCGCAGATGTTTTTCGCCCAATCACCGGGCTTGCGTGTCAACCGGAAAACCATACAAACCGTCCCAGAACGCTCAACGATTTGCTCAGGTGGTTTTCCACATGTCTGTCCCCATTATCCTGGCCTCCGGTTCGACCATACGTGCGCAGCTGCTGCGGAACGCAGGTGTGCCCTTTTCCGTTCAGACCGCGCGCGTGGACGAAGAGACCGCCAAGCATGCGCTACTGGCCGAAGGGGCACCGCCCCGTGATATCGCGGACGCGCTGGCCGAGATGAAGGCGCGCAAGGTCAGTGACAAGGTCCCCGGTGCCATGGTACTGGGCTGCGATCAGGTTCTGGAATTTGATGGTAAGCTTTTGTCAAAACCGGAAACCCCGGAACAGGCTTTGGCCCAGCTCAAGGCAATGCGCGGCAAGCGGCATGCGTTGCTGTCCGCTGCTGTCATCTATCAAAACAGTGAGCCGATCTGGCGACACGTGGGGCAGGTCCGGTTACGGATGCGTGCAAGCTCAGATGCATATCTGCGCGATTACGTGACCCGAAACTGGGACAGTATCCGACACGCAGTAGGCGCCTATAAGCTGGAAGAAGAAGGCGTTCGCCTTTTTGCTGCCATTGACGGCGACTATTTTAACGTTTTGGGTATGCCGTTATTGGAGCTTCTCAATTATCTGGCTGTGAAAGGTGTAATCGACCAATGACGGACCATCGTATCCCTCTGGCCGGGGTTATCGGGCATCCCGTTGCCCATTCCCGGTCACCGAAGCTGCATGGTCATTGGTTGAAGACTTATGGATTGCCCGGTCACTACATCCCGATGGATGTATCCCCGGCCGATTTTGAGGACGTTCTGAGGACACTTCCCAAAGCAGGCTTTGTCGGCGCCAATGTCACGGTTCCCCACAAAGAAACTGCTTTGCGTCTGGCCGATCATGTATCCGACCGCGCGTCGGTCATCGGGGCGGCGAACACGCTGGTGTTTCGCAAAGATGGCTCGATCCACGCGGATAACACCGATGGCTATGGGTTTATGGAAAATCTGCGCGCCGGGGCACCGGACTGGGTACCTCAGGATGGACCCGCAGTGGTGTTCGGTGCTGGCGGGGCAGCCCGCGCCATTCTGTGGGCGCTTGCCGATGCCGGTGTGCCCGAGATCTTGCTGACCAACCGCACCCGCACCCGGGCCGATCATCTGAAAGAAGAGTTCGGCCAGCGCATCACCGTCGTCGATTGGGTGCAGGCCGGAAATGTCATTGAAAATGCGGAACTTGTGGTCAACACGACTTCGTTGGGTATGCAGGGGCAACCGGAACTGCGGGTGCCGCTGGACGGGTTGCAGCCCGGTGCGGTTTTCACCGATCTGGTCTATGCGCCGCTGAAAACCCGACTATTGCAACAGGCAGAAGAGGCCGGGTGCACTGCCGTTGATGGTCTGGGAATGCTGCTGCATCAGGCCGTTCCCGGATTCGAACGCTGGTTCGGCGTGCGCCCCGAGGTTGATGCCGAAACCCGCGCGGCTGCACTGGCATGAGTTTCGCGCTTGGCCTCACCGGCTCGATCGGGATGGGCAAAAGCACCACTGCGAAGATGTTCGTGGATCAAGGCTGTGCCCTTTGGGACGCCGATGCAGCCGTTCATCGCCTGTATTCCCGGGGTGGCGAGGCGGTTGAACCGATCTCGGCCGTCTTTCGGGATGCAATCGTCGATGGCGCGGTTAGCCGCGATGCATTGAAAGGGATCATTTCGTCGGACTCATCTGCATTAAAGGTGATTGAGACCATTGTTCACCCATTGGTGGCCAGGGATCGCGCTGCGTTTCGCGAGACCGCGACAGCGGACATATTGGTGTTTGACATCCCGCTGCTGTTTGAAACCGGCGGTGATACCGCAATGGATGCGGTGGCCTGCGTGTCGATCCCGCCCGAAGAACAAAGGCGCCGCGTTCTGGGTCGAGGCACTATGACCGAGGCGCAGTTTGAGCAGATCAGAGCCAAACAAATGCCAAATGACGAAAAATGCAGGCGGTCGGACTTTGTGATCGTCACTGATACACTGGACCATGCCCGCGCGCAGGTGCAGGATGTGGTCAGACAGATCAGGGCGGGAATGGCGGATGCGTGAGATAGTGCTCGATACCGAAACCACGGGGTTTGATCCTGAAAGCGGTGACCGAATTGTCGAGATCGGCGCGGTTGAGCTGTGGAACCATGTGGCCACGGGCGAAACCTATCACGTCTATATTAATCCCGAACGTTCGATGCCCGAAGAGGCCTTTGGCGTGCATGGCATCGGCCCCGACCTGCTGGAGCCACCGCAACCGGCAAAGCCCGGGCAGATCACACTGAAAGACAAACAAGTCTTTGCGAAGGTCGGTCAGGGGTTTCGCGACTTTGTCGGCGACGCAAAACTGGTGATTCACAACGCCTCCTTTGACATGAAATTCCTGAACGCCGAACTGGGATGGATGGGTGCGCCGCTGATCCCGATGGATCAGGCCCTTGATACGCTGGCGATTGCACGCAAACGGTTTCCGGGTTCGCCTGCCTCGCTGGATGCGCTGTGCCGACGGTTCAACATCGACAACTCGAACCGGGTTCTGCACGGGGCGCTGCTCGATTCGGAAATTCTGGCCGAGGTCTATCTGGAACTGATCGGTGGGCGGCAACCGGATTTTGGCCTGTCCTCGGCAGACTCGGCCTCAGCCAGTGGCGGCGAGGATTGGCGCCCTGCACCACGCGGAACCGCCCTGCCCTCGCGGATAACCGAGGATGAGCGCGCGGCGCATGAGGAATTTGTGGAAAAACTAGGCGAAAACGCCTTGTGGACCCGCGTCTGACCTCAGCCAGCCGCGGGTTGTAAGATCAGGCCTCGGTTTTTTGCGTCTTCTCCG
>CAXXPZ010000095.1:0-44294 GCA_963422555.2 uncultured Ruegeria sp.
GAGCTGGCCGAAGAACTGGCCCGCCACACCACGTTCCGGCACGCAGGGCGTCTCTGGCAGGGTGATCCCGAAAGCGCCGCCGACATCACCACCGCCGCGCTCCGCGCCGGCCAGGCAGGGACCTGGCCAGGGGACCATGTCTGGATCGACGCCGCAAATGCCCGCATCCCCATGACCGCCGCCGACATCACGGCACTCGCCGCCGCACTCGCCGCATGGCGAACCGCCAGACGCCTGCGCGCACGTACCCTCAAGGACGCCATTCTGGCGGCCACAACAGCCGAGCAGATCAACGCGATCGATGTTACCGTGGGATGGCCGGATGAAAGTGACGCGGAGTGACAAGATAACACCCCACATGACATACACGCTGACAACCCACAGAAAAGGAAAGCCAAATGAAACCCGACGAAGATCTGGTCAACAAAATTGAACGACCACGCCCCGGCATCCGGCCCGTTGTGGTGCTGCTCTACCCCCACCATGACTATTGTTGTGTTGAAGATCCAATTTACGACACACGGACCGAGTGCCGCTTCAAGCATCTGACCTTGCTCAACGAGGCGCTGATAAACCATCAGGTGATGTTCACCGAGGTGACGGGCATTGTCGGCGTGACAGGGAAGCCCGGTGAACCCGGAACGGTATACGTACGCAAGCAAAAGCTTTCAGAGACGCCCGATGAGAACTGACATAATCATAGGCGGCGCGTGGTCGAATCCCGATTCCCGGCAAACGGTCTCTTGGCTGCTGTCTCCCGCGCTACTGCGCTACTGCTCCGGTGAAAGCCCGAGCCCAACCAGAATTTAGAGAAGTTTTTGGGTAGAAAAATCGCCCGGATTTATCACCAAAGTGTCGCGAATTGATCATTATTTTTGTCGCGCTACACTGGGTTTACGGCTGCTGCCCGAGGAACATGTCGGGCAGGGTTCGGGCGTGATCAATGCCTTTCTCTATTTCGGCGCGACGCTGGGCGCGGTCATCGGTGGGTTGGCAGAGGCCAGAGCTATCCGGACGGGTCTGTCCGAAGTTATCGCGGCGCTGCCCGCCGAATCAACGCAGCAGGACAACCTTGCCCATGCCCTGACGCACGGCACGCCCAGCCAGGTCCAACAACTGATCGCCGGTATGGACCCGCAATCCGGCACTGCGCTGGCCAAAGCACTGCGGGATTTGCAGGACAACGCCTTCGACAGTGCCATTCTGTTTGCCGCTTTGGCCGCCTTGATCGCCATGGCGCTGGCGATCCTGTTGTTGCGCGGACCCGTGCCTCCGCTTCACGATGCAAAACAACTGACCCAGGACGGAAACTGAACACGTCAGTGTCATTTTCCTAAGGTTTGGGCGAATTGCGACCCGGACCTTTATCGCAACCATTAGCCAACCGGGTGCCCCGTGAAACGCATTACAAGAAAAAGTCGGTTGTTTTTGGTATCGATATGCCTGAGCTTCTTTGCGCTGATTTCCGATCGATACGCGGCCAAAGCTTCGGAAGATTGGCCCTTGGGCAACATCACGTTACAAACCGCAACCCCGGATCTGAGCACACTGAACCACACGCCAGCAGGCATCCATGGGCATGTTGAAGCGCGCGGGGATCAATTGTTTTTTGCCGACGGCACGCCGGTTCGGTTCTGGGGAACAAATCTGCAGGCGTATGCCCTGTTTTTCACCGAGTCCCGCAATATCAAGGCGCACGCGAAAAGACTGGCCCAACTGGGTTTCAATCTGGTTCGGATACATCATCACGATTCTGATTGGGTTCAACCGAACATCTTTGGTGACAATGCCACGTCGACAACCCAGCTTAGCCCCGAATGGCTGAAAAAACTGGATGAGTGGACAACGGCCTTACGGGCGGAAGGTATTTATGTCTGGCTGGACCTTCACGTTGGGCGCAGCTTTGCTGCCTTGGATGGGGTTGAATATTTTGAAGAGATTGCGGATGGGCAAAGCTCTGTCGACGGGCGGGGTTTCAATTACGTTTCCCCTAGCATCGAACGCCTCATGAAAGAGTTTCAGACCGCGTTTCTGTCTTACGAAAACAGTCTTACGGGCCTGACATATGCCGAAGATCCGGCCGTCATCGCGGTGCAACTGACGAATGAGAACGACCTGACGCATCATTTTGGCAATGTTCTTTTGCCCGACAATAACGTGCCGCAGCATTCCGCCACCTATATGGCACGGGCTGATGAGTTTGCCCGAGAACACGGGCTTGATCCCGATCTGACATGGCGCGCATGGGAATTTGGCCCCTCGAAACTCTTTCTCAGCGAACTGGAGTATCGGTTCAACGACAGGATGGTACGGGCGGTCCGGGACACGGGCCTTGACGGGCTGATTTCGACAACTAGCCTTTGGGGCGAAATGTCGATTGCAGGTCTGCCATCGCAAACACGCGGAACGATTGTCGATGCCCACAGCTATGGTTGGGAGGGTGAGGTAGATTTTGATCCGCGCCAGCGGGCAGGTTTATTGGATTGGATCGCCATTGCACAGATCGATGGCTGGCCTTTCAGCGTCTCGGAATGGAACATCGGCAGTCCCATGGCCGAGGACCGGTTTGTCGCGCCGCTTCGGGTTGCTGCCATTGCCGCGCTGCAGGGGTGGGATGCCATGATGGTCTACGGGTATTCTCAGCAACCATTGAACGAGACCGTGTTTCCCGAAAACTGGAGTTTTGCCAGTGATCCCAGCATGATCTGGACAATGCCCGCCGCCGCGCTGCTTTATCGTCGTGGGTATATCCGGCAGGCGGAGCAGACCTATGCTTTATGTCCAACCGAAACCGAGTTCTTCGGCCGCCCCATTTCGCCCGCTACATCCATCGGAATTCGCACGATTGTCGAACAAAGCCGGCTGGTTACCTGTATGCCTGACACGCCAGCCCTGCCGTGGCTGACACCATCAGACCTGAGTGACACGCAATACGAGGTCCTGGATCCCGACCGCTCATACCTGACGCGGGGTGTACGTGTCATTGCCTCGGATACGGGTCAGTTCTTCAGAGATTTCGATAAAGGTCAGTTTGTTGTCGATGCGGATACCAGTCAGGTCGTTGCTGGACGCTTTCACGGTGATCCTGTGCAGACCTCAGATGTGGTGTTCGACATTGATACACCAATGGCTGCAATTGCCGTGCAAAGTCTGGATCAAAGGGTGCTGGCTCAGGCGCAGCGCATCCTCATTACGATTTCCGGGCGGGCGTTACCGGTGGATCCTGAGGATAAGAACTTTCACATTGAACCCATACAGGGGGTCTTACGCATTCACGCCCGGCCTGAGTTGACGCTTAAATCGTATGACGGGCGCGTTGGTGATCTGACTGTGGCACATACTGTTGAACAGGGCGTGCATGTGATCGATTTGGGAAAAGTAAAAGGCAGCCGTTGGTTGTACCTTGAATAATGGCCAACACTGACGCGGAACAAACAACCAATTTCCATCACGACTACTGCAAAATGAAAAAAGCCGCCCGGATAAGGGCGGCTTTTGCATTCGAAACGAGGTGAATTTAGAAACCCAGACCTTCGTATTTCTTCTTGAACTTCGACACACGGCCACCGGCGTCCATCAGACGGGTGCCGCCACCGGTCCACGCCGGGTGCGAGGAGGGGTCGATTTCCAGAGCCAGCTGATCGCCTTCAGCGCCCCAGATGGATTTCATCTGAACCACGGTGCCATCGGTCATTTTGACGTTGATGACGTGATAATCGGGATGGATGTCTTTTTTCATCTTTCCGCTCCTTACGCCTCGGCGCCAGCCTTGGGCTTGTAGTTGGTGACCTCTGCGATACGTGCGGATTTACCGCGACGGGTGCGCAGATAGTACAGTTTGGCGCGACGGACGCGGCCACGGCGGACAACGGTGATGCTGTCGATGTTGGTTGAATACAGCGGGAACACACGCTCCACGCCTTCGCCAAACGAAATTTTGCGAACGGTGAACGCTCCGGCGATGGTGTTGCCGCCTTTGCGGGCGATGCAGACGCCTTCGTAGTTCTGCACACGGGTGCGCGACCCTTCGGTCACTTTAAAGCCGACCCGGATGGTGTCTCCGGCCTTGAAGTCGGGGATGTCTTTCCCCAGTGAGGCGATTTGCTCGGCCTCAAGCTGTGCGATCAGGTCCATCGCGTTTACTCCTATCTGCTCGTGGTTGGTCCACGAAGTTTGGGTACGGTCCGAGAGATCTTGGTCTTCACCGGGTCCTGCGATGCAGCCCGCCAGAGGTCGGATCGAATGTTCCTTTGGCTCGGTCTGCCATGCCGCGCCGGGGCCGAAGAAAGCCGGGGCGATGCGCCATGATGCAAACCAAAACACCGGAGTCGCTGAGCGCGACACCGGATTGCGGTCGTTTAAGCGCTTTGTGGACCGGGATCAAGCCAAATCTGCCATAAATCGTGGCATCGAACGGTGGCTTTTCGCCGTTTAAAAATTAGGTCATTGCCTTGTCCGGCTGATCAGGCATTCTGGGCATAATTATAAGAGCAGATTTAAAACAGGAACAGACGATGCGTAATGCCGTCATTCTGGCCGTTCTGGCCATTGCACTGGTGTCCTGCGGGCGCCGTGGCCCCCAACCGCAAACCGTTGAACCGTTGGCCTTTGCCGACGTGACCGGGCCATCAATCATCTTTCCGAAATTCGGGGATGCGGATCCCCATGAATGGGAAGGGCGGCATCCCGGCCACTACCCGGTGCACGGGCTGGATGTCTCACGCTGGCAAGGTCCCATAGACTGGCACACCGCCAAGGCGTCAGGCGTCAGTTTCACTTTTATCAAGGCGACCGAAGGCGGGGATTTTGCCGATCCGTTGTTTGATGAACACAGGCGTGGCGCGCAGGCGGCGCGTGTTCCGTGGGGGCCTATCACTACTACTATTTCTGCCGTCCCGCCGCCGAACAGGCGCGGTGGTTCATTCAGAACGTGCCCAAGGGGGCCGATCTGCCGCATGTGCTGGACATGGAATGGACGCCGCATTCCAAGACCTGCCGCCTTCGCCCGGACGGCAGCACCATCCGCGCCGAAGCCGAACGCTTCCTGAGCATTCTGGAGCGGCACTATGGGCGCAGACCCATCATTTATCCTTGATTCCGCAGTTGGAGTTTGTTTCCGGCCAATTTCGGCAGGTGCGTTCGCGTTCTGGTTGTGCAATTTTGGCCTATCAACAGGCTGGCAACACATTGGGAGGTGGCTTTGGGTTGCGCCCATGCAGGAATTTTGCGAGAGCGCGGCCAAGAATCCGGCACCAACGCTCAATGGCGGTCAACTGCGGCGCAGATTGCAGGTTACGCAAGAACCGTGTCATGTCCGTCAGTTTCGACCGGATCTGCCGCGTTTGCCCATGGCTGCTGTTCAGGAACAGCGTTGTCTGTCCCGCGTGTCTGGTCGCTCGTGCGACACCAGTCAATAACAGCGGACGGCTGGTGATCGCTTCTCGCGATGTCATTGGGTCAACCAGCCGGACAAAAAGCGACCACCAATTGTAAACCAGCGCCGTCATTCGGGCGGTGATCTGCGTACGCTTCAGATCCTGCGTTGTGAACCCGCCCCACCCCCATTGGTTCTTCAGTTCGTCAAACGCGTTTTCCGCATCAGCCCGATCCCGGTAGAGCTGTGCCAGGGTGAGGCCCTCGCAATCCAGCGAGGTCACCAGAACGCTGTACTCCCAAAGCGCCGCCTGAGCCGGGACCACCTCGGCGAGGCCCAGAAGAAGTTGCTCATTCTCTTCACCAATCGGCGCTGTCAGCGCCACGTCCTTTGGCACCCGACGGCGCAGAACAACAACACGGCGTTTGCGACTCCAGCCCATCAATTGCAATTCCGATGCCGCCGCCTGCCAGCCGCGACCTGCCTCAGTCCAGCCGGTTTTTGCAGCAAGTTTTGACGCCAGTTCCTTCACCCGTTTCGTCATGCGTAGCTTGAAAAGATAGGGCTGAGCCCGCTCTTCAAGCGCAGACATCACCGTTTCATTGCCATAGCTGCTGTCACCACGAACAAGATACGGCCGTGCGGCAGGGGCGAGGCCATCCAGAATTTCCAGCAGACCAGAAAGACCATGCGTGCCGTGATGTTCATTGCCCGCGGTGACCTCAACGCCCAGGATCAGCCGCAGGTTTGCGATCATAAAGCTGTGGTAACAATGAGAGGGTCGACCGGGTTTGTGGGGATTGTAGCCCACAACTGCACCTTCCTGTTTGCCATAGATCGGTTTGACCGTGGTGTCCGCGTCCAGGATCCAGTCTTCCTGCATCACTGGATGCAGCGGGAATGTCAGATGGTGCTTCAGCCAGATGTCCGCTTCTCGCTGATCAAGGGTCGCCAAAGCCCGCCGAACCGAGTCGTCGCTGCAGATTTTGCTCAGCCCCAGAAACGCCGGATTGATCCCATCGTGCCGCAGCGCATTCACATGCGCATAGCGCCGACCGCCGGTCACGATCGACAGAACCATCGTGCCCAGAACATCCCGAACCTTTGGCGCATTGGGGCTGCTGAACCGCAACGGGCAATCCGCAACAAAGGGATCAAACAGATCGGCCTGCTTCAGATAATCGATGAAGAACGGCAACTGGCCCAGCGGAGTGACGGCTTCGTCCGGAGACCAGCGAACATGAACCTGACCGCTGAAACTGTCCAGCGCAACGGGCTCATTCGAATGCGCTTGTTCAACCTCAGCGCGATCACCAAATGGGTGAGCCAATTGTAAACCCTCCAACGGCTATTCTTAACTGGACCTCAACAGTTTACCCGATATCGCCTCCGCGCCTACTGCGGAATTAAGGTTTATACTACGGTGGATTTCTATGCGGATACCGATATCGGACGCCTGCCCAAAACCGAATTCTGGCTACGCTCGGTCGCCGGGCATCCGCGCAACGTCTATCCCCGCTCGATCTGGCGGTTCTGGCAATATACCGGCACCGGGTTGGTGCCCTACTCGATTCACACATTTCCAGCGATCCCATATCCGAGTTGGATTGACCTAAATTGATAGAGACCGCGCAACATAACCACGGGGCCCGGTTTCCCATAATATCCGGTCCAGCCACCGAGACGGGCGCACACCCAGGCTGCAAAGGCGAGCGACCCCTTTGGATGCGGGTTTTTCTGCTTTTCGGTCTTACCTTCAAGCGAAGCGGATACGGCCTCAAGGACCGGTTGATCCTGCGCCTCGAATACATCCTCCAGCGGGCGTTTGCCTGCGCCATCCCGGTCCTGCACGAGCTGCATGCAGGATATCCCCGCGATAAGCGTCATTGCGCAAAGAGTTTTGAAGGGTGCGGGCTCCATAGACACGTTTTCGATGTCGAAACCTTTGGTCTTAATGGTCCGGAAAACCTGCTCAATGACCAGCGCCGACGGTAGAGTTGAGTGATCCATCGTGCCTGTTCGAATGTTTCGACCCGATGGCTGGTCAGCAGGCGCCAACGTGCAGGCTGCACACCTACTGGCGGGTCGATTTCTCGCGCCTCAACGATGTAGACGGACGTGCTGGCGGGAACGCCTTGTTCAATCGGTCTGTTTTTGGGGTGCGGCAGGGTAACGCAAGCGAAACGAACGCCAATCCGGGCCGTGCGCTTCTTCTGCCCGGGTCGCGCGGGCAACTCGACCGTATGTTCTTGCTGCGGCGTGCCCTCAAGGCTGAAAAAGAGCTTGCCTGTATCATCGGAAAGATTGAGATCATGGGACGCTCGGACCAGGACGTCCACGCCTTTTGGGCGGCATGCAAACATCTCGAAGATGTCCCCTTCACGGTCGGCTATAACCGTGACATTCGCAGCCGCGTTCAGAACGGCGGCACTTGTTTGCATGCTTTCAAGCCAGCGATAGCTCTCTTTTTCACGAAGAGGTCGATTTTTGGGCGGCTTCTTGCGGCCGCCAGAGCGTTCAATGAGTTGCATGTCAACCGCTCCGAGCAACGTGCCCTGTTCGGCCTCCACCGCGATCGTAGCATGGCCGACAATGCAGTTTCCCGACCCATCATCACGAAAGCTCGTTGTGTCTTGAATCGCCAGAACATGCAGACCGTCAACGCGCCCGGACGTGACCTTCCCGGCCTTTTCAACAATCTTTTTCACTGTCACCTTCTCGTTCCTCAAAAACCGACCAAAGCGAACCTCACCTGCGCGATTGCCGCCGACGCTACGCACCGAAATACCACGAGGACCGACCTCGACAAGACGACCATGCAAAAAGCGTTCAGCCTGATCCAAACGACAATCACCAAAATGCGAACTCGAGTTTTGCATCTCTACCCCCTTGAAACAGCAAGACAGGAGATAGAACCGATATGACAAAACGGCAAGGTTCAGAACCTAATTCCGCGTGCGGGAAAAGATGTGTGCATACAGTAGGGTTGGTGCCGGGTGTGCAGGGCAAGGTGGACATCAACACCTTCAACGGGACACCGGAAATCTGGGCCCGGTGGAAGGCGGGCGCTTCTTAAGTCGCAGGCGACCCGTAGGTTTCGATTGAGCCGCCACCGACCAGGTGGTCGAGTCGGCGCACGCGTTCTTCGCCGTGTGCGTCATTCAGCCAGAATTGCTCGCCATCTGTCAGGTCACGGCGTTCGAACCCATGTTCGGTCATGCAGCGGTCGACCTGATCGATTTCGCCTTGCGCGCGCGCCTCGTCCTGCGTGTTGTATCCAATGATCGATCCTATAAGCGGAGATGTCAGGATGATTGCCGTCGCATAGTTGCCAATCACCGCGCTGTTGCCGCCAATATCAGCCTCGGTGGCGCAGGATTGCACGGCGACGCGGGCAGAATGCAGGTTGTGACCTGACTGGGTTGGCACTGACATTTCAAGAGGTTTCGTAGTGCAGGCCGAAATGGCAAGCACAGCTAAGCACATGATCTTTTTCATTTAGCAGCCTGTTATGCGTTGTACTGAAATTGCCTTTTGCAACATCTGAAAGATGAGTAATTTGACAACCATTCAGCTACAAGCGGTGCGCGTCAAAAGCCTGACTCTGCGACATGCACGCCACACAGGATGTTTCAGTCCGAGGTTTTGTCTTTTGATTTCACATAGCTGTCCCACAGATCGGGTCGCCGCGCACGGGTGATCTGTTCGGACATTTCGTGGCGCCAGTCGGCAATGCGCCCGTGATGGCCCGACATCAGTATCTCGGGGATCGGGCGGCCCTTCCAGTCGGCTGGCCGGGTATATTGCGGATGTTCCAGCAGACCCGAGGCAAAGCTTTCTTCTTCTGCCGAGGCTTGATTGCCCAAAACACCCGGGATCAGCCGCACGGTGGCGTCGATCAGCGCCTGCGCGGCAATCTCCCCGCCGGTCATGACAAAATCGCCCAGCGACACCTCTTGAATACCGTAATGCTCCAGCACGCGTTCATCGACGCCTTCGAACCTGCCGCACAGCAGGGTCATGCCGTCACAGCGCGCCAAATTCTGCATCATCTGCTGGTTCATCGGGCGGCCCCGGGGGCTAAGATAGATCAACGGCCAGTTACCGCGGATACCGGCCATCGTGTGTTCGATCGCTTCGCCCAGAACATCCGCGCGCAGGACCATGCCCGCGCCACCACCGGCCGGGGTGTCATCGACATTGCGATGCTTGCCGACGCCGAATTGGCGCAGGTCAACCGTCTCCAGTTGCCACAGACCCTCTTGCAGGGCTTTGCCGGTCAGGCTTTCGCCCAGAACACCGGGAAAGGCCGAGGGGAACAGAGTGATGATCTTGGCTTTCCAGACGCCATGCAGGTCCGGCGTCGGGGTCATCAGCTCGCGCGGTTTCAATGTGGGACGGATGGCTTTGCGGCCATGGGATTTGCCGGGCTGGTCTGTCATGCTGTGCCGATCAGGTCGTTTTGCGCGATTTGAACAAGAGCCTTCTTTTGCCGAACCAGTTCGGCCTCGTCCAGAGCGGATCGGTTCAGTGCCAGCAATTCCATCAGCACGGTTTCCGGCAATCCCGGATTGGTGCGGCTGGGCCCCACCAGTTGTGCCGCCTGGTCTTCGGGCATACCCAGAAACGCCGCAAAGGGCGCGCCCGGGCCAAGGGGATGATCCCGCAGATCCTCCAGCCATTCGGTGTGAAGGGCCACCGAGGGCAAGTGATCGCGGATCGCTGCGGCGGCATCCTCGGGTGACTGAACCGGGGCCAGCCGTTCCTGATAGGCGGCAAAATCCTGAAGCAGCCGGGTGCGCTGCAGATCGTGGGCCCACAGGCTGCGCAGCCAGCTGGCGCGCTGCCTGAGCGACAGGTAAAGCGTGATGTCCACATCCTCATCAGAAAAGCGGTTGCGGATCAGCCCCACCAGACAGGCGGCCAGTTCCGGAGCAGCCTCATACCCGACAGCCGGATTACGACTGGGGCGCAGGCCGGAAAAGTTCTCCTCGCTCAGGATCAGGCCGCGTTTCTGGCCGAATTCCAATGCACACAGCAATCTGCGCATTTGGTTGGAAAACTCTGTCAGCGCGCCGTGGGTGCCGTAGACGGAATACCGCGTTGCGGCATCGGCAAGGCCGGACTTGCGGGTTCGAAAAGGCAGGATCAGCGCGTGATGCGGCCAGATCCGTTCCCGGTTTTCAAACAAAAAGGACTGGGCTGCTGTCGTTCCGGTCTTGTGTAGACCCAGATGCAGCATCACCCGGCGCATTACAGCAATCCTTCGGGCGGATCGGCAACGATGCGGCCTTTCCCAAGATCGACAGTTGGAACAACTTCGAGCGTAAACGGCAGCAACACGGTGGATTTCAGGTCCGGCCCGTGCAGCTCCAACAGGTCAGCCGCGCCGTGGTTCTGGACCGATTTCACGCGCCCAAGTAATGCCCCGCCGGTGTCATATACCTCGAGCCCGATCAGATCAGCGTGATAGAATTCATCGTCGGGCAGTGACGGCAATTGATCACGCCGCGCAAACAGGCGCAGGCCTTTCAACGCATCTGCCTGTTCTTTGGTTTCAACCCCGCCCAGCCGGGCAGCAAAGCCGTTCTTGATTGGCCGCGTCAGGACCAGCGGAAAGCGCTCGCCGCCTTGCTCGTCGGTCAGGGGGGAATAGGCCTCGATATCTTCGGGGACCGCGCAGTAGCTTTTCAGCCGCACTTCGCCGCGCACGCCGTAAGAGCCTGCAATGCTGCCTACGCAGACAAGATCACTCATTTGACCCACCGGTCGTTATACATATGCCGTCCTGCCATTCGCCGCGTTCGGCACAGGCCTCGCGCTGGTTGCTGCGTTCAAAGAACACGCCCACAATAAATGCGATCATCAGCAGGATGGGAAGTCGTATCAGTCCGAACATCAGCCTTTACCGTGTTTCGACATTCAATCGGGCGCTGCGCTGTTCCCAGCCCGCAAGTTCAAGTTCAGGTTGGTCCGATGCCGTTTCAGGCCAGCCGACGCAGTAATATCCGATCAGGGACAGGTTGTCGGGCACGTCAAGATCGCGTTTCATCCGACCGGGGTCCAGAATGGACACCCAACCCAGCCCCAACCCTTCGGCCCGCAAGGCCAGCCAGAACAGGGTGATGGCCGACACCACGGAATAGCGGTGCATTTCGGGCATGGTGCCTGCGCCCAAACCTTGCCCCTTGTCGGTGGCATCGTCGCAGAACACGGTCAGTTGCACCGGGGCTTCCTGCATCCCCGTCAGTTTGAGACGGCTGTAACGTTGCGCCGTTTCGCCGGAATAACCTGCCAGCGCTTGTTTGTTTGCAGTCTCAAAATTCTCAAGCGACGCAGCACGGGCGGCGTCGCTGTCCACGCGGATCACACGCCAGGGTTCGCTCAGCCCGACCGAGGGGGCCAGCCGAAACGTGTCGAGGCAGCGCGTCAGCACTGCCTCGTTCACAGGATCGGTGCGAAACCGGCGCACGTCGCGCCGGAGCCGCATCAGCAGTTCGAACTGCGCGCGGAAATCGTCGGTGAAAGTCTGATCCCGCACGCGCCCGCCCGTCTGCTTATTCTTCTGCCGCTGCTTCTTCGGCAGGTGCGGCAGCAGCTTCGGCCGCTCCTGACTTCATAGGTTTTGGGATTTACGAGTGGATTTTCCGTTTGTTTTCAAAGGGGGTTTCTGAAAGTGGTGTTGTGCTGCCCATGATCGGAATGGTTGAGATGCATGTTCCGGCACTGCGCGTTATTGTGGCCCCATGTATATCCGCACCAAACCCGTTGGCGACACCGGTCGCACCCGTGTTCAGATCGTCAAGTCCATCCGGACCGGCGATAAAGTCAGCCAGAAGATCATCCGGCATGTCGGCATAGCCCATGACGGCACAGAGCTTCAGGAAATGAACCGGTTGGCCCTGTTGATCCTGGAAAAACTGCGGGTGGCCTTGTCGCCGCAGGCGGAACTGTTCACACCAGAAGAATATTGCGATCTTTCGGACCTGGTCTACAGGACCCCGCGTCCGGACAAACTGGAGGTCGGTCTGGGCGATTGCCGCGAAGAATCGCGTCTGTCGCTTGGCCTGCGCGACGTGATGGGCGAGGTCTATTCCGAATTTGGCTGGAACAGCCTTCTGGGCTCCGGACGCAAGAAGGGCAACACGATCCTGCGCGAACTGGTTCTGGCGCGGCTGTCGCAGCCCGAGAGCAAGCGGGCAACAGTGGAGGCTCTGGCCAACCGGGTCGGCATTACGCTCAGTCTCAACCAGGTCTATCAGACCATGGATTATCTGGATGACGAGACGATCGGGCACCTTTGCCGGATGTCACACGGGGCGGCGGAAAAGCTGCTTGGGGGGCCGGTCGATGTGCTGTTCTACGACTGCACGACGCTGGCTTTCGATAGCGAGCGGGAAGATGCGGAGGACGGCTCCGACCGCCTGCTGGCCAAGGGCTACAGCAAGGACGGCAAGCACCATCGCAGCCAGGTCATGCTGGCGTTGATGGTGACGGCGGATGGTCTTCCGGTCGGCTATGAGATGTTTGCAGGCAATACCTGGGAGGGACATACGCTCGAAGAGGCCATCAAGTCGATTGAAAAGCGTTTCCAGATCGACAAGGTCACGGTTGTGGCCGACGCGGCCATGCTGAGCAGGGACAACCGGAACATGCTGAGCGACAAGGGTCTGCCCTGCATTCTCGGCTATCGCATGAAATCGGCCCCGGCGGTCGTGAAGGCGCAAATCCTGAGCTCTGAGGGCTCTCAACCCTGGGCCGGGCATAGTCCCGACGACAAGACCGAAGAAGGCTGGTACAAGGTCATCGAACATGAAGGGGCGAGGATCATCGTGACCTGGTCGCCAAGTCGGGCCCGCAATGATGCTTACAAGCGCGACAAGGCCATTGAAAAGCTGCGCAAGAAGTTCAAACAAAGTCGCAACCCTGCCAACTTCAGCCGCCGCGGATATGCCCGGTTTCTGTCCTTCCCCGATGCGGGTGATGTTCAGATCGACGAGGACAAGATCAAGGATGCGGCCAGGTGGGACGGGTTGCATGCTATTCTGGTCCACGGTGCGGATGATCTGAGACCGCAGGACGCCATTGCCCGGTACCATCAGCTCTGGCAAATCGAAGCCTGCTTCCGGACCAACAAGCACGACCTGAAGATCCGCCCCGTCTATCACTGGACGCCGCGTCGTGTTCGGGCCCATATCGCCATTTGCTACATGGCCTTCTGCTGCCTGCAACACCTGCGCAAGCGCCTTGAGATGCTGGGCCATCCGATGAGTCCCGCCCGGATCCGCCGCGAACTTGATGCCCTGCAAATCTCGATCCTGCGCCACAAGGACACCGATGAGCGCTATGCCATGCCAAGCCCCGTCACCACGGACGCAAGGCGCATCCTGAATTGCGTCGGCCTGACCTGGGATGAGGCACCGTTCCAGATGCCGCCGCAAACAAAGCGTAAACGCTCAAAATCAACAGGCTGACCAGCCTCCCCCGAAAACCTGAAACCATCGCCCGGAACAGGCGATGTAGTGCCCTTTCCAAAGGGGGGGTCAATCATATCAATGCTTTACAGCGGAAAACCTATGAAGTCAGTAGGGTGATGGCCGACACCACGGAATAGCGGTGCATTTCGGGCATGGTGCCTGCGCCCAAACCTTGCCCCTTGTCGGTGGCATCGTCGCAGAACACGGCCAGTTGCACCGGGGCTTCCTGCATCCCCGTCAGTTTGAGACGGCTGTAACGCTGCGCCGTTTCGCCGGAATAACCTGCCAGCGCTTGTTTGTTTGCAGTCTCAAAATTCTCAAGCGACGCAGCACGGGCGGCGTCGCTGTCCACGCGGATCACACGCCAGGGTTCGCTCAGCCCGACCGAGGGGGCCAGCCGAAACGTGTCGAGGCAGCGCGTCAGCACTGCCTCGTTCACAGGATCGGTGCGAAACCGGCGCACGTCGCGCCGGAGCCGCATCAGCAGTTCGAACTGCGCGCGGAAATCGTCGGTGAAAGTCTGATCCCGCACGCGCCCGCCCGTCTGCTTATTCTTCTGCCGCAGCTTCTTCGGCAGGTGCGGCAGCAGCTTCGGCCGCTTCAGCAGCCTTGGCCGCTTTTTCTTCGACGCGTTCCTGGGCTTTCTTGCCCGGGGTGCCCTTGTTGGGGTTGTTGCGCTCGGCTTTGTCGATGGTGCCAGCCGCTTCCAGCATACGGGCGATCCGGTCGGTGGGCTGTGCGCCATGATCCAGCCAGTACTGGATGCGCTCCATGTTCATTTTCACGCGATCTTCGCTGTCTTTCGGCAGCAGCGGGTTGTAGGTGCCCAGCTTTTCGATGAAACGGCCATCGCGCGGCATGCGGCTGTCAGCCGCCACAATGCGATAGAAGGGACGTTTTTTCGAGCCGCCGCGGGCGAGACGAATTTTCATTGCCATGGTGGTATCTCCTTTGAATGGCATCACGCCAAAGGCGTGTTGTAGTTTGAGCCGGGTGTTGCCCGGTTAGTCCTGGTGTTTCTTATGGTGTCGGATGACTTCCTGAATGATGAAATTCAGAAACGCCTTGGCGAAATCGGGATCCAGATCGGCCTCTTTCGCCAGCTCTTCTAACCGTGCGATCTGTGCGGCTTCGCGCGTGGGATCGGACGGGGGAAGGTCGTGTGTCGCCTTGAGTTTGCCAACGGCTTGCGTGTGCTTGAACCGCTCGCCCAGCGTATAGACAAGGATCGCGTCCAGCCGGTCGATGCTTTCGCGGTGATCCTTCAACAACGCGGCAGCCTGTGTCACGGGGTTGGTCATTGGCCGGTCCTTTCGGTGGTCAAAGCGGGGGTTTTCACGTCGATGACCGGGTGGCGCCAGATTTGGGCATGTTTGCCCAGCAGCTCGCCTTCCCGTTCATATGCGGCACCGAGGCGTTCGGCCAACGCGCGGGAGCGGACGTTGGCGTGCGCAATGTAACTGATGACGCCATTCAGGCCCTGATGACGTGCGGCGTAGTCACGTGCCGCCAGGGCGGCCTCAAAGGCCAAACCCTTGCCCTCGGCTTCTTCCATCAGAGTCCAGCCCAGTTCCGGCTCATCCCAGCCCGGGACGTCGATCATGCCTACCCAACCAACGAATGTGCCGCTGGCCTTTTCTGTCAGGTGCCACATGCCATAGGCTTTCAAGGCCCAGTGTCCAAGCCGGTTGGCCAAAGAACTCCAACTGCCCAATTCATCCCTTGGACCGCCAACCATATGGCTGCGCTCGGTCGCAAAGAACGCGGTCACGGCCGGCAGATCGCCCATCTCTGGCGCGCGCAGGATCAGGCGTTCCGTTTCAATCGACGGTATGGTGAATGTCGTGCTCATTTCTGCGCCTCCGACAACTGGTCGGGGTTAGGGTGGCGATAGACCCATTCTGTTCCGTGAGACACGTTTTCAAAGCTGCGCTCGTAATGCGCGCCAAGCCGTTCGGCCAAAGCGACCGAGCGTTCGTTGCCCGGAAAGATGTTCGAGCTCAAGGTTTCAAAGCCCAACACCTCATAAGCATAACGGCGTATTTCGGTGGCCGCTTCAAAGGCGTAACCTTTGCCTTGGGCATTTGCGAACATGACCCAACCCAGTTCCGGCTCGGGCCAGCCTTCGGGGCCCCAGATGCCAACAAAACCGACGACGTCGCCGTCATGGGTTTCCGCAATCCAGAACCCGTAGCCATGCAATACCCAATGACCGATCATCGAGGCGAACCAGCGCCAGGCGCCATTGCGATCCAGCGGTCCGCCAAAGCCCCAGCTGTGGTCCTTGTCGGCAAAGAACGCCGCAAAGCTTTCAAAGTCGCGCGCCTCGGGGCCGCGCAGGATCAGACGCTCGGTCCTGAGGGTAGGGATCTGGAGGTCGATCATGCGTAGGCCTCCATCCCGCCATCGGCCAGCGCGTCAGCGGCGGGGTGCCGCCAGACCTGCATAGTGCCGAATGCGGGGTGTTCAAAAAGGCTCTCGTACCGTGCGCCTAGCCGTTCAGCGACGGCCTTGCTGCCCAGATTGTCCGGATCGATAAGCGAGATCGCCGTGGTCCATCCCAACACGTCATAAGCATGCGCCCGCGCGGCGCGTGCCGCCTCGGTGGCATAGCCTTTGCCAGTGGCGTGGTTCATCAGGGTCCAGCCGACCTCGGGCTCAGGCCAGCCATGAGGGTTCCACAGGCCGACATGGCCGACATAGGTCCCAGTGTCCTTTTCCTCGACTCCCCAAAAGCCATAGCCGCGCATCGCCCAGTGACCGATCAGCATGGCAACAGCGCGCCAGGTTTCGTCCGGGCGCATGGGCCCGCCAACGAATTTCAAGGCATCAGACGCGTAGAATTCCGCCTCGGATTCCACATCCGCTTCGCACAGGGCGCGCAGGATCAGCCGATCTGTCTCCAGACGAGGGATATGAAGGGCGAAGGCCGTCATTGGCTTATTTCTTCTTCCCAAACCCGCTGAGGCCCGGGGGCAGGCCCATGCCGCCGCCCAACCCGGGCATACCGCCGGGCATTTTGCCGCCCATCGCCTTGGCTGCCTGTTCCAGTGCTTTGGGGTCCATGCCTGCGGCCATGTCCTCGGGGCTGGGACCGCCTTTGCCGAACATGCCTTTCATGGCCTGTTTCAGCATTTTGCCTTTGCCCATCTTGCCCATCTTTTTCATCATGTCCGACATCTGCCGGTGCATCTTGAGCAGTTTGTTGAGGTCGCTGACCTCCATCCCGGAACCGGCCGCGATCCGTTTCTTTCGGCTGGCCTGCAGCAGTTGCGGATTGGCGCGTTCGCGTTTGGTCATCGACTGGATCAGAGCGATCTGCTGGCGCAGGATCTTGTCGTCGAGACCGGCCTGATCCATCTGCTTGGCCATCTTGCCCATGCCCGGCATCATGCCCATCATGCCCTGCATGCCGCCCATCTGGATCATCTGTTCCAGCTGCATTTTCAGGTCGTTCATGTTGAACTGACCCTTGACCATGCGCTTCATCATGCGCTCGGTCTGTTCCATCTCCATCGTTTCCTGGGCCTTTTCGACCAGGGCTACGATGTCGCCCATACCCAGAATACGACCGGCAATCCGGTCCGGCTCAAAGGTTTCGAGCGCGTCCATCTTCTCGCCCAGACCGACAAAGCGGATCGGCTTGCCGGTGACCGCACGCATCGACAGCGCCGCACCGCCGCGCCCGTCGCCGTCCATACGGGTCAGAACCACGCCCGAAATGCCGACCTTGGCGTCAAATTCCTCGGCCACTTCAACGGCGACCTGACCGGTCAGGCCGTCGACAACCAGCAATGTTTCACCCGGCTCGACTGCATTGCGGACCTGCTCGACCTCGTTCATCAGGACTTCGTCGATGTGCAGACGGCCCGCAGTGTCGAGCATATAGACGTCGTAGCCGCCCAAAGTGGCCTGTTGCTTGGCGCGCTTGGCGATGTCGACGGGTTTCTGCCCCGGCACGATCGGCAGGGTATCCACACCGACCTGCGTCCCCAGAACCGCCAGCTGATCCATCGCCGCCGGACGATAGACGTCCAGCGAGGCCATCAGGACCTTTTTGCCCTCTTTCTCTTTCAGACGCTTGGCCAGCTTACCGGTGGTTGTTGTCTTGCCCGAACCCTGCAGGCCGACCATCAGGATCGGGGCAGGCGGGTTGTCGATCTTCAGATTGCCGGGATCATCCTCGCCGCGCAGCACATCGACCAGCGTATCATGCACGATCTTGACGACCTGCTGACCGGGGGTGATCGACTTGGTCACCGCCTGACCGGTGGCCTGATCCTGTACTTTCTTGACGAATTCGCGGGCCACCGGCAGCGAGACGTCAGCCTCTAGCAGGGCAACCCGCACTTCGCGCAGGGCGGTCTTGACGTCTTCTTCGGACAGCGCGCCCTGTTTGGTCAGCCGGTCGAAGACGCCAGAGAGGCGTTCGGATAGATTTTCAAACATGCCTGCGGCCCCCTTAGCCGGTTTGGATGTAGCACCTCCCAAATAGGAGGCACCGGTTAAATGCACAATTGCCCCCTCCCACACAAATAGACGTGGGGGTAATGCCAAATGGCATTGCCCCCACGGGCGAAACTCGCTGGTGGGGGGCGATCCCTGAACGACTCAAGGGACCGGAAGATCAGACGCTTCCGGATGTATGTGCGCGATTTAGGCGGATTGGCTGTCCGAGTCAACCTCTTGCGCGGGCAGCCATGCATTGATGGCGTCCACTGCTTCATGCTGACCTGAAGACCAACTCGTGTACACGGACCTGATCGGATAAGTACTAGGAACAACTTCTCTTCTGAATCGGAAAATGGGTCGATACATGGGGCCGTCTCCGCCAGAGTTATCGACCTCGACTTCTGCTTTGATCAGGTCAGATAGAGTGAATTTTTCGGACTTATATCCGATAACGGTTCTTCTTCTTATCGTGATAACGTTGCTTGTGCGATCTAGTATGATCTGAATGCGTTCCACTAAGCCATAGAAGGCAAAGCAAAAGATGCCTACTAAAAACAGACAGGTCACCAGTAGCTCTTTGGTGCTTTTTTCTCCTGCATGATATTCCGAAAGTAGCCCCATTGAAAAATGCAGGAATGCAGCAATAAGGAAGTAACCAGTACCCCATGGAACTTGAGCTACTATCATCTGCTGAGGTGTGTTTCGAGTGACTTTCATGGCGGCACGCTAGCATCGATTTTCAGACCTGTCGTGGCTTGAAATTGTTGCCCTATTGCGCGATGAGCGCGTCTGACAGGAGGTTCCCATGGACGCATCATCCGCTTTTCAGGATACGTTGCCGCTCAGCTCGGATGCGTTGCTTGCGCAGCTGGACGAATGGGGGCTGGCTTATCGTCTGCACAGCCACATTCCGCTGCGCACGGTCGAGGATGCAATGTCCGTCGAAGATCAGTTCATCTTGCCGGGTGAAAACACTCTGCGCCTCAAGAACCTGTATTTGCGCGACCGGAAAAAGCGCAATTATCTGGTGACACTGGAACAAAGCCGCCAGATTGACCTCAAGGCGCTAGGTGCAGATTTGGAGGTCGGCAGCCTGTCCTTTGGATCGGCGGATCGGCTGATGCAGCATCTGGGCATTCGCCCCGGCGCGGTCAGCCCGCTGGCGATGATCAACGGTGTGGACAACAAGGTTTGTTTCTTCATGGATGCCGCCGCGCAAGAGGCGGATGTCATCAATATGCACCCGCTGGTCAATGATCGGACCGTTGCTATGCCACGCGCTGATCTTATGGATTTTTTCGACCGGATCGGGTGTGACGTGATCTGGCTGCCCTGATCAATTGTCCAGAGCCATCCTCAGCGCAGCCGCAACATGCGCGGCGGATGGGTTGATGAACAGATGGCTATCGGCCTTGAATACCGGGGCGTCCAGATGGTCGGGAAAGGCCAGCGGCAATTCCGTGCAGGCCAGCAAGATTGCGGTTCCAGGAGTGGCGTGACGGTTGCAGAAGTCCATCAAACGCCCTCGGGCGGTATCCGACGCACCGCCGTAGAAATCACTGTCGATCATTGCCTGCATTTCCAAGATATCTGTCTCGGGTAAACGGTCATTTGCCACTACACCTTTGGCCGAAAGATGCTGTGCATAGTTGCTGGCCTGCATGGTCACCGTCGTGCCAAGTACCAGGGCGTTTGAGGCTCCGGTGGCCGCCGTCACCTCTGCGGTCGCATCGAAGATACTCAGGATCGGCATGGACACGCCCTGCCGGATTGCGTGCAGCCTGACATGTGGGGTGTTCGATGCGATGATACCGAAATCGCACCCGGCGTGTTCCAGCGTCAGCAAGGCGTCGCGAAACACGGCGTCGAAGGCGGCCCAGCTGTCCTCGTCCCCGGCCTGACCGCGCAGGGCGCGGGTTTTGGCCTGAGTGACGGATTCGATCGTCATGGGCGGGATCGGCAGAGGCGAGGAATGACCTCGTTCAGCAAAATACCGGCAATCGCCCTCGGCAATCGCCCGGTAATAATCCGCGGTCGAGGCCCAGCCGACGCCGCCCAGAATTCCGATCTTTTTCATGTGACACGCCCAACCTGCTTTGATCCGATCGGGTGCAGACTGGACGTTTCACATGCCATTGACCAGAGGCCGGAGATCAGGCCGCCAGTTCGGCAACCGCCTTTTGCGCATTGGTCAGGGCAGCCTCGGCATCCAGTGCCATCTGGTCTGCGGCAACAAGGTCGACATCATGGATGCCGATAAAACCCAGAACGTGCCGCGCATAGTTGGTGGCAAAATCAATCTCGGACCCGACCGAAGTGCCGCCCGATGCAACAGCCAGCACTGCGCGTTTATCCTGCAGCAGACCCTTGGGGCCGGTTTCGGAATAGGAGAATGTCAGCCCGGCACGGGCCACCAGATCGATCCAGGCCTTGAAGGCCGCAGGCACCGAAAAGTTGTAGATCGGCAGACCGATGACGATCGTATCAGCTTGCTGCAACTCTTTCACCAACTCGTCCGACAATGCCAGCTGATCGCGCTGCACCGCGTCGCGTTGATCTGCCGGGGTAAAGTTGGCGTTGATCCAGTCTTCGGTCAGCAGCGGCAGGGGGGTGGCCAGATCGCGGCGAATGATGCGTGTGGCGCCCAAATGTTTGACGACGCGGTCCGACAGATCGCGCGTGGCGGATCCAACGCGGCGGGCCGAGGCGTCGATATGCAGAATGGTCTTGGTCATGAGTTGATCCTCTTGGCATGGGGTGGGTTCGTCATCCGGTCAATATGATCGTTGCAAATGCGAACAAAACGCGGATATACCAACAGGAAGTGTTGGATTTTGCACATCAGGCGCAGATTATGGATAATTGGGACGAAGTCAGAACCGCCTATCAGGTTGCCCGAATGGGCACGGTCAGCGGCGCAGCCGAAGTATTGGGCGTGCATCATGCCACGGTGATCCGCCATATCGATTCGATCGAGGCGCGGCTGGGCATTAAATTGTTCCAGCGCCATGCCCGCGGCTACACCCCCACCGACGCAGGCGATGACCTATTGCGTGTGGCACAGGCGACCGAGGATCAATTCAACCAACTGGTCGGCCGCATGAAAGGTCGTGGCGAGGATGTCTCGGGCGAGCTTGTTGTAACTTCTCTGGCCTCTCTGGCGCCATTGGTCGTTCCTGCATTGGCCGAGTTCCAGACGATGCATCCCGACCTGATCGTGCGCTACCTGACGGGCGACCGTCTGTTCCGACTGGAATATGGCGAGGCGCATGTTGCCATCCGGGCGGGCGCTGCCCCGGACCAGCCCGACAACGTGGTGCAGCCCTTTGTGGCGCAAGAGATAGGGTTGTTTGCCAGCAAGTCCTATATCGCCCGTCACGGCAAACCAGCAGGTGTCGAGGATTTTGCCAACCACCTGTTCGTCGGCAGCGATGATGAAGACAGCCGGGCGCCGTTTTCCAGATGGCTGCGTGAAAACGCCTCTGCCGAGGCGATCACCTTTCGCTGCACCAATAATTTCGCCATCCGCGAGGCCGTAAAGGCCGGCGCGGGCATCGGATTCATGGCGCGCTGGGAAGCCGCGCGCCTGCCGGACCTTGTCGAGGTGATGGACCCCCTGCCCGAATGGTCGGGCAGCCTGTGGCTGGTGACCCATGTCGACCTGCATCGGACCACCAAGGTTCAGACATTTCTGACCTTCCTGAAGGACGCGGCCAAGACATGGGCTCCCTGACCCCGCAAGCGCGCGGTCATCTGGCAATGCTGACCTTTTCGGCTGTGGTTGCGGGCAGTTTTTCACTCGGGTCGATGATTGCCAATGAAATTGCCCCTGCGGCGCTGACTGCCGCGCGCTTTGCGATTGCGGCCGTGGTCATTGGTGCCGTCGCGCTGATGACCACCGGCATATCGCGCGGTGCAGCGCGGGCGCCCTGGCGTTATCTTGTCTTGGGCGGCTTATACGCAATCTATTTCGTTTTGATGTTTTACGGCCTGCAAACCGCGCCTCCGGTCAGCGCGGCGGCCGTGTTTACACTGACACCGGTGATCGCGGCGCTGGCGGGTTGGGTCCTGTTGCGGCAGATCACGACACCGCGCATGGCGCTTGCGCTGATTGTCGGCGGGGTCGGCGCGCTGTGGGTGATTTTCCGCGCCGATTGGCAGGCCCTTCGTGCGTTCGAGATCGGCTTTGGCGAGGTCATCTATTTCCTGGGCTGTATCGCCCATGCGGTTTACACACCGATGGTGCGCAAGCTGAACAGGGGCGAGCCCACGCTGGTGTTCACATTCGGAACCTTGCTGGCCGGGGGGCTGCTGCTGGTCGCGTTTGGGTGGTCCGACATCGTCTCAACCAATTGGGGCGCGTTGCCGGGCATCGTCTGGATCGGCCTGTTGTACGTGTCCTTCTTTGCCACGGCGGGCAGTTTCGTGCTGGTGCAGTTCGCCGCGTTGCGCCTGCCGTCGGCCAAGGTCATGGCTTATACCTATTTGGTGCCCAGTTGGGTCATCCTGTGGGAAATCGCGCTGGGCAACGGTGTGCCCGCGGGCCTTGTCACCATCGGCGTCGTCCTGACCATCCTTGCATTGGTGTTGCTGCTGAAAGACGAGGGGTCCAAACCTGCGGCAGTGGCTGGCGTTTCCGATTGAACCTTGTGTTTCCGCCGGGATGTGGCAGCATCGCCGCCAGATGCCGATGATCGGCCGGGACGCAGTGAAAAAGAGAGCGATGATGAATCCAGCCCGATGCCTAGCCGTTTTGATTGTTGCGGCAGGCTGCACGCCAAACGGTCAGAGCGATGCCGCAAACCTGTCAGACCTGCAATCCAGCTGCGAGGCGTGGGTTTCCGCCGAAACAGGTGTGCGCCCCAGCGATGTACAGGCGACATCGACCAAATCGAACCCAACAGGGTCTGTTACAACCATCTTGGTCACAGGGTCGGCAGCACCCTGGTTGTGTCTGGCTGACCCCGGCGGGGTGATCACCGGCGTGGAATACGCTCAGGAAGGCTGAGCCCACAGTGCACCCTGACATTGCTTGTGCAATTGCCGGAGCCGGACAATCAGGGTTTTTCCGTTGATGGCAGTTCGACCTCCAGAAACCGTTCGAACGCGTCCAGATTGACGGGCTCGAACTGCCCGAACCCCTGCATCCACACCGAAGCCGTGCGCAGGGCGTCGGGTTCCAGTTTGCACCACTTCACCCGTCCGCGTTTTTCCTGAGAAATCAGACCAGCCCTGGTCAGAATGCCCAGATGTTTCGAAATCGCGGCCAGCGACATCTCAAATGGTTCAGCCACATCCGTTACGGCCATATCATCCTCCAGCAGCATCGCAAGGATGGTGCGGCGGGTGGGATCGGCAAGTGCTGCAAAAACAGTGTCGAGGTCATTGGACATGGATCTTTCCTAATGCGCGCGACACGGTTTGACAATTTCCGCCATACAGTCACTGTGCGCCGGTAAAGCGCAAGAGGGGCAGAAATGGCGTTCAAATATTGGCTGGTAATCTGCATCCTCGGAATCGGCTGGGGCATGTCTTTCATGTTCAACGCCATCCTGCTGCGTGAACTTGGCCCGCTTTCGGTATCGATGGGGCGGGTTGCCTTTGGCGCGCTGGGCTGTTGGGTCTATGTGATCGGGGCAGGGTTGCCGGTGCGGCTGACCCCGGCGCGCGCGGTCGGGTTATTGGGGTTCGGCGCGCTCAACTATGCCGCGCCATTTGCGTTCTACGCGCTGGGTCAACAGCATATCGCCTCGGGCGTGGCGGGTATCGTCAATGCGACCACGCCTGCCTTTGCCGTTATCGTTTCACATTTCTGGCCCGAAGGTGAGCGGGCCACCTGGCTCAAGTCTCTGGGCGTGTTATGCGGGTTTGCCGGTATTGTGCTGTTGTCGATGCCGGTGATCCGCGCCGGTGCAGGGTCAGAATTCTGGGCCATCTTGCTGACCCTGTGCGCCCCAATCTGTTACGCTTTTGCGGTTAATATCGCGCGTGCTTTTCGCGAGATGCAGCCCGTGGTGCTGGTGGCGTTGGCGCTGACCGGCGCAACTCTGTCCATCGCGCCACTGGCCCTTTGGCAGGAGGGGTTGCCACACGTGACCCGGACCGAGACGTGGCTTTCGCTGATGATAATCGGGTTTGTGTTGACGTCGGCGGCCTTCATCGCTTTTTTCTGGCTGCTGCCTAAAGTGGGCCCCACGAATATCTCGACCGTTACCCTGATCGCGCCGGTATCGGCGCTGGTGCTGGGCACCTGGGTGCTGAACGAGACGCTGCTGCCTGCACATTTGTTGGGGATGGCAGCGATTTTCGCTGGGCTGCTGCTGATCGATGGGCGTATTGTACGGCCTTTGCGGCGGCAAGCATCTGACAAAGATCAACCAAAAGGTTGAATATGCGGATTCAGGGCATTTGCAATTCGTACCGGAACCAGCGTCGGATTTATGCCTAGGTCGCGCGTAAATTTTAGCATAAATATCAGCGCATTACGATCGTTCAAACGACCCATTCTAAAACGTTGACTCTGCGCCCCCATCGCCTTAGCACCGTGCCCAAGACTGTGCGAGGGAAACGCCCGTGACCGATGACGACCAAAAGCAGCGTATGGCGCAGCTGGAGGCCAAGATCGACGCGGCGAAAAAGGCCAAAGCGCCCAAACCTCGCGCAGATGCTGACGTATCCGGGGGCGAGCTTGCCTGGAGGATGGTCATCGAAATGGTATCCGGTCTGGGGATCGGATTTGGCATCGGATACGGGCTGGACAGCCTGTTCGGGACAATCCCGATCTTTCTGGTGCTGTTTACATTGCTGGGCCTGGTCGCCGGGGTAAAAGTTATGCTCCGCAGCGCGCAAGAGGTTCAAAAGAAACAGGCGGCGGCTGAGGCTGCCGAAAAGGACGAGAGGGACTGAACGTGGCAACCGAGACCACCGCAGCAGAAGGCAGCAGCCTGGTTTTCCATCCGATGGACCAGTTCATCGTCAAACCGCTTTTCGGTGACGGTGCAATTGCCTGGTACACGCCCACCAACGTGACCCTGTGGCTGTTTCTGGCGATTGCTGCAATCTTTGCTCTGCTGGTTCTCAGCACGTCCAAGCGCGCCATCGTGCCGACGCGAATGCAGTCGGTCGCCGAACTGGCCTATGGCTTTATCTACAAGATGCTGGAAGACATCTGTGGCAAGGAAGGCGTTAAGTACTTCCCTTATGTCATGACCCTGTTCATGTTCATTGTCTGCGCGAACTTCCTGGGCATGTTGCCGATGTCGTTCACCACCACTTCGCATTTCGCCGTGACCATTCCGCTGGCGCTGGCCGTGTTCCTGACCGTGACCATTCTGGGTTTCGTCAAGAACGGCGCAGGCTTTCTGGGCCTGTTCTGGGTCTCCAGCGCGCCGCTGGCGCTGCGTCCGGTTCTGGCGATCATCGAGCTGATCTCGTATTTCGTGCGCCCGGTCAGCCATTCCATTCGTCTTGCCGGTAACGTCATGGCAGGCCACGCGGTTATCAAGGTGTTCGCAGGCTTTGCCGCGATTGCCGTGATCTCGCCGGTGTCGGTTCTGGCGATCACCGCAATGTACGGCCTTGAGGTCCTCGTGTCCTTTATCCAGGCCTACGTATTCACCATTCTGACCTGTGTTTATCTGAAAGATGCGCTGCATCCGTCGCACTAAGGCCTGATACCCAAACATCGAAACTTCCAATTCGTAAGGAGAAACATCATGGAAGGCGATCTCGCACACATCGGCGCAGGCCTGGCAGCAATCGGTTCCGGCGCAGCCGCAATCGGGGTGGGCAACGTTGCAGGCAACTTCCTGTCCGGAGCCCTGCGCAACCCTTCGGCGGCTGCTTCGCAGACCGCAACCCTGTTCATCGGTATCGCGTTCGCAGAAGCGCTGGGGATCTTCGCATTCCTCGTTTCGCTGCTGCTGATGTTCGCCGTCTAATCTGCGGAACCTGATCCTTACGCGCGGGTGGGCCCAAGCCATAGCGGCCCACTCGTTGTAAAGACAACGTTCCGACGGAGGACATCATGGCGACTGAACCCCTTGCCAAAGAAGTAGCTGGCACATGTGTCGACTCGTATGGCTCTGCCATCGGGATGCCGCAGCTCTGCTTTGATTGGTTCCCCAACCAGATTTTCTGGCTGGTCATTACGCTGGTCGTCATCTTTCTGGTCTTGTCCCGCGTGGCCTTGCCCCGCATCGCGGCAATCCTGGCTGAGCGTCAGGGGACCATTACAAATGACCTGGCCGCGGCCGAAGATCTGAAGGCCAAAGCGGTCGAGGCTGAAGAGGCCTATAACAAGGCGCTGGCCGATGCCCGTTCTGAGGCGCAGCGTATCGCAGCCGAAGCGCGCGCCGAAATCCAGTCTGGCCTGGATGACGCGATTGCCAAGGCGGATGCGGAAATCGCTGCAAAAGCGGCCGAATCGGAAAAGGCGATTGCCGAAATCCGGACCGGTGCGCTGGAAAGCATTCAAGTGGTTGCCAAGGATACGGCAGCTGAACTGGTAACCGCGCTGGGCGGCAAGGCGGATGCCGATGTCATCAACAGCGCTGTTGACGCCCAGACGAAAGGATAAGTGACATGCGGAACACTCTTGCCCTTATCCTGACCGTTGGCGCAGCAAGCCCGGCCATTGCCGCAGGCGATACCTTCTTTTCGCTGGGCAATACCGACTTTGTCGTAACACTGGGCTTTATCGTCTTCATCGCGGTCCTGTTCTACTTCAAGGTCCCGTCGATGATCGGCGGCGCGCTGGACAATCGTGCCGAGGGCATCAAGTCAGAACTGGACGAAGCCCGGGCCCTGCACGAAGAAGCGCGCAGCCTGCTGGCGTCTTACGAGCGCAAGCAGCGCGAAGTTCAAGGTCTGGCGGATGCCATCGTAGCAGCGGCCAAAGATGACGCGGTTCTGGCCGCCGAGCAGGCCAAGGCTGATCTGGAACAGTCCATCGCCCGCCGTTTGGCAGCTGCGCAGGATCAGATTGCCTCGGCTGAGGCTTCGGCTGTGAAGGAAGTGCGCGATCAAGCCGTGTCAGTTGCGGTTTCCGCTGCGAATGCCGTACTGGCCCAGCAGATGACCGCGGCACAGGCCAACAAGCTGATTGATGCATCAATTGCTGATGTTGGTGACAAGCTGCACTGACCTGAAACGTCCGTTTCGAGATTGAAAGAACCCGGCCTTTTGGTCGGGTTTTTTCTTTGGCAGCGGGGCACCTTCATGACTCCGCGCGCAACGAAACGGGCCGCTTGGCTCTGATCACCGTACATTGGAATTTGTTGACGTTCCTTAGCTGGCGCGCGCTGAACGGCTGTGCCACCAGACCCACAGGGCGATCAGCGCAATCGCGATTTCAACGCGAAAGGTCCAGTGGTTCAGAAAGGACAGGATCCAGTGTGAATGTGTGGCCTGCACCGTCACCAGTGGGTGGCTGACATCGGAAAAAGGCCAAAGCCATGCAACTTTGCCCGTGATTGAATCCAGCATCAGGTGAACAAGACCACCCGCTCCGAAAAACGCCAGAACCGTACCGCTGCGACGTGCAAAAACGCTGAGCAACAGACCAAGGACCACAATGCCAACCCACAGGATTGGGCGATGGGTCAGATACTCATGATGGTGATGTGCGCGGCTATCGACCAGATAGAACCAAAGAATATCCACATCGGGCGCAACTGCGCCGATCATGGCGGCGGCAAACGCATATCCCGTTAGCGATGGGGTTGCGGTGCGAAAGATCAGATAGGCGCCGGGCAGATGTCCGATAAACATTACGCCTGCCCGGTTTCATGTTGCAGGCGTTGCTGGGCAATGGCCTCGTTCCTGCTGGCCTTTTGCTGGTCCGCCATGCAGCGTTCAACAAAACTGAGATGATGATCGACCGCCTGCCGAGCCCCATTGGGGTCGCGGTCCTGCAAGGCTGTGTTGATGGCGCGGTGCTGGTCCAGAATGGCGTGCCGGGTGGTGCGTTGCTGAAACATCATCTGACGGTTGTAGAATACGCCCTGACGCAACAGGTCGTACATCGACCGCATCATATGCAGCATGACCACGTTATGGCTGGCCTCGATGATCGCCATGTGGAACTGGGCGTCCAGATGGGCCTCGTCCTCGGCTGCATTACGGGAATGCGCGGCTTCCATCTTGTCGAATATGGCCTGAACCACCTTCAGATCACTGTCTGATCCCAGCCGGGCTGCGCGCTCTGCCGCCAACCCTTCCATGTCGCGCCGGAACGAGAGGTAGTCGAACACCGCCTCGTCATGGCTGCTGAACAAGCGGATCAGTGCGGGGGAAAAGGCCGAGCCCAGAACCTCGGCCACATAGATGCCCGAACCTGCCTTGGAGGTCAGCAGGCCCTGTTCCTGTAACTCGGAAATCGCCTCGCGCAGGGACGGGCGGGATACGCCCATCCGCTCGGCCAGTTCCCGTTCGGATGGCAGGCGTTCCCCCGGGCGCAGAATGCCGCGCAGGATCAACAGCTCGATCTGGCGGACCACGGCAAGGGACAGTTTCTCGGTCTGGACTTTTTGGAAGGGCATGGCGATGTCATTGTGAAATTGGTCAAATCATATGACCACGTATCTGGCCCGTGTTCAAGAAAACGCCATCACATTCCCTGAAACACTAGGTCAGCATTGTTGACTTTAATTCAAGTTCCCATAGCCTGCGCGAAACACGGGGTAGAGGAGGAACGTGCCCATGGACCAATTGTTCGCCACCCGGGCATCGCGGATGAAAGCGTCCGAGATCCGTGAGCTGCTGAAGCTGTTGGACCAGCCGGGTATCATTTCCTTTGCGGGTGGCATTCCTGATCCCGCGCTGTTTCCCGCCTCTGACTTCGCGCAGGCCTTCCAGCTGGCCTTGGGTCCGGATCATCAGGCACAGGCCCTGCAATATTCGGTCAGCGAGGGGTATGTTCCGTTGCGCCAGTGGATCGCGGATCACATGCGGCAGAACGGTGTGGAATGCGAGATCGACAACATCCTGATCACCTCGGGCTCGCAACAGGCGCTGGACTATTTGGGTAAGCTGTTTCTTTCGCCCGGGGACACCGCTTTGGTTGGTTGGCCGACATATCTGGGCGCGCTTGCCGCGTTCAACGCCTATGAGCCGCGCTTTGACAAGCTCAGCATCAATGGCAATCGGGGCGCCGCAGAATATCGCGCCGCTGCCGGATCAGGTGAAGTCAAATTCGCCTATCTGTCGCCGGATTTTGCGAACCCGACCGGGGAAACGGTGGACCGGCGCGGGCGCGAGGCGCTGTTGGACTTGGCCGAAGAACTAGATTGCGCAGTGATCGAAGACGGCGCGTATCAGGCCCTGCGCTATGACGGTGACCCGATCCCGCCGGTTCTGGCGCTTGAACTCTCCCGCAAGTCATCAATCGAGGCGTGTCGGACGATCTATTGCGGCAGCTTCTCCAAAACCCTGTCGCCTGGTCTGCGGGTTGGTTGGGTTGTCGCGGCCAAGCCGGTCATTTCGCAGATGGTTCTTTTGAAACAGGCCGCTGATCTGCATTCCGCGACGATCAATCAGATGGCGGTACACCGGGTCGCGCAGGCATGTTTCGACGCGCACATTCCAATGCTGCGCAAAGTTTACGGCGCGCGCAGGGACGCCATGTTGACCGCACTGGCGCAACACATGCCCGATGGCGTGCACTGGACTAAACCCGAAGGCGGCATGTTTGTCTGGGTGACCTTGCCCAAGGGCGTCAGCGGGTCAGACCTGCTGGCGCGTGCGTTGGAAACGGTCAAGGTGGCCTTTGTCCCCGGACAGGCGTTTTTCCCGGATGAAACCGGGGTCAACACCATCCGCCTCAGCTTTTCCAACTCCGACGAAGACACGATCCGCGAAGGCGTTCGCCGGTTGGGAGAGGTTCTGCGCGCCTGAGCCGATAAAGGATGTATTAACTTTATTGCCGCAAATCTGCGGCACGATGCGGTTTCTGATCCTTTTGATGCTTGCGGCCTGTTCGGCGGGCACCCCGCATTTTCGCGGGGTGCCTGCGACCCGGGTGTCCGTCAACGGCAGCGTGTTTGATGTGCGCGTGCGCGGTGAACTGGCCGAGGCCGTGCGCGTGAATGCCCAATACGCCCCGCGTCTGGGTCCGATCCGCGACCGGGCGGCCCTGGCCATGGCTCAGGTCTCGGGCTGTCCCATCCTGGATGTTCTGGGGGACGCGGCGGTGACGCTGGGGGTTTTGGGTTGTGACCGCGATTTGGGTGAGAAGTTGCTGCTGGCAGCGATCTCGCGCCCGAATTACGAATGCATTGATTACGGCGGGTACGATTATCAGGTCTTCGAGTGCTCGCCTTACTGAAATACGCGTATTTTCGCCAAGATATTGTGGATAACTTTTCCCATGGGGCCATATCCTGCGTATCTCCGTTGACTTGCACCAAAGCGCCGCGCAGACTTCCTGACCATAGGAATCACAGGAATTGCTGCCATTGCGCTTCAGCAAACTCAAACTGACCGGCTTCAAAAGCTTTGTTGACCCGACCGATCTGATCATCGCGGACGGGTTGACCGGTGTGGTGGGTCCGAACGGCTGCGGCAAATCAAATCTTCTGGAAGCGTTGCGTTGGGTGATGGGGGAAAACCGCCCCAAATCCATGCGCGGTGGCGCTATGGAGGATGTTATTTTTGCAGGCGCTGCCACGCGGCCCGCCCGCAACTTTGCCGAGGTTGTCCTGACCCTGGACAATTCGGAACGCCTTGCGCCTTCGGGGTTCAACGAAAGCGACCAGCTTGAAATCTTTCGCCGCATCACCCGCGATGTCGGCAGTGCCTACAAGACCAACGGCAAGGATGTGCGGGCGCGCGATGTGCAGATGCTGTTTGCCGATGCCTCGACCGGCGCCCATTCTCCGGCACTGGTAGGGCAGAACCGGATTGCCGAGCTGATCAACGCCAAACCTCGCGCCCGTCGCCGTATTCTGGAAGAAGCGGCAGGTATCTCAGGTCTGTATCAGCGTCGGCACGAAGCCGAATTGAAGCTGAAAGGGACTGAGACCAACCTGACCCGTGTCGATGATGTTTTGGAACAGTTGGGCACACATCTGGCGCAGCTGGCCCGTCAGGCCCGTCAGGCCGCACGCTATCGCGAGATTGGTGAACAACTGCGTCAGGCCGAGGGGATGTTGCTGTATCGCCGCTGGAAAGAGGCTGACATGGCCCGCCAGCAGGCCGAAGAAAAACTGCGCGACCGTATCACGGACGCCTCGCGTGCGGAGGCCGATGCCCGTGCCGCCTCAGCCAAACGTGCCGAGATCGAGGAGACACTGCCGCCGCTGCGCGAGGAAGAGGCCATCGCCGCCGCTGTCCTGCAACGCCAACAGGTACAGCGCGATGCTCTGTCGGATCAGGAAACCCGGGCCCGTCAGACCATCGAGACCCTGACCAACCGCATTCAGCAGTTGGGCAATGATATTGAACGCGAAACCGGCCTGAACCGGGACGCGGGTGAGATGATCGAGCGTCTGGAATGGGAATCCCGCGAGCTGATCAAGGCCGCCGAAGGGCATGAGGACAAGGTGGCCGAAGCCGCCGAGATTGCGCGCGAGGCCGCATCCGTCTTGCAGGATCGCGAAGATCACCTTTCGCAGGAAACCGAGGATACGGCGCGTCTGGTGGCCCGTCACCAATCGGCGCAGCGTCTGGTCGAAGACAGCCGTAAAACGCTGGCCCGGTCCGAGGGAGAAGAGGAAAAAGCCCGCGCCGCAGTAGCAGACGCCAATTCGGCCCTGACAAATGCCAGCACTGCATTTGAGACCGCGCAGCAGGGCGAAGAAGAAGCCCGCGAAGCTGCGGATGCCGCCGAAGAAGCTCTGGCCGCTGCCGACGAATTGCGCACGGAAACGCAGGCCCGCGAGGCTGAGGCCCGCGCTCAGCGCTCCGAGGCAGAAGGTGAGCTGGGTGCGATCCGCGCCGAGGCGACCGCGCTGGCCAAGCTGGTGGAACGCGATACCGCCGAAGGTGGGCAGGTTCTGGACTTGCTGCGTGTTGCGCCGGGATATGAAAAGGCGCTGGGTGCCGCGCTGGCAGATGATCTACGCGCGCCGCTGGTCGAGGGCGACGGCCCGTCCGGCTGGGTGCAAGTGGCGGGGTATGACAGCGATCAAGCTCTGCCCGAAGGGGCCGAGCCACTGGCTTTGCACATTTCTGGCCCGGATCGGCTCAGCCGGAGAATTGCACAGATCGGGTTGGTCGATGCAGATCAGGGCGCACGTTTGCAGGCATCGCTGAAGCCGGGGCAACGTCTGGTGTCGCGTTCTGGTGATCTGTGGCGCTGGGACGGGTTCCGCGCCTGGGCCGAGGATGCGCCAAGCGCAGCCGCCTTACGGCTGGAACAGCTCAACAAGCTTGAGGCGCTGAAACAGGAACTGGCCCGGACCGAGGCGCAGGCCGATGGGGCCCGCGCTGCCCATGAGGCGCTGTCACAGCAACTGGCTGATGTCACCGAAGCGGATCGCCGCGCCCGCGAGGCACGCCGCACTGCCGATCAGCGCATGGCGGAAACCGCCCGTCAGCTTAGCCGGGCCGAGGCTGATCGCAATCTGGCGCAAGGTAAGCTGGAAACCCTGACCCTTGCGGTGGAACGCCACAAAGAGGATGCCATGTCCGCTCGCGCGCAACTGCGCGAAGCCGAAAGCGCGCTGACTGGTTTGGGCGATCTCGGCACGGCCCGTGCGAAAGTTGAGGACATCAAGCAAACGGTCGAGGCGGCGCGGATCACCATGCTGACCCACCGTTCGACCCATGATGAACTGCGCCGCGAGGGCGAAGCGCGAACTCGCCGCACGCAGGAAGTAACCAAAGACCTCAGCGGGTGGCGGCATCGTCTGGAAACAGCCGAGAAGCGGATTTCCGAACTGGCCGAACGCAAGGAAAGCTCGGAAGAGGATCTGTCCGAGGCCATGGCCGCCCCCGGCGAGATCGCCGAGGCGCGCGAAGAGCTGAACGAGCTGATTGAAACCGCCGAAGCGCGCCGCGCCGAGGCCGCTGACAAGTTGGCCGAGGCCGAGACCCAACAGCGCGAGGTCGTGATTGCCGAACGCGAGGCCGAGCGCCTGGCCTCGGAAGCCCGCGAAACCCGGGCCGCTGCCGAGGCGCGCTGTGACGCGGCCAAGGAAAGTGTCGCTGCAGCCGCGGAACGCATCGCCGAGGATCAGCAACTGACGCCGAACCAGATGCTGAACCAGTTGGATGTGAATCCCGACCAGATGCCAGCCGCCGACGCATTGGAGGCCGAAGTGAACCGGCACAAGCGCCAGCGCGATGCGATGGGTGCGGTGAACCTGCGCGCCGAAGAGGACGCCAAGGAGGTTCAGGAGGAATTCGATACTCTGAGCGGCGAAAAGGCTGATCTGGAAGAGGCGATCAAAGCCCTGCGCAGCGGCATTGCCAGTCTCAACCGTGAGGGGCGCGAGCGCCTGCTGACCGCATTTGAACAGGTGAATTCGAACTTTGCAATGCTGTTCAAGCATCTGTTCGGCGGTGGTGAGGCCAATTTGGTCATGGTTGAAAGCGACGATCCGCTGGATGCGGGTCTGGAGATCATGTGCCAGCCGCCGGGCAAAAAGCTGTCGACCCTCAGCCTGCTGTCGGGTGGTGAACAAACTCTGACCGCGACGGCGCTGATCTTTGGCGTTTTCCTCGCCAACCCCGCCCCGATCTGTGTGCTGGATGAGGTCGACGCACCGCTGGATGACGCCAACGTCACACGTTTCTGCGACCTGCTGGACGAGATGTGCCGCCAGACCGATACCCGATTCCTGATCATCACCCACCATGCGGTGACCATGGCGCGGATGGATCGGCTGTTTGGTGTCACCATGCAGGAACAGGGCGTCAGCCAGCTGGTTTCGGTTGATCTAAAGAAAGCCGAGCAGATGGTCGCCTGATCGCTCACCGCAATGTTATGCTGATTTTCCCGCGTACCGGGTTAGAGTTGCTGCATGATCCGATTTCTGATCCTCGCCCTGTTGACCGCAGGCCCTGTTTGGGCGGCCGAATGGCCGACTAAACCCGGAGATGTTCCCCTATCACCCGAGGAACTGGACGCCTTGGCGGGACGCACGCTGACCTTTTACGATGACGGCCAATCCAAATTCTCGCCTGGCGGGGCTTATTCCTACACCTACGCCAGCGGCGATTCCGCCTTTGGCACTTACAGCATTGCCGAGGATGGCAGCGTCTGCAGCGCCTATCGCAACGGCTTCAGCCGCTGCGACCTGTATGTGCGCAGTGGTGAGAGGTTGATCCTGATTGACGAAAAGGGCGACCGGTACCCGGTGCGGTCAGAGTAGTTGATCTGGTTTTCTCAGATTTTATGATCATCTGATAGAGGAAGAGGCAAGAACCCAAAGAAATTTGGGGAAATGACTGATCAAGACGATGATATGACTCCAAGGGTCTACGATTACACTGGGGTTATTCGAATGTGCCGATTTCTGGCTTGGGTGGGTGAGAAACGCTATCTGGACGAGCTTGTTCTCGAACAGGAACAATCACTTGTTATTCAAAGCCGCAATGCACTTATCGGGAAAACGCCGATCAACGCAGACGGCTTTGGACTGGCCTGGTACTCTGATCGTGAAAGACCCTGTTTTTACAAAGATACGCATCCGGCCTGGTCAGACGCCAACCTGAAACAGCTGGCGCATCACACTCGCTCGCGTCTTTTCCTGGCGCATGTGCGGGCTTCAACCGGTACCGCAACGTCCCGTAATAATTGCCATCCGTTCGGAGTAGATAAGTGGAGCTTCATGCATAACGGACAGGCAGGTGGCCACGAAATGATCCGGCAGAAACTGGACGCTATGATCCCGGCACACCTGTACGGAAACCGGTTGGGTGCGACAGAGAGCGAGGCGATTTTTCTGATTGCGCATGGCAATGGGTTGGATTCGGACCCCATTGGTGCCATGGCCCGCGCCGTAAGTCAGGTTGAAACGCTTGCCCGAGATCGCGGATCGCTTCCCTTTCTTCGTTTTGCAGCGTGTTGGTCCGATGGCAGGCGCGTTTTTGCCGCTCGCTACGCATCGGATCGTCACCCCCCCAAGCCTACACTATCGAAAATGCAAGGAAGGTATCGTTGTTTCCTCCGAGCCTTTGGATGCCGACAGTGGTCAATGGGTCGAGATCCCGCCCAACATTGCAATTGAAACCGATGGCCGTGCGATCATAACGCACCCATTCGAACCGAACTAGCCCGCCCATTCATGCGGATGTAGCTTAGAAAATTTGATCGAAAGCGATCTGATCAAAGAATGTTCAGCAACTCCACCGTCGGCCACGCATCTGCTGGTAGGCCCAGTCGCATCTGCTCCGCCTGCACCGCAGCCCGCGTACCCGCGCCAAGAATGCCGTCGATCTTGCCGACATCGTGCCCGCGCGCTTGTAGTTTGCTTTGTAGCTGTTTCATCTGCGCGCTGGACAATCCTTGTGCCGGATTGCCTGCGTTATAGATCTGTGCCCCTTCCAGCCGTGTACCAAAATAGGCAGCGGTCAGAACGTAGACAAAGCTTTGATTCCACTCGAAATAAACGTCGAAATTCGGATAGGCCAGAAAGGCGGGCCCCTTTTGACCCTGCGGCAGGATCAGTGAGGCGGGCAGGTTGGCCAAAGACCCACTGCGCGCCTGAACGCCCATGGATTGCCAATCGGACACGGAGCGCGGTTTTCCTGGGCCGGACAGGGACCAGTCCATCTGCGCAGGAACTGTGACTTCCTGCAACCACGGCTCATTCGGTCGCCCGCCCAGATGCGACAACATCTTGCCCCCGGACATCAGCGCGTCCGGTGCCGAGGTTTTTAGCGAAACCTGACCGTTCCCATCCCCGTCCACACCGTTTTCCAGAATGTCGCGAGGCAGCATTTGCACCATGCCGATCTCTCCGGCCCATGCGCCTGTGGTGCGGGCGGGGTCGAAGTTTCCCCGACGGTAAAGCTCGATGGCCGCGAAAATCTGGGGGCGGAACAACTCGGGTCGGCGGCAATCATGCGCCAGCGTGACCAGAGCGTTGCGGGTGTTGAAATCGCCCTGTACCGCGCCGTAGTCGGTCTCAAACGCCCAAAAGGCCAGCAATACGCCGCGCGAGACGCCACAGTCCCGCTCGATCCGGTCGAACACCGCATCGTATTCGCGTGACATGGAATTACTGCGGTCGATCCGGTTTTGCGAGATCAGGCGGCGGGAGAAATCGATGAAGGGTATTTGAAATACGCCCTGCGCCCTGTCGGCTTTCAGCACGGCGCCATCCTGTTGCACACCCTTGAAAAAGCCGTCGACGGTGGCTTGGTCAAACCCCTGTCCAACTGCCTCGGATTTCAACCCGTTGACGAAACTACCGAAACTTCCGCCGCATTGGGCAAGCACGGGTGAGGCAAACAGGGTGGCGGCAAATACACCGGACAGAAGACGCATGATCGGGCAGGTCCTTCAGAGAATAAAGTTCAGCCCAACCCACACTGACACGAGCCCAAGCGCAAGCCCCCAAACCCTCCACAGCATGTCGCATGCGCGGAAAACGTCCCAAGCGCCGATGTCTCGGCGGGCATCCCCATTGACCCAAGCCAGATCGCGGATCTGTCCGTCATAGCTGCGCGGCCCGGCCAGCGCGACATTCAGCGCGCGCGCCATCGCAGCTTCGGGCCATCCGGCATTGGGTGAGATGTGGCGGCTTGCATCGGCGATCATTTCACCCCACCGCGCCCACTGGCCAGACAGGGCCACGATCATCACGCAGGTCAGGCGGGCGGGGATCAGGTTCAGCAGATCGTCGAATCTGGCCGAGGCCCAACCGAAATCTCGGTAGGTTTCGTTGCGATAGCCGATCATGCTGTCGGCGGTGTTGGCGGCCTTGTAGACCAGCAGTCCTGGCAGGCCTGCGACCAGAAACCAGAACGCCGGCGCGATGACCCCGTCGCTCAGGTTTTCGGCTGCGCTTTCGATGGCGGATCGCGCAACCTGCGCCTCGGTCATGTCACCGGTGTCGCGCGAGACGATCATGGCCACCTTTGCGCGCCCTTCGGGCAAGGAGGCGCGCAAACCTTCGGCCACCTCCCGGACATGCGTCACCAATGATTTCTGCGCCAGCAGGATAGCGCAGACAGCGACTTCCACGATTGGCCCCAGCAAGGACAGCAAACGCCCCAGAACCAGAGCGGACACAATCAGAATAGCAAGAACCAAAACGCCTTTGGCCCGTCTCCCCGCGCCCGAATTCAGGTGCCTGTCCAGCCACCCAATGGCGGTGCCGATCATTACTGCGGGGTGGCGGACGCGGGACCACAGCCACTCTGGCTCACCCAAGGCCGCATCCAGGCACATGGCGCAGATCAGCAGAAAGGCGAGGCTCACAAGGCGGCCTCCAACCTGCTCCAGCCGTTCTCAGGTGGCAGGCCCAAGCGCAGGTAGGTTGTGGAATAGGGGAATATACGGCTCCAGATATGGGCGCGGGCCAGCTTGGCTTGCCAGTCCGCCGCGTCATCCACCTGATACAGCCGGAACAGGCTGGTTCCGCCGACCAGCTGCGCGCCCTTGGCCAGGACCAGACCGTCCAGCCGAGCGGCTTGCTGAGACAGTATTGTTCGGGTGGTGTCGGCCCAGCCGGTGTCTTTCAGGGCCTGTTCTCCGATCCGCAGGGCAGGTCCGGACACGGACCACGGGCCGGTCAGGTCGTTCAGACGTCTGATCAAGTCCGGCTGGCCGATGGCAAAGCCCAACCGCAGCCCCGCCAGCCCCCAGAATTTGCCAAAGCTTTTGAGCACGACTACACCCGGCCTTTCTGCCAGATGGATCAGTGAGGCTTCGGGGGTGACGTCACAGAAACTTTCGTCAATCACCGTCAAGGGTGTGTCGACGTCTGCTTCGCGCCAGATGCGGCCATCCGGGTTGTTGGGGTGGACAATCACACGCGCCTCGGCTGGGCCGTCCTCTTGCACTGTCCAGCCTTGCGTCCGAAAGGCTGCGGCGTGTTCATTGTAGGTTGGTGTGGTGATCTGGACGCACGCAGGTGAGGCCAACGCGGGAAGGCGCGCGATGATGGCCGATGCCCCGGGTGCGGGCAGGATCGACGCCCCAGCAGGGACGGACCAGAACGACCGCGCCGTGTCAGACAGGCGCTTGAATGCACCGTGGTCCGGCAGTTCTGCCCAGTCTGCGGGCGTCAATCCAGCGACGTCATAGGGATGCGGATTTATTCCGGTCGACAGGTCGATCCAGTCTGCGCGGTCGCCGCCAAAGACCCGGATAGCCCCGTCCAGACCACCGCCATGGTCCCGCACGGTACGCGGATTCAGATTTTCAGTCAGGTCAGCCATGGGCCCCTCTGCCGGAATTGCCTGTTTGGGCCCGGTTCAAGCGGATTTTTGCCGCTTACACAAGCAAATCCGCGTGAGCAGCGCTCGGGGCGGGCATCGTTAACACTTTGTTAAGGAAATCACGTGATCACGGATCACAGGGGTCGGCACCACTCATCTTACCAAGTGCCGAGGTTGTTGCAAATGAAAGTTCTGATTGTTGAGAGTAACCCCGACCTTGGTCGGGTCTGGCAAAGGCATCTGGAAAGGCAAGGCGCCGAGGTCACCTTGGTCGCCGGGCAAGAGGCTGCGATCCTCGCTTTGTACGGAACCGCCTTTGATATTATAGTGCTGGATCTGGTGTTGGAGACTGGCAGCGCCCTCGCCGTGGCCGATTTCGCCAGTTATCGCCGCCCCGAGGCGCGGGTGATCTTTGTCACCAACACCACGTTTTTCTCGGATGGCTCAATCTTTGCCCATAGTCCCAACGCCTGTGCCTATGTGCAAAGCGGTACGCCGCCAGAAGATCTGGCGGCGATGGTGGAACATTACGCGGCGGGTCGCTGACCGCGTCCGTGGGGCTCCATGTAATCCAGCACCGGGTTCACCGGGACGATACGGTGCGGATTGATGCTGTTGTGGCTAAAGTGATAGTGGCGCACGATGTGCGACATGTTCACCGATCCCGCGACACCCGGCCATTGATAAAGTTCACGCGTATAGGCCCAGAGGTTCGGGTAATCGATCAGCCGCCGCCGATTGCATTTGAAATGCAGGTGGTAGACCGGATCGAACCGGATCAGGGTTGTGAACAGGCGCCAATCGGCCTCGGTCACACGGTCGCCCATCAGATAGCGGTTTGAGCGCAGACGCTCTTCCAGCCAGTCCAGTGTGTCGAACAGAGGGTTCACCGCCGCGTCATAGGCATCCTGTGTTGTAGCGAAACCGGATTTGTAGACACCGTTGTTAACGTCCGAATAGATGCGGGCATTCACCGGTTCGATGTCGTTGCGCAGGGCCTCGGGCCAGTAATCATCCGAATTGCCGGTGATCCCGTCGAACGCGGAATTGAACATTCTGATGATTTCAGAACTCTCGTTGGATACGATCGTTTCCTGTTGCTTGTCCCACAGGATCGGCACTGTCACCCGACCGGAATAGGCGGGATCGGCCTTGGTATAGATCTGATGCGCAAAATCCAGCCCGTAAAGCGTGTCACCCGTGGCGCCCTGATCGTCGGTCTCAAATGTCCAGCCTTTGTCCAGCATGTCGGGATGCACGACCGAGACTGAGATATGATCCGTCAGGCCCTTGAGTTCTCGAAAAATCAACGTGCGATGCGCCCACGGGCAGGCATGGCTGACATACAGGTGATAACGCCCACTTTCGGCCCCGAACCGGCCCTTGCCCGAGGGGCCAGAGCTGCCATCGGCAGTCAGCCAGTTGCGAAACTGCGCGGCCGAACGTTTGAACGCCCCGCCGGTGGATTTGGTGTCGTACCAGGTGTCGTGCCATTTGCCGTCAACAAGCAGGCCCATTTCGGTTCCTCCATAAGCGATTGCGGTAAAGATAGCTTGGCGGTGGGTCTGTTCCTACATCGCCGCACGCGCATGTCCCCAGCGCCGATGCACAGGGCTGGCTTATGACGCCCACGCAACAAAATCCCCCCAAGCGGCGGTTGTGTGATGCGCTTCATTGGAATTTTACGAATTCATGTCCAAAATGGGACATAGCCGGGGGGAAATTTGTAATGAGTACTTATGTTTCAAGGGAAATACGTGCGGAACTGGATGCTGCGCGAATCGCTACGTTAAAGAAAGCCAGCCGTTTACGGGTCGAGACTGGCGACAATAGCTTTAGAATTCTTAGATTGTGGCGGGATGGATTTACAGTTGAGGCGGAAACGACGCCGCGCCTGCGCGGTCTGATCGACGTATTCGACGGTGCGAACCATCTTTATCAATGCCTGATCGTTGCGGCCGAAGAGGAAGCAGGCGAGATGAGTTATGAGTTCAAGCGCAGCACCGCCGCCGCAGACAAGGCCCCACTGGATTTCTATCGCGCGCCGGATGCACCCATCGCTTTGCTTGGGTATGACGACTAGGGTCGGATTTCCACGATCGTTCCGTTTGCCGTCAAGCTCCACAATTGGGCTATTTCACTATTTGAAATTGCGATGCAGCCAAGGGTCCAGTCGCCGGGCAGGGTGACGCCCGTGACCCCATTGGGTTGCCCGTGGATGAATATGTCGCCGCCCGGGCTGTAGTTTCCCTGCTGTGCCCGTTCCCTGTCTTCGTCTTGCGGATAGTCGATCCCAAGCGACAGGTGAAAGGCGCTTTGTGGATTGCGGCGGTCGATTTTGAATACCCCTTCGGGCGTTTTACCGTCGCCTTCCTGAAATATGTCGCCTTCGGGGGCGAAACCCAGCGCAATGTCAGACTGCATAACAACAGCGCCGTCCAGAGATGCGGTCAGGCGTCGGGCGGATTTTTCGATCAGGATGTGATCAACGCGACTGGCTTCGGGGACCATCAAAGGGGCTGGCGGGCGCGGTCCGAACCGGTGCCATCCCACCCATCCGGCCAGGGCCACGGCGAGAGCCAGAAAGACCAGCGCGACCCGTCGCATGCCCTACTGCAAATCCCCAAAGGCCCGTTTCAGTCGGGCGCAGGCCTCTTCGACCCGGCCGCGCTGGGTGGCCAGATTGAACCGTTCAAAAGTCTCTCCACCCGCGCCGAAACCGGGGCCGGACGAGGTGGCGATCCGCGCATCCTCGCGCAGCCGCCGGACAAATTCGGCATGATCCATACCGGTGCCGGAAAAATCCACCCAGGCCAGATAAGTCGCCTGCAAAGGCATGGACCACAGGCCGGGGATCGTTGCGATGGTTTCATCGAATAGCCGTCGGTTGCCGTCCAGATGCGCGATCTGCGCATCGACCCATTCCGCGCCTTCGGGTGAATAGGCGGCGGTGATCATGGCCACGCCCAGCGCACTGGGATCATAGTCCAATGTCTTCAGCCGATGCCGCATCACCGCGCGCAGCTTCGTGTCGGGAATGATCATGTTGCCCGTCCGCTGACCGGCAATGTTAAATGTTTTGGAGGCTGCGGTCAGCGACACGGTCCAGAGCCGCGCGTCGGGTGCGGCCACATCCATGGGCACAAAAATACGACCGGGATAAACCAGATCATGGTGAATCTCGTCAGACACCAGGATCAGACCATTGCGTTCGGCAAAGGCTGCCACCGCCCGTAACTCATCAGCCGTCCACACTCGGCCCGACGGATTCTGGGGCGAACACCACAGCAACAGCTTTTCCGACCCGTCCAGCCGCGATTGCGCATCATCCAGATCAAGCCCATAGGTATCCCCCTGACGCACCAGCGGGCATTCAACCACTCGACGTCCGGCATTGTTCACCTTGTGCGCAAATTCGTGGTAGACGGGCGTGAATATGACAATCCCGTCGCCCGGATCGCTCCAGACATCCAGGCACAGGGCAATTGCATTACCCAACCCTTGCGAGGTCAGGATCCAGTCGGTGTCGATATCCCAGTCATGCCGGTTTTTCATCCACCACTGGACCGAGGCCAGATAGTCGGGGTGAATCCAGGAATACCCGAATACGCCATGTTCGGCCGCCTTGCGCACCGCCTCGATCACACAAGGCGCGGTGGGATAGTCGGAATCCGCCGTCCACATGGCCAACCCGTCTGCGGGCGGCACGCCATAAAGCTGCTCGATCTTGTCCCATTTCGAGCTGTTGGTTCCCCGGCGGTCGATCAGGTCGTTGAAGGTCATGTCTTCTCCATTTCTTATGCCGAAAGCTAACCGCAAATCGGCCATGTGCAAGGGGGGCGTTGCGGCGGCGCGCGCGTTGTCCTAAGTCAGCCTTATGAAACGCAATATCCTGATCCATCCCGATCCCCGCCTGAAAAAGGTCTGCGCACCGGTTGCCGACATCACGGATGCGCTGCGCCTTTTGGCCGACGACATGCTGGAAACGATGTATGACGCGCCCGGCATTGGCCTGGCTGCGCCGCAGATCGGTATTCTCGACCGGCTGATCGTAGTGGATTGCATGAAGGAAGAGGGTGAGATCCCGCGCCCGCTGGTCATGTTCAACCCCGAGGTCATCTCGGCCTCGGAGGATACCAACGTGTACGAGGAAGGGTGCCTGTCGATCCCCGAGCAATATGCCGAGGTGACCCGGCCCAAAGTGGTCGAGGTCGCGTGGATGGACCAGGATGGCAACGCGCAGCAGGAAACCTTTGACGGGCTTTGGGCCACCTGTGTACAGCACGAGATTGATCACCTGAACGGCAAGCTTTTCATCGATTACCTCAAACCGCTGAAACGTCAGATGATCACCCGCAAGATGCAGAAGCTGAAACGCGAACAGGCCCGCGCATGACCGTTCGCACCTGTCTGCCCTGGCCGGACAAACGCCTGCGGACCAAGGCCGAGGACGTGGCCGAAATCACCGACGAAATCCGGGCCATCTGGGGCGACATGATCGACACGATGGAGGCCATGCCGGGCGTTGGCCTTGCCGCGCCGCAGATTGGTGTGATGCTGCGACTGGCCGTCGTGGACGGGTCGACCGAGCGGGGCCGGGCGGTGCGTCTGGCCAACCCGGAAATCCTGCACAGCTCGGTCGAGCTGCGCGAGCATGAAGAGGCCAGCCCGAATCTGCCGGGTGTATCGGCCAAGGTGAATCGTCCCCGCGCGGTGACGGTCAAGTTCCTGAACGAACAAGGCATGGTGGATCGGCGGGATTTTGTCGGGATCGAAGCCACCAGCGTGCAGCACCAGATCGACCATCTGAATGGCCGGATGTATTTCGACCGTCTCAGTAAGGTCAAACGCGACATGCTGCTGCGCAAGGCCAAAAAGATGGGGTGAACCCCATCCGACGGAGGGATCGATGCGAATAGTTTTCATGGGAACGCCGGACTTCTCGGTGCCGGTCCTTGATGCGCTGGTCGAGGCCGGGCATGAGATCGTGGCGGTCTATTGCCAGCCTCCCCGCCCTGCCGGGCGCGGCAAAAAGTATCGGCCAACCCCGGTTCACGCACGGGCCGAGGCATTGGGCCTGACCGTCCGGCATCCGGTATCGTTGAAAGCGCCCGAGGAACACTCTGCCTTTGCTGCGCTTGGCGCCGACATTGCCGTGGTCGTGGCCTATGGGCTGATCCTGCCGCAGGCCATTCTGGACGCGCCCGCACAGGGTTGTTTGAACATCCATGCCAGCCTACTGCCCCGTTGGCGCGGGGCGGCACCGATCCATCGCGCGATCATGTCAGGCGATACTGAAACGGGCATCTGCATCATGCAGATGGAGGCCGGACTGGATACCGGACCGGTCCTGCTGCGCGCGGCGACCCCAATCGGGGTCGAGGAAACCACCGCCCTGTTGCACGACCGCCTGTCCGTTATGGGGGCGAACCTGATCGTCGAGGTGTTGAACCAACTGCCGGAGCTGACACCCGAACCTCAGCCCGAGGATGGCGTGACCTATGCCACCAAAATCGACAAGGCCGAGGCGCGGGTCGACTGGTCCCTTCCGGCGATCGAAGTTGATCGACAAATCCGGGGCCTGTCCCCCTTTCCCGGCGCATGGACCGAGATCGAGGGTGAGCGGGTCAAGCTGTTGGCGTCCCGTCTGGCGAACG
>CAXXPZ010000096.1:0-5421 GCA_963422555.2 uncultured Ruegeria sp.
AGGCCGCCGAAACCGCCGCCAAGCATTTCGCCGGGGTCGAGGGTTTGACCCTGCTGGCCTGCGATGCCAAAGCCATGGGCGACGATCTGAAATGGGAAGTGTCGCGCGGCGGTGCCCTGTTTCCACATCTCTATCGCCAAATCCGCATGACAGACGTGATCTGGTCACGTCCGCTGCCTTTTGACGGGCAGGTGCATGTGTTCCCCGAGGACATCGAATGAGCGGTTTCGTTGACCCCCACCGCGAACAGTTCGATGCCTTCAAAGTGCTGGATCGCGATCATCCGATCGAGATGCTGAACCTGGTGCGGTTTCGCGACAAGGCGGTTTATCCCGCAGGACATGATCTGGTGGACGCGGGCTTATCCGGCGCTGACGCCTATCGCCAATATGGCGCAGAGACTGCGCCAATCATCGCGCGTCTGGGCGCGTCAATCCTGTGGCGCGGCGCGTTTCAGACAATGTTGATTGGACCAGCAGATGAGGTTTGGGACGAGGTGTTCATTGCCCGCTATCCAACCGCTCATGCGTTTCTGGATATGGTGACCGATCCAGACTATCAAAACGCGGTCGTACATCGTCAGGCTGCTGTTGAGACCTCGCGCCTGATCCGCTGTGCGCCAAGTCAGGGTGGGGCTTCGTTCGGATGAAATTACCTGAGAAACTGGGGCTTGCGGCCCTGCACCGACTGGACCCGGAAACGGCCCACGGGCTGTCGATCAAGGCGTTGAAGGCCGGGCTGGCCCCGATGCCGGGGCCGATCACCTCGCCGCGGTTGCGAACGCAGGTGGCAGGGTTGGACCTTCCCAATCCCGTCGGTCTGGCAGCCGGATTCGATAAAAACGGCGAGGCGCTGACCCCTTTGTCACGGGTCGGTTTCGGGTTCATCGAGGTTGGAGCCGTCACGCCCCGCCCGCAACCGGGCAATCCCAAACCGCGCCTGTTCCGACTGACCGAAGATTCGGCGGCGATCAACCGCTTTGGCTTCAACAACGAAGGGATGGAGGTCATGGCGCGACGTCTGGCTGACCGTCCTGCCGACGCGGTGATCGGGCTGAACCTTGGTGCCAACAAAGACAGCGATGACCGGCCCGGCGACTTTGCCAAAGTGTTGGCCCATTGTGCCGCGAATCTGGATTTCGCGACGGTCAATGTCTCGTCTCCCAATACCGAAAAGCTGCGCGATCTGCAGGGCAAGGCGGCGCTTGGGGCGCTGCTGGGGGGGGTCGTGGACAAGCGCAACGCTTTGCCGCGCCCGATTCCGATCTTTCTGAAAATCGCGCCCGATCTGACAGATACCGAACTGCAGGATATCGCCGACGTCGCCCGCGAAAGCAAAGTGGACGCGGTGATTGCCACCAATACCACCCTGTCGCGTGAGGGTTTGCGCAGCGCCCACAAGGATCAGGCCGGTGGCCTATCCGGTGCGCCGCTGTTCGAAAAATCGACCCGCGTGCTGGCCCGCCTCAGCCAATTGACCGACGGGCAAATTCCCTTGATCGGTGTGGGCGGTATCAGCACCGCGCAGCACGCCTATGACAAGATTTGCGCTGGCGCGTCTGCCATTCAGTTCTATACCGCCATGGTCTTTGGTGGCATTTCGCTGGCTGCCGAGATTGCAACGGGACTTGAGGAGCTTCTGGCCCGCGACGGCTTTGACAACGTGGCGCAGGCGGTTGGCAGTAAACGAAAGGACTGGCTGTGATCGACTATTGGCATAATCCACGCTGTTCCAAATCCCGCGCAGGGCTGGCCCTGCTGCAAGAAAACGGTGCCGAGATTCAAGTGCGGAAATACCTTGAAGATACGCCATCCGAGGCAGAGTTGCGTGATACTCTGACCAAGCTGGGCCTGGGAGCCATCGACATGATGCGAACCGGAGAGAAGCGGTTCAAGGAACTAGGCCTGACCAAAACCACACCCGAAGCCGAGCTGATTCAGGCCATGGTCGAAAATTCCATCCTGATAGAGCGCCCGCTGGCGATTGCCGGGGGCAAGGCGGTCATCGGACGCCCGCCCGAGGCGCTGTTGTCGCTACTTTAGGCGATCTGCGCCTCAAGCCGGGGATAGCGTAACCACAGGGTCAGGCCGCGTGTGATGTTCAACACCATCAGCGCCGCCCAAAGCCCGTGATTTCCAAAGGCCGGAACCAGAATGAACAAAGCGACCACGTAGATCGCGACCGACTGGATCATCGCGTTGCACATCGCGCGGGTCCAGGTGGCGCCGATATAGATGCCGTCAAACATCCAGCTGGCCACGCCGATCGCCGGGGCCAGCACCGCCCAGAACAGATACTCGCGACCTGCAACACGAACCTCGGGTGCGGTCGCCATCAGGTCGATCAGCGCAGGCCCGGCTAGGTAAAATGTCAGCGCCAGCAAAACCGCGCCACCCACGCCCCATTGCGACGCCATGACCGAGGCCTGCCTGACACGTTGTCGATCACCAGCGCCTACTGCGCCGCCCACAAGCGCCTCGGCTGAAAACGCAAACCCATCCAGCGCAAAGGCGGTGATTTCCAGAAACTGCAGCAGCACCTGATTGGCGGCCAGGCTGACGTCGCCCAGATCGGACCCCACGAACAGAAAGGTCGTGAACGCACCGGTCAACAGGACCGAGCGCACCATGATGTCGCCATTGACCTGCATCATCCGGCGCAGCCGCGCGGGGTTAAAGATGCGGGGCCAGTCTTTCCATTGATTGCCACCAAAGGCTTCGCCACATAGCCAGAGGCCCAGCGCCAGCCCCGTCCATTCAGCGATCAGGGTGGCGACGGCGACGCCTTCGACGCCCCAGCCCAGCCCAAGGACAAACCAAAGATCCAGCAGGATGTTCAGCCCGTTCATCCAAATCTGCAGTACAAACACGCCCCGCGTGCGTTCGACCGCGATCAGCCAGCCGGTGATGGCATAGAGCGCTATGGTGGCCGGAGCACCCCAGATCCGGATTTGCAGGTAATCGCGGGTCAGCGCCTCGACCTCGGGGCTGGCGGGTGACAAGGCAAAGGCGCCCCGGAACACCAGGACCTGGATGAGGATAAAGAACAGCCCGGCGGCCCCACCCAGCAACAGACCGCGCATCAGCAGCGCTCCGGTTTCTGCTGTATCCCCTGCCCCGCGGGCTTGTGCGGCAAGGCCGGTGGTGCCCATCCGCAGAAACCCGAAAATCCAATAGATCGACGCCAGAATGACCGCGCCCATGCCCACGGCCCCGATTGGCGCGGCCAGTCCCATCTGCCCCACAACACCCGTATCCACCGCCCCGAGAATGGGAACCGTGGCATTTGACAGCACAATCGGCGCGGCAATCTTCAGCACACGGCGATGGGTGATGGGAACGGCTGCGTCCTGCATCAGCGGGGATTCTGTTCTGGGTCCTGCGGCATCAGGAAATGCCCGGTGCCCTGCGCAAACAGTTTGGAATGATTGTCCTGCCACGCCTCGACCCGAACCGACGCATAACGCCGCCCCGACCGGTTGATGAAGGCACGCGCATACGCATCGCGCGGCAAGCCCGAACGCAGGTAATCGACCGTGAAATCAATCGTTTTGGGAAACCGGATATTTTCATCCGTCACGATGGCGTTGGCATCAATCTCGCCGGTTTCGATCTTTGGAAACAGATGTTCCCAACTGAGTGTGATGACTGCGGTCACCTCTAGAAAGGCCGCCGTGACACCACCATGCAAAGCGGGCAGAAACGGGTTTCCGATCAGCTTGTCGTCGAAATTCAGAACGCCGGTCAATTCATCCCCCCGCCGGTCGAAACCGATGTTGAGGAACCGGATATAGGGCACACCTTCGACCAGCGCCGTCAGTGCGGCGTCGCGGCGTTGTTTGACCACCTGCATGGGTTCGGGACGGGGACGTGCCATTCAGCGACCCTCTACCGTAAAGGCACCCGACGCGGTGGCAACGGGACGATCCGTGTCGTCATCAGTCGCCGTCGCCCGCACAAAGGCCACGTTTCGCGTGATGTGATAGCAGGTGGCACGGGTCCGGATGCTCTGCCCCGGCGTCGCCGTGCGCATATAATCGATGCGCAGATCAATCGTGGCCGTACCGCCCGGGGCCGAAGGATGGCTCATCACCGCCGCACCACAACAGGTATCCAACATGGCCGAAACGGCACCGCCGTGAATCACACCGGTTCGGGGATCACCGATCAACTGTTCATTGTAGGGCATCGAAATCTCGGCCTCGCCCTCGCCGATATGGGTCAGATCAAGACCCAGCGCTTTTGCATGGGGAATCGCCTCGATGAACTGACGCGCTAAAACTGTCTTATCGACCATGATGTTGGGTCCCGTTCTGTACCTGCCCCTTTATGAGCCGCAGCTTTGGCAAAGGGCAAGCCCGCCTGTTGCGCTTGCCGCCACGACGCCCTAGGTTGCAGCCGAGGAGACCGGGAATGTCCGACAACCGTTTGTCATTCAAAGAGATGTGCGCCGAGTTCGACGTGACCCCGCGCACCCTGCGCTATTACGAATATATCGAGCTGCTGCAACCAGACCGTGAAGGCCGGTCGCGCTATTACGGCGCGCGCGAACGGGCACGAATGAAGCTGATAATGCGCGGTCGGAAATTCGGCTTTCAGCTGGAAGAGATTCGCCAATGGCTGCTGATCTACGAAGATCAGGGAAACGAAGCGCAGATGACCACCTTTATCGAGATGGCCGATCGCCAGATGGACGATCTGCACAAACAACGCGAACAACTGGATGAGGCGATGGATGCGCTTCGGCATTTGCGCGACCAGACCGCAAAATCGCTTCGCTGAACGCTCTTTTATTGTAACTGCCCAGGTGGTCTGACTGCGACGATTTGAATCGGGCCATGCGGGTTATTTTTGTTTCTTGGTTAGCGTTTCTGTGACTCGATAGGCGTATGGATACTGCTCACCTGACCCGCAGCCGGCTTGCGACCTTCTCAAAGTCAAATCTGATTGATCTGGTCATTGTTCTGGCGGAGCAGAACGCGACCTTGCGCACCAAGATCGAGAGGCTTGAAGAGCAGATCGCGGATATCACCGAACAAAACGCCCAACTTTTCAAGCAAAACGTAGAGCTGGAGAAGGCCAACAAAACCCTCGCACAGCGCGTAGAGGACCTGGAGCGCCGCCTTGGGCTTAACAGCTCAAACAGCGGCAAGCCTCCCTCAAGCGATGGGCTGTCGAAGCCTGCGCGCAAGAAGCGAACCAGAAGTTTGCGCGGGTCCTGCGGGCGCAAGTCCGGAGGTCAGCCCGGCCATCCCGGCAAGACGCTGCGCCAGACCTCGACGCCGGAGCAGATCATCGATCACTACCCACACATCTGTCCGGACTGTAAGCACAGGCTGTCTGGCGTTGTTTGCGACCGGTATGTGAGGCGACAGGTCTTTGACCTGCCACCCCCACCGCCGCTTATTGTCACTGAGCACAG
>CAXXPZ010000097.1:0-23185 GCA_963422555.2 uncultured Ruegeria sp.
TGATCCGCATCCGATGCCATGGTCAGCGAATTGTCACCTGCCTCGTTCAACGCGGCCAGACCGGCGGCGTCGAAGTCATCCCAGAAGGCACCTGTGATCCGCGACAGCTCTTCTCCGAACAACTCCTCAAGTGCGGCTTGGTCCTGCTCGCTCAGCTGGTCGAACGCATCCTGGTTCATCACGGTGGCCATTGATGTGCGATAGAACCCGGACGGCATATCATAACTGTGCTGCGCCACCTCAGTCAGACGGAAACCCAGCTTGGACTCCATCGGCATCAGCACGCCGTCGGCAGCATTCGAGGCTAATGTTTCATAGACGCGCGGCGCGGGTACGTTGATGGCAGAGGCGCCCAGTGCGTCGCCCACTTTGCCGGCGACACCGCCACCAATCCGCAGCTTCATGCCGTTGATCTGATCCAGGCTTTCAACCTTGTTGGCCGAATGCAGCATTCCTGATCCATGCGCATAGACGGCCAGCACTTTCAGGTCGCGATGTTCCTTGGATTCCTGAAAGAACTTTTCAAACGTGCGCCAATAGGCCACCGCAAACGCCTCGGAGTTGCCGCCGAAACCCGGCAATTCCGCCATCGACGCGGATGGGAACCGGCCCGGCGTATAGTTATGAGCAATCCAGGTGATGTCAGCGATCCCATCCGACACCACATCCGCCTGCGCAGGCGGCGGCGCAAGATTATACTTCATCTCAGCCGTAACCCGACCATCAGTCGCCTCTTCGATGCGCTTGATCAGGTCGGGAAACATCTGGGCGTTCACGCCGTGGGTCGGTGGCGCCCAAGTGAAAATGGTCAGTGTGACGTCCTGCGCCTGGGCGACGACGGGCGAAGCCGCAACAGCTGAAACCGTGGCTAGTATTTTGCAAACATTCGTGAACATTAGAATTCCTCCCAGAATCTTCGATTTGTAAAGCGGCCCATCCCCCTGCCGCTAAAAAAAGGTCCGGGCGCAGGAAAACCGCGCCCAGATCGATTTCATGCATACTTGCCCGACAGGAGTGTTCCGCATCCCGGGACGCGAGCCTCAAGCCCAAGTTCCTTGAGCATCTGGTGCGTTGTAGCGACGGCGGCGGACAGAACCGGGATACCGCATTCGTCCTCGACCTTCTGGATCGCGGCGAGTGAGGGCATCTGGACGCAGGCCGACAGGACCAGCGCGTCGATGTTTTTCAGGTTCACCTGCTTGTAGATCTCGGTCAGGTTCAGAGGGTCTTGGGCCGCGACCTCAAGATTGTCGGGGATTTCCAGCGCAATGCTGTCGGATACTTCGACGCCTTCGGCCTCGATGTATTCGGCCACCATATTAGTCAGCGGGCGCATATAGGGCGTCACGATCGAGATACGTTTCGCACCCATCAGATGCAGTCCGTCCACCAGCGCACCAGCCGAGCTGACGACCGGCGCCGGGTGACCATTGTCCACGGTCACCTGATGCAGACGCTTCTGGCTTTCGCGGTGATAGCCCTTGCCCATCGACATGATCGCGACCAGACAGGCATAACCCATCACGTCCACATCCGCGTCGCTGAGTTCCAGCGCGCAGCGGTCGCTGTCTTTGTCCATCGCCGCCAGCTCTTCCTTGGTGACCTTCTTCATCCGCATCCGGGACGAGTGGAAGGAGAACCGTTCCGGAAGAACCGCTTCGCGGGCCCGCAGCATGGCCGGAATTTCCCGTTCCATCGTCAGGTTTGACGATGGAACGATCTGCCCGATGCGAAGGGTCTTGTGCATGTTTTCCTGAATACCGGACATGTCAGTCTCCGATCTTCACAACCGGGTTGCGCAGAACACCAATGCCGCCGACACCGCATTCGATCACGTCACCGGGCCACATCCATTCCTGCGGATCACGGCCCGCACCAACACCGGCGGGTGTGCCGGTGGCGATGATGTCACCGGGTTCCAGCGTGATGCCGGATGAGATGTCGGCGATCAGTGTCGGAATATCGAACAGCAGATGCTTGGTGTTGGAGCGTTGCTTTTCCTCACCGTTCTTTGTCAGCCACAGATCCAAATTGTGCGGATCTGCAACATCATCGGCGGTCACGATGGCCGGGCCAAACGGGCAGTAGCTGTCCTGGCCTTTGGAAAAGATCCACTGACCGGCGCGGCGGTTGTCACGTGCCGAGATGTCGTTGATCACCGAATAGCCAAACACATGGCTCATCGCGTCATCCTTGCTGATCCGGGTCGCGCGCTTGCCGATGATGACGGCTAGCTCGACCTCCCAATCCAGCATCTGCGTCATGTTGGCGTTATGCTGAATCGGCTCACCATTGGCGATCACGGATGTGGGTGGCTTCGAGAACACAACCGGTTTTTCCGGCAGGTCCTTCGAGGTGTCCAGCGACTTGGCGCTTTCGGCGACATGCTCGACATAGTTAAGGCCGATGCCGAAGATGTTCTTGCGCGGCCGCGGGATCGGGGCCAGCAGGCGCACGTTTTCTTCCGGAACGGCAAGCCCAGCCGGACGCGTGCCGTCGGTGGCATCCAGCGCGCGGGCGATGGCCGCCTGCGCATCCGGACCCAGATCGATCAGGTCCAGCATGGTCGAGGGCAGCGCCTCGCCCACGGCCTCTCCCAGAAATTCGACGTCAATAACCAGCCCGTCTTTGACGACGCCCAACCGGCCTTCGCCAGCCGCGGAATCGCGATATGTTACAAGTTTCATCTGTTTCTTTCCTGTTCGCGTTTAACCTTCGACGATCTGATGACCGTCGTTGTCTTCAAAAGCTTGCTCGGCATAGAAGCCCAGTTTTCTCATGGTCGGCAGATCATGGAACGAGAAGAGACAGGCATCGTCACCGGTTTGTGTGTTGCAGTGTTCATGCCAGATCCATGGCGGGACGCAGAAAATGTCTTTTTCCTTCCAGTCGAACCGCTTGCCACCAATCACTGAATATCCTTTGCCTTTGGCAACCTGATAGATGATATTGCCGGTGTGACGATGCGCCTTGGTGTGTTCAGAGGCGCGCAGCAACTGCATGTTCGCCCCCATTGTCAGCATCGGATCATTGCCGGTCTTGGGGCTGATATAGCGCATGATAACCCCGTCATAAGGCGAGCCATCGGTCACCTTGGCGTAGTTCTGCAGCGCCTCATAGGTCTGGTCCCAGCGGAACTTGAGCAATGGGGAATAGGGTTTGTCCCACTTGTCCAGCTCAGGGATCAACGCAGGCGAGCCATAGGTCGCGGGGCTGTCGTCCAGCGGCAGGTTGGTCGCCTGATAATCATCGGGATGCACTTCGTAGAAGTTCGCCTCAAGCGCGTTGGTCAGCGGAATATCCAGACCGTCCTGCCACAGGCAGGTTGAGCCGGTTTCCTCGATCCCATGTTCGTGCCAGGTGCCATTGGGCGTCAGCACGAAATCGCGGGCGCCCAGGCTCATTTTATGGCCATCGACAATCGTATAGGCGCCCGAGCCTTCCATGATGAACCGCAGCGCCGAGGCCGCATGGCGGTGCGCGCCCGCGCGTTCCCCGGCCTTCATCGTCTGGATGCCCGAGAACAGCCACCCGCACGCCGCACTCACGTCGCGGCGTTTCGGGTTGCGTAGATAGACAACACGGCGGCCCGCATCCTCGGGGCGCACCAGATCAATGGCGCGTAGAGCTTCGGGGCGCAGATCGTCCCACTTCCACAGTACCGGATCCGACTTTGGCGTCGGCTCCCACGGTTCGATGTCATTGGCCACGGTCCACAGCGCGCCGGTCTCGTATTTGGCCAGGTCTTCGTAATAGGCTTCCAGCTCTGCGTTATCGCGCACCCGTGCGCGACCCAGGATGTCGTCTTCGGCTTTGATCTCAGTCATGATGTGAGACTCCCTTGGATTAATTGTTTTCCAGGTCGCTTGACCCTTCTTCCTGTTCGCGTTCGTGAGTGAGTGGCCCGGCCCCGCGGCCGGTCAGGTTGACCGCGGCCTGAGGCTGCTGGTTCACCTGCAGATTGAAGACATCGAACCGGTTATAGTGGCCGGTGATGTCATGCATCTGCTTGGGCTGAATGCAGCGGCCCAGATCAATCTCGGCATAAACAATGCCATCATTGTCGATCAGGCCCGGAACTACCTCGCGCCCGTCAGGACCGATGATCCCGGAATAGGCGCTGGACTTGCGCTCCAGCAGCGCCCGGGCGTCGGGGCGGATTTCCTCCATCGCCGTGATGATCTCGTCCGATACGGTCGAGGTCGCGATGATGGTAAAGACCTTGCCCTCGAAACTGTGCGACTGCCCGCGCAGCTTGATCGCCTCGGCCATGTCGTAATCCGGCGGTGCGACGGGCAGTGAGATATAGCTGGCCGTGTGCACCAGTTCGCCCTGCGCCAGCAGCGAGAACCGCGCCAGCGTGTTGGTGTTTTCACCACAGGCCAGACCGCCCAGCGGGCCGATCTCGGTGTCGTAAACCCGCAAGGTTGATCCGTCGCCGCCGGTCCAGGTCAGTTTCTCGGCCCAGGTCGGCACCAGTTTGCGATGCTTGCCAAACACCTCACCATCCGGGCCGATGAACAGCAGCGTATTGTACAGCGCGCCCAGCGAGACCGGACCCCGCTCGTTCAGGCCCATGACCACGTAACAGTCATTGGCCTTGGCCGCGGCGCGGATTTTCCCAATTTCGGACCCGTCGGCAAAGACCGAAGCCCGCACCAGCTTATCAAACCATGCGCTGCCCGTGACCGGATCCGTGATCCAGTTCCAATAAGGATAGGCGGGAATGAAAACCTCAGGAAACACCACCAGCCGCGCACCGTTTCCGGCCGCCTCGGCGATCAGGTTGACCGCCTTGTCCGCGGTCTTGTCCGCGTCCAGAAACGCGGGGCTCGCCTGAACCGCAGCAGCGGTGAATTTCGGAAAGTCCTTGCCGGGTAGCATGGTCACTTCACCTCTTCATACTTGCGGAAGGCTTTGGTCAGGCCATCGACGATCTTTTCAACGCCGGCGGTGTCAATAGTCAGCGGCGGCGATAGGATGATGTTCGACCCGGCGGGGCGAACAATCACGCCTTCTTCGCGGGCAAATGCAGCGACCATTTCGCCCTGCCCTTTGCCTGGATCAATAGGTTCACGGGTTTTCTTGTCTGCAACCATGTCGACACCAACCATCAAGCCCTTGCCGCGCACCTCGCCGACCAACGACGACCAGTTGGGCAGGTCTTCCAGACCTTTGATCAGCCGGTCGCCCAAGACGGCGGCATTAGCGGGTAGGTCTTCGTCTTCGACAATTTTAAGCGTGGCGTTGGCTGCCGCACATCCCAGTGCATGACCGGTCGCGGTATAGCCGTGCATCACAAGTCCCATCGGGTCGACGCCCTTGGTCCATGCGCTCATGACGCGTTCGTTCAGAACGGTTGCGCCCAGCGGAATGTACCCGGCGGTGATCCCCTTCGCGAGGCACATCATGTCGGGCTTTACGCCCCATCCGCGTGCGCCAAACATCGAACCCGAGCGCCCGAACCCTGTCACCACCTCGTCCGAGATCAGCAGGATTTCGTATTTGTCTAGCAGTTCGCGCAGCCGGGGCCAGAAGCTTGTGGGAGGAACAATAACGCCTCCGGCCCCTTGCACTGGCTCAGCGATAAAGGCCGCGATTGTGTGCGCACCGTTGTGCTGAATCAGCCGTTCGATCTGTGTGATAATCGCATTCGTCAGTTCTTCGGGGTCTTCTGAATAAGGGTTACGATAGGTCCAGGGGCTGTCCACCTGATAGCAACCCGGCATCAGCGGGCCATAGGCGTGACGGTAATAGCTGGATCCGTTGACCGAAGTACCCCCGAACTGAATGCCGTGATACCCCTGCTTGAGAGAGATAAAGCCGGTGCGATCCGGATGCCCTTCAAGCTTCCAGTGCTGGCGCGCCAGTTTCAGCGCCGTTTCAACCGCGTCCGAGCCGTTGGCCGAAAACAGCACTTTCTCCATGTTTTCCTGTGCCGACATTTCGATGATCTTGGCCGACAGCTCAATCGACGGCGCCGTGGTGGTGCCAGCAAAGCTGGAATAATAGGCAATCTCGTCCATCTGGGCGCTGATCGCTGCCTTCACCTCGGGACGGTTGTGGCCGACATTGACGTTCCAAAGGCCACCAATCCCGTCGACAAACGTATTTCCGTCGATGTCAGTGACGTAATACCCATCACCCTTCATGATGATCTGTGGCGGATTTTCCGTCGAAATCAGAGGGTGGATCATAGGGTGCAGCTGATGCCGCGCGTTGTTTTCCTTCAGGAAATTGCTGTCTTTTGTAGCCATTTTACTAGTCTCCCTGCTCAACCCAGCGCGATACAAACGGATTTTGTTTCCAAATAGTTATCCAGCGCTGCGCGCCCGTGTTCACGTCCAATTCCGGATTGCTTGTAGCCACCAAACGGCATGTTCTGATCGGGTAAATTATGCGCATTAACCCAAACAGTGCCCGCCTCGATCTGCGGTACGTACTTGTGCATGGTGTTCAGGTTGGTGGTCCAGATCGACGCGCCCAGGCCAAAGCGTGTATCGTTGGCCATCGCGATGGCATCGTCGGGGTCTTCGAACGGCGTGATGGTCACGACCGGGCCGAACACCTCATCCTGCATGATCGACATTTTCTGGTCCACATCAGTGAATATCTCGGGCTTTACAAAGAATCCTTCGCCGTCATAGCTGTCCGATTTCAGCAGTGGCTGTGCGCCCTGCTCAACCCCACGCGCGATGCAGGCATTAACGTGGCTTTGATGTTTGGCGGAGACCATCGGGTTGATCTGGTTCGCGGGGTCCAGACCCGAGCCCATCGGCAGCGATCCGACCATGCCCCCCAGGAAATCGCAAACCTTGTCGTAAATCCCCTTCTGCGCGTAAATCCGGGTACCGGCGCAGCAGGTCTGACCCGAGTTGAAGAACACGCCGATACCGGCCGCAATGCCCAACTGATCCATATCCATGTCGTCGAACATGACCATGGGGGCCTTGCCGCCCAGTTCAAGCGTCACACGCTTCATGTCCTGCATGGCCTGAACGCCGATGATCTTGCCCACTTCGGTCGAGCCCGTGAAAGCCAGCTTGTTCACACCCGGATGCGCGGTCAGGGCTGCACCAGCCTCTTCACCGGTGCCGGTGACGACATTGACAACGCCTGCGGGCAGTCCGGCCTCGAGGCACAGTTCAACCAGCCGCACAGTTGTCAGCGGGGTTTCTTCGGCAGGCTTGATGACAACGGTGCATCCGCAGGCCAACGCGGGAGCGATTTTCCACACCGCCATGTTCAGTGGGAAGTTCCACGGAGTAATCGCACCGACAACACCAACCGGCTCCTTGCGGGTATAGGCTTGATATTTCGCACCCGGAGGAACCGGAATCGACACGTCGATGGTCGAGCCTTCGATCTTGGTCGCCCAGCCAGCCATATAACGTACGTAATCCGCCGAGGCGCCGACCTCGATCAGGCGCGACATCATCACTGATTTGCCGTTGTTCAGCGTTTCAAGCTGAGCCAATTCTTCGCCGTTGGCCTCGATAAGATCGGCCAGTTTCAGCATTACGCGCTGGCGATCCGCAGGCAGCATCTGGCTCCATTCGCCTTTCAGCGCGGCGCGGGCGGCGGTGACCGCCTTGTCGACGTCCTGCGCGGTGCCGTTGGGTACTTCAGCGATCTTCTGACCGGTCGCAGGGTTGAACACATCCAGAGTCGCGCCGGTCTCACCAGCAAGCTTCTGATCCCCGATTACCATGGTGACACGCGAATCAAGAAAGTCGGCGACGCACGGGAGAATCTTTTCTACGGCGCTATCGGGTCGAGCTATCTGCATGTTTTACCTTCCCTTTTTTCCTATTCGCCAAAACTATTTCGTTTGGCTTGCAACCTGATTGTTGACTTATTTTACATATAAATCTATTCATGACCATACATTTTTTGGAGGCACACATGGCGGAAAGATCTTTTGCAAGAGAAGTCGAAGACCTGAAGCTGGGTGATGGTGATCTCTTTCGCGGGGAAGGAATTCTCGCAATTACCAAAGCCCTGCTGCAATCAGGCGTTGGATATGTAGGGGGTTATCAGGGGTCACCGATCTCGCATCTGATGGATGTTCTGGCGGATGCCAACGACATTCTCGACGATTTGGACGTGATCTTTCAAAGCTCGGCCAGCGAGGCAACGGCAGGGGCAATGCTGTCGGCGTCTGTCATGTATCCGGTGCGTGGCGCGGTGGCGTGGAAATCCACAGTGGGAACCAACGTGGCCTCGGATGCGCTGTCGAACCTGTCCTCAGGCGGGGTGACGGGTGGCGCGATGGTGATCGTGGGCGAAGACTACGGCGAAGGTTCCTCGATCATGCAGGAACGCACCCATGCCTTTGCAATGAAATCACAAATGTGGCTGCTGGATCCACGCCCCGAACAGGCTTGCATGGTCAACCTGATCGAAAAGGGCTTCGAGCTGTCCGAAGCATCGAACACACCGGTAATGCTTCAGGTCCGGGTGCGGTCGTGCCACATGACGGGCGAATTCGAGTGCAAGGACAACAAGCGCCCTGAGTTCACTCTGCGCGACGCGTTGAATGCGCCCAAGCGGGATCTGGACCGAATCGTTTTGCCGCCCGCCGCGTATGAGCATGAGCAGGAAAAGATCGAGAAACGCTGGCCTGCTGCCGTCGATTTTATCCGCGACAACGAACTGAACGAATTCTTTGGCCCCACGGGCGACGACAAGCAGGGCAAAACCGGCCTGATCGTCGTGGGTGGTATGTATAACAGCACCATCCGCGCCCTGCAGTTCCTGGGCCTGTGTGATGCATACGGCGATTCGCAGTTGCCCATCTATGTGATGAACGTCGCCTATCCGACGATCCAGAGCGAGGTGGACGAGTTCTGCGAAGGTCTGGATGCGGTGCTGGTGGTCGAAGAAGGTCAGCCGGAATATATCGAACAGTCGATCAACACCCTGCTGGCGCGCAAAAAGCGCCCGACCGAGGTACATGGCAAGGATTACCTGCCGATGGGCGGCGACTACACCGCCGCCGTGCTGACCGATGGCCTCACCCGGTTCCTTGAGGATCACGAACCGCAGCAACTGGGCAACCATGCGCCGGTGCCGGACGCAATCCCGATCCTGTCTGATCCGGCGGTGGAAAAGCTGAAAGAGGTCGTACCACCGCGCCCGCCCGGGCTGTGTACCGGTTGCCCGGAGCGGCCGATCTTTGCCGCGATGAAGCTGGTGTTCGAAAATATGGGCGAACATCACGTGTCCGCCGATATTGGCTGTCATCTGTTCTCGATCCTGCCGCCCTTCAACATTGGCGCCACGACGATGGGTTTTGGTCTTGGACCGGCCTCGGCGGCTGCGTTCAATGTGCCCGGTGCCAAACGATCGATCTCGATCATGGGCGATGGCGGATTCTGGCACAACGGGTTGACCAGCGGCATCGGCAACGCGGTATTCAACAAGCATGATGGCGTATTCGTGATCGTCGACAACTATTACTCGTCCGCCACCGGCGGACAGGACATCCTGTCGTCTCGCGCCATCAACCAGCGCCGCAACACCAACAATTCGATTGTCACAGCAGTCAAGGGCATCGGTGCCAAATGGGTGCGCCAGATCGACCGCACATATGACGTCAATCAGATGCGCGATGTGCTGATGGAAGCACTGACAACGGAAGCCGAAGGACCAAAAATCATCGTTGCCTCATCCGAATGCATGTTGAACAAGCAGCGCCGGGTAAAACCACAGGTGGCCAAGGCCATCAAAGGCGGTGAGCGTGTGATCAAGGAAAAATTCGGCGTCGACGAAGATGTCTGCACCGGCGATCACGCCTGCATCCGCCTGTCCGGCTGCCCGTCACTATCGGTCAAGGAACTGGACGATCCGTTGCGGGATGATCCGGTGGCCTCAATCGACACGACATGTGTGGCCTGCGGAAACTGCGGCGAGGTCGCAGATGCGGCCGTACTCTGCCCCTCTTTCTTCCGCGCAGAAGTCACGCATAACCCCAACGGCTGGGACAAGTTCCGGGATGCAATCTCGGGCTCAGTCATTCGTTACCTGCAAACCCGCCGCGAACGCAGCGCGGTCAGCTTCGAAGGTTAAGCGATCATGAAAGACGATACAGTCAATCTCGGCCTCGAGGCAGCTGGACCAGCCACCGAACGCCCGATCTCCATCGCCATTGTCGCGATGGGTGGTCAGGGCGGCGGCGTGTTGACCGGCTGGATCGTGGATCTTGCAGAAAGCCAGGGATGGATCGCACAGTCGACCTCGGTTCCGGGCGTGGCGCAGCGCACCGGCGCAACTATCTATTATGTCGAGATGATGCGCCCCAGCGAATCCGGCCAACGCCCGATATTAGCGCAGATGCCCACTCCCGGCGATGTGGATGTGGTCATTGCGTCCGAGTATATGGAGGCGGGCCGCTCGATTCTGCGTGGGATCGTGACGCCGGATCGCACTACCCTGATTGCGTCCAGCCACCGTTCGCTGTCGACCATCGAAAAGATGGTGCCGGGCGAAGGTATTGCCGACAATGGTGCGGTGGACGATGCCATCGGCGTGGTGGCGCAGCAGGAAATCGTTTTTGACATGAATGATATGGCCGTCAAAAACGGCTCGGTCATCTCATCGGCGATGTTTGGTAGTCTTGCGGCCTCGGGCACCTTGCCGTTCGAGCGCGACAGCTACTATGACGTGATCCGCAAAAGCAAACGGGGCATCGAAGCAAGCATTCGCACCTTTGACGCCGCTTATGACCGGGTTGAAAATGGCGAAGAGGCGATTGAGGGCGAAGATCAGTCTGAAACCACCAACACCCTGCCCGACCGCCTGAGCGATGCCAAGGCCAACGCGCTGCTGACCCGTATTCATGCCGAACTACCCGCCGCGACGCACGAGATGGCGTTTCTGGGTGTTCAGAAAGTGGTCGAATTTCAGGACATCGCCTATGGCGAAGAGTACCTTGATCTGCTGCGCGAACTGACTGCAAAAGACACGTCAGCGGGTGGTGCTGATAAAGGTCATGAATTCACCGCAACGGCCGCGAAATATCTGGCCAATGCCATGGCTTATGACGATGTGATCCGGGTGGCTCGTCTGAAGACCCGCAGTACCCGACGCGATCGCGTTGCCACCGAGGTCGAGATCAAAGAGGGCCAGATCCTGAACACAACCGAATTCATGCATCCCCGCATGGAGGAGGTCGCCTCGACCCTGCCGGTGGGCATGGCCAACTGGCTGATGGCGCGCAAAGGGCTGTATGATTGGCTAGACCGCCGCATCAACAAGGGCCGCCGCGTGCGCACGTACACGCTGCGCTGGTTTCTGCCATTGCATATTGTCGGATCGCTTAAGGGGATCCGCCGCAAGTCGCTGCGCCATCAGGCTGAGGTCACCCATCGCGATGCGTGGTTGGCTGAGGCGACACAAGCCTTGTCAAACAATTATGATCTTGGCGTCGCCATCCTGTCCTTCCGCCGCCTGATTAAAGGGTATTCGGACACCCATGTTCGGGGATTGTCCAAGTTCGACAAGGTCATGACAGCAACCAAATCTATCGCAGCAAGGGAAGACGCGGTTGACTGGGCCCGGCGTTTGTTGACCTCAGCCATCAAAGATGCCGAGGGCGAAGAGCTGGAAGGCACAATCAAAACAATCGAGTCTTTCTCATGAACAAACCAGAACACCCTGTCAAAGAACCCAGACCGCTACCGATTGATCGCGCCGATCTGTCAGATAATGCTTGGTCGTATCAGACCGTGTTCCGGCACGGCCAATGCGATCCGGCGGGAATCGTTTATACGCCCGAATTCTTCGATGTCTTCAACCATGCCATCGAAGCCTGGTTCAGTGAACGGTTGGGAATCAGCTATTATGACATCCTTGGCAACCGGCGGACCGGGTTGGGATATGTCAACGCATCAGCAACTTTTTTTGCACCGTGCATGATGGGTGACGCAGTGGATATCTTCGTCACGGTCGAAAAAGTCGGGACAAAATCGTACCAGTTGTGCCTACACGCAATGAAAGGTGACAAAGAAGCATTGCGTGGATATTTTACAACTGTAACAACGTCGCTGGAAACCCACCGCCCGGTTGGGATACCCTTGGATATCGGGGACGCGATGCGAGGGTATGCAGCAGAATGTGGGGCAGCAGAGCAGTAAAGGGACTCTATTGGAGAGTACAAACCTATTATCGGACCCGGAACTGATAAAAGAACAAACACGGCTTTGGCTAGCTGTACTGGGTTTACACAGTTCTATTTTTTCCGAACTGAACCGCACGTTGTCCGATCAGGCCGGGGTGAGCCTGGCCAAATTTGATACCATGGCGCAATTGCATCGTTACCCGGACGGCATCAGCATGAGCCGGTTGTCGGACGCCTTGAGGGTATCCAACGGGAATGTTTCTGGCCTGGTCAACCGACTTATAAAAGACAATCTGGTGTGCAAAGAAATGTCAGCCCTGGATCGCAGGTCGTTCCAAGCCAAACTGACCGAGAAGGGAAAAGGGAAATTCGAGCAAGCGCTGTTAGTTCACCAAAAATTCCTGTCTCGGGTTTTTGCTGAATTGTCACCGGGGGAACTGTCCGAAATCAACGGGGTTCTGAAAGGCCTGTCTCAGAAATTGAACCTTGAGGCAGACGATGCCTAAAGATCCAAAAGCGAATAAGTTGGAATTCCCCTTCGACTCGCCCGAGGAATTGGGCGCGTACCTTCCATACCTGATCACGCGATTGTCGAATCGCTGGGAAGCCGATCAGAACCAGGTTCTGGCCGATGCCAGCCTGCAAGGATCCAAAATGCGTGTGTTGTCGTCCCTGTCGGCTTTTGGGGAACTGACCATAAACGAGCTGTCGATCCTATCCGTAACGGAGCAGTCCACAACAAGCAGAACCGTCGAGCAGCTTGTAACCATCGGTCTCGTCGAACGGCAAATAAGCCAGACGGATCAACGGGTCCGCACCGTCAAACTTACGACAGAAGGAATTCAGAGAGTCAGAACACTAGCCCCGACGATCAACAACCTGTACCAAGACCTAATCAACGAAGTGGGCCCAGGCGAACTTCAGACCTGTGTTAAAGTGCTGTCTGGAATCCTAAGCAAAATCAAAAAAAACCAGATTTAACTCACTCAGAGGTGGTCGCGGAACTTCGGACCAGCACGTAAGGTGGATCGCATGACGAAAGAAGTGATCCAGAATGAAGAAACGAAAGAACCATTCGCCAGAGTTCAAAGCCAAGGTTGCGCTTGAAGCGATCCGTGAGGAGATGACGCTGGCGGAGCTGTCCAAGAAATACGGCGTTCATCCGACGCAGATCGGGACCTGGAAACGAGCGGCGATAGAGAACATGGCGACAGCATTTACACGCCGAGGTGCGGCCCCAGAACAAGTAAGCGCAGCTGACGTCGACAAGCTGCATTCCAAGATTGGGCAGTTGGTCGTGGAGCGGGATTTTTTGGCCGAAGCCTCGCATCAGTTGCTCGGGACGCGAGGCAAAAAATGTTGAGCAGAGATCATAAGCTGAGCGTTCGCCGCCAGTGTGCACTTCTGACGCTGACACGGTCCAATCTGTATTATGAGCCGAAGGGCGAGAGTGCTGAGAACCTGCGGTTTATGGAAATCATCGACAAGCAGTTCCTGGAAACGCCCTGGTATGGGTCACGCCAAATGGCGCGCTTTATGCAGCGAAACAACCACAAATGTGGGCGGCATCGTGTGCGCCGCCTGATGCGTCTCATGCGGCTGGTACCGATTTACCAGGAACCCAGCACCAGCAAGAAGCATCCACAGCACAAAATCTGGCCATATCTGCTCAGGAACGTGGTGATCGACCGGCCCAACCAGGTCTGGTGCGCAGATATTACCTATATTCCGATGCGCCGAGGCTTTTTGTATCTGGTAGCGATCATGGATTGGCACAGCCGCAAGGTTCTTGCCTGGAGACTGTCCAACAGCATGGACGCGGACTTCTGCGTTGAGGCCCTGAAAGAGGCTTTGACCAAGCACGGTAAGCCGGAGATATTCAATACAGATCAGGGCAGTCAGTTCACCAGCGGTGCTTGGATCGACGTGCTGACGGACGCAAAGATCAAGATCAGCATGGACGGGAAAGGTGCCTGGCGCGACAACCGCATGATCGAGCGGCTCTGGCGGTCACTCAAGTACGAATGCGTCTATCTGCGCGCCTTTGAGAGAGGCTCAGAGGCAAAGATTGGCATCGGAAAGTGGCTGGCCTACTACAACGTCGAACGCCCCCACTCGACACACGGCATATTGACCCCCGATGAAGCCTATGCCAGCAAAATAGAACCGATGAGATTAGCAGCCTGAAATGAAACCCTGATCCACCTTAAAAAGGCTGCAAACTGGTCGAAAATCTAGGACCACCTCTATCCTCGGCGCCAACAGCGTGGCTAAGTTCAATCGGACGGTTAGGCCGTGCACTTTGTCAACTCATTATATTGAAGAGTATCTCAGTTCTTGCGTCACTCAAAAACTTTTCTTATGCGGTTGCTAAAGCTTCGCAAACACTTCCAAATTCGATAATCTACCTTCTCATTTGCTGCCTTTCTTGCAAGTTCGAAATCACCGCCACTAAACATTTACAGCTCTCCTAAGATATTTTCAGTAAAGTAGTCCGGCATTCTTCCTTCCCGCTCCACTACTCGCTCTAACTGAATTTCGGTTTCCCAACCCAAGTTTACCACTGATGGTACCATTGTGAGCGCCTACGTTGTTAGCGGTAATACAATGAATGTGCTAATTAGGAGTTTTACGGAAGAACATAGCTTGTTTTTACTGCAGTATAGAACTCGGCAGCGAAACGCCCCTGTTCACGCGAACCAAGGCTAGATCCTTTAGTGCCGCCAAAAGGAACATGGTAATCCACTCCTGCTGTCGGCAGGTTAATCATGACCATGCCTGCTTCGGCATTGGCCTTGAAGTGGGAAGCATGCTTTAGCGAGGTCGTGCAAATTCCTGAAGACAGGCCGAACTCGGTGTCATTTGCCATAGCCAGCGCCTCATCGTAATTTTTGACGCGCACGACCGATGCTACTGGACCAAAAACCTCTTCACGGTTGATCCGCATGGTATTGGTGGTTTCCGTCACCAGCGCCGGCTCCATGAAAAAACCCTCGGTTTCGCGTTTTTCACGTTCGCCGCCAATCACGTTTCCACCTTCGCTGCGGGCGATCTCGATGTAGTTCATGTTCTGGTCAAGCTGTCGCTCGTCGACAACCGGACCCATTTGCACGCCAGTCTCCAGCGCATGACCTATCTTCATACCTTGCATAGCTTCGGTCAGCGCAGCTACGAACTTGTCATGAATGCCCTCGGTGACGATGAGACGGGACGAAGCGGTGCAGCGTTGGCCAGTCGAAAAGAAAGCACCGTTGAGAGAAGCATCCACCGCCACACCAAGATCCGCGTCGTCAAGCACCACCATCGGGTTTTTGCCGCCCATCTCGAGCTGGACTTTTTTCAGGTTCTGACCGCAGGCTGCGGCGATCCCACGGCCCGTCGGCACTGAGCCTGTGAATGATATCGCGTTGACACGCGTATCTTCGATAAGTTTCGGACCAACAACTGAGCCGCGGCCAAAGATGATGTTGAACACCCCTTCAGGCAAACCCGAGCGTGAAATGATCTCGGCCAAGGCATGGGCTGAGCCTGGCACCAATTCGGCAGGTTTCAGCACCACCGCATTGCCATAGGCCAGCGCCGGGGCGACTTTCCAGGCGGGGATGGCAATAGGAAAGTTCCACGGCGCAATCAGGCCCACAACGCCAATAGGAGAGCGGGTGACATCGACGCTGATGCCCGGGCGGACTGAAGCCAACGTATCACCAGCTTGACGTAAAGCCTCTCCGGCGAAGAACTTAAATATCTGGCCGGCGCGCGCCGCCTCGGCAATGCCTTCAGGTAGCGTTTTTCCTTCTTCACGCGACAGCAACTCACCCAGCTCCTGGCGGCGGGTCAGAATCTCGCCGCCGATGAAGTCGAGTACGTCGAAGCGCTGTTGCGGCGTCGAAGCCGCCCAGCCCGGTGCAGCCTGATGGGCTGCAGAGATTGCGCGGTCAACCACGCCAACGTCACTGACGGCAGCGTGGCCGAGAACATCGTTAATGTCCGACGGGTTGATGTTTGCAATGCTATCGACTGACTTTTCCCAATTGCCATCAATCAGGTTTTGGTATTCCATTTGGTTTCTTCTCCTGGAAAGGGCGCAGCTAATCTGGTCGAGCCCATAATGTTGCTAAGCGACGAGGATTTGCTCCGAAACGTCCTGTGTCAGTTTGATTCCAACACTTTATTCAGGAATGCCTGCGTTCTCGGGTTTTGCGGGTTGTTAAAGAACTCGTCCGGCTTGCCTTGTTCTACAAACTTACCGGCTTCGAAGAACAACACCCGATCTGCGACCTCACGCGCGAACCCCATCTGGTGTGTCACCAGAAGCATCGTGTAGGAGTGTTCGCTGGCCAAAGACCGGATAACCTGCAACACTTCACCAACCATTTCCGGATCAAGCGCCGAGGTTGGTTCGTCAAAGAGCAGAATCTCAGGGCGCATCGCAAGCGCCCGCGCGATCGCCACTCGCTGTTGCTGACCACCCGACAGTTGACTGGGATAGTGGTCTTCCTTGTCACCCATGCCGACCATATTCAGCAATTCCCGCGCGCGTTCGACGGCCTCGTCCTTGCGAAGACCAAGCGATTGAACCGGCGCCTCAATGCAGTTCTGCAACGTAGACATGTGCGGGAACAGATTGAACGACTGGAACACCATGCCGATCTTGGAGCGCAGCTTGCGAATGTGCGCCTGCGGAGCGGGGACCAGCGCATCACCCTTTTGGACATGGGTGAAGGGTTGCCCGTCAATATAGATGACGCCTTCCTGGATGTTTTCAAGCGTCATCAAAACACGCAGAACCGTGGTTTTACCGGAGCCGGAGGGGCCAATGATAGCCACCAACTCCCCCGAGTCGATACTCAGGTCGAGGCCATCCAAAACCGTGTGGGAACCATAACGTTTGGTGACGTCGTCGAAGCGGATCTTGGGCTCCATCAGTGGTATATCCTTTTGTTGACATATCGCTCAGTGAGGTTGACGAGAAACGCGGCAATGAGACTGAGTATGAGAAACAGGATGCCGGCAACCGTGATTGCCTCGGTAAAGCGATAGGTTCCAACTCCAATGCTCTTGGCAACGTGCATGATTTCAGCAACGGCGACGAATGACAAAAGAGGGGTCTCTTTGAAGATTGCGATAAGATAGTTGCCAAGGGCGGGTACAATCGGCGGCAGGGATTGTGGGATGATGATCCGGGTCAGCGTTTGGCGCGGGCTTAGATTGAGGGCTTTTGCGGCTTCCCATTGTCCGCGGGGTACGGCGTCGAAACCCGAACGAAACACCTCGGAGCAGAGCGTGCTATAGTAGAGTCCAATCGCCAGAATACCGGTTGTCAGCGGTGGCAAAGTGATGCCGAACTCTGGCAGGAAGAAAAACAAAAAGAAGATTTGCACCAGAAGTGGCGTTCCGCGAATGAACTCGATTGCTTCGCCGACGACCAAGGAAACGATTCGGATTGGACTCTTGCGCAATAGCATCAGGGGCAAACCAAGTACCACTGCGAGCAGGAAGGAAAAGACCGTTGCCTGAATGGTGACGGGGAGAGCTTCTAGCATTGCGGGCAAGACCCGCTCCCAGGTGAATTCCCAACTCCACTCCATGATTAGGCCTCCCTTCCGCGATACCGCGCCGCCCGAGCCTCCAGAGCCGCGAAAGCAAACCGGATCAGCTGTGAAATAATGTAATAAAGGAGCATCGTAATCGTGAAGATTTCGACCGTCCGATAGTGGAGGTTGTTCTGCAGAACTGACGCATAGGTGATATCTACCAGCGTCACGGCCGAGACCAATGAGGTCGCTTTGACCAATTCGATGGTGAGGTTCCCCATACCCGGCAACATGATGATCATCGCCTGCGGGAAAATGATACGCGTCAAACGCTTCCATTTCGTCAAATTGAGCGCAATCCCTGCCTCAACCTGCCCCCTCGGCACAGCACGTAGCGCACCGCGTACGACTTCGGCCCCGTAAGCGCCGTAGTTGAGCCCAATTGCCATCACACCAGCAGCCATCGGCGACAGAACAATCCCGAATTCAGGCAAAACATAAAATAGCCAGAACAGCTGAACCAACAGGGAGGTGCCACGAAATAATTCGACGTAAATCCCGCTGAAGATGCGTACAGGCCAGACCTGGCTTGAACGTCCAATTCCCGCAAGCACAGATGAGGCATAGAATACAATCACGGCCAGCACCGAAACCTGAAGTGTAACGACCCCGCCCTTTAACAGTGCCGGAAGGAAAATACGCAGTTCAGAAAACGTGGCGAAAACCATACCTGCGACAAAAGCCAGAAGCGCAATTATGGCTCCGACGCGTGATACAGATGCATTCATCCCTATCTCCCCAAATGCCGCATAGCGGCATTATTGGCCCACAGAATTCGTGACAAAAGGCCAGACATCGCGTTTCAACGCGAAACTGGCATTAACCAGCCCGCACTTAAAATAGTGTGGGCTGGCTATTCTTTTGTGCCCGAGTTTACCCGCCGCAAAGCTCCGCAGTCGACAGGCGTGGCATTTCGGCGGCGTCCATCCCGTGTGTCTCAAGAACGGCAACGTGCGAGCCATCCTCGATACGGGTCGTCAGGATTTTGTTGAACTCTTCAACAAAGGCGGCGTCGTCCTTCCGGAAGGCAAAGGCACCATGTGCCATCGCATTCTTGCCAGCGACCTCGGCAAATGGTGCGATCATCTCAAAATCCTGCTCCGGAACGCCGGCAACAAGGGTTCGTCCTCCGGGCGTGGCAAGACCGTAGGCATCAGCGCGACCAGCCCGCATTGCGGCAATCGCTGTGGCGTTATCCGGTATCTCCATGATTTTGGCATCTTCCACGCCTGCGTCGCGGGCGTGTGCCGCCTGAGCCGAACCGCTAAGCACAGCGATAGTCAGTTCTTTTTCAGCGACATCTTCATAGCCAGTGATCCCGTTAGGATTGTCCTTGAGTACCACGAGCGTCTGCGGAATACCGAAAATCGGCTCGGAAAACGACACTTGAGCGCAACGCTCTGGTGTCACGAACATACCTGCAGCCACCACATCAAAACGGCCCGCTCGCAGTCCCGGAATAAGTGCACCCCACTCGGTCGCCTGAGCCGTATCAATCGACGCGCCCATGGCTTCAAGAACAGCGCGAAGCGTGTCAACATCGGTGCCGGTCAGAACACCATCTCCACCTTCATATGAATAAGGTTGAAAGTTGAAAAACGCCACTTTCAACCCATCTTCCTGGGCTTTTTCAGAGAGGCCTTCCGCGATTGCCATTTGCGCGGGCACCCCCAATACGCATGCAGCTGCAGCGCCTTTGAGCAAACTCAAATAATTCATTTCATCCTCCTGTTGATGTTTGCCGTGAGACTTTTAGGAACCCGCTCGCCGAACCGTTGCCCGCATCACCAAGCGCGGCACTCTGCGCCAAACCGGCTGCGCACCTGAAAAGGGCGCATCTATCGTTGATGCGGGTAGGGCTATCCGACACCAAACCCGGCCCAGCGGTGGAGGTTCGGCTTAATGATTTCGACGATCGGGTCATTCCGGCCCCTCCCACATTCCAGTTCTTTTACTCACTGTCCCAGAAAACTAAGTTCATCACTGATGCCCTGTCAACAGTTTTGATTCGTTTGTAATTTATCAGTGATATTTTCTACTGATTTTTATATCGATCATCATATATCACAAATGTTGACATCGTGACTTTGAGAAAGTTATCTGATTTTGGAAATCGCCCGAAAGCTGTCGAAATGACATCGGGCAGGTAAGAGCCGTCGGTGGTCGCCTCGTGTGAGCGAGGCACTCGATGCAAACAAAGACGGAGCAAATATGCACAACTTCGGTTTGACTGACCGCATTGCGCGGGTGGACTGGTCTGGTATCCGCAAGATGCACTCGATGGCGAGCAAGCTTGATGGCGTGATCAATCTTGGTATTGGCCAGCCTGACTTCGATACGCCCTCGCACATCATCGAGGCGGCGAAAAGTGCGCTGGACGAGGGGTATACACGCTACCCGCCAGCACAGGGCTTTCTGGATGTGCGTCAGGCCGTCTCCGAAAAGCTTGCACGGCAAAACGGAATCATTGCTGATCCGGAAACCGAGATCATGATTACCGTGGGCGCAATGCAGGTCGTGTTCAACACGATGCTCAATTTCATCGAGGCCGGTGACGAAGTCATCGTGATGGATCCGGGATACGACTATTTCTCGCAGATACGCCTCTTTGGTGGTGTGCCAGTTTCGGTTCCCTTGAAAGAAGAGAACGGTTTCCGGCTGGACCCGGCTGACCTGCAAGCAGCCCTGACCGACAAGACCAAACTGCTTGTGATCAACTCGCCTTCGAACCCGACCGGCGCCGTCTTTGATCGAGCGCTGATGCAGGAAATCGCCGATATTGCCATCGAACGAGACCTTTTGGTGTTTTCAGACGAGCCCTATGAGGACTTGATGTTCGATGGGCGCGAACATGTCAGTCTCGCTGCTCTTGATGGCATGAAAGAACGTACGATTACCGCCTTCACCCTGTCAAAAACATACGCCATGACGGGTTGGCGCGTGGGTTATGCCGTTGGCACCGAGACCGTGATCGCTGAGATGGAAAAGCTCATGGAGCACCTCGTGTCAGGTGTGACAGCGGTTTCTCAACGCGCCGCCCTGGCCGCAATCGAAGGGTCGCAGGATTGCGTGCACGATATGAATGCTGCCTACGCGCGCCGCCGCGAGATCGTCTATGAGGGTCTTGACGACATCAAAGGCGTGTCCTGTATCAAGCCGGAATCGACCTTCTACGCCTTCCCCAACATCAAGGCGGTCGGCATGTCGTCTTGGGATCTGGCGGAACACCTGCTTAACGACCAGCGCGTCATCACCATCCCTGGCCCGATTTTCGGCGATCAGGGAGAAGGCTATCTGCGCCTGTCATTCGCGGTCGAGGATTCCGAACTGAAAGAAGCCATTGCGCGCATCAAAACCGGCATTGAGAAACTCACCGCCTGAAGCCGCTCGAGCAACGCAAACAAGAAAGTAAACAACATGACATTCGACATCAAAAGCCGCGTCAAAGAGCTTGAAGACGAGTTGATCGCGTTGCGTCGCGACTTCCATATGCATCCCGAGCTGGGTCTGGAAGAGCACCGCACCGCTGGTATCGTCGAAAAATATCTTCAGGACCTCGGCCTTAAAACAGAGCGCATGTGCGGCACCGGCGTGATCGCCATGCTCAAGGGCGGCCAGCCCGGCAAGACCTTAATGATGCGTGCGGACATCGACGCGCTGCCGATCACCGAGATGACCGATCACGGGTTCAAGTCGAAAAATCCCGGCGTGATGCACGCCTGTGGTCATGACGGGCATACGTCGATGATGATGATCGCGGCAAAAATTCTCGTTGAGAACAAGGAAACGCTCAAGGGTGACATCAAGTTCGTTTTCCAACCCAATGAGGAAAATGGCTGTGCCCTTGAAATGGTCCAGGAAGGTGTCATGCAGTCCCCGGAGGTCGATGCCGTGATTGGCACACATTTGATGACCGGGATGCCAATCGGCACGATCTCGGCGGATGATGGCCCGGTTATGGCTGAAGCCAACGTGTTCCGTCTGACATTGAAGGGTCTTGGCGGACACACGGCTGTGCCTGAGGATTCGATAGATCCGATCCTTGGCGCGGCCAGTGTGATTCAGCAGGTGCAGGCAATCCAGACACGGGAGCTGAGCCCGCACAAAGCCGTGGCCATTGTTTTTGGCTCCATCCATGCCGGCCAGGCCGCCAACATCATTCCAAGCAAGGTCGAGTTGCAGGGCACCTTGCGGTGTCTTTTCAGCTCCAGGGACGAGCCGGGCGAAAAGGTGCTCGACCGGTTCGAACGGATTGTCAGCAACATCTGCGCCGCGCATCGCATGAGCTACGAGCTGGAATGGAAGTTCTACGATCCGGCCGTCGTGAATGATCCCAGCGTGAGCGCCATTGTGCGTGATGCAGCCGCTGATGTCATCGCTGCCACCGACCATAAAGTCGTTCCGCACGTTACCATGATCGGCGAAGACTTCTGCCGATTCTCACAAGAGGTGCCGGGCACTTTCTTCTTTGTCGGCGTCGGCAATCCAGAGAAGAAGACTGGTTACCCGCATCACCATCCGAAATTCGATATCGACGAGGACGGGCTGGCGATCGGCGTCGAGATGCATGTGACCTCTGCGCTGAAATATCTCGGCGGTCAGTTGCAGAACGAGCCAATCTAAATCCCACCGGGTGCCTGTGCGTCTCCCTGCGCTGGCACCCACTAAACTTCGGTGATCTTATGCCTAGAAAAAACTACAACCCGAAAAACTTCGAGCTGGATGTTGACCACCCCTGGACGATGGCCATCCACACCAACGACATGGTGGTGCTCAATCCGCAGCTCGATCTTGACCACCCGGATGACTTGGCCACACAGACCACTGTTAGCATCGGGCACATTCGCAAGCTGATGGGTGATATCGACTGCAAAATGTCCGACATCACCAACCTGCGTGTATCCTATGTGAACCCCGGCGATGTCGATGAAGACGCTTATCGGCAGAGCATTATTGACCAGATGCCGGACCTGGAAGGCGCCACCATAGAAATGGTGCCGTTTGACCGCTTGGTGCTGCCCGAGCTGCTTGTCGAAATCTGCACCTATGGCATGGCAGGCCAGGACGGAACCCAGCGGGCTTGCATCAAATCCTCGCCTGCCGGTATTCACCAACCCGGCGGCGCGCTGTCGCAGGGCGTCAAATGCGGTGAAAAAATTTTTGTCGGCCAGCAGGTTTCCCGCGATGCCGACGGCACCGTGCTCAACCCGGGGGACGTCAAGGCGCAGGCCGCAACCGTCATCGACCGGCTGGAGCAGGTACTGGATGATCTGGGCGCTGACTTAGCTGACACCATTCGTCTCAACGTGTTCTACGACGCTTCTATCTCGCAGCGGGATTGGAACATGTGCATGCAACTGCTGAAAGACCGTTTTGGCGCAGATGCCGCCCCCAGCCTGACCGCGATCCCGCTGCCGGCCATGTACCCGGCCGGCGTTCAGCTCATGGCCAGTGCCTGGGCGATGCGCGG
>CAXXPZ010000098.1:0-90702 GCA_963422555.2 uncultured Ruegeria sp.
CGGGGCAAGGTCAGCCGTCTTGAGGGCGAGCTGCCATCGCCCCTGAACATGCCCACGGGCTGCCCGTTCCATGTCCGTTGCCGCCACGCCAGCGAAATCTGCAAATCCAAGGCCCCCGCCCTGATGCCTTTCGAAGGGCGCGGTGACGTGGCCTGCCATCATGTAAAAGAGATAAACAGCCATGCTTGATGCACCCAACGCCGATCACAATCCTGTCGTGTCCGCCTTGCGGGGCGAATTGCGGGCACGGGGTCTGGACGCGTTTATTCTGCCGCGGTTCGACGCCTATCAGGCCGAATATGTCGCCCCGCATGACGAGCGGTTGGCTCATGTGACCGGGTTTACCGGATCGGCAGGGATGGCGATCGTGACCCATGAAACCGTGGTGCTGTTTGTTGACGGGCGCTATGTGGTTCAGGCCGCGAACCAATGCGCCAGCCCCGTTTTCTCGCATCATCACCTGCATGACGAGCCGCCAGAAACCTGGCTGGCCTCGGTCGCGCGGGACGGCTGGACCATAGGGTATGATGCGATGCACGTACCACCTGCATGGTATGATCGCTTTGCTGGTGCACTGACTGAGTCTGATGCCCATCTGGTCGCAGTTGAAAGCAACCCGGTCGATGCCATCTGGCCCGATCAGCCTGCCCCGCCCATGGGTCTGATCGAGCCATTTCCGCTGCAATTTGCTGGGAAAAGCACAGCCGACAAAATCGCCGATCTGGTGGCCGAACTGCGCAAGCACGGTGCAGAGATGATGATCGAAACACAGCCCGACAACATCGCGTGGTTGTTGAATATTCGCGGCTCGGACGTTGCCTTCAATCCGATCCCACACTCTTCTATTCTGGCTGAAAATTCGGGACAGGTGCACTGGTTTGTCGCGGATCAAAAGCTGACCGAGGCTGTTCGGGATCACGTGCCATCCGATGTTCATATTCACGCGCAAGACCGCTTTTTGCCAGTGCTGCAAGAGCGCGCGCAACGCGGCCAAACCGTCCTGTTCGACCCCGATTTTTCACCATCGGCCGCCAGATCGGTTTTGAAGGCCAAAGGTGCCAGAGAGATGCCAACCAAAAGCCCGATCACCCTGACCAAAGCCAAAAAAAAACCCCGACCGAGTTGGAGGGGCTGCGCAATTGCCATGTCCGTGACGGCATTGCCTGGACCGAGTTCTGCGCCTGGCTGGCCGCCGAGATCCCCGCGCGCGCTGCTCAAAACTGCGGGGTCACCGAATATGAGGCCGAAGAGAAGATTCTGTCATTCCGCCGCGCGCAGCCCGGCTTTCTCAGCGAAAGCTTCCACACAATCTCGGCCGCCGGGGGTAATGCCGCCATGTGCCACTATTCAACCGATCCAATAAACAGCACGGCCATTCCTCCCGACGGTACCTATCTGCTGGATTCAGGCGGGCAGTACGAAACCGGCACGACCGATGCGACGCGCAGTTTTTCCTTTGGCTCGCACCGACCAGACGGCTACGACCGCGCCTATACGGCGGTGTTCAAAGCCCTGCACGCCTTGGCCACGCTACGCTTTCCACCCGGAACACAAGGCCATCATATCGACGCGATCTGCCGTCGCCCGTTATGGGATCTGGGCCTAGATTATGACCACGGCATCGGTCATCGGCTGTCGGTGCATGAACACCCTCAGCGGATCGGGAAACCGTACAATCCAGTTGATCTGGCGCCCGGGATGATCCTGTCGATCGAACCCGGATATTATCTGATCAATGCCTTTGGCATCCGCATCGAAAACCTTTTCGAAATTGTTCAGGCCGATGACGGGTTTCTGGAATTCCGCAACCTGACCTGGGTGCCCATCCAGACCGAAATGCTGTTGACCCACGCGTTAACCCAAGCTGAACGGGATTGGCTGGCCGCCTATCACACCGCCGTGCTGAACCGGGTCGGCCCCCACCTGTCCGAGGCGGCGTTGGCATGGGCGAAACAGGCCTGACAACCAACCTGCGTTTCGCCCACGATCACCGTTGAAACCGGGGGCATCTGGCGAACATCAGCCAATCTCGTGCTTTTGAACGTTTGCGGTCCTGTCATTTGGGGTGCTTGGCGGGCTGCTGGATGTCAAAACATGTATTTTACATGCAGCAATTAATTTGAATACCGGTCGATTTCATTTTTCATTTACAACTCGGCACCCCGCAAGAAGTGTTGTTGAACGCTCGCAAAACGTACATTTCAAAACCCTGTTTGAGATGTCGTGCGACCAAAAAGAACCTCTAAATTTCAGCCGGTTATTACAGTTATCATGCGTTTTGACCACAAGATGTGGTAGCTGATCCCGCCTTGGCCACAACCCGAATGGTTTGCAATGAACTGAGCTTTTTCCGGCTTTTGGTCAGTTTGAAAACACAAATCAGCTGGGTTTTGTCTAATTTGCGTCAAATTTGCTCCGTACTTGATCGAAATCGGCAGAACTAACCATGTTCGTTTAGCGTGTGTAGCGCGACATTGCTCGTGCAAGTGCGCGACATTGAAGGCGGGTGACGGTGACGGGTTGCAGAATGTCAATTTGGTGCACTCATTTCAAGGTTCGATTTTGTTCTTTGGTGTGGTTTTGTCCTCCTTGTTTTTGGCGTTGGAGCGGGTTTCATCTTCAATGTCGCTGAGCGACATTGCAGCGGCATGAGCTGCGCGACGTCGATAGCTCTCGACATTCATCTCGAAGATTGTCGCGTGATGTACGAGCCGGTCGATTGCGGCTATGCCCATGGCTTTATCGGGAAACACATCGTCCCAACCGCTGAAAGGGCGGTTTGCAGTGATCATGATTGATTTTCGTTCGTAGCGCGCGGCGATGAGTTCGAAGATGACGCTGGTTTCGGCCTGATCTTTCTGCACGTAGGAGATGTCATCGAGTATGAGCAGGTCGAATTTGTCGAGCTTTTGGATGTCCTGCGCGAGGCAAAGGTTCTGTCGCGCCGTCTGCAAGCGCTGCACCAGATCGAATGTTCTGATCATCAGGACGCGGTGGCCCCGCTGGATCAACTCATAGCCGATGCCTGCCGCCAAATGCGATTTTCCGGCACCCGGAGGGCCGAAGGCCAGCAAATTGTGACCGGCTTGCAACCCTACTGTATGCACACATCTTTTCCCGCACGCGGAATTAGGTTCTGAACCTTGCCGTTTTGTCATATCGGTTCTATCTCCTGTCTTGCTGTTTCAAGGGGGTAGAGATGCAAAACTCGAGTTCGCATTTTGGTGATTGTCGTTTGGATCAGGCTGAACGCTTTTTGCATGGTCGTCTTGTCGAGGTCGGTCCTCGTGGTATTTCGGTGCGTAGCGTCGGCGGCAATCGCGCAGGTGAGGTTCGCTTTGGTCGGTTTTTGAGGAACGAGAAGGTGACAGTGAAAAAGATTGTTGAAAAGGCCGGGAAGGTCACGTCCGGGCGCGTTGACGGTCTGCATGTTCTGGCGATTCAAGACACAACGAGCTTTCGTGATGATGGGTCGGGAAACTGCATTGTCGGCCATGCTACGATCGCGGTGGAGGCCGAACAGGGCACGTTGCTCGGAGCGGTTGACATGCAACTCATTGAACGCTCTGGCGGCCGCAAGAAGCCGCCCAAAAATCGACCTCTTCGTGAAAAAGAGAGCTATCGCTGGCTTGAAAGCATGCAAACTAGTGCCGCCGTTCTGAACGCGGCTGCGAATGTCACGGTTATAGCCGACCGTGAAGGGGACATCTTCGAGATGTTTGCATGCCGCCCAAAAGGCGTGGACGTCCTGGTCCGAGCGTCCCATGATCGCAATCTTTCCGATGATACAGGCAAGCTCTTTTTCAGCCTTGAGGGCACGCCGCAGCAAGAACATACGGTCGAGTTGCCCGCGCGACCCGGGCAGAAGAAGCGCACGGCCCGGATTGGCGTTCGTTTTGCTTGCGTTACCCTGCCGCACCCCAAAAACAGACCGATTGAACAAGGCGTTCCCGCCAGCACGTCCGTCTACATCGTTGAGGCGCGAGAAATCGACCCGCCAGTAGGTGTGCAGCCTGCACGTTGGCGCCTGCTGACCAGCCATCGGGTCGAAACATTCGAACAGGCACGATGGATCACTCAACTCTACCGTCGGCGCTGGGTCATTGAGCAGGTTTTCCGGACCATTAAGACCAAAGGTTTCGACATCGAAAACGTGTCTATGGAGCCCGCACCCTTCAAAACTCTTTGCGCAATGACGCTTATCGCGGGGATATCCTGCATGCAGCTCGTGCAGGACCGGGATGGCGCAGGCAAACGCCCGCTGGAGGATGTATTCGAGGCGCAGGATCAACCGGTCCTTGAGGCCGTATCCGCTTCGCTTGAAGGTAAGACCGAAAAGCAGAAAAACCCGCATCCAAAGGGGTCGCTCGCCTTTGCAGCCTGGGTGTGCGCCCGTCTCGGTGGCTGGACCGGATATTATGGGAAACCGGGCCCCGTGGTTATGTTGCGCGGTCTCTATCAATTTAGGTCAATCCAACTCGGATATGGGATCGCTGGAAATGTGTGAATCGAGTAGGCTTGCAACCAGGTGTCGCCCTCGGCCAGCGCGTTGATCCGGGCCTTGCTCACGGTCGGAACAACCGAGAAGTCAAAGCTGTCGAGGGTCTTGCCCTGGGGCAGCTTGGCGGCCGCGAGGTGGCGCTGTATCCGCCGCTGGTCCCGTTCGCTCAACTCCAGCTCAAACAGGGCCGCCAACAGCCGCTCTGCAGGCCAGCCCTCCTTATCCGCCTTGATGCAGAACTCCGGCCAGAAACAGGCGATTGTCGGCAGCCTGAGATTGCTCAACAGGATGGGAAGCTTGGCGGTTTCTACCGTGATGCTCATGCTGTGGCTCCTGGCTCGGAAAGCAGACCATCATAGACCGCTATGGTTGGGATATGGATCGGAACATCGGGGTGATCCGCTTCTGTTTTCTGCGCAAAGCGCACATGCAGATCGTCGAGATCAGGCAGGCCGCCAGCCTTGAGTATCTGATCCAGAGCGACAGCAAGTTCCGCCTCGCAAGCGTGTTCATGTGCTATCCACAGCAGGTCAACAATGGCTTGGGAAGCCTTGCGCAAGGGCCATGCCGCGGACAGCGCCTCCCATGTGCGGCGGTATTCCGTTCTGGGAAAAAGCGCATCACGATAGGTCAGGTTTGCGACGGCACCGGGCTTGGTGCGCAGGCTGTGAATCACATGATGGTAGTTGACGACATGGCCATGTGTGCCGCGCTTGTGATCAGGGGTCCGCCCGCGTGGCAACGTATCGATCCGGGTGTTGCCAAGAAACAGTTCCAGACGATCATCGTAGGCACGCAGGTTCAACTCGAAACCGATCAGCCGCGAGGGAACCGTGTAAAACACTTTGCGGAAGACAAAGCCGCTGGAAGAGGTCACCCGCACACGTGCCGCATCATAATCGCAACTCCGCCGTTCTGGCAGCGGCTGGAGATCGGCGCGTTCAAGGGCCACTTGCTCCCTGCGTTGTGCATTGTGGCGGCCAACGACCTGAGCGATGAAGCGCCGCCATGCCTCCACAGTCTCGAAGTCAGAACTGCCGCGCAGAAGCAGCGCTTGTTCCAGACGCGCCTTGAGGTGTCCATGGCGGCTTTCGATGGAGCCGTTCTCGTGGGCGATGCCGCGATTGTTTCGGGTCGGTTCCATGCCATAATCGGCACACAGCGCCTCGTACCGCGCCCGCAAATCCTCATCAACATCCTTCTTCCTGTTGCCAAAGGCAGCTGACAGGCTGTCCGAGCGGTGCTCACGTGGTGCTCCGCCCACCTGCCACAGGGCATTCTGCAGTCCGCAGGCCAGCGCGGTAAAACTCTCCCCGCCAAGAACAACTTCGGCATATTCCCAGCCGGAGAAAACCAGGGTGAAGTGATAAACCCGGTGCGCGAATGGCTGACCCGCGATAGTGACGTTCAAATCATCGGCCTTGAAGAAATCCGACATCCCTTGCCAGCCCGGCGGATGTGTCTGGCGGAAGATGACGTCCCGATCCGGGCCATGTTCTGCGCGCCAGGCACGCATACGCCGTTCCAACGTGCGACGCGCCTTGCCCAGATTACGGTCCGGGTGCCGGAGTTGTAGCTCTTCCAGGATCGCAAACGGACGCAGATGGGGCTGCTTTTCCAGAAGAGGAACAACAACCTCCTCCCAAATCCCGGCTAACGGATCCGGTTTGCCGCCGCCGTGACGGCGTTCTTGTTTCTTTTGCGATGGCGGGCGCGGGTCCCGGTCAATGCGCGATCCGGTGCTCGAACTGAAACCGGCTTTCACGGCCGCTATGTTCTGGGTGTATTGAGTCCGAAGTTTCATGTAGTCCTCGTATTGTCGGTCGGTGATAAAACGCCCAGGCATCCAATCCTCTTTCTGGTTTGAAGATTGGAAAATCCTGACCGCTGTCACCGCCAACCGCACGGATAAAATCCGCGCGAGATTTTGGCGAAAGCTCCAGTCGGGCTACGCCCTCCTTATGCTTTCGCCAAAATCACCCACCTGCAATGTCGCTGACTTTCATGAGCGGTGTCGCTGGACAAACGTGCCAACCAAGGCATCGGGAACCTGCAGGGGCTGCGGAAACCACTCAAACTGATCCGTATCAGGAGATCGTGTTAATGATTATTGTTCGAGCACTCAGACAAGCTGACGAACCGATGTTGTGTCGCTCCAAAGCCGCCCTTTGGACGGCTGACCCGGATCAAGCGCCTCATTTCAGTGCCTGCGTAGGACACTACCCCCCCGCATAAAGGTCCAGCGTCATCTGACGCGTTCGCCCTTTCACTCAATTCCAATACACCGCGCGCGCTTCGCCGAAGCGCCGGGTCAAGGCGCATGCAATGACAATGAAAAAGAACACTGTGGCAGCTTCGCTATTGATGGGCACGATCGCGTCTCATCCGGTGCTGGCCGAGACATGCACCGGATCGGGAGATTGCAGACCGGGCGCAGTGGTCACGACGCCGGTCGGAGCGAACACAGAACAAGCCGTAACCGCCACTCCTGCGAATGGTTTTGCCATATCGGTCAACGGCGCGCCCCGCGTCGGCGAACCGCGCTTGGTCGATTTGCAGCGCAAGGCCGATCTGGCACTGGCGGATGCGGATGTGCAGGTGCGGTTCGACGGGTTGGAGACCGAACGCCGACTGGACGCACAGGCGATCAGAACCGAAGGCGACGCCGGGATCACCTTTCAAAGCCGTCTGAACTATCCCGCTTTTGTAACCCGCGGTGAAATCCACATCATTGATCCCAGCGCAAGCGGTGGACCGCGCACGATCCGGGTTCTGCCCATTCAACCCGGTGGGCGCGTGGCCACAGAATTGCCCGAAGGCGACGATCTGGTCTATCTGCACCGGGTCTATGACGCACAGGGCCGGTTTGACGAAACCCATGCACTGCCGCTGAGCGCACGGAACAATCGTGATCTGGCCCAGGGCGAGACACAGGAAGAAGGCAGCACGACGCTTAAACGCACTGGCGTGCGGATCGATGGCGGCGCCATCACGGTATCAGGCACCAACCTGCCGCCCGATACCCGCGTCCGAACGCTGGGCGAGGTTGTGACTACCGACAGCCAAGGCCGCTTTGTCCTGCAGCGTTTCTTGCCCGTGGGCGATCATTCGGTGGATATCTCTGCCAGCACCGTGGACCTGACACGCGAGGTCGCGATCCCGGGGTCGGAATGGTTCTATGTCGGCATCGTCGACATCACGCTGGGCTGGCGCGACGGTGATGACCGGGACGCATCAGGGCGTACCTTGGACAGCACTTATGACAGTGGCCGGATCGCCGGTTACGTGCGTGGTCGTACGGCGGATGGCACGCGGATCACGATCTCGGTCGACACTCAGGAAGAAGAACTGAGCGATATCTTCCGCAATCTTGACCAGCGCGACCCGCGCAGCATGTTGCGCCGCCTGGACCCGGATGATCTGTACCCGACCTATGGCGACGACTCGACCCTTGTGGAAACCGCACCAACGTCGGGCCGGTTCTATGTCAAAGTGGAAAAGAGCGGCAATTTCATCCTGTGGGGGGATTACAAGGCCAATATCAGCGGTTCGGAATACATCCGCAACGAACGCACGCTATATGGCGTACAGGCCCATGCCGAAACCAACGCAGTGACCGAAGGCGGCGAGGCGCGCGCCAGCCTTGACCTGTATGCCGCCCAGCCCGACAACCTGCCGCAGCGCGATATCTTTCGCGGCACCGGCGGGTCGGTCTATTTCCTCAGCCGTCAGGACATATCGCTGGGCTCGGAAACCCTGTCGATCGAAATCCGCGACCCGAACACCAACCGGGTGCTGTCGCGCGAGGTGCTGTCTTATGGCATCGACTATGACATCAATTATGTGCAGGGCGTCGTTCGCCTGACCCGCCCGCTGTCGGCCTATGCCAGCGCCGGGCATCTGGTGACAACGAACCCCAATGGCGACGACAACGTCAACCTGATCGTGCAATATGAATGGACCCCCTACGCGCTCTACTGTATGCACACATCTTTTCCCGCACGCGGAATTAGGTTCTGAACCTTGCCGTTTTGTCATATCGGTTCTATCTCCTGTCTTGCTGTTTCAAGGGGGTAGAGATGCAAAACTCGAGTTCGCATTTTGGTGATTGTCGTTTGGATCAGGCTGAACGCTTTTTGCATGGTCGTCTTGTCGAGGTCGGTCCTCGTGGTATTTCGGTGCGTAGCGTCGGCGGCAATCGCGCAGGTGAGGTTCGCTTTGGTCGGTTTTTGAGGAACGAGAAGGTGACAGTGAAAAAGATTGTCGAAAAGGCCGGGAAGGTCACGTCCGGGCGCGTTGACGGTCTGCATGTTCTGGCGATTCAAGACACAACGAGCTTTCGTGATGATGGGTCGGAAAACTGCATTGTCGGCCATGCTACGATCGCGGTGGAGGCCGAACAGGGCACGTTGCTCGGAGCGGTTGACATGCAACTCATTGAACGCTCTGGCGGCCGCAAGAAGCCGCCCAAAAATCGACCTCTTCGTGAAAAAGAGAGCTATCGCTGGCTTGAAAGCATGCAAACTAGTGCCGCCGTTCTGAACGCGGCTGCGAATGTCACGGTTATAGCCGACCGTGAAGGGGACATCTTCGAGATGTTTGCATGCCGCCCAAAAGGCGTGGACGTCCTGGTCCGAGCGTCCCATGATCGCAATCTTTCCGATGATACAGGCAAGCTCTTTTTCAGCCTTGAGGGCACGCCGCAGCAAGAACATACGGTCGAGTTGCCCGCGCGACCCGGGCAGAAGAAGCGCACGGCCCGGATTGGCGTTCGTTTCGCTTGCGTTACCCTGCCGCACCCCAAAAACAGACCGATTGAACAAGGCGTTCCCGCCAGCACGTCCGTCTACATCGTTGAGGCGCGAGAAATCGACCCGCCAGTAGGTGTGCAGCCTGCACGTTGGCGCCTGCTGACCAGCCATCGGGTCGAAACATTCGAACAGGCACGATGGATCACTCAACTCTACCGTCGGCGCTGGGTCATTGAGCAGGTTTTCCGGACCATTAAGACCAAAGGTTTCGACATCGAAAACGTGTCTATGGAGCCCGCACCCTTCAAAACTCTGAACCGCCCCGGGTTTACCGGAGACTTTTTTGCTCAAGACTCAGGCGACTTTATCAAGGGTGTTCAGGTTTGCATAGAATGCGTCCTCCAGTTCTTGTGGCGGCCGGTGCCCGATCGCGCCGTGCAGCCGCTTGTTGTTGTACCAGCTGACCCAGTCCAGGGTTTCCCACTCAACCTGGCCAACCGTTTTCCATGTGCCGAAGAACTCAATGACTTCGGTCTTGAACAGGCCGATGATGCTTTCTGCCAGGGCGTTGTCATAGCTGTCCCCGACGCTGCCGACCGATGCGTCGATCCCGGCCTGGGCCAACCGCTCTGTGTACCGAACCGCCAGATATTGCGACCCCCTGTCCGAATGGTGAATGAGCCCGTCTGCCTGTGATGGTATTCGTTGGCAGATCGCCTGGTTCAGCGCGTCCAGCACGAAGCTGGTGGTCATGGACGTGGACACGCGCCAGCCCACGATCTTGCGCGCAAAGACATCAATGACAAAGGCCACGTAGACCATTCCCGCCCAGGTCGACACATAGGTGAAGTCGGAGACCCAGAGCTGGTTTGGTGCGGTGGCCGTGAACGCGCGATTGACCTTGTCTTCCGGGCAGGCCTGTGCAGGGTCCGGGATCGTGGTCTTCTTCTTGCCGCGTGTAACACCCTGCAACCCCATGACTTTCATCAGGCGTTCCACCGTGCAGCGTGCGATGTCATAGCCTTCCCGGCGCAGTTGATGCCATACCTTGCGCGCGCCATAGCGTCCCCGGCTGGCATCAAAGACGCGCCGGATTTCCCGCGCATCCTTATCGTCCTTCCTGGCCCGATCCGAGGCTTTGTCCGGGCTGCGCCGGATAGACAGACGTGCATAATAGGACGATGGCGCGATCGGCAGCACCCTGCAGATCGACCCGACACCGAACTCGTCCCGATGATTATCGATGAATGCGATCATTTCCGGAATGGGCGGTCGAGCTCCGCCTGAGCGAAATACGCGCTCGCCTTCTTCAGGATCTCATTGGCCGTGCGCAATTCCTTGTTCTCACGCTCCAAGGCTTTCAGACGTGCCTTCTGCTCGCTGGTCAGCCCATCGCGTTCGCCGGCATCGCGCTCAGCCTGCTGACACCAGACTCTGAGACTGTCCGGCGAGCAGCCGAGCTTTGGCGCGATCGCGTGGTAGGCCGCGTTGTCACTGGCGTAATCCGCGCGATGGTCTTTATAAAGCCGAACGCCGCGGGCGCGAAACTCAGCCGTGTACTTCGGGGGTGACTTTTTCTTCTCCATGGGTTCATCCTTTGAGAGTTTTACTCTCCGGTAAACCCGGGGCGGTTCACTCTTTGCGCAATGACGCTTATCGCGGGGATATCCTGCATGCAGCTCGTGCAGGACCGGGATGGCGCAGGCAAACGCCCGCTGGAGGATGTATTCGAGGCGCAGGATCAACCGGTCCTTGAGGCCGTATCCGCTTCGCTTGAAGGTAAGACCGAAAAGCAGAAAAACCCGCATCCAAAGGGGTCGCTCGCCTTTGCAGCCTGGGTGTGCGCCCGTCTCGGTGGCTGGACCGGATATTATGGGAAACCGGGCCCCGTGGTTATGTTGCGCGGTCTCTATCAATTTAGGTCAATCCAACTCGGATATGGGATCGCTGGAAATGTGTGAATCGAGTAGCCTACGCGCTGGACGCGGACAGCTATGCCTATGGCGGCCGGGCCGAGGTCTGGGCCAATGACAAGCTGCGCATCGGTCTTACCGGCCAGTCCGAAAAAACCGCAACCGACGACCAGCAGACCGTTGGCGTGGATCTGCTCTGGCAGCATTCCGACCGCACCTGGGTCGAGGCCGAGATCGCCCGTTCGGACGGGCCGGGTATTGGCAACTTCACCTCGAACGACGGTGGTCTGACCGGCACGCGCAATCCTGGCGAGGAAGGATCAGGCAACGCCTACCGCTTTGCCGTTCAGGCCGATCTGCAAGAGGCGGGCCTGCAGGCTCCGGGCCTTGTCGGCGGGTATTTCGAACGGCGCGAGGCGGGCTTTACCTCGCTGGATTATGCCATTCAGTCGACCGAAACCCTGTGGGGTCTTTACGGCGAGGCGGATCTGAGCACCCGGTTTCAGTTTCAGTTCTATGCCGATCTTTACCAAAACGACGCCGGTCGTGAATACAATGAGATCGGCGTTCAAGGAGAGCATTTGCTCAGTGAACGCTCGGCCCTGTCATTTGGGGTCGAATATCTGGACACGGACGAAGGTTCAGGCACGTCAACCGGCACCGGATCGCGGACAGACGTGGCCCTGCGTTATGACCGCACAGTATCGGACCGGCTGTCGTGGAATGTGTTCGGTCAGGTCACGGCGTCCCGCAGCGGCACGGTCGAGGCCAACAATCGCGCGGGTCTGGGCGGCAAGGTGCAGCTGAACAAAAACCTCGCGCTTGAGGGTCAGGTCTCGGATGGCAATCTGGGTGTCGGCGCGCAGGCCCTGATCACCTATGATGACCAGAGCGGCAAAAGCACCTATTTCGGGTATTCGCTGGATCCTAATCCGACCAGCTTTAACCCGGGTTTCAACAACACCGGCGATGGTCGCTTTGTTGCGGGCAGTCAGCAGAAAATTTCCGACAACACCAGTGTGTATGTCGAAAACGGCTATGACGTCTTTGACACCCAAAGAACCATGACCGGCACCTATGGCGTTGACTACACCCATACCGAGTTCACCCAGTATTCCGCTGTGTTTGAGGTCGGCCTGATCGACGATCCGGTTGGCGGAGATTTCAGGCGGCGGGCGCTGTCATTGGGTTATGCCTATGACAATAAACGAACCGCCGCCGAAGGCCGCCTGGAATACCGGCACGAGCGTGGCGTGGATGGCAACGGCAGCCGGGATTCCGACACCATCCTGTTCTCGAGCAGCCTGCGGCACAAGCTGTCGGACTCGCGCCGTCTGCTGGCCAGCATCGATACGGTCGATACCGACGCGGAAAACCCGGCGCTGACGGACACAAAATTTGCTGAACTGTCCTTTGGCTATGCCTATCGCCCGATTTACCACGACCGCCTGAATGTGCTGTTGCGCTATCGGTTCGTGTATGACGAATACGGTCAGGTGATCACCGACGGTGCCAGCACGGATGTGCGCGGGCCGCTGCAGCACAGCCATATCTTTAGTCTGGATGCGGAATACGATCTGAACCGTCAGTGGTCGATTGGCGGCAAGATCGGCTATCGGTATTCCGAAACCGCCCCGGTCGGAACCAATGACTTCACCCGAAACAACGCCCTGCTACTGGTGGCCAACACCCGCTTTCACGTCACCCATAAATGGGACCTGCTGGCCGAGGCACGATTGCTTGAGGCCGAGCAGGCCGAAACCAGCGATGCCGGCATGCTGTTTGCCGTGTACCGCCATGTCGGCGACAACGCCAAACTGGGCCTGGGATACAATATGACAACGTTTTCGGATGATCTGGCCGACCTGACCTATGACGATGGCGGCTTTTTCGTCAACCTGATCGCAAAGTTCTGAGGACAACACTGACCGCGGCAACGCGACCCAACGGGCGATGGCCCTCAGTTAGAAAAATCATGTGGGATAAAACCATGACGGCGAAGCCAAAAAGACGATTTGAGACAGGCGCGGCATCGGGAGTGTGCAACGTTGCATCCGTCACGTCGTTTATCCGATTGTGCACTTCCGTAGGTGCAATCACTGCGCTCAGCGCCGTGCAGGCTGTCGCTGGTCCACAAACGACTTTCGGGGCCACCGGATCGGACCAAGCGGCGACAGCTCCTGTCGGAGCAGAAGGCGCGCGGGTCAAACTATGGGGTGCCGGAGGTGGGCACGAAGTTCTTGGCACCGGCACTTCAGGGGCAGGAGGATATTCCGAAGCTGAATTCGATCACACGACGGTCACCGGCGGGGCATCTTTCACGGTCGTTGTCGGTCAGGGCGGGAACATCAACGGTCGGCCCGAAGAATTTTCCACGGAAGCACAGTATCTGTCAGGAACCGGTGTCGGCCCCGGTGGCTCCGATGTCCTGCCACCCTATGGGTTTGGATCAGCGAGCGCACATGATCAGGGTGGCGGCCTTACGGGTTTTTTCAGTGGGGCTGGCACAGTCCTGACAACAGATACCGCGCGCGCATTGGCGATAGCAGGCGGAGGGGCCGGATATGAACATAGCGGCGGTACCGGAATCGGCACCACCTCAGGAAACGGTAACAGCCCTTCATCCGGCGGGCAGGCCACGATGCGGGGCGCAACGGACGCTTTCGACGTTTATCCGGTTGGGCTATGTACGCCCGGTGTTTTCCCATCCGCCCATTTTGGGGGCGGTGGCGGCGGCTTTCAGGGTGGCGGTCGCATCGCGTCTGCCGTGAATTACTCGCAGGTTCACGGAAACTGTGAAGAAGACATCGCCGGTGCCGCAGGCGGGAGCGGATTTGTAGCAGCTTCGGCGATATCCTCGTCGATTCAGTTTACTGCCGACGGCAACACAACGCCGCCAAACACGGCTGATGCGGATTACGTTGCTGGTGTTGGCACAGGTGTTGGCAGCGTTGCCTGTTGCGCCGGATCTTCTGTGCCCGGCGGCAATGGGCTGGCGGTTGTCGAGTGGCTCATTCCATCCGTGGAAACGGAAAAATCCTTTGTTCTGAGCGACCCGGATACAAACGGGCAGGACGCGGGGGATGTCGTTACTTTCACCATTCAGGTGACCAACACGGGCGACTTCACACTGACCTCTGTTGGAATAAGTTCCGACACGTTCGAGCGGATCGGAGGCCCAAGCCTTGCCTTCGACGGTGCGGGCATCGTGTTCTCGGGGAACTCCGGAGCATCGCCTCAGGGCACGTTGGTTCCGGGTGAAATCGCGACTTTCACTACGCAATACACGTTAGTTCAGGCGGATATTGATGCAGGCGGTATTTCCAACTCGGCCACTGGCACGGGAACACCTCCGTCTGGAAATGCCGTAAGTGACGTATCAGATGATACCGACGACACGGATGGCAATACCACTGATGATCCCACTGTTGTCCCGCTGACCCAGACCGCCGAGCTGACAACGACGAAATCGGTGACAACAACAGGCGCGCTACAAGCGGATGGGACGTTTGACGTGACCTTCCGGGTCGATGTGGTGAACACGGGCAATGTTACCCTGACCAGCCCGACGCTGGTCGATGATCTTGAGGCCGAGTTTGCCGATCTGTTCGTGCCTTCTACATCGGCCACGACAACGGGGGGCGTGATTGTCGCGCCAGCCTTGTCCGGGGTGACCGGAGCCACCGGGATCACCGCGAATGCAGGATTTGACGGCGACGGCGATGACAGCCTGATCGATACGACCGGAACCGCTTTGCTGGCACCGGGCGATCAGTTCAGCGTCAGTTTCACCATCACGCTGGATGCCACTCAAACAGCTCCGGTGCCAACCGATAACCAGGCGACCGCAGGCGGCACACCTCCGGGTGGTGGCGCGCCGGTCACGGATGTCTCACAGAATTCGGCCACGCCCGGCACCACCGGTTCCACTCCGACGCCGGTGACGGTTCCGGCAGTGGGGGCAAGTGAGTTTGGTCTGGTCAAGACCGCAGTTGTAGACGTGAGTGGCGGTGCCGACGGTGCCTCGCTGGATGCGGGTGACACGATTGAATATACCTATACGGTGACCAACCCGGCGGGTGCGGTTCTGAACGTGTTGGACATCACGATTGCCGAGGTCACGACCGGCGCGACCGCGTTCACCGGCACCAATGGCGCACCAACCGTGATCAGCAACGATGATGGTGCGACCCTTGGTGGCACAGGCACATTGAACGATCTGGCCCCCGGCGGGTTGATGACATTCAGCGCGAGCTATACGCTTAGCCAGGCAGATATCGATGCGGGCAGCGTAACGAATTCGGCCATTGCGTCAGGCACCGATCCGGGCGGTAATCCAGTCACGGATGTCTCGGACGAAAGCAGCCCTGCCCCCGGTAATGATGATCCAACGGTGGTGCCGCTGGCCCCAACAACCGCCTTGCAGGCGACCTTGACCGCAGGCACCCCCACGACCGGGCAAGGTTCGAACGGCTCGATCCCCGATGCGGGCGACATGATCCCCTACACGCTGACAATCACGAACACCGGCAGCGCCACGGTCACCGGGCTTTCGGTAGCCAGCACCACCGGCCTGACCGTCGGCGCCTGCACGCCAACCCAGCTTGCACCGGGTGAGATCGCCACCTGTGAGGTGAAGGATTACACGATCCGTGCCTCGGATGTTTCAGCTGGCGGCGTCGAACACAGCGTTACTGCGACCGCGACCACGCTTGCCGGGTCGGCCAGCGTCAGTGATATCTCAGATACGGGCAGCGGATCGGAAACCACGAATGATGCGGCCTTGTTCTCGACCAGTGACGGCGATCCGACCAACGACCCGACAATCGTGCCATTGCTTGCACTTGGGGCAAATGACACCCCTCTGACGGAAACCAAATCGGCAAATCAGACCTCGGTTCTGTATGGCGGAACTGTTGTCTTTTCCCTGACCTTCGAAAACACGACCAACCAGACCCTCACCGATGTGACCGTGCACGATCGCCTGCCCTCGGGCCTGATCTATACCCCCGGATCGGCAACGGTGGACGGCACCGCGCGCGAACCAGAGATCGGCTCGACGCTCAGTTGGGACGACATCACCATCCCCGCCAATGGTACGGTCGTTGTCACAATTGCCGTGCGCGTGGTGTCTGACGAGGCTGGCGCGGAGCTGGTCAACACCACCTATGCCACCGATCCCGGCGGTCTGGCCCTGTCAAACCGGGCAAGAGCGACCGTTTATCAGAAGATCGAACAGATCTTTGACTGCACTGATGTGATCGGCAAAGTCTACGATGACCGCAACCAAAACGGATATCAGGACGAGGGCGAGCCGGGCTTGCCCGGCGTTCGCATCGCCACCGTGCGAGGCGAATTGATCACAACGGATCAATATGGCCGCTACCACGTGCCGTGTCAGGCGCTGCCTGCCGATATCGGCTCGAACATCATCCTCAAGATAGATACGCGCACTTTGCCTTCGGGCTATCGGATGACGACGGAAAACCCACGGGTCATGCGTGCGACAGCAGGCAAGATGGTGCGCGTGAACTTTGGCGCGGCCATTTCCACCGTCATCCAGCTTGATCTGGACGCGACAGCCTTTGCCTCGGCTACAGGTGCGGATCGCGGGCTCATGATCCAGCCACTGCAAGCAGCGCTGGACGGGCTGATTGCCGATTACGCAAGCGCCCCGGCAACGCTGCGGTTGCGGTACCACGTGGGGTCCGAAACCAGACCAGCGGCGCGGCGCAACCTCAAACTGGTGGAAACCTATATGCGCCGAAACTGGCGGGCGCGATCAAAGCACCAGTTGTCGATCGAGCGGGAAATGACCGGTCGATGAAGGGATGCGGCTCCGTTCAACCATCAGAGCCGCATCCCATGGTCGTGAGGCCTTGACCGCTTCACCCCAGGTAATCACGCAGGCTGGGCGGCGGATTGTCCAAAAGCTGATCCGTTGCTTCGGGCGGATGTGCCGCTCCGTCCGCGACCAATATCGCCTGCTCGGTGATCCGCCGCGCGTCCTGCGGGTCGTGGCTGATCATTAACAGGGTTGTGTTGGTCCCAGCGATGAGATCAGCAACAAGATCCAGCATCTCGGCCTTCAGCGCCGGCCCCAGTGCCGCAAAAGGTTCATCCAATAACAACAGGTCACGCCGTTGCACCAGAACCCGGGCCAGCGCCACGCGGCTTTGTTGTCCACCGGACAACTCGGATGGTTTGCGCGCGCCCATTCCGCTCAGGCCCACCCGGTCCAGGGCGGCACCGACCACCGCGTGCTCGTCCTGAGTAAGACGCCCGTTTGGACGTATTCCGACCGAAACGTTTTGCTCGGCACTCAGGTGTGGAAACAGGTTGTTGTCCTGAAACAGCACCGCCAGAGGACGTTTGCCAGGGGGTTGGTCCTTCAGGTCGTCGCCGTTCCAGAATATACGACCGCTTGTCAGGTCACGAAATCCGGCAATCGCCTCCAAAAGGGTCGATTTTCCTGCGCCTGATGGGCCAATGATTGCGACACTGGCCGCGGTCGCGACGTGCAGATCTGCCGTCAGGGTGAAATCGCCGTTGGCAATTTTGCACGCGTCAAGCTTCAGCATGCCAGCGTCCTCCGCGATCCAGAATCCAGAATGAACCCATCGACAACAGCAATAACAGCAAGGCACCGCCAGCGGCAGCCTGCATCTGATACGCGCCCATCAGGCGATAAATCTGCAAGGGCAGAGTGGCCACCTGCGTGTCGGCAAACAACGCGATTACGCCCAGATCACCCATCGAAAGGGCCGCCGCTAACCCTGCCGCAAAGCCGATTTGCGCGCGCATGCGGGGCAACAGAACGCGGGTGAAGAATACAAGCCCCTTCATATCCAGAGAAAGCGCAAGCCGGTTGTAGCGTACCACCGTATCTCGTGCCGCAGGAACCAGAATGCGTAATGCAAAAGGCAACGCCATCACCGCGTTGACCAGCGCAGTCACCGGCAGTGCGACGGCCGTCGGATTGACCAGGGGTCTGATCAGAATGAACAGGCCCGTGCCGATCACCAGCGGTGACGCGGCCAGCCCGAGAATTCCCGCCAACTCAACAATACCGTGCCGCCCGGTGGCAACGGCAGCGGCCATGGGCAGTGCCAGCACCAGAAGGATGGCGGTGCTGGCGGCGGCAACCGTGACCGAGGTCAGCGCGGCGCGAAACACCTGCGTTGGCAGTTCGAAAAATCCGGACATGCCCGAAATCACAACAGACGCCAGAGGCAGAAGCAGAAAAGCCGCCGCAGCGATGATCCAGAATGCGTCGACAACAGGCGCGCCGCCATCCCAGCGGCGGATGGCGCGATCAAGCCCTGCCCCAAACCCGTCACCACGCGCAAAGCGCAACGCTGCCAGGGCGGCAGCAGCGGTCAGGGCCAGTTGCAGTGCAGACAACAGCGCCGCGCGACCGAGATCAAAGTCGTAAGTAAAAGCCTGATAAATAGCGAGTTCTATTGTGGTCGCACGCGGCCCCCCACCCAGCGTCAGCGCGACGGCAAAGCTGGTGAGGCAGATGGCAAAGATCACGGCCAGAACGCTCGGAACAATGCGTTTCAGCATCGGCCATTCGATCAGCCGGAACATCGCCATTCCCGAGCAATCCAGTTGCGCGGCCAGACGAAACCGTTCAGCCGGGATTTCCTGCCAACCCTGTAGAACAAGCCGCGTCGCCAAAGGCAGGTTAAAGAAGACATGCGCCAGCACCACGCCGTGTAATCCGTAGATGCGAATTGGCGGCAAGCCGAGCAGGCCCAGAATATCGGATATCCACCCTGCCCGGCCGAACACCTGCAGCAGGCCCAGAATGGCCACGATGACAGGCAGAATAAAAGGCGCACCCAACAGGGTAATCAGCGCACGCCTGCCCGGAAATCGTCGCCGGGACAGCGCACGGGCCACGGGTATGGCAAGGCCAGCACTGATCACGGCAGACAGTACCGCCTGCGTCAAAGTAAAGCGCAGCGCAGCCCAATCGGACGGCGCAAACCCCCCGCCCGTTTCAGCCCGCAGGGCAACTGCGGCCAAGGTGCCAAGTATCAGCGCTGCGACACATGCCGCTGTGCCGATACCCGGTATTGAGCTTACTGGCTGAGCGCGCTCAGCCATTCCGAAAGCGCCTCATCCCGCTCAGCAGCGGCTTCGTTCGGTGTCAGCAAAAGGGATTTCTGCGGGATCGTCAGGGTTTCAAACCCTTCAGGCAAACCTTCTGCCGGGGTTACTGCCGGATACATCCAGTTGGTTGTCGGAATGATTTGCTGGAAGGCGTCGGATACCATGAATTGCAGAAACTGATCCGCCAGTTCAGGCTGTTTGGTGCCGGTCAGCTTTGCGGCAACTTCGACCTGCATATAGTGACCTTCGTCAAAGGCGGCGGCGGCTTTGCTGGCATCCTCTTCGGCGATCAGGTGATAGGCAGGCGATGTGGTGTAACTGAGGACCATGTCGGCCTCGCCTTCCAGAAACAGACCGTAGGCCTCGGACCAGCCCTTGGTAACCGTCACGACATTGTCGGCCAGCCCGGCCCAGATGTCCGGTGCCTCGTCGCCATAGGCGGCCTTGACCCACAACAGCAAGCCCAGCCCGGGGGTCGAGGATCGCGGGTCCTGAATGATAATCTTGGTATCACCCTCTGCCAGCGCACGGAAGTTGGCCGGAGCGGCCGCGTCGGCGTTGTGGACAAAGGCGAAATATCCCCAGTCGTAGGGCACAAACACCTCGTCCGACCATTCGATCGGCAGGCTGTATTCAGCGCTGACCGCGTGCGGCGCGAACAGGCCGGTTTCCTTGGCCGCGATGATCAGGTTGTTATCAAGCCCCAGCACGACATCGGCGTTTGTGTTTTCACCTTCAAGTCGGAGACGCGACAACAGGGCCGCACCGTCCTCGACGCCCACAAGGTTCAGGTCGCATTCGCAGACCTCTTCAAACGCCGCTTCCACCTGCGGGCCAGGCCCCCAGTCGGAAACAAAGCTGTCATAAGTGTATACGGTCAGCTGAGGTTTATCGGCGGCAATAGCCGAAGTCGCACTCAGAATTCCCGCAGCAATCAGCAGATGTTTCATGTCATCCTCCATTGCGGCGAGAGGGTAAGGATGGATGAAACCGTCACCTTTCCCTCCGCCGGTTCTAGCCGGTTCAGGTTCAACGGGTTCGCCGGTAAGCATCTCAGCGCAGCAGGCCACGCACCCCGAGGTGAAATGGTGATTAGGAGGAACTGGCGGGAAATACAACCAAAACAAACGGGCCCTGCACTAAAGAGTCAGGCTGCTAAGCCTACGGTTGTAGCGGGAGGAGTTTCGCAAGGTCCTTGAACCGAAGCATCGGATTATCGATGTCGGAACTGTTCAATGTACGGATTATACGCAATTTCCAGATCGTCGCATGTAGTGGTGTTAAAATCGCTCGCCGATTTCCAAGGAGAAGATTACTCCCAGCTGCTGCAGGCGTCGCAAATACGCTCTAGCTGAAATTGTGATCACTCACCGCCATACAAATCACACAACCGCCTCCAAAACAGGGTGAGCGTGGGAAACACCATTTCCTTGCGTTGCACGGCACGTAAGCCCCAAGTCAGCGTTTCGTGCGTTTCTATCTCTTTCAAAAGGCCCAACACAGAATACTGGGCAAAGTCTTCGCGAATTCCACCTGCGGCAGGTCTCCGCAACTGATCATACTGTAACACCCGCAACGTAGGTTGGCTGGTTAATCGACACGCTTCAGAAGCCGCACTGAACAAACTGAAATTCAATGAACCAGGGCTTGTGCAAAATGCCCTGAATCACTCCCTCGGATACAGGAGCATTGTCGGGTATGAAAAACCGCTCCACAGAATTTGAATTAGGGAACCTTTGGGTCATCCAAATGAACGTAACCTGGACTCAGACCCGGGTTTTTTCAAACGCGGCCCAGGCGACCTGGAACGCCTCGAAATCAAAGTCAGCCTGGCTGGCTGCGTCGAGGACTATGCGTTCAGTCGTCAACAGTTTCTGGATCGCGTGTTCCAACTGATCGACCACGCCATCGGGTACAACCAGTGCGCCATGGCGATCCGCATGGATCAGGTCGCCGGGATTGATCGTCAACCCAAAGACCGAAACAGGCGCGTCTATGTCGCGTACATGGACGAAACCGTGGCTCGGTCCGACAGAACCAGCGACGACTGGAAAGCCTTTGGGCAAATCACCGAGGTCGCGCATGACACCGTTGGTCAGCGCACCGGACATGCCAAACCCTTTGTGCACGGTTGTATTGATCTCACCCCAATACGCACCGATGCAATCGGGGTAATCCATGTCCTCGATCACTGCGACCGAGGGCCCGGGCGCTTCGGCCATGTACTGGTAATAGGCCATGCGTCGGGTCCGAATAACCTCAGGTAGCTCGGTCGGAGGGTTGACCGCCGAAATCCTGGCAGTGCGGGCATAGCCGACAATCGCGGGCTCATCAGAGGCCGAGCACAGCATAGTGCCACGTGTGAACCTGTCGAACCCGCGCTGGCCCTGCGCCACCTCGATGGCGTTGCAGACAGTGGGCGTGTCAACCTTGCGAAGCAGAGACAAAAGGGACGGCGTCATGTGTCCTCCAACCAGCGGGTCAGGGCCGCTGTGGTTTCGTTTGGTTTTTCCAATGTGGGCAGGTGACCGGCCCCATCGATAATCGCAATTGTGCTGTGCAGTAGCAGATCATGCATCAATTGGTGGCGTTCAATTGGGCACAACCCGTCTTCTCGCCCACACAGGATCAAAGCCTTACCGGTATATGCCGAGAGGACCTCGCATTGATCTGGCCGGTCCATCAGCGCCTGCGATTGGCGCAGAAACACATCCGGGCCAAGGTCGACGGCCATTGCCATGCACAAATCCAGAATGGCCCCCTGACGCGGACCACCAGCCAGATAGTTGGGTTTCATCTCGTCACGCATGACTTGTCGCAAGCGGCCTTTGCGCACAGCGGTCATCTGGGGTCCCCGGCGGGCTTTGACCTCTGGTTCTTCCGCCAAGGGGTTGGTGTCGAGCAGTGCCAGCCGCGCAACACGGTTGGGGGCTTGGCGCACAACCTCCATCGCCACGATACCGCCCATCGACAGTCCCGCCAGCGCGAAAACAGGTGGCGCGTTGTCGAGAATATCAGCCGCCATTTCTTGAACGCTGTCGTGCCGACAAAGCGGAAATGTCATCAAGGGCACCCTGCCCGATATTGCCTCGATCTGGGGGCCGAACAGACGGGCATCACACATCATGCCCGGCAGGAAGATCAGCGGGGTCATACCGAGGCCAGCTTTGCGCCCTGTGACAGCGTGGCCAGTTTGGCATAGGCGATCTGCGGGTCGACCGCGCCAAAGCCCGCGAAGGTGCCAAAGCCACAATCGCTGCCTGCGATCACCCTGTCCTTGCCCACGATAGCAGTGAACCGTTCGATCCGTTGGGCCACAAGTGCAGGATGCTCGACGAAATTCGTGGTGGTGTCGACAACGCCGGGCACAAGAACCTTGTCCTCGGGGATCTCGGCCTTGCGGTCACGGAAAACGGTCCATTCATGCGCATGACGCGGGTTTGAGGTTTCGAACAGGACATAGCGCGACTTTGTCGCCATCAGGGTGTTGAACACCTTGTCCATTGCGATGTCGCAACAATGCGGACCCTCGTAGTTGCCCCAACAGATATGCACCCGCACGCGATCCTGAGGCACGTTTTGCAAAGCATGATTCAAAGCCTCAACATGCATGTTGGCTATCTTGACGAACTCGTCGTCGGAGAGATCGTTGAACAGCATATGACGCGACAGGGCCAGATCGGGGCAATCCAGCTGTAGGTCCAAACCGGCACCCACAATGGTTTCGTATTCCTCTTTCATCACATCTGCCAAAGCCGCCAGATACGCCTCACGCGTGGGATAGAAGTCGTTTTGCAAAAACAGCGAAATCACGCCCGGAGAGGCCGCATTCATGAACCCGCGCGCAACGCCATACTGCGCCATCGCAGCCTTGAGGTTGGCGATGTCCTTCTCCAGTTCACCCTGCCCTTTTGAGCGGACTTCGCCGGTACACATCGGGCGCGCATATTGTGGCGTTCCACCGTCATTGGCCAGCCGTTGCAGGAAACTTGGGAACATCTTCAGATCCGCTGGCGCGTTTCGCGGGCTGTCGCCAGAAAACCCGGTATAGCGATCCTTGACATAGGTCGCGTAGGATATCTTTGAGGTCTCACCATCGGATACAATATCGACACCAGCCTCGACCTGTTTGCGCACGGTTTCGGAAACAGCGTCGGTCATGCAGGCATCAAAGGCAGAGGCGTCATAGGGTTCACCGTTTTCACGGGAAAATATGAAATCTACCACGTCCTGCGTTCGGGGCAGCGATCCAACATGTGTGGCTTTAATGGTCATCGGAGCCTCCTTTAGATTTGCGCGCCATCAAGATCGTATGGCTTTGAGTATCTGGGTCTTCGGCCAGGAAACCGGTCATCTGCAGCCCGGTTTCTTCCAAACACACGGCATATCCGGCAGGGGATAGCGACGCGTGATAAACCAGCTCTTCTCCGACCGTGCCGCTCGCCTCGCCGGCATCCGGGCCAACAGTCAGCATCAGCATTCCACCCGGTCGCAGGTGGCGTGCCATACGAGAGATGCAGTCCGTTTGCTCAGCCGTCGTCAGATGGAAAAAGCTGTTCCAGGCGATGATGGCATCGAACTGCTGATCAAGTTCGAAATCCCGCATATCCGCACGACGCCAATCGCCATTGGGCCAGCGTTCGCGGGCAATGGCTAGCATGGCCCTGGAAAAATCGACACCCGTGACGTCAAACCCTTCGGCCATGAACCAGCGCGCAATTGGATCACCTGTTCCGCAACCCAAATCCAAAACGTGGTCACCCGGCTTGAGGCTGGCTGTGAAGCGCGCCAACCAGCGCGCCTCAAACAATGCCTTCGAGCGGCGCTTGTCATAGGCCGTTGCCTGCCGCTCGTAAATTGCGTGGGTATCTTTGGGATCCGCCTTCATCCTGTCCAGGTCGCTCCTGCCGGATCGTCCGTCGCCGTGACCCGATAGAGGCCCGCATGCCCGGTCATCGATGGCACAACGCTATAGGTTTCGCCGGGTAGAACCAACGCGGTGTCGCCGTTGGACAGTGTCGTTTCAAAGCCATCAACCGAGATGCGCCAATAACCACTTACCGGCATAAAAACCATTGGTTTTTTAGCAATCTCCGGTTCGGTTACACAGGATCCACGCCCCAGAAAATCGACCTCGAACCCCGGCTTGTCCTTGATCAAGCCGCTATCGCCGATCACTCGTACGGGTTTGGTGGACGACAGCGCCATCAGGTCCCAATAGCGCGCGACATATTTGCCGATAACATCCTCAACCGGAACTTCCGGGAAGGCTTTCAACTGCTCTTCGGTCAGCACCGGCATCGGTCGCACATTATGTGGCATTTCCTGACTCTTTTTGCTGTCATAAAGAACACCATTATCACCCAGCATAAGGCCATGCGCCTGCGCGTCCTGGATCACCTCAGGCGCCCAGGTGACGCCTCCGCCCGCATCATCACCACCCAGAATCGCCATGATCATCCCATAATCCTGGCCGACGTTTTCGAAACCGCGGAAAATGCCCGTGGGAATGTTGAAGATATCGCCCTCCTCGGCGATAAATTCACCCGCCGTACCGTGACGCCCCCAGAAAAAGCGCCAGCGGCCTTTGGCGACAAAGAACACCTCGGCTGTCGTGTGACTGTGCAACGAGTTTCGGCAATTTGGTGGCTGACCAGCCGCGCCGATATTGAACCCGACCAAGTCGGTTATGTGCACGTGTTGGTCAGGGGATTCCGAGACCCCGCCACCGATGATCGTGAAATTCTCTTTCTGATCGCTGCCCGGCGTATGGGCGTCGATAAAGGCGGTTTTACAGGGTTGAAGCTCACCGTAGCGAACAATTCGGGAAGTAATGGTTGATTTGGTCATGTGGCAGGTTCCGACTTGGCGATTTTCGAAAGGCAGGTCGCGCTTGTACGGCGCAAGGGCGATCACCTTCCCGGCGGTCGCAGGTTCAGACGCCGCGCGCGCAGGCTTTGGCGGAACATATGGAAACGCCGACTGACGCCAGTGTCATCCAGCCCATCCGAGAGGACGCGATATGCAATCGGTCGGACCACTCAGACCTCATCGCCTTGCAACAGGATCTGTTTCCAGACCGAGGTTTCATCAAACAAGGTATATTCGCGACGCAGTTTCGGCTGACCGGAAATCAACGTCCCGAATTCGGCATGGCTGATCCCCAGTACATAGACCTGCGCACCGGTCGGCGCGCCAAAGACGCCCCAACCGTCATGCTTGCCCCAAAGGCTCCAGCGTATTGCCGCACGAGGCGGCATATCCGGGTCGTCACGTCCGATCTGATGCTCAATCTTGAAATCCGCATGCGGGAAACTGGCGCGCAGGCCCATCCAGAAACGGTCGACGAATTCTCGACCGTGCCCGGTGACACCGCCCACATATTCCGACTGCACCGCGCGGTCATACTCGGACCCGATTACGCCCATGTCGGCGTTCATGATCCGGGTCAGAGTGTCGGCATAGCGCTGCCCCCAAGCGTTGTCGTTACCCCGTCCTTTATACGGCCCAGGCTGATCGTTTTCAGGTGTTAAGGGTTTGGCGCAGTTGTCCGGGCCACCTTCACGAACGATCAGACCCGCCGCATACTCCTTGGGGTCCCATCCCATCTGACGCACGATAGCGCCCTGATCGCGGATCAACCATTCGTCGTTGATCTGGTTATCGATAGCGTGACAATCTGCCAGAATGCGGTAGCACAGCTTGGTGCCCGTTGGCTTGCCATAAACGCCTTCGGCCAAATGCGTCGCCGTAGAAATGATCCGGTGAGAGCTTAGCATGCCGTCCTCCGGCGTTCCCGACCAGATCACATCCTCGCCCAGCAACTGACGATCAGGAAACTCCGCCAGCGTCGCCATGGTCGCGCCAATCACATTCTGATTGCCCAAGACCACTGAACCCGGTGACCGTACAACGATATCCTCGCTGTAATACTCATGTAGCGTCGCAATACACCGATCTTCCCAAATCTCTTTGGTGATACCGATGATATAATCTGGAAAATCCCGAAATTTGGGATCAAAGCCTTTCATGACGTCATCCTTTGCGGAGTCCAGCCCTTGGGCAATCGCGCCGAGGTCCGCACGATCAGCGGCCCGTCAATCGCAACTTTTCGCGCTGCGGCGGTTGTCGGGTTCTCGATATGTTCAAGAAGGGCATCGACTGTTTCAGCCACCATCAGGTTGGCCCGCTGACGGATGGTGGTGAGGTTATAGGCAAGCCATCCCGCCTGCGGGACGTCGTCGTATCCAATGACAGATACGTCCTCGGGCACGCGCAACCCCAGCTCAAACCGAATGACATCCATCACGGCAAGCGCCATATGGTCGTTTGCCACAAAAACTGCATCCGGGCGGTCCTTTGGATCAATATCGAACATGCGACGTGCAGCCAGGCGCGCGTTTTCAGTGTGAAACTCACCGACTTCATGAGCGTATAGACTGCGGCCTGCATCGCTGAGCGCCGCGCGAAATCCTGCCTCGCGGTCTCGCTGAGTGGAAGCCCCCTGCCATCCTGCAATATAGGCGATGCGATTGTGACCCGCAGCAACGAAGAACTCGGCCACTTTGCGCCCACCGGCATAGTTGTCTGAGGTGACAGATGTGATGCCGTCGATATCCTGACTGCGGTTGAACAAAACCACCGGCACCCCCGCCTGCTGACACCGCGTCGCAATATCCGATGACATTGCAACCGAGGCCAGAATAACGCCATCGACCTGATAATCGAGGATTTCCTCCATCACGTCGTCAATATTTCCGGCTGTTCTTGAGGCCATGAAGATCAGAACGTGATAGCCCTGTTCCTGCAGAGCACTGGACAATTTCTCTAACGCCTCCGGGTAAAAATAATTGTCCAGATAGGCGACCACCAACCCGATGATGCGGCTTTTGCCGGACACCATCGCGCGTGCCAAAACGTTGGGACGATAGCCAAGCGCTGCGGCGGCCTTGCGCACTTTCTCTTCGGTTTTCTTACTGACCGAGGCACCGGGCGTAAACACGCGGCTCACCGCAGACTGACTGACACCGGCAAGTTGTGCAACCTGGAGGGATGTAATTTTCTCAGCCATCAATCTGCAGTCCAACCTCCGTCGATCAACATTGAAGTGCCCGTCACCAAAGCGGATGCATCCGAGGCGAGATAGCGAACCGCGCCCATGATATCTTCGACCTCTCCGATGCGATCCAGCTTGATCTTTTCCATGATCCACGCGGCACGTTCAGGGTTGTCGAAGGTAGATTGGGTCAGCGGGGTGCGGATGAAGGTCGGGCAGATCGTGTTGATCCGTATACCCTGCTTGCCCCATTCGATGGCCATGGATTTAACCATGCCCTCCAACCCATGCTTGGTCGCGCAATAAAGCGCCCGATCAACGCCGCCGACATGCCCCATCTGACTGGAAATGTGGATAATTGACCCCGGCTTTTTCGCCTCGATCAACGCCTTCGCCGCATAAGCAGACAGGAAATAGGCCGAGCGAAGATTGACACCTGCCACCACATCAAAGTCCTCTGGTGACGTCTCGATGGCGGGACTGTGCCGGGCGACCCCGGCCGAGTTCACCACGACATCAAAGATACGGCCGTCAAAAAGCTGCTTCAATGCAACCAGATCGCTCTGATCCAACACCTGCGCCTCGGCTGACCAGCCCTGTGCCCGCAAGGCAGCCACTGTTTCGTTCAGCCGATCTGCCCCTCTGGCGACACAAACCACGTGTGCTCCGGCCTCAGCCAATGCGACCGCACAACCCTGCCCAATGCCCGAAGAAGCGCCGGTCACCAGAGCGGTTTTTCCGTTCAGGAAAAACGAAGGTGTGCGGGGCAGATCGGTCATTGGCTCATTCCATCCGGTATATCAATACGACCCATGTTCCGGGCTTTGTTGAACTCCCGCAGACGGGCAAAAACGTCAACGCCAAGCTGACGATAGGCATCCAACAGATCGACCAGAACCCAGTTTTCGCGAATCTTTCCGTTCTCCAGCCGCCAGAAATCGAGGCTGCGCATGGTGATTTTCCTTCCCGCAGGCGCAATCCCCATCCATCCGCCATCGGTAACAGTCTGGATCATGTTGGGCCAGCCGGTCACGGCCGCATAATCGCCGTCGCCGAAGAAATGATAGGTAATGTCATCAACATATTTCCCGCGATCCGGCATTCCATTCAAAAATGGAATTTGATGCCAGTTGCGAAATCCTGCAATTCCGCGCCCGGTGCCGATCCCGGATGGCCCGTACCAATTCATGCGCGGGTGCCAGAAACGCCTCATTTCCATCACTTCGGGGCCGCCTTGTGACGGGTGTTTTTTGAGGTATTCCAGCATGTCGATGATGAGATGGCAGGTTTCCTGACCTTTGTCCTCATCATACGGTCCCGGCACAAGACCATCCTGTGTTGCCGGGCCGGGCACATGCCATTCGCGCCCCAAACTTGGGGCCATGGGCCAGGCATCGGCCTGCATCATCACCTCGGGGATATCCCAAAGCGCCTGCATCTCAACGATCTTGCCATTCTCGAACCGATAAAATTCGTGAAACCGCATGGTGACCTGATGGCCGGTCGGTGGGATATCCAGCCATGGCCCGGTAAAGGTGCCAGTGTAGTAGCCACCACACCCAACCCAATCGGCACCGTGTTCATCCGGACCAGCCATGACGATGTAATCGCGACGTTCCAGATCAGGCCACGCGTTCAACAGGTTGCGATAAACATTGGCATAAAAGGCATCGCCACCGATGCTGTCGCCAAAGGGATGGCACAGGTGGAATATGGCGTCTGGTGCGCAAACATCTGCCAGCGCCTGACGCACACTGGTTTCGGAAAAATCATACATCGCAGCCCTGAGCGGAGCGATCAGGGCCTTGTCTCGTGTATGCCGATCATTCATTCCGCCGCGTCCCTATAGGGTGCTGCTTCGCCATAAGGCACATTGATACCACCGTAGCGACGCACACGAACGTTGCACTGCTCGGCATGGCCCACAAAGCCTTCCAGCATGCACAGGCGCGAACCGTATTCGCCAACCAGAGTTGCCGCCTCGTCAGTCAGAACTCTCTGGTAGCTGTGGGTTTTCAAATACTTGCCCACCCAAAGCCCGCCAGTATAACGCCCGGCTTTCTTGGTCGGCAAAGTGTGGTTCGTTCCGATCACCTTGTCGCCATTCGAGACATTTGTGCGGGGGCCAAGGAACAATGCGCCATAACACGTCATATTCTCGAGGAACCAATCATCACGGTCCGTCATCACCTGCACATGTTCTGATGCGATGTCATCGGCCACTTGCAGCATCTCGTCATAGCTGTCGCAGACGATCACCTCACCGTATTCTTCCCAGGACACTTTTGCAGTGCCTGCGGTCGGTAGAATGCCCAGCAGGCGGTCCACCTCGGTCATCGTGCTCTCGGCAAGCTTGCGGGAATTTGTCAACAACACACAGGGGCTGTTGTAGCCGTGCTCGGCTTGCCCAAGCAGGTCGGTTGCGCACAATTCTGCATCCGCGGCAGTCTCATCTGCGATGACCATCGTTTCGGTTGGCCCTGCGAACAGATCAATACCGACCCGGCCAAAAAGTTGACGCTTAGCTTCTGCCACAAAGGCGTTACCAGGGCCCACCAGCATGTGCACAGGATCAATGGTCTGGGTCCCCAATGCCATCGCACCGATGGCCTGAATCCCGCCCAGGACGTAAATCTCATGCGCGCCGCCCAGATGCATGGCGGCGATCACCGCTGCGTTTGGCTTGCCCTGAAACGGCGGGGTGCAGGCGATGATGCGTGGCACTTCCGCGACACTGGCCGTTGCAACCGACATATGCGCCGAGGCGACCATCGGGAACTTACCCCCGGGCACATAACATCCCACGGACTGGACCGGGATATTCTTGTGGCCGAGGATGACTCCAGGCAGTGTCTCGACCTCGATATCTGTCATCGAGGCGCGCTGTGCGCGGGCAAAATTCATCACCTGTTCCTGCGCGAACCTGATATCGGCCAGTTCACGGTCGGTAAGTTGCCCCATCAGGTCATCAATTTCTTGCTGAGACAGGCGGAATGACGGCGGAGAGTAATTGTCGAATTTCTCGCTCAACTCCCGCACGGCAACATCGCCCCTGGTTTCGATGTCCTTGAGTGTCGCCTCAACCACCGCACGCGTTTTGGCATCATCTTCGGCCCGGTCCATGTCAGACTTGCCGCGCTTGAGAAACTCGATAGGCATTCTAATCAATCCTCAGTTTTCGGGCCGCTGCGGAATTTTCTCTCCCCGGTCAAATGCTTCCCAGCCATGTCCCTGAAACAGATCCACGCCCAGCTGGGCCGCGACATGAGCGAAATCGACATTCACCCAGTTGTCGACGATCTTGCCATCGACCACTTTCCAGAAATCCATATAGCGGATTTCGACGCGTTTTCCGGTGGGTGGAATACCCAGAAATTCACCGGAATGCGTCGCCTCCTGCCGGCCAAACGCGGCCGCCCATTCGCCCATGTAAAGCCGGGCTTCATCAATGCAGGTCTTATCCGAGAACGCTGCCTGAAAGGGGCGCTGCCAATTGTCCTGAAACTCTTGCAAGCCAGTCTTCGTGCCACAGCCCCGGTTGCCCATCCAACGGAAGCCTTCAGCAAAAAACTCCCCGATATCTTCGATGCGGTGGTCATTCAAGCCATCCACCATCGTTTCAATCACGCGGCGTGTGTCGTCGGTTTTGCTCAAGTCGGTGTCGCGGGTCAAAGCGGCTTGTTCGGGGCGGGATCCTTTCATTTCGCCACTCCGCCCACAGATTTTTGGTCGAAAAATCTAGTCATCCTTTCACCGCCCCGGCGGTCAGGCCGCTCACGATCTGGCGTTGGAAGATCAGGACAAGGAAGATCAGCGGTGCGGTGATCGATACGGCGGCGGCTACGGCAACCACCTGATCGGTCGTTGTCGTCTCGCGGTTGAACATGCCGACAATGGCAGGAACCATCGTCTGGTTCTGCGCGTCCAGCAACAGCGATGTGACCAAAAAGTCATTGTACGCCAACAGGAAGCTGAAAAGTCCGGTGGTAATCACCCCGGGCCACATCACCGGCATGATCACTCGGCGGAAGGCCTGAAAATGATTGCAGCCATCGACACGCGCAGCCTCATCCAGTTCCGCTGGAATGTTCTGAAAGAACGAACGCAGCATCCAGATCGTAAACGGCTGATTGATCGCCACCAGCACCGCGATAACCGCGAATGGCTTGCCATATAGTGTCGGGGCATTTTCTCCGAGGATTGGCCTTAGCCATTCGGTCGAGTTGATAAAGACAGGCAAATATCCGGCAACCAGCACAGAATGCGGCAGAGCCCGAAACACCAGCGCGACAATCAGTATCCAGAAGGCCAGTGCCGAACCCGACCGCGCCAACCCATAACCTGCCAACGTGCCAACGGTCAGTGAAACGGTGACAACGCCGACGGTCACGATGAGTGAGTTCTTGAAATTGTTCGAAAACCCGCGGTCGATCCAAACGGTTTTGTAGTGCTCGGTCGTCAGGCCCAGCACGTCACGCCCCAGCGGGCCAAAGATCGGGTTCAATACGTTCAAAATCGCAGGCAGGATCACCAGAAAAACCAGCAGGAACCCCACCAGTGCGGCCAGAACGCCAATCACCCAGCCAAACCATTCCTGTCCGGGTTTGGAGTAGGACCTTACCATCGACGGCAGCCTTTTGGTCACCAGCGATGCCGTGGCCCAGATCATCGCGACGCCCAGAATGATATCCAGCAGCGACAGCCCGTTCCCCGTGGCCAACGTCGCAGGTCCAAAGATCACGTTCAATGCGTTGCTTTCGAATGCGTCCACTGGCGACTTAAAGCTCATCACCGTGATCCAGAAGATCGGGAAAGCGGCGACAAGGCACCACAATACAAGGAATATATTGGAAGTCAGCCGCAGGCTGAATGGTTGGCGAAGCGCACGCGAGGACATGTCAGTGACCTCCTTTGTGATCGCGCCATGTCCGGCGCAGCGGTAGGATAAGCAGGATGACGATACCGATCATGGTCAGCATGGCACTAGCCGAGGCTCGGCTGACCGACCGGTTCCCGGCCTGATCCGGCACGAGGAAGTCATAGGTCAGCCACTGCAGCGAAATGACATAACCTTGGCTTGAGAACCCGACGATCTCTTCGAACACGCGATAGCTGTCCATCAGGTGGATCATCGAGACAAAGATGATGAGAGGCATCAGATGTGGAATGACGATGTATTTCATTCGCTGCCAGCGGGTCGCGCCATCAATTACCGCACTTTCCAGACTATCCTGATTGACGGTCTGCAAGCCTGCATAGAACACGATGGCCGCAAAAGGTGCGACATGCCAGACGCGGTAGAGCATCATCAGAACCTCGATGGTCCAGGCCTGGGCAAACAGGGCAATATCGCGGTTCAGCCACCATTCCAGCATCGCGGTCAGGATGCCATCCCCCCGAAACAGCCAGTTGATCGAAAGCACGCCGATGACAGGTGTGATAATAAAGGGCAGCAGCGAGACAAAAATTACCGGCCCACGGATTGTCCGCGCCGCATTGTTGATCAGCACAGCAATGCCCAAGCCACAGCCAACCACCAAAGGCAGGGTGATCAGCGTAAATGTCAGGGTGAAGCGCAGCGCCTTCCAGAAGTTAATCGTGGAAAGTACGTTCAGGCTGCCTTCGCTGATCGCGCGCCATGTGCGTTCCGGCTCGAGCACGTTGCGATAACTTTGAAGTCCCACGTATTGGGTCTGAGTGATGATCTCGCCATGCTCATCCAGTTTGGGTTGCGAAACATCCTCGGTCACGCAGGTTTGCGTCAGGAAACCGGGTGTGCAGGTTTCCACCTCAACCGTTTCATAGATCGGTTGCGTTATGTAAAAACTCTGCTTGAACACGCTGATCAGCGGGAACGCGATAAACAGAAGCATCATAAGAACAGAGGGTCCGACAAAGGCGGCAAATGTCCGGAAATTCATGGCTCTGCCTTTCTCATGGCCCTGAGGAAAGAACGCGGGAGGGGGCTACCCCTCCCGCAGATGGATCAGTTGCTGATAAGCCCAGCTTCTTTGGCTGCGGTGATATAATCGGCCTCGATATCCGCCAACGTCGTCGGCGCATCCTTGGCACCGGTCAGATAGTCGGCCAGTCCATTACCCAATGCAGTGTGCATGATGCCCATCGGACCCGAGGCCGGATACGCCTTGGCCCCACCTTCCGCCGAGGCCGCTGCCCCTGCGGCCAGATCGCCCGGCGTATAGGCAGTGCTCAGCCAGACGGCGACGTCGTTGTTGGCGCCCACTGTGTCTGCGTCCATGCCCTCAAGAGCAACGCGAAAGGCTGCATCCGCCTCCTCATCGCTCATGTTCGAAGCCAGAACGATACCGTCCCACCAGATCGTGGTCGCCGGAACTGCCGAACCCATCGGAGCTGCGGCCATGGTGACCTTGCCGACAACCTGGCTTTCGGCCTCATCGTTCATTGCAGCAGCACGACTGGCCCACAGATTGGCCATCGCGATCTTGCCCTGCTGGAATTGCTGTTGAACGTAGGTCGAATCCGAGACCAGATATTCAGGGTCCATATACTCGGTCATCGCTTTCAGCGTTTCCAGCGCCTTCACGCCCTGATCGTTATTGATCGCAGGCATGTTGCCACCGCCGAAGAACGCACCGCCTTCGCCCATATACATGTTGACGAATTCCTGGCCCAGGTTCCAACCGGTCTTGAAGGTGCCCCCGATCGGGTAGTCCATGACGCCGGCTTCCTTGATCTTGGCGGCAGCGGCCAGAACGTCGTCATAGGTCTTGGGTTCTTCGATGCCGAGTTCCGCCAGAACGTCATCGCGATACATCAGGTGCTGTGCGTTCACCATCATCGCCACGGCCATTGTTTTGCCGTCCACCTTAATCAGTTGGTTCGGCAACAGGTTCTGGCCATGTTTCTCGACCAGATCATCCAGAGGACGAATGGTTCCCGCATTCAACAAAGGCACCAGCGTCGCGTTCGACACGCCGCCGATCTGATACAGCGCGGGATCGGCCGCAAAAGCTTCGGGCTGCTTTTCGCGGAATTCCTGATCCAGCGAAGCACTGAAATTGCCGCATTCGGCCATCGCGTCAGTGACGGCTTTCCAAGCTTCGAAACCAGCTGAAAGCGATTTCAGCGGCACTTCGTTTTCAAACGAGCAAGCCGCCCAAGCGGTGCTGGTTGCCAGCGACATGGCACCTGCCATGAGGATTGTCTTGAGTTTCATGCGTTTCTCCCTGTCAGGATCGGTCCGTCGTCGACGTCCGGACCGGTGGTTTGCCCAGTCGGGCTTGGTTGGGGTTGATCCCCGATCCGCGCACCGCTTCCAGCTTCGAAGAGATGACAGATTTCTTTTGGCACCGAGAACGAGACAGGCTCGCCAATCTCAGCGCGAAAGGTTTTGTCGGCCTTGACCGATACCAGAGCCCCGCCGACACGAACCGAGATCATCGTGGCATCGCCCAGCAGTTCCAAAGTGTAGATCGGCGCGGTGATTTCCCCCCGGCCCTCGGCCAGGCCTGCATCCTCGGCGCGAAAGCCCAGCGTCATTGGTCCATCCGGCGCGTTCAGCCCGGAAACTTCTGCGCCCTCAGCGCGGAACACGCCGTTTTTGACGTCACCTTCCATAAGATTCATGGCCGGTGAGCCGATAAAGCTGGCAACAAATGAATTGGCGGGCCGGTCATAGATTTCGGTTGGGCTGCCGACCTGCTGAACCACACCCTGTTTCATGACCACGACACGATCGGCCAGAGTCATGGCCTCAATCTGATCATGCGTGACATAGATGGTCGTGACCGCCAGTTCATGGCTCAGGTTCTTGATCTGCGCCCGGGTCGACACCCGCAGCTTTGCATCCAGATTTGAAAGCGGCTCGTCCATCAGGAACACGTTTGGTTCACGCACGATGGCGCGTGCCAGTGCAACCCTTTGACGCTGACCGCCCGACAGTTCCGCAGGTTTGCGATGCAGGAATTCGTCCAATTCAACCATCGCGCTTGCACTGCGCACCTTCTCATCATGGGTCGATGGGTCGATGCCGCGAACCTTCAACGGAAAGCGGATGTTTTCATAGACATTCATGTTCGGGTACAGCGCGTAGCTTTGGAACACCATCGCCACGTCCCGGTCCTTGGGTTCCAGATCATTCACCACGTTGCCGTCGATCAGGATGTCGCCTTCGGTAACGTCTTCGAGCCCGGCAATCATGCGCATGGTCGTGGTTTTGCCGCAGCCTGAAGGCCCCAACAGCACCAGAAACTCGCGATCGGCGATTGTAAGGTCAAAATTATGGACCCCAACAAACGATCCCCATCGTTTGCCGACATTGCGCAGTTGAATTTCCGCCATGGTGCCCCCTGGTAAGGAATCGCTTTTGCATACGTTTGCAAAAACAGTAATCTGCACCCACCAATTCTGGCAAGACATTTTTGCATACGTATGCAAAAGTAATCGGAAATAATGATTCACTCAGGATCTACGGCAGGCATAACCTGTTGCAAAAAAGAGAAAATACAGTGAGTTTCAAAAGCGCAAAAAAACTTGTCTCTTCGTTTCATGAAAAACTTGACGGCGCAGACATCGCAGATTTGCCCTCAGTAATGGAGAACTTCTGCACTCAGGATTTGCTGTGGCGCGGCTTTCACCCGTTTGACGAATTCATCGGTGGCGATCAGGTGGCGCGCGGATTTTGGCAGCCGCTGAGACAAAGCCTGAAACGGATGCAACGTCGGCAGGATATCTTTTTTGCGGGCGTGAACTCCTTGAATGACGATGCCGGCGTCTGGGTGGTCTCGATGGGGCATCTGATGGGTTTGTTCGACGAACCCTGGCTGGGCATCCGACCAACCGGAAAACTGGCATTTCTGCGCTATTGCGAATTCAACAAAGTGACGCAGGGCAAAATTACCGAGACCGCCATGTTTTTCGACATCCCTCATTTAATGGTGCAAGCGGGTCAAAACCCGTTCCCCCCGCAAACCGCAGCGCATCTGGTGCAACCTGGACCGATGACTCATGACGGTATCTTGATGGGCGACCAACCGGCGGAAGATGGTCAAAAGACTCTGGCGATCATCAACGAAATGATCGCGAACCTTGGACAATGGGACAGTGGCTTGTCCCTTAGTGAGGAATTGGCCCGCACGTGGCATGACGACATGATCTGGTGGGGACCCGAAGGTATTGGCGCGGCCTACACGATTGAAAGATATGGCAAACAACATTCGGGTCCCTTCCGGGCTGCCTTTACTGAAAGGTCCAAAACAAACCACGTCTGCCGCCTTGCCGAAGGCCACTATGGCGGCTTTTTTGGCTGGCCGAACTTTACCGCTGTGCCAACAGGCGGCTTCATGGGAATGCCGGCAACCGGAACAGCCGGAGAGTTTCGTGTCATTGATATCTACCGGCGGTCCGGGGATAAGCTGGCAGAGAACTGGATTTTTATCGACCTGTTGCACTTTTGGAGGCAACAAGGCGTCGACATTCTGGTTCGGACAACAGGAATAGAAACCCCATGAAAACCGATACTCGAACGCCAGACATCTTGGCCAACTCAGCGGAACTGAACCGGTGACTATTGACCTGAACAGCCAAGATAGCCGAAACACTGCCTATCCCACGGCGTGTCCTGGTCCAGAAGAAGGCGACCCTTATGAGCGATGAAGCAGACAATACCTTAGTGCGCGGACAAAAGCGCGGATCGCATGGTCGGCAACAGGAAGACGGCGTGCTGGTTATCCGCACCATTGCGATGCCTGCTGATACCAATCCCTCAGGCGATATTTTCGGTGGCTGGCTGATGTCGCAGATGGACCTTGCCGCAGGCAACATGGCGGGCCGTGTTTCACAAGGGCGTGGTGCTACGGTATCGGTCGAGGCGATGCAGTTCCTGCGCCCGGTCAAAGTCGGGGATGAGGTGACGCTATATGCAACGTTGCGCAAGGTTGGCCGCACCTCGATGCGCATTCACGTCGATGCGTGGGCGCGCCCAAGGTATTCGGAGAAAGCAGAAAAGGTAACGGATGCCGATTTCGTCTTTGTCGCTTTGGATGAACACGGCGCGCCACGAGCCGTGTTCGAAGGTACATGATCGCGCGACCCTACTCTTTTGGCCGCGCACTTTACGTTAGCGAATTCTGCCCCCGGTCTCTGCATCAAAGATCAGAGCCTTTTCCGGACGCAATACCAGACCAACGCGTGCGCCTTCTTCGCTGCGTTCATCTTCGCGTTCCTCGACAATCAGCTTATCGCCGTTCGACGCCGTTAGGTAGCTGTAGGACACACCGCCAAGCGCCTCTGTCAGATCGACGGAAAGCGCATCACCGTTTCGATCAAGCCCGATATGCTCTGGCCGGATACCAAGCGTGACTTTGTTCATCCCTGCGGGAACCGGGACCGGCGGTGCCATTGGCGCGGATAGCGCCGGATGTGTCAGATTGCCATCCACCACGTCGCAATCCAGGAAATTCATCGCAGGCGACCCAATGAAGCCCGCCACAAATTTATTGTCAGGATCCCGATACAGCTGCAGCGGCGCCCCGACCTGTTCGATCCGCCCGTCGCGCAGCACGACGATCTTGTCCGCCATGGTCATCGCTTCGACCTGATCGTGCGTCACGTAAATCATCGTGGCGCCGATTTCCTTGTGCAGGCGGGCAATTTCGACCCGCATTTCAACCCGCAACTCGGCATCAAGGTTCGACAAGGGTTCGTCGAACAGGAACACTTCGGGCCCCCGCACAATGGCACGGCCAATTGCAACGCGCTGGCGTTGACCACCTGACAAAGCCTTGGGCTTGCGCTTGAGGTATTGATCCAGCTTCAGGATGTTGGAAGCTTCCTGCACCTTCTTTTCGATCTCGGACTTGGGCACGCCATTCATGCGCAGGCCAAAGCCCATATTCTCGGCCACACTCATATGCGGGTACAGCGCGTAGGTCTGAAACACCATCGCCACGCCACGTTTGGCCGGGTCCATGTGCGTTACGTCCCGCGCCCCGATTTGGATTTCACCTTCCAAAGTTTCCTCAAGCCCGGCGATCATCCGCAGCAACGTGGATTTGCCGCAACCCGAGGGACCAACAAAGACGCAAAATTCACCATCCTCGATCTGCAGGTCTACACCGTGAATGACTTGGGTCTGGCCATAGCGTTTGATTGCGCGGTTCAGTGTTACACCTGTCATGTCGCTTGCATCCTGTCATTGCCTAGTTTTGTGCGGAGCTCGGGGAACCGCCATGTCTGCGCCTCGGCCCCGATCTGTTCTGCCACACGGCGAACACGGGGAACCCAGGCCTCTAGTTGATTGAAATCCATCCGCTCTGTCGATCTCGTCACCGAAATTGCCCCCAGCATCCGGTTGCCTGATGTCAGAATCGGGCAGGCAACGCAGATAATGCCGGGTTCATGCTCTTCGTCATCTATCGCGTATCCACGTTGTCTGATCAGGTCGAGATCGGCCCTCAGCGCAGCTTCGGAAGTCAGCGTTTTCTCGGTAAACCGATGATAGCTTTGCTGTGAAACGGCCTTGGTCAACGTGTCATCGTCAAGATAGGCCATCATCGCTTTGCCAACACCGGTGCAATAGGCCGGTCCAACCTTACCGGCCTGGGAATACATCTCAATCGGCTGCGCTGCGTTGCGCTTGTCGACATAAAGCACCTGGCTTGAATCCAGTTGCGCCAGATGCACTGTCTCGCCGGTTTCCTGGCTGAGTACGTCCAGAAACGGCCGCGCAATCGGCGCCAATGAGCTTTGCGTCCATGCCGCATGTGCCAGCCGGACCAGACGCATTCCCGGCGCATAGGTCTGCCTTTCGGGATCATATGACAACATGCCCTGATTGGTCAGCGTCTGCAGAAACCGATACAGCGTCGCCTTGGGAAAATCGCTGCTGTCCAGCAATTCCGCGAACCGGACCGGGCGCTCGAACGCAGCCACCTGATCCAGCACATCACATGCTTTGCCTATTGTTCCGTCACCAGCCACGGGCACCTTGTCTCCTGTCTTTGCCTCGGGCCGATGGCACGAGGGTCTTGACAAGACTAACCGATATGATGTGTAGTTTTCAATATATAAAACCATGTTCCACTATTTGGAACTAAATGGAATCTAAGGGAGGAAACTATGCATTCCATGTTCAAGCGTACTGCTGCCGTCTTGGCCGCCAGTGTCGCATTTACTGCGCCCGTTGGCGCCGAACTGACCGGCGAGCTTCGAATCTTCCTCGACACATCCAACCCGGCGCCGCGCGCGACGATGGAAGCGATGATCGAGCGGTTCGCGGCAGAGCACCCGGGGCTGGAGGTCGAGACCACAGTGATCGACCGTGAGGCGTACAAAACGCAGATCCGCAACTTTCTGACTGCCGACACGCCGGACGTGGCCACCTGGTATGCCGCGAACCGGATGAAACCCTATGTCGAGGCGGGCCTGTTCGAGGACGTGTCCGATCTGTGGGCCGAGCCTGCAATTGCCGACAATCTTGGATCGACCAAGGGCGCGATGACCATCGACGGCAAGCAGTGGGGCGTGCCCTATACCTACTATCAGTGGGGCGTTTACTATCGCAAAGACATCTTTGACGAGTTGGGCCTGAGCGAGCCGACCACTTGGGAAGAAGAACTTTCAAACTGTCAGAAGATCGTCGATTCAGGCCGTGCCTGCTATACCATCGGCACCAAATTCCTGTGGACCGCAGGTGGCTGGTTCGACTATCTGAACATGCGCACAAACGGGTTCGATTTCCACAACCAGCTCGCCAATGGCGAAATCAGCTGGGAAGACGACCGGGTCAAGCAGACCTTCGCCAACTGGAAACAGCTGATCGATATGGGCGCGTTCATCGACAACCACCAGACCTATAGCTGGCAGGAGGCGCTGCCCTTCATGGTCAATGGTGAAGCCGCCGCTTACCTGATGGGCAACTTCGCTGTTGCGCCGCTGCGCGAGGCGGGCCTGACGGATGATCAACTGGATTTCTATCAATTCGTCGCCATCAACCCAGACGTTGAACTGGCCGAGGACGCGCCGACCGATACGTTCCACATTCCGGCCAACGCATCGAACAAAGAAGCCGCGCGAGTTCTTGCGTTTCGCTGTTTCGGCAGACGAGCAGACCGAGATCAACAACGGCTCGAACCTGGGCCAGTTGCCGGTGAACGCACAATCTGCGGTCGATGATGACAAGTTCCTGCAGCAGGGTTTCCAGATGCTGTCATCAAACAGCCCCGGTGGCGTTGCCCAGTTCTGGGACCGCGATGCACCAGCTGAAATGGCGAAAGCGTCGATGGAAGGGTTCCAGGAATTCATGGTCAAGCCTGACAATGCCGACCGTATCCTTGCCAAGCTGGAACGTGCGCGCCAGCGCATCTTCGACAACTAAACCGGTCGGGCCGGGCACTGCCCGGCCTGCACCAAGACCTGTGTAAGGCAGGTAACACCTGCCTTACTCCCTTGTCCAAACCCCGAGATCCCTCATGTCCGTTGTTGATGACCCTGAACAAGAAAGCTGGTTTCACAGAAACCAACAGCGTATCGCCCCCTGGCTGTTTCTGGCACCGGGCCTGCTGTTCTTTATGGTTTATGTGATCATACCCGTGTTTCAGTCCTTCAACCTGTCGCTTTACGAATGGGACGGGCTGGGTGCCGCCGAATATGTGGGCTTTCGCAATTATGAGGATCTTTATTGGGAATGGTCTGACCGGGATGCGTTCTATATCTCGCTCAAGAATAACCTGATCTGGCTGATCCTGTATCTTCTGGCAATTCCGGCCGGTCTGTTCATTGCGCTGTTCTTGAACCAGACGGTCAGGGGCATTCGCCTGTATAAATCGCTGTTTTTCTTCCCGTTCGTGATCTCGCAAGTCGTCGTGGGCCTTGTTTTCACTTGGTTCTACGATCCGACCTTCGGATTGCTGAATGAATTCCTCGGCATATTCGGCCTCGGCCCTCTTAACGTTCTGGGTGACGAACGCTTTGTGACCTACGGCATTATCCTGGCCGGGCTCTGGCCCCAAACCGCCTATTGCATGATCCTGTATCTTACCGGCCTGAACGCAGTGGACCCCGAACAGATCGAGGCCGGACGTCTGGACGGAGCCAAAGGCGCAAAGATGTTGTGGCACATCATCCTGCCGCAACTGCGCCCCGCCACGTTCATCGCCTTTGTCGTGACCATCATTGGCGCGCTGCGGTCCTTCGACCTGATCTCGATCATGACCCAGGGGGGGCCGTTCGGCTCATCCCGGGTGCTGGCCTATTACATGTTCGAAGTGGCCCTGTCCGAATACGGATTCCGAATGGGATACGGCGCCGCGATCGCGGTGATCCTGTTCCTGATCATGTTGTGCTTCATCGCCTATTTCCTGTGGTCGATGTACCGCGAAGAGAAGGGGCACTAATATGTTTCCCAAACCCATCGAAAAACAACCCCGCGCAGCGCAGATCACCTATCAGGCGATGTTGCCTCTGGCGCTGCTGCTTTGGCTTGGTCCCTTGTTGGCGGTTGCGCTGTTCTCGGTCAAACCGGCGGCAGATTTTACCAACGCCAACTATTGGGGCCTGCCCTCCAGCTTTCAGGGCGCTTTCAACTACGGGCAGGTGTTCTTTCACTCGGACATGCCGCGCTATCTGCTGAATTCGTTCCTGATCACGGTTCCAACCGTGATCGGATGCGTCGCGCTCAGTTCGATGACCGGGTTCGCTTTGGGCATCTACAGGTTCAAGTCGAACCTCTGGATATTCTTCATGTTCGTGGCGGGCAACTTCGTGCCGTTCCAGATCCTGATGGTCCCGGTACGCGACCTGACGCTGGAGCTGGGGCTTTATAACACCAAGACCGGCCTGGTTCTTTTTCACATCGCCTTCCAGACCGGGTTCTGTACGCTGTTCATGCGCAACTTTATCCGCGCGCTTCCGTTCGAACTAATCGAGGCGGCCCGGGTCGAGGGGATCAGTGAATGGCGTATCTTCTGGTACGTGGTCCTGCCGCTGATGAAACCTGCCATCGCAGCGCTCAGCGTGCTAATCTTTACCTTCATCTGGAACGACTATTTCTGGGCCGTTGTCCTGACCCAAGGCGCCGAAAGCCAGCCTGTGACGGCAGGAATTACCAGCTTTAACGCGCAGTTCAGGGCGGCTTATCAATTGATGAGCGCGGGCTCGATCGTCGCGGCACTGCCGCCGGTGGCCATGTTCTTCCTGATGCAGAAACACTTCATCGCGGGCCTGACGCTAGGTGCCGTAAAATAACGTCAAACCAAAGATTTGCCAAATGACCAAGATCACTTTTATCGGGGCTGGCTCAACGATATTCATGCGGAATATCGTAGGCGATGCCCTGCTGACCCCTGCTTTGGCCGACAGCCATTTTGCCCTGATGAATATCGACCCTGCCCGGCTGGCCGAGAGCGAGGCGGTAGCACGGGCCATGATCCGCTCGGTCGGAACCGGAGCGCGCGTAACAACCCATACAGACCGTCGTGCAGCACTTGACGGGGCTGATTTTGTCGTCGCCGCGTTTCAGGTTGGGGGTTATCGCCCTTGCACCGTGACCGATTTCGAAATTCCCAAGCAATACGGGCTACGCCAGACCATCGCCGACACTCTGGGTGTGGGCGGCATCATGCGCGGGTTGCGTACGGTTCCCGTGCTGTGGGACGTGGCGCAGGATATGATGCAACTCTGCCCCGGCGCGACGCTGCTGCAATATGTTAATCCGATGGCGATCAACACATGGGCGCTAGCGGAACGTTTCCCCCGCCTCAAACAGGTGGGGCTCTGCCACTCGGTCCAGAATACGGTCGAAGAGCTGGCGCATGATCTGGATCTGCCCAAGGATGAGATCACTTATAAGGTCGCAGGCGTCAACCACGTCGCCTTTTTCCTGCGGCTGGAACATCACGGCCGCGACCTCTACCCGGCGCTGCGGCGGGGCTATCACCGCGGTCGTTTTCCCAAGCCGCCGATCTATCATGCACGCTGTCCCAACAAGGTCCGGTACGAAGTAATGGATCATCTGGGCTGGTTCTGCACCGAAAGTTCAGAACATCTGGCCGAATATGTGCCGTGGTTCATCAAAGATGGGCGCGCCGATCTGCTTGACCAGTTCGGCATCCCGCTGGACGAATACCCCACCCGGTGCGAGGAACAGGTCGCAAACTGGAAAGAGCAGGCCAAGACCCTGACCGACGGGCGCGAAATCAAGGTGAGCCGCAGCCATGAATTTGCCGCCGACCTGATGAACGCAATTGTCACCGATACGCCCTATACGGTCTACGGCAACTTGCCAAATACCGGGCAGATTCCCCAGTTGCCGCCGGGTGCAGCGGTCGAGACCCCCTGTCTGGTGGATGCAAACGGTGTGCAGCCTTCGGTTGTCACCGACATCCCGCCTCAACTGATTGCGTTGATGCGCAGCCAGATCAATGTGCAGGAGCTGACGGTTCGCGCCCTGGTGGACCAAAATCCCGAACAGATCTATCACGCCGCGATGATGGATCCGCACACAGCTGCAGAACTTGACCTGCGCCAGATCCGGAACCTCGTCACCGACCTGTTAACCGCCCATGCCGATTGGCTGCCCGACTGGTGCAAACCTGCCAAAGCCGCCTGACCCCAAGACGAGAAGGCCAACAAAAATGACAAAGAAACGCCGTTCCCAGCATTGGTATGGAAAGCTCGACAAGGACGGGTTCATCCATCGGTCGTGGATGAAAAATCAGGGCTTTCCCGATCATGCCTTTGACGGGCGGCCCGTGATTGGCATCTGCAACACATGGTCCGAATTGACACCCTGCAACTCTGGCCTGCGCGATCTGGCCGAAGGTGTCAAACGCGGTGTTTGGGAAGCAGGCGGTTTTCCCGTTGAATTCCCGGTGATGAGCCTGGGCGAGACGCAGATGAAACCCACCGCCATGCTGTTCCGCAACCTGCTGGCCATGGATGTCGAGGAATCAATCCGCGCCTATGGCATCGACGGGGTTGTCCTGCTGGGCGGTTGCGACAAGACCACGCCGGGGCAATTGATGGGTGCGGCCTCGGTCGATCTGCCGTCGATTGTGGTCAGTTCCGGGCCGATGCTGAACGGCAAGTATCGCGGGCAGGATATCGGCTCGGGCACAGATGTCTGGAAATTCTCCGAGGCTGTGCGCGCGGGCGAAATGACCCTGCAGGATTTCATGAACGCCGAATCCGGCATGTCACGCAGCGCGGGCGTTTGCATGACCATGGGCACGGCCTCGACCATGGCGTCTCTGGTCGAGGCGATGGGAATGAGCCTGCCCACAAACGCCGCGCTTCCCGCGGTCGACGCCCGCCGCATGGCGCTGGCGCATCTGACCGGCAAGCGGATTGTCGAGATGGTGGATGAAGATCTGAAACCCTCGGACATTCTCACCAAGCAAGCCTTTGAAAACGCCATTCTGGCAAACACCGCCGTGGGTGGATCGACCAACGCGGTGGTGCATTTGCTGGCGCTTGCGGGTCGGGTCGGGGTTGATCTGACGCTCAAGGATTTCGAGATCGGATCTGAAATTCCCCTGTTGGTAAACTGCATGCCATCGGGCCAATACCTGATGGAGGATTTCTGCTATGCGGGCGGCGTGCCGGTGGTTCTGTCCGAACTCAAACCTTTTCTCCGCCCTGCAAAAACCGTGCTGAACAAGGATATCTCAGCTCATTTCGAGGGCGCGGAATGCTTTAACACGGATGTGATCCGGCCCTTTGACGATCCGGTCAAACCTGCGGCTGGCCTGCGCGTTCTGCGCGGCAACCTCGCGCCTAACGGGGCAATCGTGAAGCCATCGGCGGCAACGGATGAATTGCTGGAAACCGAGGCCGAAGCCTTTGTGTTCGAAAGTATCGAAGACCTGAAAGCCAATATCGACCGCGATGATCTGCCGGTAACGCCCGAGACTATACTTGTGCTCAAAGGTTGCGGCCCAAAGGGTTATCCCGGCATGCCAGAGGTCGGCAATATGCCGATCCCCGCCAAGCTGGTGAAGGAGGGCGTGCGCGACATGATCCGCGTTTCGGACGCGCGCATGTCCGGCACCGCCTTTGGCACCGTCATCCTGCATGTCAGTCCCGAGGCACAGGCCGGTGGCCCGCTGGCGCTGGTCAAGACCGGCGACCGCATTCGTGTCTCGGCCAGCAAGGGTGAGCTGGAGCTGCTGGTTGATGAACAGGAACTGACCACCCGCCGCGCCGCATGGCAACCAGACGACCCGCATTATACACGCAGTTACGCCAGGCTATATATCGATCACGTGCTGCAGGCAGATCAGGGCGCAGACCTTGATTTCCTGGTTGGCAAAGACACCCGCCTTGTAACAAGAGAGAGCCATTGATGGACCAACCTGCCACTTTCCACGACCTCAAGGGCGCTTCGGTCTATATTACCGGCGGCGGGTCCGGTGTCGGCGCTGCCCTGACCGACGGGTTTCTGGCGCAGGGTGCCAATGTCGCCTTCATCGGCCGTTCTGATGCCAGCGCCTTTGTCGAAGAGATGCGCGACAAGCATGGTCGCGCGCCCTTGTTCCTGCAGGGCGACATGACGGATACTGATCTGTTGCACGCAACGATGGCCAAAGCCGCCGAGGCGCACGGCCCGATCGACGTGCTGGTCAACAACGCCGCCAACGACAAACGCCACGCGCTTGAGGACACCACGCCCGAATTCTGGGACTGGATGATCGAGGTCAACCTCAAGGCCTATTACTTTGCCTGTCAGGAAGCCGCGCGCCAGATGCAGGGCAAAGGCGGCGCGATCATCAATTTCAGCTCGATCAGCTATATGATGGGCAACGCGGGATATCCGATCTATACGACCTCGAATGCCGGGATCACCGGTATGACCCGGTCGCTGGCTCGCGAGCTGGGACCGCAGAACATCCGCGTCAATGCGCTGGCCCCGGGCTGGGTTCTGACACAGAAACAGCTGGACAAATGGGCCACACCCGAGGATCTGGCCGCCCATATGGACCGCCAAAGTCTGAAAGAGCATCTGACGCCCGAAGACATGGTTGCACCAACACTGTTTTTGGCCTCGCAAGCCAGCCGGGCCATGACCGGTCAGTGCATGGCGGTCGATGGCGGCGTTGTGGTTTCGGGGTGATGCGATGAACACGGAATGGATCGCCGTCGATTGGGGAACATCCCACCTGCGCGCCTGGGCGATGCGGGGCAATGTCGTTTTGGATCAGGCGCAATCAGATGCCGGGATGGCGCGCGTCGCCAAGGGGCAGTTCGAGGCTGCATTGCTAAGCGTTGTGAACGCATGGCTGGGGTCGGCACCTGTAGACGTGGTGGCCTGCGGCATGGTCGGTGCGCGGCAGGGTTGGGTCGAGGCGCCATATTCCGCCGTCCCGTCTGCGCCGGTACCTGATACGCCGATCCGGGTGCCCGGAACCGACCCGCGCATCCGGGCCTTTGTGGTGCCCGGCCTGAAACAGAACGCGCCACCGGACGTAATGCGCGGCGAAGAAACCCAGATCGCCGGTTTTCTGGCAACCCATCCCAATTGGGACGGCGTGGTCTGCCTGCCCGGCACCCACACCAAATGGGTGCAGATCAGCGCAGGTGAGGTCGTCAGTTTCCGCACCTTCATGACAGGCGAGATGTTCGATCTGCTGCGGGGGAAATCGGTGCTACAACACTCGATCGGTGAAGGCTGGGATGAAACCGCCTTTGCCGAGGCAATCGCGGACAGTTTGTCGAAACCAGAGCAGCTGGCGGCGCGTCTGTTTGGCCTTCGGGCGGCGGATCTGTTGCACGGACAGGACGCGGGCATTGCCCGGGCGCGGCTGTCAGGGCACTTGATTGGCGCTGAGCTTGCGGCGACACGCCCATACTGGCTGGGTCAGCAACTGGCCATCATCGGCGCTGATGCGCTGGCCGATATCTATGCCAAAGCGCTGCAACAGCAGGGTGCCTTTGTTGAAACCGCAAACGCCACTCAGGTCACGCTTGCCGGCCTGACGCTGGCCCGCAATCTGACGAGACAAACCGTATGAGCCGACCGATCATCGCCATTCTGCGCGGCCTGACCCCAGCCGAGGCCATTCCAGCAGGTCATGCCCTGATCGAGGCCGGGATCGACCGGATCGAGGTGCCGCTGAATTCGCCCGACCCGTTGGACAGCATCGGCATTCTGGCGCGTGAGTTCGGCGACCGCGCACTGATCGGTGCGGGAACCGTCCTGACTTGCGATCAGGTTGATGCCGTCGCAAAGACTGGCGGCAAGCTGATCGTATCGCCCAATTGCGACACCGATGTCATCCGTCGCGCTGTCGCCTTGAGCCTGCAAAGCTGGCCGGGAATTTTCACTCCGACCGAGGCTTTTGCCGCGCTGCAAGCCGGGGCCACCGGGCTAAAGCTGTTTCCGGGTACTATGGCGGGCCCTGCGGGTCTGGCCGCCATCCGGGCCGTACTGCCTGCAGGCACTCAGGTCTATGCTGTTGGCGGCGCGGGTCCCGAAAATTTCGACAAATGGCTCAGCGCCAGCGCAGACGGGTTCGGCATTGGCTCAGCGCTTTATAAACCCGGCATGTCGGCAGATGAGATCCGTGATCGTGCCCGGCAGATCGTTGCCGCTTACGACGAGGCTGCAGAATGAGTGATGTCTATGACGACCGGCCCTGCGCATTGGGCGAAGGACCGTTGTGGCATCCTGAGCGGCAACAGCTTTTCTGGTTCGACATCATCAACAAACAGTTGATGAGCCGCGAAAATGATGCGGCCAAAAGCTGGCACTTTGACGAACATGTCTCGTCCGCCGGTTGGATCGACCGGGACACGTTGCTGATCGCGTCAGAAACCGGGCTGTGGCGGTTCGGACTGAAAAACGGCCGAAAAGACCTGATCACGGCGCTTGAGGCAGACAATCCCGTGACCCGATCCAATGACGGCCGTGCGGATCCATGGGGCGGGTTCTGGATTGGAACCATGGGCAAACAAGCCGAACGCGGCGCTGGCTCGATCTATCGATTTTGGCGTGGCGAACTGCGGCGGCTGGTGCCCGATGTCACCATTTCAAACGCGATCTGTTTTGCTCCGGACCGATCCTGCGCCTATTTCTGCGACACCGTCTCGAAACAGGTCATGAGGTGGGCGCTGGACGCTGAAACCGGCTGGCCCGAGGTTGACAGTCACGTTTTTCTCGACCTCAACAACGACGGTCTGAACCCAGACGGCGCGGTTGTGGATTCACATGGGAATATCTGGATCGCCCAATGGGGCGCCGCCCGGGTCGCTGCCTATTCCGCTAAGGGGCAGTTTCTGCGCGCTATTTCCTTTGATGCGAGACACACCTCATGCCCAGAATTCGGCGGGGCTGATCTGACAACGCTCTTTTGCACCACCGCCCGTGAAGGGCTGAATGCTGATGTGATCGAAACCCAACCTTGCAACGGAATGACCTTTGCCGCCCCGGACGCGGGCCAAGGTCAGGCGGAACACAGAGTTATCCTATGAAGCCGGAACTTGGCGTTTGCTACTACCCCGAACATTGGCCCGAGGCGATGTGGGCAGACGATGCCGCGCGCATGGTCGAGACGGGTCTGAAATGGGTCCGCATTGGCGAATTTGGGTGGAGCCGGATGGAACCCTCGCCGGGTGATCTGCAATTCGGCTGGCTGGACCGCGCGGTTGAAACGCTTGGTGCAGCCGGGCTCAAGGTTGTCATGGGCACGCCCACAGCGACACCGCCGCGCTGGATGCTGGACAAACACCCCGACATGCTGATCGTTGACGCGCAGGGAAATCCACGCAAATTCGGATCGCGCCGCCACTACTGTTTCAGCCACGCAGGCTACATCGAAGAATGTGTGCGTATCGCGCAGATCATGGGGGAACGGTATGGTCGGAACCCGCATGTGATGGCGTGGCAGATCGACAATGAATATGGCTGCCACGACACTACGATCAGCTACAGCAAACCCGCTCTGCACGCCTTCCGCCTGTGGCTGGCGGATCGATATGGCACCGTCGAAGCCCTGAACGAGGCATGGGGCAATGTGTTCTGGTCGATGGATTATGACAGCTTCGACCAGATCGATCTGCCCAACCTGACGGTGACCGATCCCAACCCATCTCACGTGCTGGCCTTTCGCCGGTTCAGCTCGGATCAGGTCGTGGCCTTTAACAAGGCGCAGGCCGACGCGCTGCGCGCACTGACCGATGCGCCGTTGCTGCACAATTACATGGGCCGCGTACTGGAATTCGACCATTTCAAGGTTGGCGAGGATTTGGATATCGCCACATGGGACAGCTATCCGCTGGGCTTTCTGTCGGACCGGTTAGAGGCGGATGAGGCGCATAAATCCACCTATCTGCAGCAGGGCGACCCGGACATGCAGGCCTTTCACCATGACCTTTACCGCGCCGTGGGACGCGGGCGCTGGTGGGTGATGGAGCAGCAGCCCGGGCCCGTAAACTGGGCCCCTTACAATCCTGCCCCCTGCCCGGTATGGTCCGGCTCTGGTCGCTTGAGGCGGTGGCCCATGGGGCCGAAGTGGTCAGTTATTTCCGTTGGAGGCAGGCACCGTTTGGGCAGGAGCAGATGCATGCGGGGCTGCTGACCCACCACAACCGGGCCGCGCCGGCCCTGGCCGAGGCGCATCAAACAGCCGGAGATCTAGCTGATTTGGGAGATGTCGCTCAGACACAAGCACAGGTGGCAATCCTGTTTGATTACACTTCAAGCTGGGCTTGGGAGACGCAACCGCAAGGGCGCGGGTTCGATTACTTCCGACTGGTTTTTTCAGCCTATCGCGCAATGCGCAGGGCGGGTTTATCGGTGGATTTTGTTTCGTCAAATGCTAATCCGTCGGACGGCTACAAACTGATCCTCGCGCCTGGGTTGGCAACGCTCGATGACAATCTGATGCAGAGGATTGCTGAAGGATGCGATCTTGGAATACTGGGGCCCCGAACCGGGGCCATCAATCAGGAATTCCTGATCCCTGATCGAGGTCGGCCCGGCGTGAAGGGCTTTGATTGCGATGTCGACCTGGTCGAAACGCTGCCACCCAACGTTACCCGTCCTGTTCAGGGTGGCGGCGCCGCACGGCATTGGATGGAGCACCTGTCTGGCTCGGCATTGGATTTGCTGTCCTTTGATGATGGAACATCCGCACTCAAAGACGGCGATGGGCTGTGGTATCTGGCCGGAGACCCCGATGATGTATTGTGGGACCGCATCATCAATCTGGCGGCCCGGAAAACCGGCCTGACCTTACACCAAATGCCCGACGGGTTACGGCGGCGGGAAACTTCGGATCGTGTGTTCCTAATCAACTATGGCGCCAAGCCCGTTGAATGGCACGGGCGAGTCATTAACGGTTGCGATGTGGCCATCCTCGAACACGAAACCACGACGAGTGGCCATCAGAACTAGGTTCAGACCGAGGCGTGCCCCCGCAAGCGAACAACCAAAGGCATCATCGCGACAACCAAAACCGCCGCGAAAAAGAACGGCGCACCCGGCAAATACCTGCCCTCAATGTCAACTGCAGATTGGAAAATTCCGGTCATCACAATGGGTGATAATACGGCGGCCACGGACGACAGCGACGCGATGACCCCCTGCACGACGCCCTGCCGGTCTTCATCAGCCTGATTCGACGCCATGGCTGTCATTAGTGCAGGTACGAGGTCAGATAATGCAGCGAGCATGAGGAAGACGATCAGTGCTGCCACCGACGCGGTAAACCCAAAACCGATCATGCCGATCAAGGCAGAAATCATCCCCAGCATCAATGTGCGGAAGTCCCCCAACCACCTGATAAAGATCGGCATCAGCCCACCTTGAACCAAGGCCAGCAACATACCGTAGGCCGCCAAAGACAACCCGATGTAGAGTGTTGGCCAATCGAAAACCTCGCGCGTCCAAAAGGCCCAAAGCGTTGGGTAAACCATGTTGGCAAATTCAAAGATGAAGATACAGATGAGTGGAACAGCAAGACCCGGCAAGCGGAAAGCATCGAAGATGGATTTGAACGGGTTGAGGTCGCGCTTGCCAAACGGGCGGCGTTTGTCGGGCGAAAGGCTCTCGGGCAGTACAAAAAAACCGAACAATGCGTTTGCAGCCGACAGAAACGCCGCGATCCAGAACGGCGCCGCAATGCTGATTTCCGCAGCAATGCCACCGATAGCTGGGCCAAGAACAAAGCCGACCCCAAATGCCGCGCCGATAAGGCCAAAATTCGCCGCTTTTTCCTGCGGTGAGGATATGTCGGCAATATAAGCTGTTGCGGTAATGTAGGTCGCCCCCGCCAGACCCGCCAGCGTCCGGCCAAGCAAAAGCAGCCAGAAACTGGCCGCCAAAGCCATAATCACATAATCCAGCGCCAGCATGACGAGCGCCGCGATCAATATGGGCCGGCGACCAACCGCGTCCGATATGCTACCGACAATCGGGCCACACAAGAACAACGCCCCTGCATAGGCGGCCATCAGCAACCCACCCCAAAACGCGCCTTGTCCGGTGTCACCTGCACCCACACGGTCCATCAGGTCGGGCATAATGGGGAACACAATGCCAATACCTATGGCGTCGATCATCAGCGTAAGCAGAATAAAGGCAATGGCTCGACTTTTAAACATACTGCCCTATCGAACGGGGCCACCGGCAAAGCAAGCTAAAAGATCGTTCGCACGGCACCGGACGCCTCAAGCGACGCGACACATTAGAACGATCGAACCTCCATTTCGCAGCTCGTGTTGCTCATTGGTGCGAACACTCGGGCTCATTCCCGCTTGTCAGCTTTGACGAAACCGGATTATCGCTAGAGGGGAGAGTATTGATCAAGGAATTCATATGCGTTTTCTGAAAGAGCCATTGTTTCATTTTTTTGTTCTCGGGATAGCGATTTTTGTCTGGTTTTCGATGTTGGACACCACAGGTGAGACCAGCGCCGGTCCCGAGATCATTGTTGATGATCAGGATATTGACCGTTTAGTTGAACAATTCACCGCGACCTGGAACAGACCACCTAAATTGGCGGAACTTGACAGATTATTGGACGCGCAGGTGCGCGAAGAGATGTTGGTGCGCGAGGCACGCTCACTTGGCCTTGATCGCGGCGACAGTGTCATTCGAAATCGTCTGACCCAAAAGATGAACTTTCTCATGACATCGCTGGCGCAGTCCGCCGAACCGGATGACACCACGCTGCAGGACTATATGATGGCGAATAGCGAGGCTTTTTTGCAGCCCGGCCAGCTCGCTTTTCAGCAAATCAGTTTTGGAGAAGATGCAGACCTTGCGCAAATCAAGGCAGCGCTGGATGCATTGAACAAAGGAGCTGATCCCGCAACATTCGGTACAATCAGCCTGTTGCCGGCTGAGATTTCGCTTACTTCACGACACAGAGTCGAAAGTGTCTTTGGTCGCGGTTTTTTTGACCAGTTGGAAGCTTCACCAGATGGGATTTGGTCAGGCCCGGTTCGTTCGGGCTATGGTCCTCATCTGGTCTTTGTTTCCTCGCGCAAACCGCCTGAATTGCCTCCATACGAAGAGATCCGCGACGAAGTATTGTCGGACTGGCGACGCACCCTGAGCGCGTCTTTGGCACAATCTCAGGTCGACGATCTGATGGATCGGTATCAAATCAGGCGACCCTCTCGCGACGAGCTGGCCGCGAGGTTGCAGCAATGACCGTCCCTAAATTTCTAATGGCTCTTCTTTTTCTGCTCTTACCTGTGCAAACGGCCCATGGCCACGCACTAGAGCCGGGATTTCTTGACCTCAAGCAGCAAAGCGAAACAGTCTGGCGGGTCTTTTGGCGCGTTCCGGATGTTCAGGGCGCGCCGATGACTATCACCGTTGCTTTGCCCGAGACCTGCGCACAATCCCAGATGCCCCAACAGGTTTTTGATGGGGCGGCCTGGATTGCGGCGTGGCGTGTCACCTGTCCAACCGGGCTGAGCGGTAGTCCGATCTCGATCCCTGGTCTTGACCGTCAGCAAACTGACGTTCTCGTGCGGCTGCAACGTGTAGAAGGATCGACGGAAACGCATCGATTGACCTCTAAGGTGACCGCGTTTCACGTACCCGAGCAGGTGTCGGGTTTCTCTATGGTTTTCAGTTATTTCGGGTTGGGTTTCGAACACATTCTTGCGGGGTGGGACCATCTTCTGTTTGTTTTCGCGCTGCTGATCCTGATCAAAGACTTGCGAAGACTGGTGTTTGCAATCACCGCGTTCACTGTGGCGCATTCGATCACACTGGCCTTGGCAGCTTTGGGGCACATTACCGTGCCGGGCCCTCCGGTTGAGGCTATTATTGCCCTTTCTATTGTCTTTCTGTAACTGCCCAGGTGGTCTGACTGCGACGATTTGAATCGGGCCATGCGGGTTATTTTTGTTTCTTGGTTAGCGTTTCTGTGACTCGATAGGCGTATGGATACTGCTCACCTGACCCGCAGCCGGCTTGCGACCTTCTCAAAGTCAAATCTGATTGATCTGGTCATTGTTCTGGCGGAGCAGAACGCGGCCTTGCGCACCAAGATCGAGAGGCTTGAAGAGCAGATCGCGGATATCACCGAACAAAACGCCCAACTTTTCAAGCAAAACGTAGAGCTGGAGAAGGCCAACAAAACCCTCGCACAGCGCGTAGAGGACCTGGAGCGCCGCCTTGGGCTTAACATCTCAAACAGCGGCAAGCCTCCCTCAAGCGATGGGCTGTCGAAGCCTGCGCGCAAGAAGCGAACCAGAAGTTTGCGCGGGTCCTGCGGGCGCAAGTCCGGAGGTCAGCCCGGCCATCCCGGCAAGACGCTGCGCCAGACCTCGACGCCGGAGCAGATCATCGATCACTACCCACACATCTGTCCGGACTGTAAGCACAGGCTGTCTGGCGTTGTTTGCGACCGGTATGTGAGGCGACAGGTCTTTGACCTGCCACCCCCACCGCCGCTTATTGTCACTGAGCACAGGGCGCGTGTCTGCGTCTGCCCGGCCTGTGGCACCCGGGTGCAGGCCACGTTTCCCGCAGGGGTGAACGCCCCGGTGCAGTATGGCGACAACCTTGCCGCCATGGCGAGCTATCTTCAAACCCGGCACTGCATCCCTGACAACCGCCTGGCGCAGATATTTTCCGACCTTCACGGGGTCGACATTTCCGCAGCAACGCTGGCGTCGCTCGTCGCCAGAACCGCGGCTGTAATGCGGCCCGTTGTCAACAGGATTCAAGCGTTGTTGTGCGGCCCAGACGTTGCGGTGAAGCACATGGATGAGACCGGCCTGCGCATCAACGGCAAGACCCGGTGGCTCCACATCCTGTGCTCACCAGACTTGAGCCATTTCCGGATTGGCCGTAGCAGAGGCGATGTGACGCAGGAGGTGACCGGAAGTGTCGTTCACGACAACTGGGCGTCCTACAGAAAGATCCCCGGAGTGCGTCACGCCTTATGCAACGCCCATCACCTTCGGGAATTGCAGGCTTTGATCGACATTGAGAAAGAGCCATGGGCCACGGAGATGCGCTCCATTCTGCTGGACGCCAAAACAGCCGCAGACAGGGCGCGAGACCGGAATTCCCGCGCGGTGGTGCCCGCCCGGATTGCTGCCATCGAACGCCGATATGACGCATGTTGCCAGACGGCCATCCGGATGCACGAGGCACTTCCCCCGCTGGTCCCGGACAAGGTCGGCAAAACGCGGCGAGGCAAACCAAAGCGCAGGATCGGACATAATCTCGCGCTGCGGATGCAAACCCGCAAAGAAGAGGTTCTGCTCTTCCTCAACGACCTGAGTGTGCCGTTTACAAACAATGAAGCCGAAAGGGACCTTCGCATGACCAAGGTCCGTCAAAAAGTGTCGGGATGCTTCCGAACTCACGTCGGCGCAGAAAACTTCTGCACGCTTCGAACCGTCATTGAGACGGCGCGCAAGCAGGGGTGGAGCATACTCGAAACCTTGAGAACTCTCCCCGATCAACTCATCCTGAACCTCAAACCATGCTGACCAATTCCGGGCTTGTCAGGTCGTTGTAGTTGGAGAGTTACTCTGACTACAGTTGACCGCCGCGCGGAGGCTGGCTGCAATGCTAGTGGCCTCTGGCACAGCGTCTGCCACTTCAAGTAAGCGCTTGATTGCAGAGATGTCGTTCGCATATTGCTGTCTTCGTCTGGTGTAGCTATCGCGGGTCTTGGTGCAGATGAGCGTATAAGGACTACCCTTGCGTTCAGTTTCACAACTCAAATCCGCACCCGCTCTTTCGATCACGGACCGCAGATGCGACCGCAACTCCCTTCTCACTGGAATTCGATGTGTGGTTGTAACCGGATCTGCACAAAATCGAACAAGTTCGGCACAGTATTCGCACCCGCACCCCAAGTCATTTGAGCTAACGACCCAATCGGTCGGTTCAGGAGGTGTGGTACGACTGCGAGCCAGCAGGACGTTGGCCGAGTGCCGCCAAAACCGCGCGAATGCCTCACTTTCTGATGCCTGCGCGTGAAACGACGTGCCCAATTTTGCCAGAACGGGTGGCAAGGTGCGATCAGGCGGCACGATGTCGGGCGCGTTGACAAGATTGCCAACCACCCCAGCAAGGCTGCTTTCCAAATCAAAACTCCAGGCCAACTGAAAAATTTCCCGGAGCGTGCGTTCAGGCAAAGGCGTGGCAGACTGTCGACGCGACCCGTACCAAAATGGCTCTGCGTTTTTTGGCCGGTGTACGTTGAGCGCGACCGTATCTCCGAACAAAGGTGCTTGATAAGATCTTTCAGTGCATTCCGCGTCATGACTTTCTGCCCCTGATCACTTGCCTCACTCAGGCCCATGACCAGATTTATGACAGCTTCTGGCTGCTCTGTGCATTGTGCGCTAACAAGGCCAAGAAGCCGCTTCAGCATGTCTTTTTCAGCCAATTCCGATGTTGCTTCAATCAGTGCGGCTTTGAGACCCGGTCCGTAATACGGTATCACAACCCGATCGAGAAATAATTCCGTTGCTTTCCGACTTCCGATACGACAAAGCCGTGACAGCATTACTGCGCCGCTCTCTTGCCACTCATCCCGGTCCGAGTAATGCAAGACTTGGGGCGCTGGCCAAGCTTCAGCAATTTCAGCAGCAATGGTGTCAAGCGACAAATCATTCCCGTCAGAGGTCGCAGCGCGTTGCTCAGACTGTACAAAAAGGACGGAAAGCGCCTTGGCACCGGCTTGGGCAAGAACACGAGGGCCTTCTTTAGCAGGCCAAAGAACAAAGGCCGCGCTTCGATAGTGTCGCTCAACTGTGGCCCCCTCATTGCCGCTCGCCTCCGTCAAGCGATTCACGTCAGGTTCCCAATTTGTGATCCGTTCTGGTGGCATCAATTCGTTTTGCGCCAACGCCAGTTGGCCATAAGCGCTCGCGCCCAAATCGGGATGCACCCAATCATCAAGCTCACATCTCCGCTCAATGATATCATAGAGTTCGTATTCGTCCGCGCCGATGTCTTCGATTTCCCAGACATAGTCCCGCCCAAGGTAGGCAGCGGCGGCATATTCATCAACATGCACGATGGCCGCGTGGAGGGAACAGTCAGCCTGTGCCGCAGCTGCAATCAAAGCACGCCCAACCGTTGCATCCGTGTTTTTTAGGGTTTCAAACGACAGGCCTGCGATGCTGTAATCATGCTCGAGAAGCCAGACAAGTTTTTCAGGCGCGTCCGACGTTGCGAAGCAGTTTTTGATCTCCTTCGCAATCTGACCCATAAAATCTGCATAGTTCGGTGCCGAGGTGGCCACATTTTGACCCGGAGTGAGAACCAAATTGTAAACCAGACAGGCGCGATGACCTTCTGTCACAGGCCTAATTTCATGTTCGCAATCAGCATAAAAGGCCGCAAAAACCAGTTCGGAAGGATCGTTGCTACACATTTCGACAATCGTCTCTCGACCGCGATGGCGGATGATCAGTTCGCCCCCTTTCCCTGCAACCGGTAGTGAAACGACCAAGGTCGCCACCATGCCGGTAACCTTCTCGGTATCACGGTGCGGCGCAAAAAAACCGCCTTCCTCGTAAACGAGGATTTTGTAAAGTTCCGCGTCGACAGCTTCCGGCGGGTAGCCGAGGCCTTCGGCCGCACGGTTGAGGATGCGATTGAATGTTTCGCCTCAGGTTTCTCCTCCTACGCTGATTTGATCTGGCGAAACCTGCCAACAGTCACGAACGGACCTGTCCAAAATTGTTTCTGCGCCGCGTCCATATGGTGCGCGTTCACCAAGTGTGATCAAGTCCTGTAATTGTGCCGGTTGGAGAGGGAATGCGAGGACGCCTGTCGTGTGGTTCCAGATGCGAGGCATTGGGGTAGGAAACCGCCCATACACACAATAGTCGCCCGGTCGGTCGATCATCGAGATCAGTTCGGAAAGGGCTGACAGCCGCTCATCGAAAGTAAAGTAACCGCCGTCCACATCACTGGCATAATAGCTCATTGATCGCTGACCCCCAAATTGTCATCTCAGGTTTCTATGCAATCTGTTACCCCAAACTTCTGAAATTCGGCAATGCGCCTTTCCGACATTTCAGGACGATCCCACGATGATTTTGGTTGATTCTTGCCGATGCAGCGCTCGACCACCTCGTCCGCAAAGAATGTCATATTGAATTCAGTCAGAGGGGTAGCTGGGTAGTTACGAGCTGTTAAGCCCAAGGCGGCGCTCCAGGTCCTCTACGCGCTGTGCGAGGGTTTTGTTGGCCTTCTCCAGCTCTACGTTTTGCTTGAAAAGTTGGGCGTTTTGTTCGGTGATATCCGCGATCTGCTCTTCAAGCCTCTCGATCTTGGTGCGCAAGGCCGCGTTCTGCTCCGCCAGAACAATGACCAGATCAATCAGATTTGACTTTGAGAAGGTCGCAAGCCGGCTGCGGGTCAGGTGAGCAGTATCCATACGCCTATCGAGTCACAGAAACGCTAACCAAGAAACAAAAATAACCCGCATGGCCCGATTCAAATCGTCGCAGTCAGACCACCTGGGCAGTTACCGCCGCTTTTCAATCAGCGAAATTCGGGCATGGGAATGTTTAGCAGGAGTTTCTCTTGTGGGAAATAAATTTTCACATCAGTAATTTTAGGTAGGTGAATCCAAACGGCTCGGACTGTTCTCAAGGACGCCTGTTAACCTGTAAAGACATTTGGGAATGAACACTATTGGCGCCTGGATCGCCATTTTCTGATTGCTGTAGTATTCCTGTAATGAAAATATCTTTCCCTGTATTGCTTTCGCAAAACCCCGATGCTAGCGTCAGCGTCAAATCTAAACAGGAGATGCTCACTCATGTGTGGAATCGTCGGTCTTTTTCTAAAGGACAAGTCGCTGGAGTCACAGCTTGGCTCTATGCTGACGGATATGCTGATCACGATGACGGATCGCGGGCCTGACAGCGCCGGCATCGCGATTTATGGCGATGCGGATGGTCAGGCCAAGCTGACAGTGCAGTCGGATACGCCGGATACGGACTACGCCACGCTGGCCGAAGATCTGGGTCTGGCTATCGACAGCAAAGTAACGCTGCGCCAGAACGACACCCATGCGGTGCTGAGCCTTGAGGCCACAAAGGTGGATCAGGCCCGTCAGGCGATTCGCGAACTGCGCCCCGGTATGCGGGTGATGAGCGATGGCGACGCGATTGAAATCTACAAAGAAGTCGGCCTGCCCAAGGATGTGGCGGCCCGTTTCGACCTGTCGGCAATGACAGGGACGCATGGCATCGGCCACACCCGCATGGCGACAGAATCGGCGGTCACGACCGAGGGTGCGCACCCGTTCAATACCGGCGCGGATCAGTGCCTGGTGCATAACGGATCGCTGTCCAACCACAACTCGCTGCGTCGCAAGCTCAAGCGCGAGGGCGTCCGGGTCGACTCGATGAACGACACCGAAGTGGGTGCGGCCTATCTGACCTGGAAGATGCAGAATGGCGCATCGCTGGGTGAGGCGCTGGAAAGCAGCCTTGAGGATCTGGACGGGTTCTTTACCTTTGTGGTCGGCACCAAGGACGGGTTCGGCGTGGTCCGCGACCCAATCGCCTGCAAACCGGCGGTGATGGCGGAAACCGACCAATATGTGGCCTTTGGCAGCGAATACCGCGCGCTGGTGAACGTGCCGGGGATCGAAGATGCTCGCGTCTGGGAGCCCGAGCCTGCAACCGTTTATTTCTGGAGCCACTGAGATGCAGACTTACGACATTACCGAGAACGGCCTGCGCGGTCTGAACTCGGCCCTGCAAGCGCAACGTGACGCCACCAACCAGACCAGCTGGGAGGTCGTGAACCCCAAGGGAAGCCATGCGATCGCCGTTGGTCTGGACGCGCCGATTGAGGTGAACGTAAAAGGCTCGACCGGGTATTACTGCGCCGGAATGAACAGCCAGGCGACGATCAAGGTCGAAGGCTCGGTTGGTCCGGGCGTAGCCGAGAACATGATGTCGGGTCAGGTGATCGTCGAAGGCGACGCGAGCCAATATGCCGGAGCCACCGGTAAGGGCGGGCTCTTGGTGATCAAGGGCAACGCATCCTCGCGCTGCGGGATTTCGATGAAGGGCATCGACATCGTCGTTCATGGCAATATCGGCCACATGTCAGCATTCATGGCGCAGGCGGGCAATCTTGTTGTTTGCGGTGATGCCGGTGATGCGTTGGGCGACAGCTGCTACGAGGCCTGTCTGTTTGTGCGCGGCTCGGTCAAAAGCCTGGGCGCGGATTGCATTGAGAAAGAGATGCGGCCAGAGCATATCGAGACCCTGAAAGATCTGTTGGAGCGCGCGGGCGCGGATGCCAAGCCCGAAGAGTTCAAACGCTATGGCTCGGCTCGTCAGCTTTACAATTTCGACGTCGACAACGCAGCAGCTTACTGAGGAAAGAGGGTATGAAAGACATGGACACCACCATCCCGCGCACCCTGCCGATTCAGTCGGCGACATTCACCAACGAAATCAACGCCGAGATCCGCCGCGCCGCAGCCACCGGCATCTATGACATTCGTGGCGGTGGCGCCAAGCGCCGGGTGCCGCATTTCGATGATCTGCTGTTTTTGGGGGCCTCGGTCAGCCGCTACCCGCTGGAAGGATATCGCGAACGTTGCGACACCTCGGTGACACTGGGCACGCGCTTTGCAAAGAACCCAATCCAGCTGGATATTCCGATCACCATCGCAGGCATGAGCTTTGGCGCGCTGTCGGGTCCGGCGAAAGAGGCGCTGGGACGTGGCGCGTCTGCGGCGGGCACCTCGACGACCACCGGCGACGGCGGCATGACGCCCGAGGAGCGCGGACATTCGTCGAAGCTGGTTTATCAATATCTGCCCTCGCGCTATGGCATGAACCCGGTCGACCTGCGCAAGGCCGACGCGATTGAGATCGTGGTCGGGCAGGGCGCCAAACCCGGCGGCGGTGGCATGCTGCTGGGTCAAAAGATCAGTGACCGTGTGGCCGAAATGCGCACGTTGCCCAAGGGCATAGATCAGCGTTCAGCCTGTCGTCACCCGGACTGGACTGGTCCGGATGATCTGGAAATCAAAATCCTCGAGCTGCGCGAAATTACCAACTGGCAGGTGCCGATCTATGTGAAGGTTGGTGCGACGCGGCCGTATTACGACACCGCGCTGGCGGTGAAGGCCGGGGCCGATGTGGTGGTGATGGACGGCATGCAGGGCGGCACCGCCGCTACGCAGGATGTTTTCATCGAACATGTGGGCCTGCCGACCCTGTCGTGCATCCGCCCTGCCGTGCAGGCGCTGCAGGACCTGGGCGTGCACCGCGAGGTGCAACTGGTAATCTCGGGCGGTATCCGCACCGGAGCCGACGTGGCCAAGGCGATGGCGCTGGGTGCAGATGCGGTGGCCATAGGTACGGCGGCCCTGATCGCGTTGGGTGACAATGACCCGAAATGGGAATCCGAGTATCAGAAGCTGGGCACCACGACTGGTGCGTATGACGACTGGCACGAGGGTCAGGATCCCGCAGGCATCACCACACAGGACCCGGAACTGGCCAAGCGTCTTGACCCGGTCGAGGCTGGACGGCGTCTGCGCAACTATCTGAAAGTGATGACGCTAGAGGCGCAGACCATCGCGCGGGCTTGCGGTCACAATGACCTGCACAATCTGGAACCCGAGGACCTGTGCGCCCTGACGATGGAGGCGGCGGCGATGGCCAAAGTGCCGTTGGCGGGCACCGACTGGTACCCGGGCAAGGCCGGTTTCTGATCTGAAACGTATACAAGGCGCGACCCCTGCGGGCTGCGCCTTTCTTCTATGAAACGATTTTAACAGGGAAAGGAAAGCCGACCATGACGACAGATCTGGCCGCTTTCGCCAAGGAAAAAGGCGTCAAATACTTCATGATCTCGTTCACCGACCTGTTCGGTGGGCAGCGGGCCAAACTGGTGCCCGCACAGGCGATTGCCGACATGCAGGAAGATGGTGCGGGCTTTGCCGGTTTTGCCACCTGGCTCGACATGACGCCTGCGCATCCGGATATGCTGGCCGTGCCGGACCCGTCCTCGGTGATCCAGCTGCCCTGGAAGCCCGAGGTCGCATGGGTTGCGGGCAATTGCGTGATGGAGGGCGAAGACGTCGCGCAGGCTCCGCGCAACGTGTTGCGCCGTCTGATTGCCGAAGCGGCGGACGAAGGAATGCACGTGAAAACCGGCATCGAGGCCGAGTTCTTTCTGCTGACCCCGGATGGTGAGCAGATCAGCGATCCCTTCGATACCGCTGAAAAGCCCTGTTACGACCAGCAGGCAGTGATGCGCCGCTACGACGTGGTGCGCGAGATCTGCGACTACATGCTGGAACTGGGCTGGGGTCCGTATCAGAACGACCACGAAGACGCCAATGGCCAGTTCGAGATGAACTGGGAATTTGACGATGCCTTGCGCACTGCCGACAAGCATTCGTTCTTCAAGTTCATGACCAAATCGGTGGCGAAAAAGCACGGCCTGCGCGCCACGTTCATGCCAAAACCGGTCGAGGGTCTGACAGGTAATGGCTGCCACGCCCATATCTCGGTCTGGGACGCGCCTGGCGCCGATGCTAAGATCAATGTTTTCGCAGGTGACGGTGACGGCCAGACTGGTGAGCTTGGTTTGGCTGAACAGGGCAAGCATTTCCTGGGCGGCATCATGAAACACGCCAGCGCGCTGGCGGCGATCACCAATCCCACGGTCAACAGCTACAAGCGTATCAACGCACCGCGTACCATGTCGGGTGCGACCTGGGCGCCCAACACAGTGACATGGACCGGCAACAACCGCACGCATATGGTCCGTGTGCCCGGTCCGGGCCGGTTCGAACTGCGCTTGCCGGACGGGGCCACCAACCCCTATCTGCTGCAGGCTGTGATCATCGCGGCCGGTTTGTCAGGTATCCGGTCCAAGGCTGATCCGGGCAAGCGTTGGGACATCGACATGTATGCCGAAGGCTACAAGGTTCGCGGCGCGCCCAAACTGCCGCTGAACATGCTGGACGCCCTGCGCGCCTACGACAAGGACAAAGGTCTGAAGGAGATGATGGGCGAGGAATTCTCGGCAGCATTCCTGAAGATGAAGCATCAGGAATGGGACTCGTTTGTGTCGCATTTCTCGCGTTGGGAAAAAGACAATACCTTCGACATCTGATGGGTCAGGGGCCTAGTGCCCACCTTGAAACAACTGACGGCGAAGCCTTCCTGGCATGAAAACTGGGGGGGCTTCGTGCCGAAAAGGGGAGGAGAATTATGATTGACACTAGGTTGACGCGCGCCTTAGGCCTGACCTGCCCGGTGGTGCTGGCACCTATGGCAGGTGTGGCGGGAGGCCAATTGGCGGCGGCGGTCAGCGAGGCCGGCGGTCTGGGGCTTATCGGGACAGGGACGTCCGACTGGACGGAAACGCAATTCACCGAATCCGGTCGCGAGGCGATTGGAATTGGCTTTGTGACCTCACAATTGACCGAAGATGTTCTGAAGCAGGCGCTGACCCACAGGCTCAGGGCGATCTATCTGGCTCACGGTGATCCACGCCCGTTTGCGTCGATGATCCATGCGGCGAAAGTTCGCTTGATCTGTCAGGTGCAGGATTTGTCAGACGCCCGACTGGCGGTGGAGGCTGGCGCGCAGGTGGTGGTGGCGCAAGGGGCGGCGGCGGGCGGGCCTTCGGGCCCGCGATCGACGTTGTCGCTGGTACCGGAAGTTGCCGATTACCTCCACCACGCGGATCACGATATGTTGCTGCTGGCAGCGGGTGGTATTGCGGATGCGCGTGGTTTGGCCGCAGCGATTGTCATGGGCGCCGACGGGGTCGTCATGGGGACCCGGTTTAGGGCAGCAAAAGAAGCGTTGGTTACGCCAGCGCAATCCGAGGCGATTCTGGCGGCCACGGGCGACAGCACATTGCGCACGGATACCGGGCATCGAGTGCTGGAACAGGATCGGGCGACAGAACTGGGCGAAGCCGCAGGGTTGATCCAGAGCGTGCAAACAGCCGATGAAATCCTGACAACGCTCTCTGCCAAGGCAGAACGGTTGCTGACCCACGCGCAACGGACGGTCATCAGCAAAACCGCAAGACGCCCATGATTCTTGCGGCGCTGGCCTGATCGGTGAAATTGTGGGTTTCCACTTTGCGGAATGCTCAGATCAGGTAGCAGAATTTCGAGATAATTTGCGATATCGTCACAAATTTTGAGGTATTCGCAAATTATCCTAGACAGCGTGCACATTTCGCAGTTGAGTGTCTCTGGGAGGGTGTGACCGGTCGTGGATCACACTGCTAAAATCGAACTCAAACTTGGGATGAGACAGATGAGTGCCATGACCTCGTTGCTCGAATCTTTTTTCGAAGACACAACGCCACGCAGGGGATTGCCTGCCGCAGCCTATACAAACAACGAGTTCTGGGAGACCGAGTGTGCCTCGGTTTTCACCCGAAACTGGGTGTGTGTGGGATTTGCCCATGAATTAAAGGTGACTGGCGATGCTGTGCCTGTCACGGTTGCTGGTCATCCGCTGCTGCTGGTGCGCAACTCGGCTGGTCAGATCAAAGCCTTTCACAACATTTGCCGCCACCGTTGCCCGACATTGGTGGATGCGCCCAAAAATGTCGGTAAACTGATCCGCTGCCCGTACCACGCCTGGGCCTACGATCTGGACGGCGCATTGCGGGCTGCACCGCATTTTGGCGGCGCAAACCAGCATGACACCGACGGGTTCGACAAGAAAGCCAACAGCCTGGTTCCGGTGCGCAGCCATGTCTGGAATGATTGGATTTTTGTCAATCTGGATGGCAATGCCGAACCATTCGAAGACTACGCAGCCACGATGAAGGGTCGGCTGGACGGGATTGAATGGGACACTGTGAATTGCATCGGAACGCTCGATTTCGGCGAAATCGCCTGCAACTGGAAGTTCATAATGGAGAACTTCATCGAGCCCTATCATGTGCAGTTCGTGCACTCCTCGACCACCGATCAGCCGCTTGAGGATCATTATACGATCGTCGACGGCAACTGTCTGGGCAGCGCGGTCGATCTGGACGAAGAGGTCGGGACCTCGGGCAGTCTTGCCGTCAGCTCGCGCTATCTGACACTGTATCCGAACTTTATTCTGGGGCGTTATTTCCCCGACCAGATCGGGGTCTATCTGAACATCCCCACCGGCCCGGGCACGATGATGCAAAAACGGGCGCTTTACACCACCGACGGCAAGATTCTGTCAGATTACGAGATCGAAGGTCTGATGCAGCTGTGGTGGGACGTTCACAAGGAAGATCACGAAATGACTGAGCGCCTGCAACTTGGCCGCGCATCGGGCATTTCACAGCAAGGCGGCGTGTTGTCCCCGGCATGGGAAGACAGCGTGCGCGCCTTTCAGGAAATGGTTGCGCGCGATGTCACACGTGCCAACGGCAAGGCATAAGGAATACGACGATCATGAGTGATAACATCAGCAGCGGTTTCCGTCTGGCGCATACGATGATGCGCGTGATGGACATGGAAAAGTCGCTGGAATTCTATTGCGGCATTCTGGGTATGCAAGTGCTGCGCCGCACTGATTATCCCGAAGGCAAATTTACCAATACCTTCATCGGCTACGGCCCCGAGGCAGAATCTCCGACGCTGGAACTGACCGCAAACTGGGATCAGTCGGAACCTTATGACAAGGGCAATGGCTGGGGCCATATCTGCGTCGAGACCCCGGATGTCTACAAAGCCTGCGAAGAACTGGCCGCCGCCGGCGTCAACATCACCCGCCCGGCTGGTCCGATGAAGAACGGCACCCGTGTTATCGCGTTCTGCGAGGACCCGGACGGCTACAAGGTCGAACTGAACGAATCCATTCTGAAACACCTGGCCAAGGAAGGGTCCTGACCTATGGGAAATACCCCGAAACTTATGAAGTGGGATCTTGTCGAAGACCGTTATAACAAGATCGGCGAAGGCGACAGCGATACCTATATCAAGCCGATGGTCACCAGCGCATTCAGCGACACAATGTGCGGTGGCATCAACGTGCTCAAGAACATCAAGGTTCCGTGGGACCTGACCTGTGATGAGATCGTCTATGTTCTGGAAGGCACCTTCCGGCTGGTATGCGACGGCGAAGAATACATCTGCAATCGCGGTGACGTGCTGTTTATTCCCAAGGCTCAGTTTCCAATTCGTATGCATGGCCTGTCGATTGCGTTGGCGAGACACGCACGGGGTGAGGCGCTTTCCAGTTCCAGATGCTGAAACCATCGCAGGTAGTTGTCGAGATATTTGGTTGCGACCCCCCGGTAGCGCCGCAGGAAATCCTTCAACTGGCTGTGTCGATTGTTGACTGTCTGAATGTGAAAGGCGTCGCGCACCCGCTCACCACTGGACAGGTTCAACGCTTCGTGGCGCACACCGATTACGGCGGCACAGGGCGGATAGGCGCGGTGACCATCACTTACCAGAACGATATCCTCGTCCACGACCGGTTCGATGACCTCCCGCAAGCTGTCAGCATTGACCGCAGGGAGAACGGCACTGACTGTCGTGCCACTCCGGTCAGCGGCAACCAGCACCGGAACCTGCTCATCTGAAAGCCCCCTTTTGCTGGCCTTGCCGCCCCGGCGTCGCGCTTTGCGTCCCAGTTTCCGTTGGCCCTTGCGGCTTTTCAGGACATAGGTTTCGTCGGCCTCGACAATGCCCGTGAGCTTGCGGGGCTGCGGGCTTTCTGCGGTGAGAAACCGGTGCCGCCAGCGAAATGCAGTAGTGACGGCAAACCCGCAATGTTCTGCCGATCGGCGAACCGTCAACCCATCTGCAAGGCAAGTTCCAAAGGCAAGCCACTTGTCTTTGCGGTGAAGACCCGCCAAAGGGGTGCCGGTCGCGGCATTGAATGTCTTCTTGCACCCCTTGCACTGATATCGCCGCAGGCCTCGGGCCTTGCCCCGCGAGAGTGCCCCTGGTGTGCCGCAATGCGGACACGGGCGATCTTCCCCTACACTCGCTTCAATAGCCGCCAGCGAGGCTGACGCTTGCGAACCTCCTGAGAAAACTGAACCGCCCCGGGTTTACCGGAGACTTTTTTGCTCAAGACTCAGGCGACTTTATCAAGGGTGTTCAGGTTTGCATAGAATGCGTCCTCCAGTTCTTGTGGCGGCCGGTGCCCGATCGCGCCGTGCAGCCGCTTGTTGTTGTACCAGCTGACCCAGTCCAGGGTTTCCCACTCAACCTGGCCAACCGTTTTCCATGTGCCGAAGAACTCAATGACTTCGGTCTTGAACAGGCCGATGATGCTTTCTGCCAGGGCGTTGTCATAGCTGTCTCCGACGCTGCCGACCGATGCGTCGATCCCGGCCTGGGCCAACCGCTCTGTGTACCGAACCGCCAGGTATTGCGACCCCCTGTCCGAATGGTGAATGAGCCCGTCTGCCTGTGATGGTATTCGTTGGCAGATCGCCTGGTTCAGCGCGTCCAGCACGAAGCTGGTGGTCATGGACGTGGACACGCGCCAGCCCACGATCTTGCGCGCAAAGACATCAATGACAAAGGCCACGTAGACCATTCCCGCCCAGGTCGACACATAGGTGAAGTCGGAGACCCAGAGCTGGTTTGGTGCGGTGGCCGTGAACGCGCGATTGACCTTGTCTTCCGGGCAGGCCTGTGCAGGGTCCGGGATCGTGGTCTTCTTCTTGCCGCGTGTAACACCCTGCAACCCCATGACTTTCATCAGGCGTTCCACCGTGCAGCGTGCGATGTCATAGCCTTCCCGGCGCAGTTGATGCCATACCTTGCGCGCGCCATAGCGTCCCCGGCTGGCATCAAAGACGCGCTGGATTTCCCGCGCATCCTTATCGTCCTTCCTGGCCCGATCCGAGGCTTTGTCCGGGCTGCGCCGGATAGACAGACGTGCATAATAGGACGATGGCGCGATCGGCAGCACCCTGCAGATCGACCCGACACCGAACTCGTCCCGATGATTATCGATGAATGCGATCATTTCCGGAACGGGCGGTCGAGCTCCGCCTGTGCGAAATACGCGCTCGCCTTCTTCAGGATCTCATTGGCCGTGCGCAGTTCCTTGACCTCACGTTCCAGGACTTTCAGACGTGCCTTCTGCTCGCTGGTCAGCCCATCGCGTTCGCCGGCATCGCGCTCCGCCTGCTGGCACCAGACTCTGAGGCTGTCCGGCGAGCAGCCGAGCTTTGGCGCGATCGCGTGGTAGGCCGCGTTGTCACTGGCGTAATCCGCGCGATGATCTTTATAAAGCCGAACGCCGCGGGCGCGAAACTCAGCCGTGTACTTCGGGGGTGATTTTTTCTTCTCCATAGGGTTCATCCTTTGAGAGTTTTACTCTCCGGTAAACCCGGGGCGGTTCAAAACAGCTTCGGCTTCCTGCCGCTGCGCCGGGCTGAGTTGGTCTATCCCGGAAAGCCATTTCTGAAATTGCTTGTGATCCATCACCCGATTTTCCCTCTGATTTGAATAGGAACGTACCGTGAACGCATACGATTTGCAAACTGAGCCATTCCCAAAGACAATCACATCTCATACGAGGCGGACGATCGCTGCGTGATCTTCTACGCCGCCTATCCCCATAACTGGAAGCAACTGGCCGGTATCACCCAAGTGCCGGGCATTGATCCGAACGATTTTGTGGCGGGCTGAAACCCTGACACATAATGAAGCCGGACGCCTCGCCTCTCCCTCTCCCCTCAAAGCAGGGCGTCCGGTTTCAACCATTCGGCGACAAAAGACCATCAGTATTGAACGTTGTTACCGATCCCGCGCGGAGGAGCGCGCCGCGGTACACCGATAGGAGGAAACCAAATGCCCAAGGATAACACCAATTCCAAGATCTACTACGAGAGCTTTCAGGACGCGGTTGAACGCAACCGCCCGAAAATTCCCGAAGTCAAAAAGCGGCTGGAAGAGGCCGGCGTCAAATATGTGATGGGTGCGTGGATCGACCTGCACGGCATCCCGAAAACCAAACCCGTACCCATGAGCGATTTTGAACAGCTGTGTCTGGGCAAAGGCCCGCAGTTCGCTGTGCACTCGATTTCGTTTGTGCCTGAACTCAGCCCCGCTGATAGCGATCAGGTTGTGGTGCCGGATCTGGATGCGGTTTACATCTGTCCCTGGGACACATCGATGGCGATCATCTTCTCTGATCTCTTTTGGGAAGACGCCCCTTATAACGTCTGTTCGCGCCAGGCGCTGAAACGCGCGATGAAAGAGGCGGCTAACGAAGGATATACTGGCTATGCCGGTGTCGAGCCGGAATTCATCGTCATGAAATATGACGAGAATGGCCAACCGGTCAAAGCGTTCGATGATGACCCGGCAGATGGTCTGCGGCCGCGCCGTCAGGCGTTCGGCTATGACGTGGAATATTCGGTCGACTCGATGCCTTACCTCAAGGACATGATCGATATCATCGAAGGTCTGGGCTGGAACCTGCATGACGTGGTGGCCGAAGGCGCCTATTCCCAGTTCGAGCTGGATTTCCACTATACCAACATGCTGGAAATGTCAGACCGTCTGGCGTTTTTGCGCATCGTCCTGAAAGAGGTTGCCAAAAGGCACGGCATGTTCGTGACCTTCATGCCAAAACCCACCGTGGGCGACTGGCGGTCGGGTGCGCATATCAATATGTCGATGCAGCACGAAAGCCGTCCCGGCGAGAACATCTTTGAAACTCCCGATGGCAATGACTGGTCCGACGAAAGCCGCTGGGCCGTTGGTGGCCTGATGCAGCACGCCGACGCGATCACTGCGATTACCTGCCCGACCGTGAACTCGTATAACGGTCTGGTTCCGCGTGTGGGTGGTTTTGAAGGTGGCACCGTGACCTGGGCACCTACCAACATCACCTACGGGTTCAACAACCGTTCAGCCCAGTTCCGTCTGCCGCAAAGCCGTCACTGCATCGAAAACCGCGCCTGCGACATGACAATGAACGTCTATCTGGCGATGGCGATGCACCTGACCTGCGCGGTGCAGGGGATCAAGAACAAGGTCGAACCGGGCAAGCCCACCGACTTTGATCTGTACTCCTAGACCGAAGCGGAATTGGCAGATCTGGGTATCCGCCGCCTGCCACGCACCCTGTACAACGCCATTGAGGCGCTGCGCAACGATGACATGGCAAAACATGTCATGGGTCCGGTCATGCGCAAGTCGTATCTGGAATACAAAAACGACGAATGGGAACGGTATCACCAGGCGGTCACCGACTGGGAGGTTCAGGAATACCTGCGGCTCTACTGACCTCACGTCTGACGCGCAATCTGCGCGTTCAGATGTATTGAATCACCACGGGGGCAGAATGGCCCCCGTGGAACATTGCCGGAGCTCATGTCTAATGAATACCGTGCATCGACCTAGGGATAGGATCGTAAATCTGTGCACAGCAAGCTGAACAACTTGAGCACAGCACTAGCGTTGAAAAACCGACCGGAATGAACCGGCCTGTTTCCGTTGCGATTTCTCATCATTTTCACGGGACAACACGGCAATTTTCATCGCAATGGTCTCGTCGTCAGAGACAAAGATGCATTTTTCGGTAATGATTAAACTTACAAGAATGGGAAAACCCAGCAGGAAGGAATGACTATGTCAATTAACCCACCACTAACGGAACTGTCTATCGATACTGAGGACGATGGGTTTTACCGTGGTTTCAACAGGATGGTTGCCTTGGGATCGAAGATCCTGATCGGCTTGCTGATCCTTTGGGCTGCAATCTGGCCTGAACAGGCCGGCAGCGCACTGAAAAGCGTTCGCAGCGCCATCGATGCCAATACCGGAACCTGGTATATGTATGTCATGGCGTTCTACATCATCGTGTGCGTCGTATTGGCCCTGTGGCCTGCAACCGGCAAGATCAAGCTGGGCGCGCCAGACGAAAAGCCCGAGTTTTCGAACTTCTCGTGGTTCTCGATGATGTTTGGCGCCGGTATCGGCATCGGTATGTTGACCTATGCCACGGCTGAACCGCTCTATCATTTCGCGACCAACCCGGCTGTCATTCAGGGATTGGCCGAGGGCAGCAGTGAAAGTTCCATTCGAGCCGCATACCAATGGTCGTTCATGCATTGGGGATTTTCGGCCTGGGGCTGTTATGCCATTGTCGGCCTGACGCTGGCCTTTTTCAGCTATTCGCGCGGTCTGCCGCTAACCATTCGGTCCGGCCTGACACCGATTTTCGGCAAGGCGCTGTCTGGTCCGTTGGGTCACGTGATTGATATCGTATCGGTCATTGCAACGATCCTTGGCGTATCCGTGACACTGGGTTATGGCGTGTCCCAATTTGCATCGGGTGTGTTCAACATCACCGGCGCGAACTGGATGATGAACGACGAAGGAGCACCGGCCAACGCTGCGATGATAATGGCGCTTGTGGTTGTGATGTTGGCCTCGACCGCATCGGCCCTGTCCGGTGTCGGCAAGGGCATCAAGTGGCTGTCCAACCTCAACATGGGCCTGTCCTTCTTCCTACTGGCGTTCTTCCTGATCTTCGGTTCAACGCTGTTTGCGCTTGGCAGCTTCGTCGTTGGCCTGTGGGACTATGTCATCAGCTTGCCTTCGATGGCGCTCACGGTCTGGAAGGCGGATGGCAATGAAGAAAGCATCGCAAGTCAGCTTGCAGGCTGGCAGGGCGGCTGGACCATCTTCTACTGGGCCTGGTGGATTGCCTTTGCACCGTTTGTCGGACTGTTCCTGGCGCGTATCTCGCGTGGGCGAACCTTCCGCGAGTTTGTGCTGGGCGCCATGATCGTCCCGTCGCTGATGTGCTTCATCTGGTTCACGGTTGTCGGTGGTACAGCTATCGATCTGACGCTGAACGGTGGTGCCGAGGATGCGATTACCGGCGTCGGTATCTCTTCGCAGCTGTTCGCGATGATCAACTTCATGTTGTCGCCGACAATGGCATCGCTGATGTCGATCGTCATCGTGGTGCTGCTGCTGACCTATCTTGTAACGTCGGCGGACTCGGCGGTGCTGATCATCAACACCATCGCTGCAGGTGGTGACGCGCGTCAGAAGCCCAAGGTGCATATCGTCGTCTGGGGTGCCGCGTTGACGCTGGTCATCGGAACGTTGCTGCTGGCCGGTGGCCTGGGCGCGATCAACACCGCAATGATCATCGGAGCCTTGCCGTTCTCGATTGTCATGGCGTTGATGGGTATCGCCCTGTTCAAGGCGGTTATCCGGGATGGAATGCGCGCCCGTCACTCTGAAAGTACCGCAAACCCAGCGGAGTAAAGAAATATGTGACCCGGGCGTTATCGCTCGGGTCACATCATTCTAAAGACCCATCGGGCCATCGGATTTTTGTCCGCGCTGGACCGGTGCAATGCAAAATCAGGTAATCTTATCATGCAGTCACCCGAGATTTTCGAACTTGGAGACTTTCCGCTGTCCTCCGGCGAAACGCTGCGCGACGCCCGGCTGGCTTATCAGACCTACGGAACCCTGTCGCCCGCAGGCGACAATGTGGTGGTAATGCCCAGCTTTTACACCGGCACCCATGCCCGTAACGAAGGATTTTTTGGTCCCGGGCGCGCACTGGATCCCGCGCGGCATTTCATCGTGTCGATCAACCTGTTCGGCAACGGCCTGTCCTCATCCCCCAGTAACACTGACGGGGCGCAGGGCGGTGGGAATTTCCCGCTGATCACGTTCCACGACAACATCGCAGCACAGCACCGTTTGCTGACAGAACGGCTGGGCGTGCGGGAAGTTGCGCTGGTTCTGGGCTGGTCTATGGCCGGATGCCAGTCCTATCAATGGGCCGTGCAATACCCGGATATGGTCAAGGCGATCCTGCCGTTTTGCGCCTCGGCCCGCACCTCACCCCATAATTTTGTCTTCCTCGAAGGGGTCAAGGCCGCGCTTTGCGCCGATCCTGTCTGGAATGGCGGTCACTATCAGACACAGCCTGTCGAAGGATTGAAGGCGTTCGGTCGCGTCTACGCGGGTTGGGCGTTCTCGCAGGCGTTCTATCGCAACGCACGCTATCGCGAGATCGGATATGACAGCATCGCGGCATTGCTGGATGACTGGGCCGAAGATCACGCAGCCAACTGGGATGCCAATAACCTGCTGGCCAAACTGGCCACCTGGCAAGCCGGTGACGTCAGTGCCGGGCCAACGTTCCAGGGGGATTTCAGAGCCGCGCTTGGCTCGATCCGGGCCCGGACCATCCTGATGCCCTGTGCGCAGGATCTGTATTTCCCGCCCGAGGATAACGCGCTTGAGGCGCAGCATATTCCCAATGCCCGCTTTCGGCCTGTTCTGTCCGAGTTCGGCCATTGCGCGGCCAATCCCGGAAATGATCGGGGCTTTACCGCGCAGTTGGACGCGAACATTCAGGAATTGCTTGAAAGCTGAACGAACCGGCCTGGGGCCGCCGGTATGGAATAGGGGTGATCAAATGAAAAACATCTACACGTTCAAGGGTACACCAGCACAGCGGAACTTTACCGTGGCAGATCTGCGGGCGCGGAAAGGGGCCAAGGACAAACTGACCATGGTCAACCCTTCTAGCCCCGAAGAGGCGCAGGCGGCGGTTGAGGCCGGGATCGACCTGTTCACGCTTTGGGACGAACAGGTTGAGATGGTGCGCGAGGTCGCCCCGACGACCTTTGCCGGGTCAGGCATGGGCTGGGAACAGCACGCAACAAATGACGATATCCTGCGCGCGGCTATTCAATCGATGGAACGCGGGGCCGATTTTTTCTACACCAACCGCAGCTATGACGCGGTTGAACTGTTGGCCAAGAACGGCATTCCGGTGCAGGCACACATGGGACTGATCCCGCGCCTGTCCACTTGGGTCGGCGGATTGCGTGCCATCGGCAAAACAGCTGATGAGGCGATGGAGCTTTACCGTACCTTCAAACGTCTTGAGGATGCGGGTTGCTTTGCGGTTGAAATCGAATGCGTCGCCGAAGAGGCATTGCTGGCGCTAAACGACAAAACCTCGATTGTCACCTGTTCGCTTGGGTCGGGATATGCGGGCGATATTATATTCCTGTTTGTTCACGACATCTGCGGCGAAGCCCCGAACGACCCCAAACATGCCCGTGCCTTTGGCGATGTTGGCCGCCTGCATCGGCAGATCTATACCGAACGGGTCGAGGCAATGGGCAAATTTCGCGCCGCAGTCAACGAAGGGTCATTCCCGGGCCCAAAAGAAACTGTCCACATGTCCGAGCAAGAGAACCAAAAGCTGCTTGAGGAATTGGATAAAATGTGATGCCTGAGCGCGGCTACTGCGCAAAAATGACCAAATCGGTTTGATATTTTGGTTTTATCGACGATATGATCAAAATCTCATCGGCTTGGCTACGATTCCATTAGCGGGACGCCGGGATAGGGGAGCATTGTGAATATACCGCGAAAGCCGGAACCGGAAAGATCGACCCGTCAACGGGGCACGCATTCGGTCGAAGAGCGCCTGAACAGTGAAATCGTTCAGATGCTCGAAGTGGACGGGCGCATGCCGTTCTCAGAGATTGCCCAAAAACTGGGGGTCTCCGAGGGTACGGTACGAAACCGTGTGAACGGCATGAAGGATGCCGGTCTGTTGCGGATCGTGGCGATCGCCGATCCGACGGCATCGGAATACAAGGCCGATGCGATGATAGGCCTAAAGGTGGCTCCGGGGATCAAACCTCAGGCGGTTGCGGATCGTCTGGGCAAAGTGCCCAGCGTTGTTTACATCCTGTGGGTCACAGGTCGGTTCGATTTGATCGTCGAACTTGTGTGTGACGAACCGGATGACCTGGCGAGCTTTCTCGAAGAACAGATTCACGGGATCGAAGACATCATCGACGCCGAGGTGATGCTGGGCCTGAAGAACTTCAAGAACCAGTTCCTGCTCAAGCGGAACTGGGACGAGCGACGGTCCTGAATGGTTAAAGCGCGTCGACGGTTTTACCGGCCTCAGACCGCATCAGGGCCGTAATCTCGCGCTCGCAATCCAGATAACCGGGCAGGGCGATCAGGTCTTCTTTGCTGTGCAGTTCGACGCCCTTTTTGAATTCCAGATTCAGCGTGGTCTTCAACCGGCCCGGATTGGCTGACAGAAAGACAATCTTGTCGGCCAGAAAAATCGCCTCCTGAATGTCGTGGGTGACCAGCAGGATGGTGGTGTGGGTGGTCTCGACAATCTCAAGCAGCATTTCCTGCATGTGCCATCGGGTTTCCGCATCCAGCGCGCCAAAAGGTTCATCCATCAGCAGTATTTCAGGCTCGTTCGCCAGTGTGCGGGCGATGGCAACGCGTTGTTTCATCCCGCCCGAAAGTGTTTTGGGATAGGCATCGCGAAACCGCGTCAGATGGACGAGGTCCAGGAATTTTTCGGCCCGGGCCCGGCGCTTTTCCTTTGGGACGCCGTTCAGCTTCATCCCGTATTCGACATTCTGAATGACGGTAAGCCAGGGAAACGAGGTATAGCTTTGGAACACCATCCCGCGCTCGCGCGCCGGACCATAGATTTCGCGCGCTTCCAGTTGCACCATGCCGCTGCTGGGTTCCTCCAGCCCTGCCACGATGTTCAGCAGCGTGGATTTCCCGCAACCTGACGGACCCAGCAAAACACACAGCTCGTTACGTTCCACGGAAAAAGTGACATCGCGCAGCACCTCGACGGCACCGTGTTTGCTGCCAAAGGTTTTGCACACGTTCCGGGCGGTCAGGATGGTATCATCAAGTGGCATTGGCGGGTCCAGATAGTCGGGATGTCTGGCCGGGCAACGGGTGCTGCCCGGCAAAAGGGTTTGGAAATCAGCCGCGATAACCGGCTTCGTACAATTCGCGATGCAGATTGCATTCAATGCCGGATTCCGGTGGTCTGACCTCTTTGATAAAGCCGAATTTGACCCACCATTCGCTGACCAGATTCCAGTGATCGGACATCTGCCCGTTGGTCTGGTCAAAGGGCGGGTTGCCAGGTGCCGCGCCACAAAACTGGGCGGCTTCCATGAAGTCATAGACATACAGGCCGCCATCGGTACGGCTGCCATCCTTGCCCAGAACCAGCTCGACATCGGCAACGCTCATTTTCATGCCGTCCGCGATGATCTGGTTGCCCTCAGCCGGGTTTTCCTGCCACCAGGCAATGGCGTCATAGAGGGCCTGCAACGTCATTTTTGCGGTGTCGCGGCGTTCTGTGACGAAGGCGTCACTCATGTATAGACCATCAGCGATGACGCCCTGCTGCAGCCAGAACGGCTCACGCGATTGCGCCAGAACGCTGGACCCTTCCAGTGCCTTGAGCGTATTGGCCCCGTAGGGTTCCCAGAATTCCGAGGCCGAGACCCCGCCGCCGATCATCGCGGCAAAGGCATCATCGGCGATGATGTTGCGGTAGGTGACGGAGTCATAGGGAATATCGTTCTGCTCCAGCCACATGGCCACATAAATCTGTGACAACCCGCCTTCCAGAACGGCGACCTCTTTGCCGACCAGATCCTGCGCGCTTTCGATGCCGGGGGCTGCCACGATCTTGTCGGTGCCATAGGACAGGTTGCCGAATGCCACCAGCTTGATCGGCGTGCCGCTCTCAACGCCGACGGGGGTGAATTCCGCGGTCGAACTGACCACGTCCATCTGGCCCGCAGTGACGAGGTTAAAGCTTTCATACGGATCTTCGATGGCCTGATAATCAATGTTCAGATCGGGGGCGAGCCCCTTTTCAATCGCAATGTACCAGAACCCGTAACCCGGCCAGGTGAACCCTGAGATTTTCACGTCTTCGGCCGCCTGCGAGATCGCCGGGGACAGCGCCAGTAGCATCCCCGCCGTAGCGGTGCGTAGGCCCTTGAGTTTCATCGTCTTCTCCTTCTCCTGTTTGGATAACGGCCAAGGCGTCTTGTCGCGCCCCCGTGGCCGGGATTTGGGTTAGCTCTTGTCCTCCAGATAAGGGAACGCGACGCGGTAAAGCTGCCGCAGCAGAAAATCGAACAGCAAGCCCAGCACCCCGATCACCAGAATACCGGCCATGATCTGATCCACATGCAGGAACCGCTTGGCCCGCATCATAACTGCGCCGATACCTGCGTCTGCGGCAGTAATTTCGGCGATGACCAGATAGGTCCAGCTGACCGCCAGCATTTGCCGCATCGCAATCATGATGCTGGGCAGGGAAGCGGGCACGACAACGGTGCGCAAAACCTGCATCCGCGTGCCACCAAGGGTCAGGGCGGTGCGGATCAGCTCGGATGGAACCGCTTTAACATGGTCCATTATCAACTTGATAAGAAACCATAAAACCCCGATGAACAGCAGCGACAACTTTTGCATATCCCCAGCACCAAACCACATCAGAAGCAGCGGGATGAACGAGGGGGCGGGCAGATAGCGCCAAGCCGAGACAAAAGGACTGAAGAACGCTTCGACCACCCGAAACGTACCCATCAGAATGCCCAGCGGGATGGCCACCGCACAGGCCAGAGTAAAACTGAGCACGACACGCCAGACGCTGACCAGCACATCGTTGAGAAAGCCGTTATCGACGAACATTGTATACAGTGCGGTTGCGACCTTGCCCGGGCCCGGCAACAGGATCGGATTGCTCCATTCCAGCAATACCGCCAGTTCCCACAACCCGAAAAACAGAACCCAGACCAGAATACCTAGTGAGACGGACCAGGATGCGGGAATGTCTTTTTTGAAAGCTCTATTCGCACATCGTATTGATGTGTTATATTTTGTCTGAAATACAGGAGGATGCGCATTATGGACCGGAAAGCCTTTCTTGCCTGGTTGTCGGAGGTCGACACGTTGAGCGAGGCGCAGAAAGTAGAGGTCGGTGAGGTTCTGGCCGGTCGCCCAGCGGGTGAAGCCTCGGTTGCGGCAGTTGATCTGGGTGTTGGAGAAGACCGGACCTGCCCGCATTGCGGCGCACACGGTGCAGTGGCCAATGGCAAGTCGCGGGGAATGCAACGCTATCTTTGCCGATCCTGCAATCGAACCTTTGGAGCGGTGACGGGTACACCACTGAGCAGCCTGCACCGCAAGGATCTTTGGCTGACGTTCAGCGAATGCCTCGCCAATGGCGATACGGTGGCAGTTTCGGCAAAGCGCTGTGGCATAGCCGGGAGCACCGCCTTTCGCTGGCGACACCGCTTCCTTGCCGGGATCAAATCCACCGCCGAAAAACTGAAGGGCATTGTCGAGGCCGACGAAACCTATTTTCTTGAAAGCCGCAAAGGGGATCGTGTTTGGACACGGGCCACGGAAGGCAAATCCTCTGCAAAAAAGCCGGACCGAAAGGCCCGAAAGCGCGGGGGCAAGGCAACAAAGCGGGGCCTGTCCGATGAGCAGGTGCCGGTTCTGGTCGCGACAGATCGCTCCGGCACGACCGTTAGTGCCGTCCTGCCTGCGGTCAATGCTGCCGCTCTGCGGGAGGTTCTCGCGCCGGTCATGGACAAGGATGCACTGCTGGTGACCGATGGGGGCACCAGCTATCCGCCGTGTGCTGCCGCCCTGTGTGTCAGCCACGAAGCGCTCAACCAGTCTTCCGGTGAACGCGTTCGCGGCGAACTCCATATCCAAAACGTCAACAACCGTCACTCCCGCCTCAAGGGGTTTATTGGTAACCGCCGGGGGATCGCCACAAAATATCTTGCCAGCTATCTGCGCTGGTTCCATCTCATAGTCCTGCAGAAGAACCCAACCCCGAGGCACTGCCTCGCCAGCGCCCTCGCTGGAATGAGCATCAATACGATGTACGAATAGAGCCTTTTTGAACTCAAATATCTGCCTGCGCCGCCGCCGGGAAGGGCTTGTGCGGCGTCTATCGGTCAAATCTCCGGCCTCTGCCGGTTTGCTGAACCCTCCGGTCACCAGATCACCTCTCGCTTCAGCGCGACAGGGGTTTCGAATTCCCATCCGCCTTCAATGTCACGTTATGATGAATCTTCAATAGTGGAAACATATTTTGCATGTTTTCGTAAACAAATATCATTGACTTGAACTTTTCCGACGATTTTCATGAACATCGCAGGCTGAAACAGTAATGACCCGGGGTTACTTGTTATTTGTCGACATTGGCTACTGATCCCGTGCGATGCAATATCGGCGTGGTCACTCAAACATGAATCGGAGCGTGAAAAGTGAAAGCAAAGCAATGGCTTGAAACCTATCTTGAAGGTTGGCGGACAGGTGATGCAGAGAAAAGCCTGCACGCTACGGTTCCGGAATTTTTCTATGACGATCCGGCCACCGGTCGAATCAAACGCGACGCATTCGTGCAGTTTGTCGAAGATTTCAAAGCCGCCGGTGCCGAATTGGCGGGCGGAGCGGTGCCGTCGCCCTTTCTGCAGTATACGGATATCACTGTCAGCCCTACGAATCCCGCAACCGCGTGGTGTTGGTGGTGTGTGACCGGAGCCGACTTTCAGGGCGCGGCGATTATTCGTTTCGACGATCGCGGCATCCTGTCAGAACGTATCGCGTACTTCACCCGCGATCCGGTTGCGACGCCGATTCCGGATCAGCTTGACTAGATGGCTTCAGCAACTGGACCGGATCAAAATTCTACCAACGCTCAAGGTGGTAACAGGCAGGCCTTTCGAGAGCGCAAGCAGCCCTCAGATCTCACGCCCCAGCAGGCTTTCTTCGAAGGGGAATTTTGACAGCAATTCATAGCCGTTTTCGGTGATCAGAACCTGTTCTTCCAGCTTCACACCCTCGGCACCGCCAACCTCGCCGACATAGCTTTCGACACACATCGCCATGCCGGGCTTTAGCACCCCGTCATAGATCAGCGCCTCGTCCTGCGGGTAATAGATACAGGGCCATTCATCGGACATGCCGATACCATGCGCCATGACCGAATAGTGCTGATCGCGAAACTGTTCGGGTTGTTTGAAGCCTTTTTCCGTCACCTCGCGGAAGGACATGCCCGGGCGCATCAGGTCCAGATTGTGCTGAATTTCATCATAAGCGCGGTTATAAAGCTCGCGCTGATAATCGCTGGGCCGTCCCGAACCACAGAACAGGGTGCGTGATACATCCGCCGAATATCCGAACGGACCGACCATATCGGTGTCGAAACCCACCAATTCACCGGGGCGAATAATACGGCCTGATGCCTCTTGCAGCCAGGGGTTGGTGCGGTCTCCGGCGGCCAGCAGACGCCCCTCGATCCAGTCGCCGCCCGCTTCGACATTGGCTTTCCACAGATGTGACCACAGTTCGATCTCGGTGATGCCGGGGCGCAGGGCTTCGCGCATGCGCCACATACCGTCCTCGGCCACGGCGATGGCGTAGTTCATACACAGGATTTCCTCGATGGATTTGATGGCGCGTGCCGGTTCGATCACGTTATGCGCATGGACCAGATCCAGCCCCTTGTCGGCGAACAGTGCAGCCACCTGCGGCACCGGGCTTTCCACGCCCAACCGCGTGCTGCCACCGCCATGACGCTGCATGAGGGCGGTGATCTGGTTGACCCAGCGTTCGATCATCTCATCCATGCGGTGACCGGCGAACATGTAACTGATCTGGATCGCCTCATCGCCCAGTTCGTCAATGGTTTCCAAACCTTGCGCGATCTTCTTGCCGGTCTCGCCGTCGAAATAGACGGTTGGTCCTTCGGCGGGTACGAACAGATAGCTTAGCGGGATGTGGCTTTGCATGATGCCCGCGTCTCGCATGCCGGTAGCATAGCGGATCGAATAGACCGAGGTCAGCACGCAGCCGCCCACATCCTGCCGTTTCATCTCGGCCCGCAGACGGTTCAGCCGATAGGTCCGCATTCTGGCAAGGTCGATCATTTCCAGCGTATCGGTCATGCCGACCACAGGCGTCGTTCGCGCCGCCTGTGTCAGTGTCATGTCCGCAAAGCGCACCGTTCAGACCCTGATAAAAACGCGCCCGTTCTCGACGCGGGTCTCATAGGTTTTCAGGTCTTCGACCGCCGGGGAGATCAGCGCCTTGCCTGTGCGCACACAGAACCGCCCCTGATGGAACGGACATTCGATCACGCCGTCCATCACCAGACCATCGCCAAGCGGTTCGGCCTCATGCGTGCACATGCCGTCGGTGGCAAAAACCCCTCGGGCGTGTTGTAGACAGCGACGAATTTGTCGCCCAGTTCGAGGGTGATCAGATCCTCGTCGTCGATGTCGTCTGCGGCGCAAGCGTCAAGCCATTGATCTGTCATGTGTCTGTTCTCCTGCAGGATCGTCCGAGAAGGCCTGGCGGATTTTAGCGGAACGGTCACTTTTGCCCAGCGACCGGTGGATGGTGATTTTCAGCACTTCCCAATGGGTGCTGAGGAACCCCGCGTCGGGTTCCGGAAGCTGCTCTTTCAGCTTATCGCCCAGATCTGGCAGCGCGTGGAACGGCACTGTCGGGTACAGGTGATGCTCGATGTGATGGTTCATGTTGAAATACAGGAACTGAAAGAACCGGTTGGTACGGAAAGACCGGGTGGATTGCATGATATTGGGCTGGTTCTCGGCCATCTCGACATGTTGCATCAGGATGAAGGCATTCATGATCGGCCCTCCGATCACGCGCGGCAACACGATAAGCCAGACCGGCCACATCCAACCCATCAAGACGCTGATTGCGGCACCGCCCAGATAGATTGCCAAACACAACTGTGTACTGCGCTGCATCCGGGGCAATTCGCTTTCCGGCGTCACCCGTTTCACGTCCTCCGAAAAGATGCCGAGGGAGTGCAGGACGAACATTTTTGTCTGATGCCAGTAAAGGCCCAACCCCAGAATTTCCTCGACCCAGCCCAGAAAGGTCAGCGGGATCGGGGCATAGGGCATCTGATTATCCGATCCCTCAATCCATGTGTGCGAATGATGGCTGGCATGGGAATAGCGCCGGTGCAGCGGTTCCTCGTAATACAGCAGCGAGGTGAACCAGAAGACCGCCTCGTTCAGCCGCCTTGTGCGAAAGGCGGTGCCATGGGCGCATTCGTGGGACAGGGCATAGGCCGACACGGCAAAGATCGCTGAATACAGCAGCAGGGTCGGCACGATCCACCACGTTACGACCGAGATCAGCACCAGCCAGCCGGTGATAGCCAGCAAACCCAGCCAGATGCCCAGGTAGATCAATCCGGGCCGGTCACTGCGACGCATCAGCGACTTGATCTCTTTCTTGTCCATCCGGATGCCAGAGGTTTGCGCGTTGGTGATCATGGGCAATCTCCCGGATCAGAGGTCTGGCCGCTATTGCAGCCAGGCGTCTTTCTCGTCGATTTCGATGATGGTGGGGCCGTCGGCCTGCAGGGCGAATTCCAGTGCCTCGCGCAGTTCCTCGGCGCTTTGCGGGCGGCGACCATGGGCGCCAAAGGCTTCGGCGATCTTCTTGAATTCGGGGTTGTAGATGGTGCAGCCAATGGTGGGCAGACCCTTGCTGTCCATGTATTCCCGAATTTCCTGATAGCCGTCATTTGACCAGACGATGATCGGCATCGACAACTTCTGTTCAACCGCTGCCGCCAGTTCCTCGCACGTCATCTGGAATGACCCGTCGCCGGTGATGCAGGCGACCGGCTTGTCACCCGCACCCACCTTCATGCCGATGGCCACAGGCACCCCAAATCCCATGGCGGCATAGCCATTGGGAAAGTGGAACAGGTTTGGCAGTTTCATCGGATAATGATAAAGCCCGGTGTAACAGACTTGCGAGGCATCGGCGCTGATGATCGTGTCCTCGGGCAGGACATCGTGAATGATCTCCAATGCCTTTTTGTGCTTGGGGGATTCCTTGCACAGATCGCCGCTGAATTGCGCGCGGGTTGCAGCCACCAGTTCGGCGGCGGGCTTGGTGTTCTGCGGTCCGTTGTGGTTTTCCAGCGCTTTCAGGATCGCAGCCACCGCCAGTTTGGAATCGCTTTGCAGGGCAGCGGCGGGTTTTGAGTAATGCATGATCTGCCCCGGATCGATGTCGATGCGGATCAGATCGCCGTTGATGGGATAGTCCTCGGTGAAATAGCGGTCCGGTTCGGCAAATTCGGTGCCATTGGCCAGAACGCTATCCGCGTCGCGCAGCAGGTCACGCACCGGGTCGAAGGCTTGGGTAAAGCCCAGACACAGCGGATGATCCTCGGGGATCACCCCTTTGCCCGCGCAGGAGTTGATGACAGGTGCATCCAGACGCTCGGCCAGTTCCAGCACCTCTTTCGAGGCCGGAATGGCCCCGCCACCGACCACAATCAGGGTCGAGGTGCTGTTGGCCAGTTTTCCGGCGATCCGCTCGACCTCGTTCGGGTCGGGGCCGGGTTTCGGGGCAGGGGGCCAGGCTTCGATGGGGAAATTCGCCGGGCCCGCCAATACGTCCTGCGGGATTTGGATGCAGACCGGGCGCGGGCGCTGACCCGAGAAAACGGCATAGGCACGGGCCAGAACTTCGGGCAGGTTACGCGCGTCCAGCAGCGTGTGGGTGAAACCCGTAACCTGATCCAGAATGTCGGATTGCGAGCGCAGCTCGTGCATCCGCCCGCCATTCATGCCCAGTTCATGCACATTGTTCATGGTGGTGAAGATCAGCATCGGCATCGAGTTCGAATAAGCCTCGCCAATCGCGGTGGTCCCGTTGGTCACACCTGCGCCGGTGACCAGAAAGCAGACCCCCGGTTTGCCGGTTGCGGCTGCATAGCCATAGGCGCCATAAGCCGAGCCCTGTTCGTGCCGGGGCGTGACCTGCCGAATGCCCATCTTGTCGAAATTCCGGTAGAACTCGACGGTGTGATAGCCGGGGATGCCAAAGGCGGTATCGACGTCATAGGCCTTGAGTAGATGCAGCAACCCTTCGCCGCAGGTCATGGTTTCGCTGTTCATGTCTTTCATATCCTATCTCGTCCCTTCGACGACATGGTGGTCGGGGCGGCCAGAATTGGCATAGGTGATCACGTTCTTATGAGCGTTTTTGGATTTCCCGACATGAAGAGACTACCCCGCTGGTGCGGAATGGTCAAAGTATTTAGCCTGTGCAGGCGCTGGAGACGGCGGGCCGAACCGATGGTTATCATGCTCTTATCCGCGGATTGGATACCGCCTTGCCGAATACGATGCGGGATTGCCTCTCTCTAAGGACGGATATTTGTCCCAACGTGCTCCGAGGATTTCCCTATCATTGGCCGCCATCTCCAGCGTACTGCACAGGCAGGTTGTCCGCTGTGATCAGGTTACCAGAGGTGTTTTTCTGGCGATGTCCCAAATGAAGCCAGCCAGTTCACGAGCGATGGCCGCAAGCACTCGCGGCTGAGGCTTACCTGCATTCGACAGATGTCGATATCGTTTGTAGAGGCGGATCTGCGCTTTCCATCCGATGTCCTTGATCTCTTGGGGCAGGTGCGCAGAACGCTTCAGATACGGATGCCCTTCCTTGGGCGGGTGCCGATATGACCAGCCGGCCTCAACCAACATCGTGCGCGCCAGAGCATTGCCCGTTTTGGTCAACCTTCCCCGCCGTGTTGTATTCCCGCTGGAGTGCTCACTTGGAACGAGCCCCAGCCAGGCCATAAGTTGCCGCGGATTTTCGAACCGGGTGATGTCGCCGATCTCGGCCACCACAGTTGCGGCAATCGTGGTATTGACGCCACGCAGAGCGCGTAATGCATCGACCACTGGCGCAAAATGCCAGCCTGGGATGGCCTCTTCGATAACCTGATCCAATGTCGCAACGCGAACTTCGGCTTGATCAATTGCGCGCTTGAGCTCCTCGAAGGCGAGCTGCTGATGTGGATACGGGAACCGACGCAACTCGGCCAGCCAGCGTCTATGCCGCTTGGTCCAGTATTTGCCGGTTTGATATTTCAGCCCGTGACGCAACAGAAAGCTGAGCAATTGTTGCTTTGCGGCCCTCACCGCATCGACTGCTTGCTTTCGAGTTCGGATCAGATCGCGCATAGCTTCCTGTTCTTCGTCTGGCGTCCAGATCGACGTGAGTTCTCCCGCGCGCCAAAGGCGAGCAAGCATCTCAGCATCGCGCCGATCCGTCTTGACCCGATCCCCTGTCTTGCGCGGGATCATTGAAGGCGCGATCACGGCGCATTCAAACCCAAGCTTGGTCAGATGTCTGTGAAGGCCATAGCCGCAAGGCCCGGCTTCATAGCAAAAGGACGGGATGTGCCCGTTCCTCGTCAGGGTCTTTGTGAGTCTCAGGACAGCATCTGCCGAGTTGACGATCGTTCCGTGAAACCTGAGTTCTCCGCTGCGCCCATCCTCAGCGACAGCTACTGCAATCGTATCCTTGTGGACATCCAGCCCAACATAAAGTGCTTCGTTCATTCGCGCTTCCTCCGTCGAACAGTTCATGTTTGCCGAGAAAATCACAGGACTACGCCCGCCGCAAAAACGCTCATCCGGTCTTGATGGCGCGCGAGCGGCCCTCTTCGTCGGCCTCGACCGAGTAATAGGCTGCATGTGGCGACACCACGGTGCGGGGGTGGTGCAGCAGCGGGTCATCGGGGTTAGGCGGCTCGACCTCGAACACGTCCAGACCAGCGCCGCCCAGTTGGCCGCTGTCCAGCGCATCCAGCAGTGCCAGTGGATCGATCAGCGCCCCGCGCGAGGCATTCACGATAAAGCTGCCGCGCTGCATATGGGCCAGCAGATCGGCATTGACGATATGTTTGGTTTCCTCCGTCAGCGGAGAGTGCAGCGAGACAACATTGGCTTGCTCGAACAGCGCCTCTTTGGTCTCAGCCCTTTCGATCCAGTCCGGGAAGGCCTCGGCTGGCATATAGGGGTCATAGGCGATGACCTTGCCAAAACTGGGTGCTGCACTGCGCGCGGCCTGCTGGCCGATTCGGCCACAGCCCAGCAGGCCGAAGGTCATGTTATGGGTGCGCCGCAACACGCCCGGTTCTTCGTAATCCCAACGCCTTTCACGCACCGAGCGATCATAGAAAGGCAGATGCCGAACCAGCGACAACGCCATGGCTGCAGCGTGCACGCCAACCTCGGAAACTCAGGCGTCCGGGATATGCGCGATCCAGACGCCGTGACGCCTGGCGGCCTCGGTGTCGATGGCATCCACGCCAACCAACGGTACGCTAACGATGCGCAGGTCGGGCAGGGCCGCAAACACTGCGTCAGTGATCGGAGCGTACAGCGACACGACGGCATCCGCGCCCGCGCCTTTGACAAAGTCGATGACCTCCGCTTCGGTCGTGCAATGCGGTTTGGCCACGACCATCTCGAATCCCGCATCCCTGATCAGGGTGGTTTCCAGATCGAGGTCGGGCTGCACAAAATCGGTAAAGGCGATCTTCAAACCTGGGTCTCCTTGCTGAGCCTTGGGATCGTTGCGGACGGGTGTACCTGTCCTGCAATCCGATAAAGGTATGTCGACGGTGCCTTTTCAAACGACTAATTTCGGGTCATGATGCGACGAAATGGAATGGCAAGGTTGAGGCCATGAACAAACCGTCGCAAAACCCCAAAGCTGTCACCCCGCCCCTGCATTGGCTGCGGGCCTTTTCTGCCTCGGCCCGGCACCTGAGTTTCACCGACGCGGCGCAGGATTTGCTGATCACCCAATCGGCTGTCAGCAAACAGGTTCGGCTGCTGGAACAGGCGCTTGGCCAGCAGCTTTTCATCCGTCGTCACCGTGGGTTGACCCTGACCGAAGCGGGCCGCAATTATCTGCCCATTGTCGAACGTGCCTTCAACACGCTGGAACAGGGCACGCGATCGTTTCTGGGCTATTCAACCGGGCGCAACCTTCACCTGAAAGTGAACTATTCCTTTGCCGCCTTCTGGCTGACGGACTGTTTGGACGAGTTCATGGATCTCTACCCTGAGGTTCAGATGACGGTCTCGACCGCGCTGTGGGAGCAGGAGTTTCACGAGGCAAATGCCGAGATTGAAATCCATTTCGGCCGCGAGGACATGTTCCGCGAGGGCGCGATCCGGTTGCAACACGAATATCTGATGCCGGTCTGTACGCCAGAGATCGCCGCACGGTTGCAGTTGCCCCAAGATCTGGCGGGAGAGCGTATTCTGGACCTGACCGGCATCAGCGAGGCGTGGGATTTCTGGCTGTCCCGGTCGGGTGTCAAAGGGCTGACACTGGATGAGCGGCACTATTTCAGCACCTATGTTCTGGCGCTGAACTTGGCGCAGGCGGGTAAAGGTGTATCGATGGGACACACATCATTGATCGAACGGGCCCTTGCCCGGGGCGAACTTGTGGCGCCCTTCGACCTGAAAGTACCGGGGCGCGAAGGGTATTTTCTGATCCAGAACAAAGGAACCGCGCCAACGCCCTACGCGGCGCGGTTTGTGGAGTGGATCAGAGAAAAGCTCGACGAAGATGATTGGTCTTCGAGAGGCCGGAGCCTGAAACTTTAAGCTCTATTCGCACATCGTATTGATGTGTTATATTTTGTCTGAAATACAGGAGGATGCGCATTATGGACCGGAAAGCCTTTCTTGCCTGGTTGTCGGAGGTCGACACGTTGAGCGAGGCGCAGAAAGTAGAGGTCGGTGAGGTTCTGGCCGGTCGCCCAGCGGGTGAAGCCTCGGTTGCGGCAGTTGATCTGGGTGTTGGAGAAGACCGGACCTGCCCGCATTGCGGCGCACACGGTGCAGTGGCCAATGGCAAGTCGCGGGGAATGCAACGCTATCTTTGCCGATCCTGCAATCGAACCTTTGGAGCGGTGACGGGTACACCACTGAGCGGCCTGCACCGCAAGGATCTTTGGCTGACGTTCAGCGAATGCCTCGCCAATGGCGATACGGTGGCAGTTTCGGCAAAGCGCTGTGGCATAGCCGGGAGCACCGCCTTTCGCTGGCGACACCGCTTCCTTGCCGGGATCAAATCCACCGCCGAAAAACTGAAGGGCATTGTCGAGGCCGACGAAACCTATTTTCTTGAAAGCCGCAAAGGGGATCGTGTTTGGACACGGGCCACGGAAGGCAAATCCTCTGCAAAAAAGCCGGACCGAAAGGCCCGAAAGCGCGGGGGCAAGGCAACAAAGCGGGGCCTGTCCGATGAGCAGGTGCCGGTTCTGGTCGCGACAGATCGCTCCGGCACGACCGTTAGTGCCGTCCTGCCTGCGGTCAATGCTGCCGCTCTGCGGGAGGTTCTCGCGCCGGTCATGGACAAGGATGCACTGCTGGTGACCGATGGGGGCACCAGCTATCCGCCGTGTGCTGCCGCCCTGTGTGTCAGCCACGAAGCGCTCAACCAGTCTTCCGGTGAACGCGTTCGCGGCGAACTCCATATCCAAAACGTCAACAACCGTCACTCCCGCCTCAAGGGGTTTATTGGTAACCGCCGGGGGATCGCCACAAAATATCTTGCCAGCTATCTGCGCTGGTTCCATCTCATAGTCCTGCAGAAGAACCCAACCCCGAGGCACTGCCTCGCCAGCGCCCTCGCTGGAATGAGCATCAATACGATGTACGAATAGAGCCAAACTTTAAAAGTTTCAGGCCCGGTTTCTTTTCAAGAAACCGTAGGTTCCGATAGTGTCACTCTTTTGACCTCAATCACCGGGCTGGTTTACCCAACCTGATGATTGGCCATCCGCTCCAGCGCCTTGACCATGCCCGAGTGATCATCCCCTGCGCCATCATTGGCCGCGCAGGAATTGAACAACTCCTGTGCGGTCGATGTGTTGGGCAGCGACACACCAAGTGCTTTGGCCGATGACAATGCCAGGTTCAGATCCTTCTGGTGCAGTTCAATGCGGAAGCCGGGATCCATGGTCCGCTTTATCATCCGCTCGTCATGCACTTCGAGGATTTTGGACGCGGCAAACCCACCCATCAAAGCTTCGCGCACCGTGGCCGGATCGCAGCCTGCCTTGGAGGCAAAGACCAGTGCTTCGGCTACCGCTTCGATGTTCAGGGCCACAATGATCTGATTGGCGATCTTGCAGGTTTGCCCGGCGCCATTGTGAGTGCCGATCAGCGTGATGTTCTTGCCCATCAGTTCGAACAGGGGCTCGGCGCGATCGAACGCAGCCTGCGGTCCGCCACACATGATGGTCAGACTAGCGGCCTTGGCTCCGACCTCACCACCCGAGACTGGCGCATCCACATATTGTCCGCCCTTGGCCTCGACCGCCTTGGCCAGAGCCTCGGTTGCGATGGGGCTGATCGACGACATGTCGATCACCAGCGATCCGTCGCGCACATTCTCCAACACGCCGTTTTCCCCGGCGATCACCCGTTCCACGTCGGGCGTGTCGGGAACCATGACGATGACGATGTCACATTCAGCGGCGACCGCTGCGGGCGTGTCCACGACCTGAATGTCCTTGCCCGCCAATGCTTCGGGCACAGGTGAGCGGTTCACGCATGTGAAAATCGTGTTGCCGGCGTCCGCAAGATGCCCCGCCATCGGCGCACCCATGACGCCCAGTCCGATAAATCCGATATTCATGAGGCTCTCCTTAATATCCGAGCTTGGGGTCAATGGGGTTCAGCAACAGCTTGCCCGCAAGGAACAACTCCATATTGCGGAAGAACAGCCCCAATGTCAGCGGGATATAGGCATCGCCGTCATCGGCCGAGACATGCGGGGTGACAATCATGTTTTTTGTGTTCCAAAGACGCGAGTCCGCCGCGATGGGTTCAGGTTCGAACACATCCAGAATAGCGCCGGCCAGACTGCCCTCATCCAGTTTGTCACACAGCGCATCGTAATCCATCACCGCCTCGCGCCCGATATTGATGATACCCGCTGTGGGCTTCATCAGATCCAGCCTCCGCCGATCCATCAGCCCACGTGTATCCGGCGTGTCCGGGGTGGCGATAAGCAGGTAATCGGCCAACGGCAGCACCTCGTCAAGTTCGGACGTCGGCACACAGCGATCACAGCCGTCGACGTCGCGGCCCGAGCGGTTCACTCCGATCACGTTGACGCCCAGCGGCTTGATCATCTGTGCGCCCGATCCGCCTAAACTGCCGGTGCCCAGAACGACCACGGTCTTGCCCGCGATGGGCGAACAGTAGAGCGATTCATAATGCGCGTTGCGCTGATTGGTCACGATGGCAGGCATATGAGAGTACAGCATAAGAATGGCCATCAGGCCGAACTCACCAGCCTTGGCAGCATGGACACCTTTGTTATTGGTCAGCGTCACATTCTCGGGCAGCCAGTCCATCGGCAGCATGTGTTCCACACCCGCACCGATACAGTGAATCCATTTCAGGTTGGGCGCGACCTCGGCCAGATTTTCCATTGGCAGGTTCCAAGTCAGCAGAACCTCGGCCTCGGCCATGGAGCTTTCCCAGCTATCCGTGTCCCAGTCGATGAAAGGGGCCAGCTTGCCCACCACATCCGGGTGCTGTGCCTGCGCCTCGTCAAACCGTTCGCGGGTGATAGTAAAAACCTCTTCACCCTCGGGCGTGTTTGGAAAGGACCCTTCGGCCCAACGGTTGTTTTTGACGTGAACTCTCACCGCCATATTGCATTCCTTTTTAGTTGATCCCAAAAAGCCTCTCTCGCGCGTCGATGTTCCGACCCGCGAGAGAGAGTTGGGGAGTTCAGTTGATGCCGTTGGCTTCAAGTTCCTTGAGCTTTTCGATGATCCTCACGTCGCGATCGCGGTCGCACCAATCCTCATGCTCGAATTGAATGTCCATCACCGTCTCGCCAATTTTGAGCAGATAGGCGTTGTCGTTCTGCCCTTCGACGGGGGGTAGATGCAGCACAGTATCCTGCCCATAAGTGCGCACAGAATGGGTGCCGTGGCGCAGAGGCTGGGGTGGTTCGATCCCGTCATTGGCCAGATCGCGGATCGCCTTGCGAACTCGGCGGCGGTACAGGGAAATCCCCCGGTCTGTCGGCATCAGGTTCTCACCCTTGTGGGTCGAGATCGGGCCCATGCCCTCAACGGCCTCGGAATCTGCAGGATAGCGCTGCTTTTCTTCCGGCGTGCGGTCCAGCACCTCACCTTGTTCGATCATCTCGTGACCTTCCTTGGTGTTGTATTCATGCGGGTCCC
>CAXXPZ010000099.1:0-30206 GCA_963422555.2 uncultured Ruegeria sp.
CATGGTGGTCAGTCACGATTTTGACGGCACTGCCACGGTGGTGACCGCGCAAGACCCCAAGAACCCAGATACCGGTCGTATCGAGCTGATGTTCACCAGCGACCCAATCGAACTGCGAAAATGGGTGATCCACGACAATGCGGGCAGCCAGACAACAGTCCTGTTGGGCCCGTTGTCAGAAGGTGGTTGCCTGGATCAGAGCCTGTTTTCAGACAACAAGAAACGCGGATCAGACGATCGCTGATCCGCGCGGTATCAGTACCGGCAACCCGCCAGTTGCGACTGATACAGCCGCGCCCGGGAATCAACATCGCTCGCCACGTTCAGCAACCATGATTTCTGGTTGTAGCTGCCGCGTGAAAAGCCGGTATGACCTTCGTGATAGGCCAGATACTGGTTGCGTGTGTCGCTGGGATGGATGCCGTTCCGCTCATAGCTTTTATTCATGTACCAGCCGATAAAATCTGACGCGTCGCGGATGCGGTCGCGCTTGGCGCGGCGCTTGCCGGTTTCACGTCGGTATTCATCCCATGTGCCGTCCAGCGCCTGACTGAACCCAAAAGCACTGCTCTGCCGCCCCATCGGGATGACACCCAACACATATTTGTGCGGCGTGCGCGCATCGTGTTTGTATCGGCTTTCCTGATAGATCGTGGCCATCTGAACGTGAACGGGGACGCCCCATTTTCGTTCCGTGCTTTTGAAGGCCTTGATATAGTCCGGACGTTCACGCGCAATGCTGCACGCGTCGTTCAGTCTGCTGGGCGGTTTATTCGACCCGCCCCCACAGGATGCCAGAAGCAGCACCCCTAAGAGTACGAAAAGAATTCTGCTCATGTGCCTCGTGCCTTTTTTGTGCATTCTAGCGCAGATTGAACGCTGAGGGAATCACAATCGTTACAGAATAACGGCCAGAATGACCGGCAAAGCCGCAACTGACAGCAAAGTTGACACCATAACCAGCCCTGCAACGGCATCCGCGTCCGCCTTGAACCTCTCGGCCAGCAGATATGAAGTGACGGCAACAGGGGTGCTGGCCTGCAGAACGAGAACGCCAAAAGCTATGGGCTCCAGCGCAAAGATGGTCGCCAGACCCCAGCCAAGGCCGAAACATACGGCCAGTTTCAAACCCGATAGCCAGATCGCCTGCCGCAATTTACGCGTGGACAGGCGCGCAATGGCGACACCCACGGTGATCAGCATCAAGGGCACCGCCATCTGCCCCAGCAAGTCCAGCGTGTTGGTCAGGAAAACCGGTGTTTGCCAGCCGCGCCACAGAAACAAGGCACCCAGCAGCGTGGCCCAGACCATCGGTTCCTGCAGGACCTTTCCGAATGCCCCGCGCCCGGCCACCAGATAGATGCCGTATGTGAATGAAAACAAGGCGGTGACCGACAGAAAGATCACCGCATAGCCCAGACCGACCTGACCAAACGCAAAGATGCACAAGGGCAGACCAAGGTTGCCGGTATTGCCGAAAATCAGAGGCGACAGGTAGGTGCGCTGTTCCAACCCGCTGAGGCGAACAAAGACCCAGAACACCACCGCCAGCGCGACGTGAATGGCGCCCGAGGCCAGCGTGAACCGGGTCAAATCCCCGCCCGGTATCTCGGTTTGCATCAACGCGACAAAAATCAGACTGGGAACTGCCAGCGTTATTCCCAGGCGCGTGACAAACTCTAACCGGTATTCAAAACCCAACTTGACCCAGGCAAAACCGATCCCTGCCAGAAGAAAGACCGGGGCCACAATTTCGAACACTGTAGTAAAGAGGTTCACAGACTGTTTCCCGGAATTTCAGATCAAATATTGGCATTTCGGCCTGGAAAGATGTAGTAAATACTTTGGGGGCTGAAACAATGCTAAAGACACAAGCCAAGTACCGCCTGGGTCAGGTGGTTCGACATCGTAGACATCCCTTCCGAGGGGTGATTTTTGACGTGGATCCGGAATTTTCGAACTCGGAAGAATGGTATGAAGCCATCCCCGAGGACAGCCGTCCGCTCAAGGATCAGCCGTTCTATCACCTGCTGGCAGAGAACGACCAGTCCTTCTATGTTGCTTATGTTTCAGAACAAAATCTGATCGCAGACCAATCGGGTGAGCCTGTGGACCACCCCGATATCCCCAATATGTTCGGCCCCTTTCAGGACGGATCTTACCCGCTGCACTTTCAGCTGAATTGATCCGGTCAATGTGACGGCCCAACTGGGCCGTCCCGTCAAAAACCAAGCGCGCAACCATCCTTTCGGGGGTCACTAGCGCCCTCTAAAATACCTTCATTGCGGATTCGTATCGCCTGACCACCTCCAAGCGGCGTTTTGGGTATTTCAACAGTGTGGCCCATCTCAGCCAATTGTTGCCGAACCCCGTCGGGGTATCCTCGCTCCACTTTCAGAACACCGCCATCGGCAAAGGCGCGGGGCGCGTCCACGCTGGCTTGCAGGTCGACACCAAAATCGGTGAGGTTTGACAGGAACCGCGTGTGACCCGTTGGCTGATACGCGCCACCCATCACCCCGAACGGCATCAACACGCGCCCATTCTGGCGCAGCATCCCGGGGATGATTGTGTGCATCGGTCGTTTGCCGCCAGCCATTTCATTCGGGTGGCCCGGCGTCAGGTTAAAGCCTGCGCCCCGGTTCTGCAGCAAAATGCCGAACTTTTCGGATGCGATCCCCGAGCCAAAGCTATGATAGATCGAATAGATCAACGACACCGCCATGCGATCACGATCGACCACGGTGATATAGACGGTGTCCTTATGCACCGCCTCGGTCAGGGGTGCAGCAGCGGGCATGGCGCGATTGGGATCAATCAGGGCGGCAAGTCGGGCTGCAGTCTCGGGTGCCAGAAAATGCTCGATCCGGGCGCTGTGATCGGGGTCAGCGATAAAACGGTTGCGGGCGTCATAGGCAAGCTTGGTGGCTTCAGCCTCGATATGCACCCGTTCGGCGCCCCATGGGTCCATCGCGGACAGATCAAAGTGACCCAGAATGTTCAACAGCAACAGGGCCGTGGCACCCTGACCGTTCGGCGGATGCTCGAACATTTCGATACCACTGTATTCGGTGCTCACGGGCGCGGTCACGTCGCATTGAACTGCGGTAAAATCATCGGCGCTGTGCGTCCCACCGCGCGTGGTCAGCGCGTCAATCATGTCCTGCGCGATCTCGCCCGAATAAAATGCGTCGCGCCCGTGGCGCGCGATGCGCCGCAAAACCTCGGCCTGTTTGGGCGCGCGAAAAACCTGACCGATTTTGGGGACGGCGCCATCCAGCAGATAGTGCTGGCGTGCTGCCCCTTGCAAAGTCGCTTCGGCCTCAACCCAGTCAAAGGCCACGCGCGGGGCCACTGGAACACCACTTTCCGCATAGTGAATTGCCGGTTGCAGGATCGCATCCAATCCAAGCCGCCCCTCGTGTTCTGCAAGATGGCAAAACGCATCCACGGCACCGGGGATTGTCACCGCATCGGGTTCTGTCAAAGGGACCGCGGTTAACCCTCTGGCCCGCAAGGCGTCGGCATCAGCACCGGCAGGTGCCCGTCCAGAACCGTTCAGGCCCCGAACCGTGTCTTCTCCCGCGCGGTTGAAAAGCACAAAGCAATCCCCGCCTATGCCGGTCATCTGCGGTTCGCAAATGCCCAGCAACACGGCACCACCGATTGCGGCGTCCATGGCGTTTCCGCCTCGGGCCAGAATATCCAGTGCCGCCTTGGCCGCGAGCGGATGCGATGTGGCACACATCCCTTCAGTCGCCAAAACCTCAGACCGGCCCGGCAGGTGCAAGTCACGCATGATGCATTTCCCCGTTATTGACGGCCATACACTAGGCCGGTGCGAAAGATTGTCCAATAACATCAGGGGAAGGGAGGTCCTCGGCGCCGTTCACTGGGTGGGGGCTGTGACGCATGGCGCCGAGGGAAGCTATCTGAGCTACACTGTACTTTTGATCGACCTTTGCGGCGCGACAATGGTCCGATCTGGGCGTTATTGTGGCCTTTTAGTATCCACGCATTGGAGGAAGCCCTCCGACTTCCAGTCGGATCAGCTTCAGCGCGAAGAATCGTCGTATGATCGTATCCTCCCAAAAATGAACCGGAGCCGGATCGGAGGTTCATTTTTGGGAGGATACGATCATGCAGTATGACACCGGCAAGCACTGCGTTTTCTACCATCGATACCATCTCGTCTGGTCGACCAAGTACCGGTTCAAGGTGCTGACCGGTCAGGTGCGCCTGCGGGTGCGTGACATCTGCCGCCAAGTTTGCCGCGAGAACGAGGTCGACATCCTGCGCGGGGTCCTGTCCAGCGACCACGTCCACATGTTCGTGTCGGTGCCGCCGAAGATCGCGATTTCCGATCTGGTGCGCAGGATGAAGGGTCGTTCGTCTCACAGGGTGCAACGGGAATTCCCCGCGCAGCGCAGGCGCTATTGGGGACGTCGGTTCTGGGGACGCGGGTATTTTTCCACCACCAACGGTGCAATTACCGAAGACATCGTACTTCAGTACCTGGAACAGCACATCGCAAATCCCACCGGCGCCAGCCGGTCGGTGGTTTAGTGCTTGTCACGAGGGTTCGGAAAAGTCGAACCACAGGCACAGCCGGTTATAGCCATTGTGGCGCTCATATTGGATTTTGCTGGTCAGCTGGTGGATCATGAACCACCCGAACCCGCCTTCGGGCAGGTCCTGCCGGACATTTCCGATCGGCGGCGGTGTTCCGTCGGGCGGTTGAAAGCCGGGCATCGGATTGCCCGTGTCCAGGATCTGAACTTCCAAAGATTCCCGGCACATCTGGCAATTGATCCGCACCGTTTCGGGCGGCATCCCGGCATACGCGTGTTCCACCACATTATTGATGGCCTCGGCCAGAGCGATCTTGACGTCGTCCGCACGGCTCGCAGGCATACCATGAGCTGCCAACTGGTCACTGATCCTGGCGATTCCAATGCTGGCCTCGGCCTCAATCGTAGGAAAGCTCAGTTCTACACAATCTTGTTCGCAGTTATGAGGCACGCCGATCCACTCCAGCCGGGGTCAGGTCGAACCCGCCGACAGCGCGTCGTCCAAAGATGCAAACAGCCGGAACACGGTGTCCATACGCGTCAGGCGAAAGACTTTTTCGACAACCGGATGCAGGCCTGCCAGATCCAGCCGTCGCCCATCGCCCAACTGCTTCATCGATGCCACGATGGCACCCAGACCGCTGGAATCGATAAACTCCACGCTGGACAGGTCCAGAATGACGCGCCGGGCTTCGTTTTCGGTTTCCGCGCGCATATCTTCTTTGAATTGAATGGCCATGGCGGCATCAATACGGTCACATTGGACACAGATTACCTGTGTGTCGTCGGTCGTTTTGCTGCTGAGCCCCATGGTCAGCCCCCTCCGGGTTTGGAAATGGATCGTAGAAATACGCTAGACGGCAATTCTTACCATTCGGTATCCAAGAGGGGAAAATGCAGGGGAGGCATCAGATGAAAGACGTAGTGATCGCAGGGGCCGCGCGTACGCCGATGGGTGGATTTCAGGGCATGTTCGATGGGGTCACCGCAGCCGATCTGGGCGGCACCGCGATCCGCGCCGCGCTGGAGGGGGCTGGTGCGCGCTCGGTTGACGAGGTGCTGATGGGCTGTGTTCTGCCCGCTGGACAGGGACAGGCCCCGGCCCGGCAGGCTGGTTTTGCCGCCGGCCTGACCGAGGATGTGCCCGCCACGACCCTCAACAAGATGTGCGGGTCAGGGATGAAGGCGGCGATGATTGCCTTTGACCAGATCGCCCTGGGTCACGCCGATACCATGGTCGCAGGCGGGATGGAGAGCATGACCAACGCACCCTACCTGCTGCCCAAGATGCGCGGCGGCGCGCGCATCGGTCATGGTCAGGTCATTGATCACATGTTTCTCGACGGTCTCGAAGATGCCTATGACAAGGGCCGCCTGATGGGCACGTTCGCAGAAGATTGTGCCGAGGCCTATCAGTTCACACGCGAGGCGCAGGATGACTATGCCCTGAAGTCCCTGTCGAATGCGCTGGCGGCGCAGCAAAGCGGCGCATTTGATCGCGAAATCACTCCGGTAACCGTGCGATCCCGAAAGGGCGAGGTAACTCAGGGCACGGATGAGCAACCAAAATCGGCGCGGCCCGAGAAAATTCCGACCCTGAAACCCGCCTTCCGCAATGACGGTACGGTCACAGCGGCCAATTCCTCGTCGATCTCGGACGGCGCGGCGGCCTTGGTTCTTGCCTCGACCGAGGCGGCCGAGGCGCAAGGCCTGACCATACGCGCCCGCATTCTGGGCCATGCCAGCCACGCGCAGGTGCCGGGCCTGTTCACGACGGCGCCGGTTCCGGCGGCACAAAAGCTGCTGGACCGCATCGGCTGGGCCAAGGACGACGTCGATCTGTGGGAGGTTAACGAGGCTTTTGCAGTTGTCCCGATGGCTTTCATGCGTGAAATGGGACTGCCGCGTGACATCGTGAATGTGAATGGCGGGGCCTGTGCGCTGGGCCATCCAATCGGCGCGTCAGGCGCCCGGATCATGGTCACGCTGCTGACCGCGCTGGAAACACGCAACCTCAAACGTGGTGTGGCGGCTATCTGCATCGGTGGCGGCGAAGGCACTGCCATTGCCATCGAACGCGTTTGACGCTTCATCTTTTTCGAAGGCTCAGTTTGCAAATCGTATGCGTTCACGGTACGTTCCTATTCAAATCAGAGGGAAAATCGGGTGATGGATCACAAGCAATTTCAGAAATGGCTTTCCGGGATAGACCAACTCAGCCCGGCGCAGCGGCAGGAAGCCGAAGCTGTTTTCTCAGGAGGTTCGCAAGCGTCAGCCTCGCTGGCGGCTATTGAAGCGAGTGTAGGGGAAGATCGCCCGTGTCCGCATTGCGGCACACCAGGGGCACTCTCGCGGGGCAAGGCCCGAGGCCTGCGGCGATATCAGTGCAAGGGGTGCAAGAAGACATTCAATGCCGCGACCGGCACCCCTTTGGCGGGTCTTCACCGCAAAGACAAGTGGCTTGCCTTTGGAACTTGCCTTGCAGATGGGTTGACGGTTCGCCGATCGGCAGAACATTGCGGGTTTGCCGTCACTACTGCATTTCGCTGGCGGCACCGGTTTCTCACCGCAGAAAGCCCGCAGCCCCGCAAGCTCACGGGCATTGTCGAGGCCGACGAAACCTATGTCCTGAAAAGCCGCAAGGGCCAACGGAAACTGGGACGCAAAGCGCGACGCCGGGGCGGCAAGGCCAGCAAAAGGGGGCTTTCAGATGAGCAGGTTCCGGTGCTGGTTGCCGCTGACCGGAGTGGCACGACAGTCAGTGCCGTTCTCCCTGCGGTCAATGCTGACAGCTTGCGGGAGGTCATCGAACCGGTCGTGGACGAGGATATCGTTCTGGTAAGTGATGGTCACCGCGCCTATCCGCCCTGTGCCGCCGTAATCGGTGTGCGCCACGAAGCGTTGAACCTGTCCAGTGGTGAGCGGGTGCGCGACGCCTTTCACATTCAGACAGTCAACAATCGACACAGCCAGTTGAAGGATTTCCTGCGGCGCTACCGGGGGGTCGCAACCAAATATCTCGACAACTACCTGCGATGGTTTCAGCATCTGGAACTGGAAAGCGCCTCACCCCGTGCGTGTCTCGCCAACGCAATCGACAGGCCATGCATACGAATTGGAAACTGAGCCTTTTCGAAATACTCCGGGGGTGAATTGAGCCTGCGGCTCAAGAGGGGGCAGCGCCCCCGCACCTTTGAATTCAGGCAGCAACATGAGCGTTGATTACAACACACTGGCCAAGACTATTTCCGCCCTGACAGACGGAGAAACCGACGAGGTCGCCCTGATGGCCACGGTCGCGTGCGAGGTGCACCATTCCGATGACCGGTTCGACTGGACCGGTTTTTATCGCGTGACCCAGCCCGGTCTGTTGAAGATCGGCCCCTATCAGGGGGACATGGCTGTCTGGTAATCCCGTTTGACCGCGGAGTCTGCGGCGCTGCTGCCCGCACGGGTCAGACGCAACGGGTCGCTGATGTGGAGGCCTTTCCCGGTCATATCGCCTGTGCCACGTCCACGCGGTCCGAACTGGTCATACCCGTGCGAAACGCTGCGGGAGAGGTCATCGCCGTGTTCGATATCGACAGCGACCAGCCGGACGCCTTTACCGAACAGGACGCTCTGGCGCTGGGTTCGATCCTGACGGATGTGTTTGCAGAGTGATCCCCGGGGCCTAACGAATTTCGGGAAGAACCTGGGTGAACATCAAAGGCTCTATTCGTACATCGTATTGATGCTCATTCCAGCGAGGGCGCTGGCGAGGCAGTGCCTCGGGGTTGGGTTCTTCTGCAGGACTATGAGATGGAACCAGCGCAGATAGCTGGCAAGATATTTTGTGGCGATCCCCCGGCGGTTACCAATAAACCCCTTGAGGCGGGAGTGACGGTTGTTGACGTTTTGGATATGGAGTTCGCCGCGAACGCGTTCACCGGAAGACTGGTTGAGCGCTTCGTGGCTGACACACAGGGCGGCAGCACACGGCGGATAGCTGGTGCCCCCATCGGTCACCAGCAGTGCATCCTTGTCCATGACCGGCGCGAGAACCTCCCGCAGAGCGGCAGCATTGACCGCAGGCAGGACGGCACTAACGGTCGTGCCGGAGCGATCTGTCGCGACCAGAACCGGCACCTGCTCATCGGACAGGCCCCGCTTTGTTGCCTTGCCCCCGCGCTTTCGGGCCTTTCGGCCCGGCTTTTTTGCAGAGGATTTGCCGTAACTGCCCAGGTGGTCTGACTGCGACGATTTGAATCGGGCCATGCGGGTTATTTTTGTTGGCTCTATTCGTACATCGTATTGATGCTCATTCCAGCGAGGGCGCTGGCGAGGCAGTGCCTCGGGGTTGGGTTCTTCTGCAGGACTATGAGATGGAACCAGCGCAGATAGCTGGCAAGATATTTTGTGGCGATCCCCCGGCGGTTACCAATAAACCCCTTGAGGCGGGAGTGACGGTTGTTGACGTTTTGGATATGGAGTTCGCCGCGAACGCGTTCACCGGAAGACTGGTTGAGCGCTTCGTGGCTGACACACAGGGCGGCAGCACACGGCGGATAGCTGGTGCCCCCATCGGTCACCAGCAGTGCATCCTTGTCCATGACCGGCGCGAGAACCTCCCGCAGAGCGGCAGCATTGACCGCAGGCAGGACGGCACTAACGGTCGTGCCGGAGCGATCTGTCGCGACCAGAACCGGCACCTGCTCATCGGACAGGCCCCGCTTTGTTGCCTTGCCCCCGCGCTTTCGGGCCTTTCGGTCCGGCTTTTTTGCAGAGGATTTGCCTTCCGTGGCCCGTGTCCAAACACGATCCCCTTTGCGGCTTTCAAGAAAATAGGTTTCGTCGGCCTCGACAATGCCCTTCAGTTTTTCGGCGGTGGATTTGATCCCGGCAAGGAAGCGGTGTCGCCAGCGAAAGGCGGTGCTCCCGGCTATGCCACAGCGCTTTGCCGAAACTGCCACCGTATCGCCATTGGCGAGGCATTCGCTGAACGTCAGCCAAAGATCCTTGCGGTGCAGGCCGCTCAGTGGTGTACCCGTCACCGCTCCAAAGGTTCGATTGCAGGATCGGCAAAGATAGCGTTGCATTCCCCGCGACTTGCCATTGGCCACTGCACCGTGTGCGCCGCAATGCGGGCAGGTCCGGTCTTCTCCAACACCCAGCTCAACTGCCGCAACCGAGGCTTCACCCGCTGGGCGACCGGCCAGAACCTCACCGACCTCTACTTTCTGCGCCTCGCTCAACTTGTCGACCTCCGACAACCAGGCAAGAAAGGCTTTCCGGTCCATAATGCGCATCCTCCTGTATTTCAGACAAAATATAACACATCAATACGATGTGCGAATAGAGCTTTTTTGTTTCTTGGTTAGCGTTTCTGTGACTCGATAGGCGTATGGATACTGCTCACCTGACCCGCAGCCGGCTTGCGACCTTCTCAAAGTCAAATCTGATTGATCTGGTCATTGTTCTGGCGGAGCAGAACGCGGCCTTGCGCACCAAGATCGAGAGGCTTGAAGAGCAGATCGCGGATATCACCGAACAAAACGCCCAACTTTTCAAGCAAAACGTAGAGCTGGAGAAGGCCAACAAAACCCTCGCACAGCGCGTAGAGGACCTGGAGCGCCGCCTTGGGCTTAACATCTCAAACAGCGGCAAGCCTCCCTCAAGCGATGGGCTGTCGAAGCCTGCGCGCAAGAAGCGAACCAGAAGTTTGCGCGGGTCCTGCGGGCGCAAGTCCGGAGGTCAGCCCGGCCATCCCGGCAAGACGCTGCGCCAGACCTCGACGCCGGAGCAGATCATCGATCACTACCCACACATCTGTCCGGACTGTAAGCACAGGCTGTCTGGCGTTGTTTGCGACCGGTATGTGAGGCGACAGGTCTTTGACCTGCCACCCCCACCGCCGCTTATTGTCACTGAGCACAGGGCGCGTGTCTGCGTCTGCCCGGCCTGTGGCACCCGGGTGCAGGCCACGTTTCCCGCAGGGGTGAACGCCCCGGTGCAGTATGGCGACAACCTTGCCGCCATGGCGAGCTATCTTCAAACCCGGCACTGCATCCCTGACAACCGCCTGGCGCAGATATTTTCCGACCTTCACGGGGTCGACATTTCCGCAGCAACGCTGGCGTCGCTCGTCGCCAGAACCGCGGCTGTAATGCGGCCCGTTGTCAACAGGATTCAAGCGTTGTTGTGCGGCCCAGACGTTGCGGTGAAGCACATGGATGAGACCGGCCTGCGCATCAACGGCAAGACCCGGTGGCTCCACATCCTGTGCTCACCAGACTTGAGCCATTTCCGGATTGGCCGTAGCAGAGGCGATGTGACGCAGGAGGTGACCGGAAGTGTCGTTCACGACAACTGGGCGTCCTACAGAAAGATCCCCGGAGTGCGTCACGCCTTATGCAACGCCCATCACCTTCGGGAATTGCAGGCTTTGATCGACATTGAGAAAGAGCCATGGGCCACGGAGATGCGCTCCATTCTGCTGGACGCCAAAACAGCCGCAGACAGGGCGCGAGACCGGAATTCCCGCGCGGTGGTGCCCGCCCGGATTGCTGCCATCGAACGCCGATATGACGCATGTTGCCAGACGGCCATCCGGATGCACGAGGCGCTTCCCCCGCTGGTCCCGGACAAGGTCGGCAAAACGCGGCGAGGCAAACCAAAGCGCAGGATCGGACATAATCTCGCGCTGCGGATGCAAACCCGCAAAGAAGAGGTTCTGCTCTTCCTCAACGACCTGAGTGTGTCGTTTACAAACAATGAAGCCGAAAGGGACCTTCGCATGACCAAGGTCCGTCAAAAAGTGTCGGGATGCTTCCGAACTCACGTCGGCGCAGAAAACTTCTGCACGCTTCGAACCGTCATTGAGACGGCGCGCAAGCAGGGGTGGAGCATACTCGAAACCTTGAGAACTCTCCCCGATCAACTCATCCTGAACCTCAAACCATGCTGACCAATTCCGGGCTTGTCAGGTCGTTGTAGTTGGAGAGTTACTCTGACTACAGTTGACCGCCGCGCGGAGGCTGGCTGCAATGCTAGTGGCCTCTGGCACAGCGTCTGCCACTTCAAGTAAGCGCTTGATTGCAGAGATGTCGTTCGCATATTGCTGTCTTCGTCTGGTGTAGCTATCGCGGGTCTTGGTGCAGATGAGCGTATAAGGACTACCCTTGCGTTCAGTTTCACAACTCAAATCCGCACCCGCTCTTTCGATCACGGACCGCAGATGCGACCGCAACTCCCTTCTCACTGGAATTCGATGTGTGGTTGTAACCGGATCTGCACAAAATCGAACAAGTTCGGCACAGTATTCGCACCCGCACCCCAAGTCATTTGAGCTAACGACCCAATCGGTCGGTTCAGGAGGTGTGGTACGACTGCGAGCCAGCAGGACGTTGGCCGAGTGCCGCCAAAACCGCGCGAATGCCTCACTTTCTGATGCCTGCGCGTGAAACGACGTGCCCAATTTTGCCAGAACGGGTGGCAAGGTGCGATCAGGCGGCACGATGTCGGGCGCGTTGACAAGATTGCCAACCACCCCAGCAAGGCTGCTTTCCAAATCAAAACTCCAGGCCAACTGAAAAATTTCCCGGAGCGTGCGTTCAGGCAAAGGCGTGGCAGACTGTCGACGCGACCCGTACCAAAATGGCTCTGCGTTTTTTGGCCGGTGTACGTTGAGCGCGACCGGTATCTCCGAACAAAGGTGCTTGATAAGATCTTTCAGTGCATTCCGCGTCATGACTTTCTGCCCCTGATCACTTGCCTCACTCAGGCCCATGACCAGATTTATGACAGCTTCTGGCTGCTCTGTGCATTGTGCGCTAACAAGGCCAAGAAGCCGCTTCAGCATGTCTTTTTCAGCCAATTCCGATGTTGCTTCAATCAGTGCGGCTTTGAGACCCGGTCCGTAATACGGTATCACAACCCGATCGAGAAATAATTCCGTTGCTTTCCGACTTCCGATACGACAAAGCCGTGACAGCATTACTGCGCCGCTCTCTTGCCACTCATCCCGGTCCGAGTAATGCAAGACTTGGGGCGCTGGCCAAGCTTCAGCAATTTCAGCCGCAATGGTGTCAAGCGACAAATCATTCCCGTCAGAGGTCGCAGCGCGTTGCTCAGACTGTACAAAAAGGACGGAAAGCGCCTTGGCACCGGCTTGGGCAAGAACACGAGGGCCTTCTTTAGCAGGCCAAAGAACAAAGGCCGCGCTTCGATAGTGTCGCTCAACTGTGGCCCCCTCATTGCCGCTCGCCTCCGTCAAGCGATTCACGTCAGGTTCCCAATTTGTGATCCGTTCTGGTGGCATCAATTCGTTTTGCGCCAACGCCAGTTGGCCATAAGCGCTCGCGCCCAAATCGGGATGCACCCAATCATCAAGCTCACATCTCCGCTCAATGATATCATAGAGTTCGTATTCGTCCGCGCCGATGTCTTCGATTTCCCAGACATAGTCCCGCCCAAGGTAGGCAGCGGCGGCATATTCATCAACATGCACGATGGCCGCGTGGAGGGAACAGTCAGCCTGTGCCGCAGCTGCAATCAAAGCACGCCCAACCGTTGCATCCGTGTTTTTTAGGGTTTCAAACGACAGGCCTGCGATGCTGTAATCATGCTCGAGAAGCCAGACAAGTTTTTCAGGCGCGTCCGACGTTGCGAAGCAGTTTTTGATCTCCTTCGCAATCTGACCCATAAGATCTGCATAGTTCGGTGCCGAGGTGGCCACATTTTGACCCGGAGTGAGAACCAAATTGTAAACCAGACAGGCGCGATGACCTTCTGTCACAGGCCTAATTTCATGTTCGCAATCAGCATAAAAGGCCGCAAAAACCAGTTCGGAAGGATCGTTGCTACACATTTCGACAATCGTCTCTCGACCGCGATGGCGGATGATCAGTTCGCCCCCTTTCCCTGCAACCGGTAGTGAAACGACCAAGGTCGCCACCATGCCGGTAACCTTCTCGGTATCACGGTGCGGCGCAAAAAAACCGCCTTCCTCGTAAACGAGGATTTTGTAAAGTTCCGCGTCGACAGCTTCCGGCGGGTAGCCGAGGCCTTCGGCCGCACGGTTGAGGATGCGATTGAATGTTTCGCCTCAGGTTTCTCCTCCTACGCTGATTTGATCTGGCGAAACCTGCCAACAGTCACGAACGGACCTGTCCAAAATTGTTTCTGCGCCGCGTCCATATGGTGCGCGTTCACCAAGTGTGATCAAGTCCTGTAATTGTGCCGGTTGGAGAGGGAATGCGAGGACGCCTGTCGTGTGGTTCCAGATGCGAGGCATTGGGGTAGGAAACCGCCCATACACACAATAGTCGCCCGGTCGGTCGATCATCGAGATCAGTTCGGAAAGGGCTGACAGCCGCTCATCGAAAGTAAAGTAACCGCCGTCCACATCACTGGCATAATAGCTCATTGATCGCTGACCCCCAAATTGTCATCTCAGGTTTCTATGCAATCTGTTACCCCAAACTTCTGAAATTCGGCAATGCGCCTTTCCGACATTTCAGGACGATCCCACGATGATTTTGGTTGATTCTTGCCGATGCAGCGCTCGACCACCTCGTCCGCAAAGAATGTCATATTGAATTCAGTCAGAGGGGTAGCTGGGTAGTTACAAAAAAGCCAGGTTTTTCGAGGCTTCCATGTTGCAAAGTTTTGAGCACGGCGAGCTATTTCTGCGATCCCATCGGGGTTAGCCGGCCAGCTCGGCGAATTGTTTGAAAGGACAGATTCCGGGCATGAGTTGGCCCTTGAGGATCATGTTTGAAACTTCGATGCCAGCCAGAGCTGCCGAAGCCGAGGTAAAAGACTTGAACCCCAGCATAGGCCGAGTGCGTCTCTTGAGCTGTAGTGGTTCAGATGTGATCTGACAGTTGGCCGTTTTTCCGGCGGCGTCTGTCAGGCCAAGTTCAGTTCACGAACTTTTCCTTCCAGATTTCTTTGCCCTCGATCATGGTCTGGAACGGCGTTCTGCCGCAACACATTTTGCCCTGATGAGTGCGTTGGTGATTGTAGTGATGCAGCCATTCATTCAGATCGGCTTGAAGCGCGTCGATGCTATCGTAGAGCTTCTTGCGGAACGCGACCTGATAGAACTCCTGCAGGATCGTCTTGTGGAACCGTTCGCAGATCCCATTCGTCTGAGGCGATTTCACCTTGGTCTTGGTGTGGTCGATGTCGTTGATCGCCAGGAAGAGCTGGAAGTCGTGCTTATCTACCCGGCCGCAATATTCCGTGCCGCGATCCGTCATGATCCGCAGAACCGGCAGGTCATGCTCTTCATGGAACGGCAGCACCCGATCATTGAGCAGATCAGCCGCCGTGATCGGCGTCTTGGTGGTGTAGAGCTTGGCATGCGTGAACCGCCCCGGGTTTACCGGAGAGTAAAACTCTCAAAGGATGAACCCTATGGAGAAAAAAAGTCACCCCCGAAGTACACGGCTGAGTTTCGCGCCCGCGGCGTTCGGCTTTATAAAGACCATCGCGCGGATTACGCCAGTGACAACGCGGCCTACCACGCGATCGCGCCAAAGCTCGGCTGCTCGCCGGACAGCCTCAGAGTCTGGTGTCAGCAGGCGGAGCGCGATGCCGGCGAACGCGATGGGCTGACCAGCGAGCAGAAGGCACGTCTGAAAGTCCTGGAACGTGAGAACAAGGAATTGCGCACGGCCAATGAGATCCTGAAGAAGGCGAGCGCGTATTTCGCACAGGCGGAGCTCGACCGCCCGTTCCGGAAATGATCGCATTCATCGATAATCATCGGGACGAGTTCGGTGTCGGGTCGATCTGCAGGGTGCTGCCGATCGCGCCATCGTCCTATTATGCGCGTCTGTCTATCCGGCGCAGCCCGGACAAAGCCTCGGATCGGGCCAGGAAGGACGATAAGGATGCGCGGGAAATCCAGCGCGTCTTTGATGCCAGCCGGGGACGCTATGGCGCGCGCAAGGTATGGCATCAACTGCGCCGGGAAGGCTATGACATCGCACGCTGCACGGTGGAACGCCTGATGAAAGTCATGGGGTTGCAGGGTGTTACACGCGGCAAGAAGAAGACCACGATCCCGGACCCTGCACAGGCCTGCCCGGAAGACAAGGTCAATCGCGCGTTCACGGCCACCGCACCAAACCAGCTCTGGGTCTCCGACTTCACCTATGTGTCGACCTGGGCGGGAATGGTCTACGTGGCCTTTGTCATTGATGTCTTTGCGCGCAAGATCGTGGGCTGGCGCGTGTCCACGTCCATGACCACCAGCTTCGTGCTGGACGCGCTGAACCAGGCGATCTGCCAACGAATACCATCACAGGCAGACGGGCTCATTCACCATTCGGACAGGGGGTCGCAATACCTGGCGGTTCGGTACACAGAGCGGTTGGCCCAGGCCGGGATCGACGCATCGGTCGGCAGCGTCGGAGACAGCTATGACAACGCCCTGGCAGAAAGCATCATCGGCCTGTTCAAGACCGAAGTCATTGAGTTCTTCGGCACATGGAAAACGGTTGGCCAGGTTGAGTGGGAAACCCTGGACTGGGTCAGCTGGTACAACAACAAGCGGCTGCACGGCGCGATCGGGCACCGGCCGCCACAAGAACTGGAGGACGCATTCTATGCAAACCTGAACACCCTTGATAAAGTCGCCTGAGTCTTGAGCAAAAAAGTCTCCGGTAAACCCGGGGCGGTTCAGTTGGTACAATAACAGGCGGCTGCACGGCGCGATCGGGCACCGGCCGCCACAAGAACTGGAGGACGCATTCTATGCAAACCTGAACACCCTTGATAAAGTCGCCTGAGTCTTGAGCAAAAAAGTCTCCGGTAAACCCGGGGCGGTTCATGCGCGGCCTTGCAATAGGTATCCACATAGGTCTGCTGATAAACCCGGCCGACGCCCTTGAGGGTGCCGACATAGAACGTGTCCTGGCTGCCCAGATTGCCAGGGTGAGCCGTCTCGATCTCACCGCAGGCCTCATCGTCCAGTTTCTTCTTTTCCAGCGCCTGAACCTGAGCCTCGGTCAGGATGGTGCTTTCCTCGGCCACCTTGGCTTCCAGCGCTTTCAGGCGGGTTTTGAAATTGGCCAGATCGTGGCGCAGCCAGATTGACCGGACCCCTGATGGCGAGACAAAGACTCCCAGCTTGCGCAACTCGTTCGAAGTGCGGGCCTGGCCATAGGCCGGGAAGTCGGTGGCGGATTTGATCACCGCATCCTCGGTCGCCCGATCAACACGGTTTGCCAGATTGGGCTTGCGCCGGGTGCGCTCGAACAGCGCCTCGACCCCGCCGTCCTCGACCGCTGATTTATAGCGATAGAACGTGTCACGTGACATGCCCATCACCTGACAGGCTTTCGAGACGTTGCCCAACTCCTCGGCCAGGTTCAGCACGCCGGTTTTGTGTTTGATGATCTTGTCGGCAGTATTCAACATTGTGATTTCTCCGTTTCGTGGTTGGTGTGCACCACCATCAAATCGGGCAACCATCATCTCCTTCAAGAGATGTGCCGTCCCCATTTCAGCTTGCTGAGAAGGGGACGGTGTCAGATCACATCGAAACTAATTCAGCTAATTTTCGATAAACTGGAAGCATTGCTTTCAGCCCAACTCCCCAAAATCTCCGGCAAGACCAAGCTGGCTCAAGCGATCCGCTATGCGCTTAACCGCATGCCCAAGGCGCGTGCCTATCTCAGCGATGGGAGGCTGGAACTCGACAACAACACAGCCGAACGCACGATCCGTCCAATCGCCCTGAACAGGAAGAACGCATTGTTCGCTGGGCATGAAACTGGAGCACAGAACTGGGCAATCCTTGCCTCCCTGATTGAGACGTGCAAACTGAATGGAATTGAACCGCAAGGCTATCTGACGAGCGTGTTAACCGCCATTGTGAATGGGCACAAACAGAGCCGGATTGAAGAGCTGCTACCGTGGAAACTGAACATCACAAACTCGCCCTGATGTTTGAATGGGGCGGAGGATGCCTCTGGTGCAGAAACAAAATGGCCAGAACAGCATTTGGCGTCGGTCCCGTTGAGGAAGCTGTCGGCCTGGACAGCGCAACCCTGGAAAAGTTGCATCAACTCTCAGAATGGCACGATACCGCGCTGAACTAGGAATACCCACCCGACCCCGGACCATGGTCAGAACAAGAATACGACGACTTTGACAATGCGGCTGAGGAACTACGAGACCAGATTCAGAAGGATCAGGACGACAAACACCAAGATGAGTCCCCAACGCCCCGCGCGCCGCCGGGCGGGATCGGGACCGAGCGTGGCGCTGGCCTGACGCAATTCCTGGCGCAGATTGCTGCGCAATTCCACCCGCATTTGGTCGAGGCGGCGGGCGAGATGGATCTGCTCAGCACGGATGCTCGCGAGATCGCCCAGGATCTGCTGCGTGATCTTGCCGCTGTCCCCGGTCATGTCCGCCATCGCCTTGCGCACGTCGTCCAAACGCTGATCGAGCCAATACGCGGTATCGAAGAGATCCATCTTTGTGGCGGCGGCATCCGTCCGGTCGACTGGCGCGTCATCCCTGTGCCGGGGTGGTATGTGGTTTTCCCTGTCGGTCATGAATCCCTGTCCCGTTCCGCGATCATGGGCCTCCCCGTCCGTGCGGGTCCGCCCCCTGGAAATCCCCTCGGCATCTCAGGGACCGCTCCATCCCGTCCACAGCCAGTCCGGGATCACCTCCACGGGAAACCCATCACCTTGCAGGCCTGCGAAACGCTGCCGAGTTGTTTGGCCAGTTCCAAAAGCCCGAGCTTCGGTTTGGTGATCTTCTCCTGAATGCTTGTCATTGATCGACGCTCCTTGCTTGCGCTCCAAAAGAGCAGAAATGTCAGATCAAGTCGTGTGTTCTGCACATTAGGCAAGCTGCTCGGCATGGCCCGCGCTGATTTAGCCGCTGAGTGCCTGGCAGTTAGGAACAGGTTCAGCGAGCGCCCTTGGCTTTCGCATTGAGCATGAAACTTGGCGATCATGTAGCCCTTTGTTCGACCGAACAGTCGTCCACGCCCCCTTTTTTCGCCCGCACTGTGATCAAGCCTCTCATCGCAAGCTTCGCCGTGGTTCTGATGGAATTCTTCTTCCTCGCCCTGCTCCGGGTCCTGCCCGCAAGCATCGGCAGGCTCGCGAAAGGATGCGTGTGATGCGCATGTTTCTTTCCGGAACGTGTTCCATAAAATGGCATGTCGCGGTTTACCACTCGGCAAGACACTCTATGGTGGTTTCACCAGAGCAGGCGTGGATCCTGTTGGGCAGACTTCAACAAATGTTGACGACCGTTCATTTTCCGACGACCTTCCCCCCGGAGTGAAAGGTTGGCCTGAACTAAGGAGAGGCGGAACTGGGGAGATCCGCTATCTGCAATCGCCACTCACCGACGGCCGGGTTCGTACGTACATATTGCGTACGAACCCGGTAACGGTAGTTTTCGCCACGATTCGGGAGTGTCACATTCACTGTCTGCCCTCATGGTCTACTCTGGTGTTCTCGCAGTTTGCAAAACCGCTTTTCATGTGTATGGACCTGTCGCGGTTTGATGCCGCTCATTTGATAGCATTTATTGCAGCAAAGGAGACGACTATTGGACTGAAACGCAAGGAGGAATTCCGCGCTGATGCGGTGCGGATCGCACTGACGAGCGGACTGACGCGCAAGCAGGTGGCATCGGATTTGGGCGTTGGCCTTTCGACGCTGAACAAGTGGATCACGGCTCAACGCGATACTGAGGTTGTATGCGACGAAGACTTGGACCCTGCCCGGGAGAATGAACGGCTTCGACGGGAGAACCGCATTCTCAAGGAGGAGAGGGAGATCCTAAAAAACCGTTCTGGGCCACAGCCAGCCTGTGCGCGGTACAAACAGCGTGTGCTACGCTCACGGCGAAGGGCGGTTGCCGATGGCTTATTGGTGGTTCTGACCCCGTTAAAAAACGTGGCACATGGGCTGATGCGCACTTGAGAGTCGTGATGCCGCTTCGCGGTGATCCCGGTAAGGAAGATGACGAACTTGCATGGCCCACGCTCTTCGCTTTGAACGGAGGAGATACCATGGCAAAGCCCAAGACCGGCGACCACCCGGACCTGAAGATGGTCAATCCAAATGCGGCGGCGATCGATATCGGCTCGACCATGCACATGGCGGCTGTAAACCCAGCCACTGATGCCATGCCAGTGCGCGCCTTCGGGACGTTCACCCAAGACTTGCTGACCTTGCGGACCGGTTCGCATCTTGCGGCGTCACGACAGTGGCGATGGAGTCGACTGGCGTTTTAGCCGCATCGATTGGTCTTCATCGATGAAACAGCAGTGACAACCAAGATGACACGACTGCGGGGCGGTCCCTGCGCGGTGCGCGACTGGAAGCCGATGCGCCCTTCGGCCATTGGCGCACGCAGACCTTCATCGCGGGCCTGCGCGTCGATGAAATGACGGCATCCTGGCTGCTGTTCCTGCCGCCCTACAGCCCCGATCTCAACCCCATCGAATTGGCTAAAGCGTTTCGGCATGAACCTGAATCGCCGGGATTCCCTTGAGACGCGATCTGTGATTCCTTCTGTTTGGGAGGATGGATCATGTCAGCACCATTGCCTTCGGCGCTACGAGCGCGGTTTCAGAAGTACATTGAAGAAGGGTTAAGCGGGCGCGCGGCGGCGTTGCGTCTGAGGGTTTCACCTGCCACGGAGGCAAGGTGGGCGCGTCGTGTTCGGACCATGGGTCACGCTAAACCGGCACCCCAGGGACCGCCGCGTGGCCGGGGAAATCTGGCCCCGCATCGGGCATTTCTTGAGGAACTGATCGCACATGACCCTGACATCACGCTGTTCGAGTTGCGTGATGCCTTGGCTGCAGCGGAGGGAGTGCAGGTCCATCATTCCTCCATCGCCAGTCTGCTGTCTCGGCTTGGGTTTACGTACAAAAAAGTCGCTGGTCGCGGCCGAGCGCCGTCGCGCCAAGGTAAGACAGCAGCGCGCCGATTGGATCAAGCATCGGCTTCCGGCCATTGGAGCCATGCCGGAACGCGTTGTCTTTATTGACGAAACGGCGGTGAAGACAAACCTGACCCGCTTGCGCGGCAGGACCAAGCGGGGTGAGCGGCTGGAGATGGATGCGCCCTTTGGAAGCTGGGGAACACAGACGTTGATCGCGCCGTGGGTCATAAAGGGCGCAATGAATGGCCCTGCCTTCGCGGCCTACATCTGCGAGGTACTGGTTCCCGAAATCGCACCGGGCACAGTAGTCATCCTCGACAATCTGGCGACCCATCGAAACAAGGAGGCAGCACAGGCCCTGCGCGACAACGGCTGCTGGTTCCTTCATCTGCCGCCGTACTCGCCAGATCTAAACCCCATCGAACAGGCGTTCTCGAAACTGAAAGCCCACCTTAGGCGCATCGGCGCCAGAACCTTTACTGATGTCTTTGAGGCTATCGGTTCAATCTGCGATCTCTACGACCCAACAGAGTGCTGGAACTACTTCAAAGCTGCAGGATATGTATCATGTTAAAACCGAAACGCTTTAGCTCCAAGCTCAAAGCGCATCTCCGCCGGTTCAAAGCTCGGACATTCGACGCATTGTTCCAATCCGTCGCCCAAACCTGCGATCTCTTCCCAGCGGAAGAGTGTCACAACTTCTTTAAAGCTACCGGATATGTTGCAGATTAAATGGACGAGGCTCAAGCGCAGTCAGCAGAATACGGATCGCCCCCGGGCTCTTGCGGATTTCGTAATGCAGACGGGCCAAATTCTCCTGATTGGCATCGATAACCTGCAATATCATACTGCACTGGCTTGAGATATCGGACAGATTCAGCACAAGGTGGAGATTGGTCACCAGCGGCACGCCGCTTTGCCATTTCATCTGCCGGGGTCGGGGGCCTCCTGCGCTTCCAGGTACCGATAACTCAGCCATCGCGCCGTGGAAATCAGACCGTCCTTCGTGACAGATTCCTGAAACAGATCGATCGAGCGTCCTTCGGTGCGGATAGCGTTTGGACCAGATTGGTCTTTGTCGTGATCGCTCACGCGCTGCCCTGTCAAAGCGAGAGCGACCAAGAGCCATGAACGCGGTGGCGAAAAGATAACGGTGTCAAGAAAGCTGCGGGTTTTGCAGACACTCTCCTGCTCTTTCTGAAGCCTCCAGCCGGAAACTTGAATGATCCAGATTCTCATACACATGAAAAGCGGTTTTGCAAACTGCGAGAACACCAGAGTAGACCATGAGGGCAGACAGTGAATGTGACACTCCCGAATCGTGGCGAAAACTACCGTTACCGGGTTCGTACGCAATATGTACGTACGAACCCGGCCGTCGGTGAGTGGCGATTGCAGATAGCGGATCTCCCCAGTTCCGCCTCTCCTTAGTTCAGGCCAACCTTTCACTCCGGGGGGGGGGGTCGTCGGAAAATGAACGGTCGTCAACATTTGTTGAAGTCTGCCCAACAGGATCCACGCCTGCTCTGGTGAAACCACCATAGAGTGTCTTGCCGAGTGGTAAACCGCGACATGCCATTTTATGGAACACGTTCCGGAAAGAAACATGCGCATCACACTCATCCTTTCGCGAGCCTGCCGATGCTTGCGGGCAGGACCCGGAGCAGGGCGAGGAAGAAGAATTCCATCAGAACCACGGCGAAGCTTGCGATGAGAGGCTTGATCACAGTGCGGGCGAAAAAGGGGGCGTGGACGACTGTTCGGTCGAACAAAGGGCTACATGATCGCCAAGTTTCATGCTCAATGCGAAAGCCAAGGGCGCTCGCTGAACCTGTTCCTAACTGCCAGGCACTCAGCGGCTAAATCAGCGCGGGCCATGCCGAGCAGCTTGCCTAATGTGCAGAACACACGACTTGATCTGACATTTCTGCTCTTTTGGAGCGCAAGCAAGGAGCGTCGATCAATGACAAGCATTCAGGAGAAGATCACCAAACCGAAGCTCGGGCTTTTGGAACGTAACCGCCTGGTCTACCCGCTCTGATATGTCTTGATGGGTTCTGATAATGTCCATTATCGGTAATGGACATCTTGAGGCGAGTGTTGGCAAGGAAGAAGGGTCAGAAGAAGCGGTTTTGGTCTGACAATGAGAAGCGTTCGATTTGCGGGCAGACGACCGTGCCGGGTGTTTCGGTGGCACAAGTTGCGCGGCGTTATTCGATGAATGCCAATTTGATCCACACCTGGTTGAAGGATCCGAGGTTTGGACCTGTCGCGGTTTGATGCCGCTCCTTTGATAGCATTTACTGCACCAAAGGAGACTGACTATGGGACTGAAACGGACGGACGAATTCCGCCAAGATGCAGTGCGGATTGCACTGACCAGCGGGCTGACGCGGAAACAGGTGGCTGATGATCTGGGTGTCGGGATGTCGACGCTGAACAAGTGGATCACCGCACATCGAGACACTGGCGTGATATCGAAAGAGGATTTAAGCCTCGCCCAAGAGAATGACCGGCTTCGACGTGAGAACCGCATTCTCAAGGAGGAAAGGGAAGTGTTAAAAAAGGCCACCCAGTTCTTTGCGGGCCTAAAGCCGTGAGGTTTAAGTTTATGGCTCTATTCGTACATCGTATTGATGCTCATTCCAGCGAGGGCGCTGGCGAGGCAGTGCCTCGGGGTTGGGTTCTTCTGCAGGACTATGAGATGGAACCAGCGCAGATAGCTGGCAAGATATTTTGTGGCGATCCCCCGGCGGTTACCAATAAACCCCTTGAGGCGGGAGTGACGGTTGTTGACGTTTTGGATATGGAGTTCGCCGCGAACGCGTTCACCGGAAGACTGGTTGAGCGCTTCGTGGCTGACACACAGGGCGGCAGCACACGGCGGATAGCTGGTGCCCCCATCGGTCACCAGCAGTGCATCCTTGTCCATGACCGGCGCGAGAACCTCCCGCAGAGCGGCAGCATTGACCGCAGGCAGGACGGCACTAACGGTCGTGCCGGAGCGATCTGTCGCGACCAGAACCGGCACCTGCTCATCGGACAGGCCCCGCTTTGTTGCCTTGCCCCCGCGCTTTCGGGCCTTTCGGTCCGGCTTTTTTGCAGAGGATTTGCCTTCCGTGGCCCGTGTCCAAACACGATCCCCTTTGCGGCTTTCAAGAAAATAGGTTTCGTCGGCCTCGACAATGCCCTTCAGTTTTTCGGCGGTGGATTTGATCCCGGCAAGGAAGCGGTGTCGCCAGCGAAAGGCGGTGCTCCCGGCTATGCCACAGCGCTTTGCCGAAACTGCCACCGTATCGCCATTGGCGAGGCATTCGCTGAACGTCAGCCAAAGATCCTTGCGGTGCAGGCCGCTCAGTGGTGTACCCGTCACCGCTCCAAAGGTTCGATTGCAGGATCGGCAAAGATAGCGTTGCATTCCCCGCGACTTGCCATTGGCCACTGCACCGTGTGCGCCGCAATGCGGGCAGGTCCGGTCTTCTCCAACACCCAGCTCAACTGCCGCAACCGAGGCTTCACCCGCTGGGCGACCGGCCAGAACCTCACCGACCTCTACTTTCTGCGCCTCGCTCAACGTGTCGACCTCCGACAACCAGGCAAGAAAGGCTTTCCGGTCCATAATGCGCATCCTCCTGTATTTCAGACAAAATATAACACATCAATACGATGTGCGAATAGAGCTATCTTTATAAAGCCGAACGCCGCGGGCGCGAAACTCAGCCGTGTACTTCGGGGGTGATTTTTTCTTCTCCATAGGGTTCATCCTTTGAGAGTTTTACTCTCCGGTAAACCCGGGGCGGTTCACGGTGCCGTCCATAGATGCTCCATGAATCTGGAAAACATTCTTTGCCAAGTCCACTCCGATCATCGTATCTTTTGTCATGGTTGCCGTCCTTTCGTCTCAGTGGCTGTAACTCCACTAATTTGGCACATTGCGATGCCGTCGAGGGAGGGCGGCAACCACCTCATCTGATGAAATCCGCAAGCAGAGTCCCTATCAAGTTGCCGGGGTATTACGCCCTGGCAATACCCCGGGGCGTTCCGGCTGCGGCGGCAAAGATCATCGTCACTTCGATTGCCCTTGCGTGCGCACCAGTTCCGCTGTGCTGATGAGGGCTGACATTGCGGCGATGAACAGGATTGCGCGAAGGAGCAGAGCTAGAACGAGAAGGCCATGTTTCATCGGGGGCCCTCCGGGTCCGGAAGTATCGCTGGCGGGTCGACGTTGCCCACGCGGTTTTCGGGTGCCGTCATCTCATCCGCCCCTTGTGTGAAAACAGTTTCGGAGACCGGGACGTCCGCTACCCGGCACAGCCCGTTTGAGAAGCAGCGCGGTTTTCCCGCAGGATGTGGGATGCACCACGAAACAACTCTGGAGCGCCGCTCGTGACACAGACCACACCAAGCCCTGTCCGCAACTTCTTTGCCCGGTTCCTGGCGAACCCGAATGCCAAGGGTCTGCGCGACTTCTGTTTCGACCTGCTGGACCTCGAGATCAGCCGTGCGGATTACAACGTGTTCTGTGACTGGCCATTGGTCGAGGCGAGCGAGACATACAAGTCGGATATGGACCTGGCCGACCGTGCTTTGAGCTCCGCCGTGCGAAGCCAGTGGCTCAGCCATGAGGATCTCGACCTGCCCTACTTCTGGCTCACGCTCATGGGTCACCGTCTTGCGGTCGAACGCGGGCTTTCCACCGGTGGCGTCGATGTTCTGGCCCATGTTGCCTGCGAGAGGCTGAACCTGCCGCTGAAGGAGACCGAGCTCTGGTCCGATGACGTGCTCTTCGCCAAATACACCCAGACGGTGCTGCGTGAGGAATGGGACTACCCGGGGCTCTTGTTTCGCTTGCCTGTGACTCCGCCGCCCGACCGCTGAGGTTTGCAGGAAGCACGGCATCAGCACCGTGTCGTTCTACAAGTACAAATCGAAGTTCGGTGGCATGGACGTTTCTGGACCTGTCGCGGTTTGATGACGCTCCTTTGATAGCATTTAGTGCAACAAAGGAGACTGGACACCTCGATATACCCATGTTTTGGCGCAGGTAAGAGGCGAGTGCTTTCCGCCGTTGCCGCTCTGGCGGGTATTTTGCTCGTTCAGCGCCAAGGCAGGCGCAGTACGATCGTCTGTTGACCCGCCTGAGCGGGCGTTTTCCGGATTTCGGACGGAGTCAGGCTGTGGCCGGTTGTCGTTCGTGGAAGATCAGGCGGCGGAAGTTGTAGCTCAGATTGGCCATGGTCATACGAGCTTTGGCCCGAGTTTGACCGATTGACCGGATTGTCAACGCCATCGGGCCTTTCTCGTGTCCGAAGACATGTTCGACACAAGCCCGGATGGAAGAGCGTGTCGCATTGCCTCGGCGGATGTGTTTTGCCATCGGCTTGCCGCGTGACTTCTTGCGGTGGATGTGCGATCGGTATCCCTGTGCCTTTAACCAGGCTTCGTTCTTTGCCGATCGATATCCGGTGTCTGCCCAGACCGCCTTTGAGCTATTTGCTCCATCCAGAACCGTTGCAAGCTCATGGCCATCATAGCGGGCGGCATCTGTCCCTGTCTCACCACGGATAAAGCGCCATTTTCTGTCAATGGAAATGTGGTTCTTATATCCGAAATGCGGCACCGCGATATCGACAAGACCGGCATCCTGTTCGCCGTCTTTGGTCTTGCGGGCCTTGGAATACTTGACTGTCCAGCGGGCATTCGTGTCTTTCTGCGCCGCCTTGGCAGGATCGTCAGGCCAGACCTCGGCGGCGCTCTCGCCCGCCTTGGCCCGCGCCTTTTCTTCCCTGGTCATCCGCTGGCGGGGGGCCGAGACCAAGGTGGCGTCCACGATCTGACCGCCACCGGGCTTGAAGCCCCGGTCCCGGAGCTGCTCTTCAAAAGCCACAAACAGCGCCTTGAACGCGCCCGCCTGGGTCAGCTTCTCCCGATACAGCCAGATCGTCTTTTGATCCGGTGTTGCCCCGCCGATCTGGAAGCCCAGAAAGCGCAGCCAGCTCAAGCGATCCCGGATCAGAAACTCCATCCGCTCATCGCTCAGATTGTGCATTGAAGCCAGAACCAACACTTTGAACATCGTCACAGGATCATAAGGCGGCCGCCCGCCTTTCGGTCGATCGCCATACCCAAGCGCGGCCACCAGCACCGGACGAAATACCTCAAAATCAACATGGCGATCCAACGCTTCAAGCGGATCGCCCGTTTGCGACAGGCGTTCAAGATGATCCGAGAGATCAAACAGACCGGGGTCGTGCATCTCCAATTCCTCCCATATCCAGTGAATCAAAACACGCATAAAAAAGCCAGGTTTTTCGAGGCTTCCGACTTATTGTGGGACTGAAACGGACGGCCGAATTCCGCCAGGATGCGGTGCGGATCGCGCTGACAAGCGGGCTTACTCGTAAGCAGGTTGCTGATGATCTTGGCGTTGGGATGTCGACGCTGAACAAATGGATCACGGGACATCGAGACTTGGATGTGGTTTCGAAAGAGGATTTGAGCCTCGCCAAAGAGAATGATCGGCTTCGACGTGAGATCCGGCTTCTCAAGGAGGAGAGGGAAATTCTAAAAAACCGTTCCGGGCCGTCGCCCGCCTGTGCACGGTACAAACAGCTTATGCTACGCTCACGGCGAAGGGCGGTTGCCGATGGCTTATTGGTGGGCTGGACCCCGTTAAAAAACGTGGCACGTGGGCCGATGCGCACTTGAGAGTGGTGACGCCGCCATTGCGGCGATCCCGGTTAGGAAGATGACGAACTTGCATGGCCCACGCCCTTCGCCTTGAATGGAGGAGATGCCATGACGAAGCGCAAAACCTGTGGCCACCCGGATTTGAAGATGGTCAACCCCGATGCGGCTGCAATCGATATCGGATCGACCATGCACATGGCAGCGGTGAACCCGGACGCTGGCATCATGCCGGTGCGCGCCTTCGGGACGTTCACCCAGGACTTGCACGATCTCGCCGCCTGGTTCCGGTCGTGCGGTGTCACCACGGTGGCGATGGAGTCGACCGGCGTCTACTGGATACCAGCCTTCGAGATCCTGGAAGAGCACGGCTTCGAAGTTATTCTCGTGAATGCCCGCTACGCAAAGAATGTACCAGGGCGCAAAACCGATGTCAGCGATGCCGGATGGCTGCGTCAGTTGCACTCTTGTGGGTTGCTCCGCGGCAGCTTCCGGCCAGAGGCCGAGATCGCCACTCTGCGCGCCTACATGCGCCAGCGCGAACGGCTCACCGAGTATGCTGCCGCTCACATCCAGCACATGCAGAAGGCGCTGATGGAGATGAACCTGCAACTGCATCATGTCGTTTTCGACATCACTGGCGCAACGGGCATGCGGATCATCCGTGCCATCGTCGGTGGTGAGCGTGATCCTGAAGTTCTTGCTGCTTTCCGGGATGTCCGCTGCAAGTCATCGTTGGACACTATCAAAGCGGCGCTGGTCGGCAACGATCGCGAGGAACATGTCTTTGCTCTGACACAGTCGCTGGAGCTATACGACTTCTACAAAGCGCAGATCACGGCGTGTGACCGTCGGCTGGAAGCGGCAGTTGCCACGCTGACTGTCCGGGCTGACGGTGATCTGGCACCGCTGCCGAAGGCAAGGATCAAGGGCAAGCAGCACAATGCACCGTCCTTCGACGTGCGCGCTGCGCTTTACGGGGTGTTGGGTACTGATCTGACGCAGATCCACGGCCTCGGACCATCTCTAGCACTCAAGCTGGTGGCTGAATGCGGCACGGACCTGCGCGCTTGGAAAAGCGCCAAGCACTTCACGTCGTGGCTCTGTCTTGCCCCCGGGAACAAGATCTCCGGGGGCAAGCTGCTGTCCTCGAAGACGCGCCGATCTTCAAGCCGCGCAGCCGCGCTTTTGCGGTTGGCTGCCGTCACGATTGGTCGAAGTGACACGGCCTTAGGCGCATTCTACCGGAGAATCTCCGCTCGGATCGGAAAGCAGAAAGCTGTTACAGCCACGGCGTGAAAGATCGCGGTCTTGTTCTACAACGCAATCCGCCACGGCATGACCTATCAAGATCAGGGAGCGGCGGCCTACGATGAGCGACATCGGCAGCGCGTTCTTTCCAACCTACAACGGCGCGCAAAATCGCTGGGATATGTTCTGGCACCGGACCCAACCGAAAAAGCTGTTTCTTAGGAAGGCCACCCAGTTCTTTGCGGGCCTAAAGCCGTGAGGTTTAAGTTTATCGAAGAACACCGATCTGCATTTTCCATTGAAGTGATGTGTAGGGTCATGGCTGTCAGCGCACACGGTCTACGTGCCTTCCGCAGTCGTCCTGCCAGCCGTAGACAAAGGTCTGATTTGGTGACGCTGGCACATATCAAAGAACAGTCACGTCTCAGCTTAGGAAGCTATGGTCGGCCACGCATGACCGAAGAGTTGAAAGAGATCGGTTTGAATGTTGGTCATCCATTGCCCGGCAGGCGATTGCAAAGCAATCTGCCGAGAGGGGCCGTGTGGGCAGATTGATGCGACAGAGCGGCATATCGGTCGTACGGACCCGCAAACACAAGGTCACGACCGATAGCGATCACAAGTTCGACATCGCGCCGAACTTGCTGGATCGGGACTTCGCGTCTGAACAGCCCAACCAGAAATGGGCAGGTGATATCAGCTACGTATGGACGCGCGAAGGCTGGTTGTATCTGGCCGTGATCCTGGATCTGCACTCCCGGCGCGTTGTCGGTTGGGCAGTTAGCAATCGAATGAAACGCGATCTTGCGATCCGGGCGCTGAACATGGCTATCGCGTTCAGATCTCCGCCCAAAGGCTGCATTCACCACACGGATCGCGGGTCGCAATACTGTTCGCATGATTATCAGAAAATCTTGCGACAGCATGGCTTCAAGGTGTCGATGTCAGGTAAGGGCAACTGCTACGACAATACGGCTGTCGAGACGTTCTTCAAGACCATCAAAGCTGAACTGATCTGGCGCAGGTCTTGGGACGCCAGACGGCAGGCTGAGATGGCAATCTTCGAATAAATAAACGGGTTCTACAATCCGCGACGACGCCACTCAGCACTGGGCTGGAAAAGCCCGGTCGCGTTCGAACGGAAAGTGGCCTAAACGAGCACTTGGGGCGGCACAAAACCGCGACAGGTCCACAAGGCTCAGACGCCATACACCGCCCCGTCACCAACCTCCGCCAAGGTCGGTGACGGGCGCAACATAGCAAATCTGGGATACAGAAGGCTCAGGATTCATAACCAGTAGATGACAGTTGCCGCGAGAACGATTGCTGAGAGGAAGACTTTCGGGCAGCGATCGTAGCTGGTCGCGACGCGTCTCCAATCCTTGAGCCTGCCAAACATGATCTCGATGCGGTTTCGCCGCTAGTATCTGCGCTTGTCGTATTTGACTGGTGTCTTGCGTTGCTTTCGACCGGGGATGCAGGCGCGTATCCCTTTGTCTTTCAACGCGTCTCGAAACCAGTCGGCATCATAGCCGCGATCCCCGAGCAGCCAGTCCACGTTTGGTATGCTGCTGAGCAGAGCCCGCGCACCGATGTAATCGCTGACCTGCCCGGCGGTGACAAAGAGGTTCAAAGGCCGCCCTTTGCAGTCACAGATTGCGTGCAACTTGGTATTCATGCCGCCTTTGGTTCTGCCAGTCAGGCGACCACGCCCCGCTTATTGACGCCCAAACTGGACGCCGTGCGAAGAGCCTTTTGATATGTGGCGTCAATCATGAC
>CAXXPZ010000100.1:0-24785 GCA_963422555.2 uncultured Ruegeria sp.
TTGCAAACTCAGCGCTGCACCCGGGTGGACATGGATGCGTTTAACCTGAAACCGGTCGCCGATCACAAGGCTTTCGAACCAGCCCCAAGGGCGGTGATCCACCGGCAGAGCCTCGGCCTGTTTCGCGCCTTTTGCCTTTAATGCCTCGACAGCCTTTTTAACATCCTGTGCACGGTCCATGCTGGCCACAAGAACGGCGTCGGGCATGGCCACGGTGATCACATTCTCCAGCCCCAGTGCGACTACTTCTTGCGCAGCGGATTCCGAGCGGATCAGCACGTTCTGGCAATCGATTGTGGTAACCTCGCCCATGGTTGCAACACCATTTTCATCAGGCGCGCCCAGTTCCTGAACTGCGGACCAGCTGCCCACGTCGGACCACCCTGCGGCATAGGGTACAACACTGAGATTGCTGGCCTTTTCCATAACCGCATAGTCAATCGAAATATCCTGAACCGCGTCCCAGGCTTCCGGGTCAAGGCGCAGGAACCCCAGATCAGTGCGGGCTTGGTCGACCGCCTTACGAACGGGTGCCATCAGGTCCGGTGCGTGCTGTTCGAAAGCTGTCAGAATGTCCCGCACCGCAAACAAAAAGATGCCGGAATTCCACAGATAAGTGCCTTCGGCCACCATCGATTTTGCACTACCGATATCCGGTTTCTCAACAAACCGTTCCAATGGAACCGCAGCACCGGTTTGGTCGGGTGCGTGGCTGAGTTTCAGGTAACCATATCCGGTCTCTGGCCGATCCGGGGTGATCCCGAAAGTGACCAGATCCTTGCGCTCGGAAATGGCCCGTATCCCCTCGCGAACAGCGCCGTGAAATGCCGCCGTGTCAGGCAGAACATGATCCGAAGGAGCGACCAGCATGATCGCATCCGGGTTTTGCGCTGCCAGATACATTGCGGCGGCCAGAACGGCAGGAGCGGTGTTGCGCCCGTCGGGTTCGATCAAAACCGGGCCGGGATCAATTCCAACCGCGCTTAGCTGTTCGGGAACAATGAACCGGAACGCTTCGTTGGTTAAAATCAAAGGGTTGGCGTAAGGTGCCTCATCCGGGCCACGCAGACGCGTCGCGCATTGCTGCAACAGGCTTGTTTCGCCGATCAGCGGCACGAACTGTTTGGGATAACTCTTGCGCGACAACGGCCATAGCCGCGTGCCCGACCCCCCGCACAGGATAACCGGGTAGACGTTACTCATGGTATCCATTCCCTCTGATCGCCAATCCTTCGAAATATCGCAACGATTGCTGCGCTGATGAAGCGTATTCCGCTATTGGGCGGCCTTATCCGAGGCAATAACATCCTGCAGATACTGATGAAGATCGTCGCGCAGCTCTTCCCGAGCTAGGGCAAAGGCTACTGTCGCTTGCAGAAATCCTGATTTGGATCCGCAGTCAAATCGCTGGCCTTTAAACTTGTATCCGAACACCGGAACGCCGTTGCTAATGTCTTCGGCGATTGCATCGGTCAATTGAATTTCACCACCGCTGCCCTGCTTCTTTTTGTTCAGGTTGTACAAAACGGACGGGCCCAGCACATATCGACCGATCACCGCCAGATTCGAAGGGGCCTCATTCGGGTCAGGCTTTTCGATCATGTTTCTGGCACGCACTACGGTGCCGACATTATCACCGACATCCAGAATTCCGTAAGAGCTTGTTTTTTCGTTCGGAACTTCCATTGCAGCAACCATGTTGCCGCCAGTTTCCTCATAGGCTTCGATCATCTGTTGCAGGCAGGATTTTTCTGCCGCGATAACATCGTCGGGCAGCATAACCGCAAAGGGTTCATCGCCGATCAGGCGCCGCGCGCACCATACGGCGTGGCCCAGACCCAGCGCCTTGTGCTGGCGAATATAGGCAATGGCGCCGCTTTCCATATTTGTTTCGTTCAGCGTCTCCAGCAGGTCATCCTTGCCTTTGGACTTCAACTCCTGCTCCAATACGAGGTTATGGTCAAAATAGTCCTCAAGCGCCGACTTCCCGCGCGACGTGACAAAGATGAACTCTTTGATCCCTGCGGCACGGGCTTCGTCGATTGCGTATTGGACCAATGGCCGGTCAACCAAGGTCATGATCTCTTTCGGCACAGATTTCGTCGCCGGCAGAAACCGCGTACCCAGTCCCGCCACAGGGAATATCGCCTTGGTGACCTTGCGTGTCATGTGACCTCTCAAATTCAATTTTTATCCGGCGTTGTGCGCAGTGGCCGGAGCCTTCTCTTAAGGCGCTCAGCCGGATCAATCAATCGCGCCCGACAATATGGGCATTAACCGGTTCAAACCTGCCATCACGTTTGAATGGAGTCAAAGAAGGAAAGTTGCCCGGTCTCCAATCGCCGGTTTTCGGGCAACTCAATCAAGCCCGTCCCATGATCACTTCCAGCGGGTCATGTTCAGCCACAAAATGATCGGGGGCGACCTCGCTGAGCCTAGGCACATAGTCCGTCTGACCTGCGGCCAAACGGCTGGGCAAAAACCGCAGCGCTGCTTTGGGGTCCATGGGCGAGGGCAACTCACCCGGCAGCTTCAATCGCTGGCGGCTGCGTTCGACATCCGGGTCCGGGATTGGAACCGCCGAGATCAGAGACCGCGTGTAAGGGTGCATCGGATCAGAGCAGATCAATTCTCCGTCACCCAGTTCAACGATACGGCCCAGATACAGGACCATGATACGGTTCGACACAGCCCGCACCACCGACAGGTCGTGGCTGATAAAGATCATCGACAGGCCGAATTCCTGTTGCAACTCGCGCAGCAATTCGACGATTTGCGCCTGAATGGATACATCCAGCGCCGAAACCGCCTCGTCACAGATGATCAGCTTGGGCTTGTTGATCATCGCCCGCGCGATGCCGACCCGCTGGTTCTGACCGCCCGACAATTCGTGCGGATAGCGGTTGATCATATTGGCGTTCAGACCCACTCGCTCCATCATTTCTGCGACCATTTCCTTGCGCTCACGGTCGGTCAGGTCGGGGCGATAGGTTTTCAACGGCTCCGCGATCGAGGCCGAGATCGTCATCCGGGGATCGAGGCTGGCCAACGGGTCTTGAAACACGATCTGCAAATCCTTGCGGTATTTGTTCAACTCGGACCGTTTCAGCCCGACAATCGGTTGGCCCAGCCAGCTGACATTGCCCGCGTTGGGTTCGATCAGTTGCAGCACCGCGCGGGCCAACGTGGACTTGCCGCAGCCGGACTCACCAACAACGCCCAGCGTTTCGCCTTTGCGGATGTCAAAGCTGACGCCATCGACAGCTTTCAGCGGCACTTTGCGCCCGAACAACCCGCCCGAAACATGGATGGGAAAGTGCACCTTGACGTCATCGACCCGGAGCAAGGGTTCCTCACTCTTGTCCAACGCCTTGGGCGCATCGCCCGCATCAATCCGTGGCATCGCCTCCAACAGGGTACGCGTATACTCATGTTTGGGTGTGCGGAAAATTTCGCGCGTATCGCCGGCCTCGACAAACGCGCCCATGCGCATGACCTGCACCCGGTCGCACATGCGCGCGACGACGCCCATGTCATGGGTGATCAAGGCAATCGCGGTGCCTTCGTCCTTTTGCAGCCGCACCATCAGATCCAGGATATCGGCCTGCACGGTCACGTCCAGCGCAGTAGTCGGCTCATCCGCGATCAGCAGCTTGGGACTGCACAGCATCGACATGGCAATCATCACCCGCTGGCGCATTCCGCCAGACATCTCATGCGGGTACTGATCCAGCCGCCGCTTGGCCTCGGGGATGCGGACGCGGTCCAGCCACTCCAGACAACGCGCGCGAGCGGCAGAGCCTTGCAACCCTTCATGCACCTGCAACACTTCGCGCATCTGTTGGCCCACCCGCAGATGCGGTGTCAGTGCGGTCAGCGGGGCCTGAAAAATCATGCCGACGTCGTCGCAACGGATCTGGTTCAGCTTGTTTACCGGCAGGTTCAGAATGTCCTGCCCATTTAGCATCACCGACCCCTCGGCGCGCCCGGCAGGTGGCAGCAGCCCCATCGCGGCCATGAAGGTCTGGCTTTTGCCCGATCCGCTTTCCCCCACGATGCCCAGACATTCGCCGGGATTGATGTCGAAACCGATACCTTTGACCGCCTCGACGACACCATCGGGCGTATCGAACCGGACGCTCAGGTCTTTAACTGAAAACAGGCTCATATCAGCGATCCTTCGGGTCCAGAGCGTCGCGCAAGCCATCACCGATGAAGAACATCGTGATGATGATAGCGACGTAGAATGTCAGCGGGTACATCAACTGCCAAAGGGTGCCATAGGCCATAGTTCCGGCCCCTTCGGCAATCAGGCGGCCCAATGATGTATAGGGTTCCGAGATCCCCAACCCGAGAAACGAGATGAAGTTTTCGGTCAGGATCATCTCGGGCACCAAAAGCGAGGCATAGACGATCACCACACCTAGAAGGTTGGGCAGGATATGGCGGTACATAATGGTAAATTCGCTGACGCCAGCGGCGCGCGCGGCCGGGGTGAACTCGCGGTTTTTCAAGGTCAGGGTCTGGCCGCGCACGATCCGCGCCATGGTCAGCCAGCCGACCGCACCAAGGGCGATGAACAGCATGAAGAATGACCGCCCCGCGACGACCAACAGCAAGATGATGACCAGAGTTGCCGGAATCGCCAACAGGATGTCGACGAAGCGCATCATGACACCGTCGGTCCGACCGCCGATATATCCGGCGGCGATGCCATAACAGGTGCCGACGATCAGCGCCGTTGCCGCCCCGATCAACCCGACCAGCAAAGATGTGGTCGTCGCCTGAATGACCCGACTGTAAAGGTCATGCCCAAGATCATCGACACCGAAAAAATGCCCGGATTCGACGGATGGCATTCCCATGCCACGCACATCGCCCATGACGTTCCAATCGATTTCTTCGTTGCTCCACACGGCAAAATAGGGACCCAGGATGGTGAACAGCACGATCAGGACCAGAATGAACACGCTTGCCATTGCCGCCTTGTTGCGGACAAACCGCATCCTTGCGTCCTGCCACAGCGAACGGCCCTGAATGACGGTGAAATCGGTTATGTCCTCGGCCAGATGAGCGGCTTTTTGTGATTTTCCAAGCATAGCCAGCCCCTTAGTACCGGATTTTCGGATCGAACCAGGCATAGGCCAGGTCGGTCAAAAGGTTCACAACAACGGTCAGCGCGCCATACAGGATCGTAACCCCCAGCAGCACGGCATAGTCCCGCGACAGGGCCGAGCCGACATAGGCCTGTCCCAGCCCGCCGGTGGAAAAATAGATGTCAACAAAGACAGACCCGGTCAGCACGTAGACAAAAACCGGCCCCAGATAGGACACCACCGGCAACAGCGTAGGCTTCAGCGCATGACGCCAGATCACCGTTCTTGTGGGCAGGCCTTTGGCGCGCGCGGTGCGGATGAAATTCGAATTCAGAACCTCCAGCATCGACGACCGCGTGATCCGTGCGATCGACCCCATATAGGACGTCGCCAACGCAATCACCGGCATGATCAGATACTGCCATTGCCCGCCGTTCCAGCCACCGCCCGGCAGCCAGCCCAGCCACAAGGTAAAGGTCAGGATCAGGATCGGGCCCATGATAAAGTTCGGCAGTGCCTGTGCCGCGATCCCCAGACCGACAGCGAAATAGTCGATCCAGCTGTTATGTTTGATCGCCGCAGCAATGCCGAGGCTGACACCCACAGTCGTTGCCACCAGAAACGACAGTGAACCATAAGTCAGCGAAATCGGGAATCCTTGCGCAATGATGTCGTTCACGTCCCGATCCTTGAATTTGAAGGACGGGCCAAAATCGAAATGCACGACGATGTTGAAAAGGTAATCCCAAAGCTGTTTCCACAGCGGTTGATCCAACCCGTATCGCGCCTCGATATTGGCCAGAACCTGCGGCGGCAAAGGCCGTTCCGAGGTAAAAGGCCCTCCGGGTGCGACATGCATCAGAAAGAAACAGGCGACGATCAGCAACAGGATCGTCGGAATGGCGATCAGCAATCGCCGAAGGCTATAGGCAAGCATTCCGTGCCCCCATAATTATTGGCCCTGCCCCGGGCGGTTCCGGGACAGGGCGTGGTTCAACGACAATTACTCAGCGAGCTTATAGAGGTTTTTCGAGTACCAGTTCTGCTCGACATTATTGACCGGCCAGTTCCCCACATCGCTGTCCATCATGTAGACACCGGCATAGTGGTAGATCGGAATCACAGGGGTCTCTTGCGCGATGATCCGTTCAACCTCGGTATACAAGGGGGCGGCATCGTCTGACGTTTTGGCCTCGGCCAGCAGTTCATCAACGCGCGCGTTGGCGAATTTGCCGTCGTTATAGCCCGAATCCGATTGCAACAGATCCAGGAAGGTCGAGGCTTCGTTATAGTCACCACACCATGCGCCACGTGCCAGTTCAAAGTTCTGGTTGCCGCGCTCTTCCAGGAAGACTTTCCATTCCATGTTGGCCAACTCGACCTGAACTCCCAGCTTTTGCTTCCACATCTGGCTCAGGGCGACGGCGACCTTCTTGTGGCCTTCCGATGTGTTGTAGACCATCTGAAAGCTCAGCGGATTGTCGGGGCCATAGCCCGCACCAGCCAGCAGTTCCTTGGCCAGTTCGTCACGTTCCGCCTGACTCATGGAGGCCATTTCAACGGTCGGAACGGTGAACCCGGCGGTGGCCTCGGGGGCAAAAGTATAGGCTTCCGGTTGACCGCCAGCCATGACTTTTTCCGTAATGATGCCGCAGTCAACAGCCAGCGACAGGGCCTGACGTACATTGGCGTCCTTGAACGCTTCGGGGCCGCCTTCAGACAGGTTGAACGTGTAATAATAGTTGCAAAGGCGCGGGAAGCTGATGGCCTCTTCCGGATTCTCCTGCTTCAGGCGCGGGTATTGGCCGGCGGGAATTTCGGTACGGTCCAACTCACCAGCCAAATAGCGGGTCAGGGCGACGTTTTCATCGTTGATAACCAACGCCTCGACGCGGTCAATGATCGTGTTGTCATTGTCCCAATACATCTCGTTGCGTTCCCGCACCGAACGTTCCTGCGGCAAGTGCTCGGTCAGGACATAGGCACCGTTCGACACGATGTTTTCTGGTTTGGTCCAGACGTCGCCGAATTCCTCGATTATCTTTTGCGGGGCGGGGAATGTGGTCGAATGTGTTGTCATCTGCGCAAAATAGGGCAGGGGCGCGCTTAATGTGACTTCCAGCGTATGATCGTCGATGGCCTTGACGCCAAGTTCGTCAACCGGCTTTTCACCGGCAATAATCTCGGCGGCGTTTTGGATCGACATCAATTCCATGAACCAGGCGTATGGGGATGAAAGCTCTGGATTGACGGCGCGTTTCCACCCGTAAACGAAATCACCTGCGGTCACCGGATCACCGTTCGACCATTTCGCATTGTCGCGCAGGGTGAAGGTATAAACATCCTTGCTGTCGTTAGCGGTATATCCTGTGGCGACACCTGGAACCAGATTGCCGTCTTCGTCCTGGTTCATCAGCCCTTCGAACAGGTCGCGTACGATTTCCGCGCCCGAGACGTCTTCGACAACCTGAGGATCGATCGAGCTGTGCTCGTCAAGAATACGATAAACAAACGTCTGGTCGTCGGCCAGCGCTTCGCCGGTTTCGGGGTGTGTCCCGGCCGCCGACACGGCGCCGGTGATCATGGTCGAGGACAACAGTCCCGCCAGTGAGGCTCGGATGATTTTGTTCATTGTGTTTACTCCCATTTTTGTGACGTTGGGCCTTCGTTTCGCTGTGCAAAACGCCCTTTTCCGCCGGTGATCCGGTAACAGCGTGGTCGTGGTTGAGATCGTAATCGTTACGGAACACGGAACCCGGGCTGCGCCCAATCCGCTGTTGCCTCGGAACACCTTTTGCGAAAGTCGTCATTCACTGCGACAAAACGTTACACCTTTTTGTACCGTGTAAAAGCACTGTAAGCGGATTCTGTGCAAAACGGCTGAAAAAGACAGATTGAGGCCCTCTTTCGAAACAAAATTTCGACAACGGTTTGCACGATGACATATTTGTTAACATCCGATTATGCGCACACAAAATGGCAGGTATGTTCCGCGCTATTCTGACACAAGTCTCAGGCGAATCAGGCCTGTGTCAGGGTACCAATCGGGCTTTCATCTCGGCCCTGGGAAAACATGTTGGGGATTGGCCGGTTGTTTCTTGCCAGCGTCCGATCGACCGGCGGGTCTTGTAGCCGGGCAACCCGTCGGCACCGCCAACATCATGCCCCTGACCTTCCAAGGCCTGCTGCATGGCAGCAATGTCCGATCTGTAAAGACCACCAACCTTGCCCCAGCGCCCGCTGAAATCGCCCACGCCATATTGTATCCGGTCACCCACATGTCCCACGAACAAGGCATAGAGGTCGCTGGTGTTGTAGTCTTTCAGAAGCTCTATTCGCACATCGTATTGATGTGTTATATTTTGTCTGAAATACAGGAGGATGCGCATTATGGACCGGAAAGCCTTTCTTGCCTGGTTGTCGGAGGTCGACAAGTTGAGCGAGGCGCAGAAAGTAGAGGTCGGTGAGGTTCTGGCCGGTCGCCCAGCGGGTGAAGCCTCGGTTGCGGCAGTTGAGATGGGTGTTGGAGAAGACCGGACCTGCCCGCATTGCGGCGCACACGGTGCAGTGGCCAATGGCAAGTCGCGGGGAATGCAACGCTATCTTTGCCGATCCTGCAATCGAACCTTTGGAGCGGTGACGGGTACACCACTGAGCGGCCTGCACCGCAAGGATCTTTGGCTGACGTTCAGCGAATGCCTCGCCAATGGCGATACGGTGGCAGTTTCGGCAAAGCGCTGTGGCATAGCCGGGAGCACCGCCTTTCGCTGGCGACACCGCTTCCTTGCCGGGATCAAATCCACCGCCGAAAAACTGAAGGGCATTGTCGAGGCCGACGAAACCTATTTTCTTGAAAGCCGCAAAGGGGATCGTGTTTGGACACGGGCCACGGAAGGCAAATCCTCTGCAAAAAAGCCGGACCGAAAGGCCCGAAAGCGCGGGGGCAAGGCAACAAAGCGGGGCCTGTCCGATGAGCAGGTGCCGGTTCTGGTCGCGACAGATCGCTCCGGCACGACCGTTAGTGCCGTCCTGCCTGCGGTCAATGCTGCCGCTCTGCGGGAGGTTCTCGCGCCGGTCATGGACAAGGATGCACTGCTGGTGACCGATGGGGGCACCAGCTATCCGCCGTGTGCTGCCGCCCTGTGTGTCAGCCACGAAGCGCTCAACCAGTCTTCCGGTGAACGCGTTCGCGGCGAACTCCATATCCAAAACGTCAACAACCGTCACTCCCGCCTCAAGGGGTTTATTGGTAACCGCCGGGGGATCGCCACAAAATATCTTGCCAGCTATCTGCGCTGGTTCCATCTCATAGTCCTGCAGAAGAACCCAACCCCGAGGCACTGCCTCGCCAGCGCCCTCGCTGGAATGAGCATCAATACGATGTACGAATAGAGCCCTTTCAGAACATAAAAATTCGGAGTCACCACAAAAGCAGGGCCGCTGCGCCCGGCAGGCATCATCAGATACCCTTCGGCGTTTAGCTCATGTGCAGGAAACGGTCGCCCGGATACCCGCGTGATCCCCATCGCCGCCCAGTCGCGGATTGGACGCCCCTGATCGGGACCTTCCAGCGCGCACGAGACCGTGTCTGGCACCGTGACCTCAAACCCCCAGTCCCGCCCGGTCACCCAACCGTGTTGCATCAGGTAGTTCCCGATTGAGGCGATGGTGTCGTCAGGTGAGTCCCAGATATCGGCGCGGCCATCGCCGTTCCCATCAGCGGCATAGGTCAGAAAATTCGACGGCATGAACTGAGGCTGGCCAAGCGCACCGGCCCAGCTGCTTTTCAGCCCACGCGCGCCGACATGCCCTGCTTCGGCGATCTGCAAGGCTGCGATCAGTTCCGATGTGAAATAGGGCGCGCGTGTGCTCATGAAGCCTTTGGTCGCCAGAACCTGAAAGGCGTCGTGACGAATTGGAACTTGCCCATAACCACTCTCACGTCCCCAGATCGCCAGGATGATCCGCGCAGGCACGCCCGACTGCGCCTCGACCCGCGCCAAAGTGACAGCATGGCGCCTGGCCATCTTTCGGCCCACAGACGTTGCCCCCTGAACCGAATTTGCGTTGAAATATCGACCCGGGGCACCAAACTCGGCCTGTTTCTGCGCCTTGGGCGTTGTTGCCTTGCTGCCCGGGGGAACAAGATCCGGCAGTTTCCAGTTCAATATCACGCCCGCAAAAGCCTGTTTCAGCGTGTTTCGCGACACGCCCTTGGCCCGGGCCTGCGGCCAGATAGTCTCTTGCAGCCAGCTCTGGAATTGCCGTTCAACCGACGCGCGATCCTGTGCGTAAGCCGCAGCCGCAACACAGATCAGAGTAAGGGTGCACATGAACATACGCATCCTCTCCGGTGTGTCCCGCGCAAGGCTTCATGTCAACACCGGCGCCGGGATTGGAAAAAACCTTGAGAATTCTGCTGACTCTGTCGATAGTTGTCCCAAATCGAAGGCATGAGAGGACAGGCAGGCGTGCGCAGTTTCAGAATGTCCCCTGCGTCAGTGCCGTTTCTGGTAGCTGCCGCAACTTTCCTTGCATCGGCGCAGGTTGCTGGCGCAAGCGACAGTTTCATGGATCCGCAGGGGCCTATCGCGGCCGTGCAAAGGACCCATATGCTGCGTGCAACCGCCCTGATCATGATTGCCGTGATCCCGGTTCTGGTGCTCGTTCCCCTGATTGCGCTTCGGTACCGCCGCCGCAAGAACAGCAGCGCAGCCTATCGCCCGGATTGGGATTTCTCCGCCAGGCTTGAGTTCATGATGTGGGGTGTACCGGTTGTAATCGTGGCGCTGCTGTCCTTTTACCTGTGGAAGGCCACACACAGGCTGGACCCCTACGCCGCCCCCTTTGGTCAGGAACCGGCACTACGGGTGCAGGTGGTCGGGCTGGATTGGAAATGGCTGTTCATCTACCCCGATCTGGGCATCGCCAGTGTCGGAGAGCTGGGCATTCCAGTCAAACAGCAGGTTGCCATGACACTGACCACCGATACGGTGATGCAATCCTTTATGATCCCCGCTCTGGCCGGTCAGATCTATGCAATGCCGGGCATGACCACGCAGCTTCATCTGGTGGCGGATACGCCCGAGACGATGCAGGGAGAAAACACACAGTATAACGGGCGTGGCTTTACCAAACAGAAATTCGCGACGCGGGCGATGCAACCGGATGATTTCAACGCCTGAGTCGAGGGAGTAAAGGCGAACGGTATCCCGCTGGATCCCGCCACGTATCAGACGCTGGCCATGCGCACGGACCGGGACGAGGTTCAGGTCGCTTTGGGCACATCCGACATGCCCGAAAACGCGCTGTATTTCACGCTGGATGACGGCGATTTGTTCCACACGATTTTGGGCCGGTACCACAGTGGCAAACCGCTGCCGCAGGACCAGCAACCCGGAACCAGCGTGTTCGGGCAGGAGGTGAGCCAATGATGTCCATCGGATCGGGGTTCTTTGGTCGCCTCAGTTGGGACGCACTTCCCGTCACCGGCTTGATCCAGAATCCCAGCGCAAACGAGATCGTCGCAAACTCTGCCGCAGCCATTGTGCTGATCGGTGTTGTGACCGTTGTCAGCCTGCTGTCATGGTTCCGCCTGTGGGGGCCGCTGTGGCGGGATTGGCTGACCAGCGTCGATCACAAGAAAATCGGCATCATGTATATCGTCTTTGCGATCGTGATGCTGGCGCGCGGCGTGCTGGAAGGCATCGTGATGCGCGCCCAACAAGCCGCCGGGCCGGGTGATGGGTTTTTGGAAGCCGAACACTTTGCCGAGCTGTTCAGCACCCATGGCACGATCATGATCTTCTTTGTTGCGGTGCCTTTTGTGTTTGGCATCGCGAATTTTGTTGTCCCGCTCATGATCGGGGCCCGGGACGTGGCCTTTCCACGGTTGAATCAGATCAGCCTCGGGCTGACGGTATCAGCGGGCATGATGCTGATGGTTTCGCTGTTGGTCGGCAGGTTCTCGACCGGTGGATGGACCGCCTATCCTCCTTATACCGGCGCGGCGTTCAATCCCGGTGTCGGGCCTGACTACTGGATCTGGGCCATTGTCGTCTCGGGGATCGGGACAACGCTGACGGGTATCAACTTTGCGGTGACAATCTACAAACTGCGGGCCCCGGGGATGAAGTTCATGCGGCTGCCGATGTATTGCTGGACAATCATCTGCAGTTCGATCCTGATCATCTTTGCCATGCCGCCTCTGGGTGTCGCTGCGCTGCTGTTGGCCGCTGACCGCTATCTGGATTTTCATTTCTTCACCAATGACCTTGGCGGCAACATGATGAACTACGCCAATCTGTTCTGGCTGTTCGGCCACCCCGAAGTCTACCTGCTGGTTCTGCCCGCCTACGGCATTTATTCCGAGGTCTTCGCGACATTCTCGGCAAAGCGGCTTTACGGTTATAACTCGCTGGTGATTGCGACCATGTCGATTGCGGTGATGTCCTTTACAGTATGGCTGCACCATTTCTTCACCATGGGCCAAAGCGCGCTGATCAATGCCGTGTTTGGCATCGCAACCATGTTGATTGCCATTCCGACAGGGGTAAAAGTCTATGACTGGATGGCAACTTTGTGGCGTGGACGCATCCGGTTCTCGGTTCCGATGCTCTACGGTCTTTCGTTTCTGATGCTGTTCGTGATCGGTGGGCTTAGCGGAGTGATCCTGGCCAATCCAACCGTGGATTATCAGGTCCACAACACCCTGTTCCTGGTCGCCCATTTCCACAACGTATTGCTGCCCGGCGTGTTGTTTGGCTTGCTGGCGGCCTACAATTACTGGTTCCCCAAGGCCTTTGGGTTTCGTCTGAACGAATTCTGGGGTCGCGTGACAGTTGCCTTGTGGACCTTCGGTTTCATGGTGACCTTCCTGCCGCTCTATTTTGTTGGTCTGATGGGAATGCCCCGCCGGTCCTACAGCTGGGAGGATCCCAGCTTCCATCCCTACATGATTGTCGCGGTTCTGGGGGCCTTGGTCATTCTGGGCGCGCTATTGGCAGTGCTGGTGCAGCTTTGGGTCAGTATTCGCGACCGCGACAAGACCCGCGTGCCGGTTGGCGATCCGTGGGACGGTCGCACGCTGGAATGGTCTATTCCGTCGCCGCCGCCTTATAATTTGGCTCAGTTTGCAAATCGTATGCGTTCACGGTACGTTCCTATTCAAATCAGAGGGAAAATCGGGTGATGGATCACAAGCAATTTCAGAAATGGCTTTCCGGGATAGACCAACTCAGCCCGGCGCAGCGGCAGGAAGCCGAAGCTGTTTTCTCAGGAGGTTCGCAAGCGTCAGCCTCGCTGGCGGCTATTGAAGCGAGTGTAGGGGAAGATCGCCCGTGTCCGCATTGCGGCACACCAGGGGCACTCTCGCGGGGCAAGGCCCGAGGCCTGCGGCGATATCAGTGCAAGGGGTGCAAGAAGACATTCAATGCCGCGACCGGCACCCCTTTGGCGGGTCTTCACCGCAAAGACAAGTGGCTTGCCTTTGGAACTTGCCTTGCAGATGGGTTGACGGTTCGCCGATCGGCAGAACATTGCGGGTTTGCCGTCACTACTGCATTTCGCTGGCGGCACCGGTTTCTCACCGCAGAAAGCCCGCAGCCCCGCAAGCTCACGGGCATTGTCGAGGCCGACGAAACCTATGTCCTGAAAAGCCGCAAGGGCCAACGGAAACTGGGACGCAAAGCGCGACGCCGGGGCGGCAAGGCCAGCAAAAGGGGGCTTTCAGATGAGCAGGTTCCGGTGCTGGTTGCCGCTGACCGGAGTGGCACGACAGTCAGTGCCGTTCTCCCTGCGGTCAATGCTGACAGCTTGCGGGAGGTCATCGAACCGGTCGTGGACGAGGATATCGTTCTGGTAAGTGATGGTCACCGCGCCTATCCGCCCTGTGCCGCCGTAATCGGTGTGCGCCACGAAGCGTTGAACCTGTCCAGTGGTGAGCGGGTGCGCGACGCCTTTCACATTCAGACAGTCAACAATCGACACAGCCAGTTGAAGGATTTCCTGCGGCGCTACCGGGGGGTCGCAACCAAATATCTCGACAACTACCTGCGATGGTTTCAGCATCTGGAACTGGAAAGCGCCTCACCCCGTGCGTGTCTCGCCAACGCAATCGACAGGCCATGCATACGAATTGGAAACTGAGCCTATAATTTTGCCATCATCCCACAGGTGACCGACCGTGACGATTTTGCCGCTGCCAAGCAGCGCGGTGCGGCCTATCCCGCGCCCGATGCCTATGAAGACATCGAAATGCCGCGCAATACCGGGATTGGCTTTGTCCTTTGCGTGCTCAGCGGTATCTGGATGTTCGCGCTGATCTGGTGGATCTGGTGGCTGGCTATTCTGATGACGGTGCTGATGATCCTGGCCCTGATCGCCTGGAGTTTCGATACCAGCACCGAAATCATCATCCCCGCCGAAGAGGTTCGCAAAGATCACGAGGCCTGGCTGGACCTGGTGCGAACCACTGTTGCAGTTGATCGCGATCATGAGGCCGCACCAAATAATCAGGGCCTTGCCCACCCGGATATGGAAGCCGCCACATGAGACGCGCCCCGTCACACAGTTATCCCGGTCTGAACCTGGGCGAAGACCACGCCAGCGCCGATAAGTTCAGCGAGGTTGTCACCTTCGGCTTCTGGGTCTTTCTGATGAGCGACCTGGTCTATTTCGGCCTGATGTTCGCCATCTATATTACCATGATCGATGCGCAGGCAGGTGGGCCGGGGCCGCATGAACTGTTCGATTTGCGAAGCATCTTTGCCCAGACGCTGATCCTGCTGACCAGCAGTCTGACCGTGGGGCTGGCAATGCTGGCGCTGAAATACAATCTACCGCGCGCGCGTATCGTGCTTTTGTTCGGCGTGACCCTTGCATTGGGCCTCAGCTTTCTGGTGTTGGAAATTCGCGATTTCATGGCCATCGTTGACAAGGGCGGTATCCCTCAACGCAGCGGCTTTCTGTCAGCCTTCTACGGGTTGGTTCCGCTGCACGGGCTGCATGTCGCTGCGGGGTGTTTGTGGCTGATCGTGCTGGGCATTCAACTGCGGGTCATGGGCCTGACTGATCTGTTGATGTCCCGCGTCGTGCGGCTGGCGCTGTTCTGGCATTTTCTCGACCTGATCTGGATCGGCATCATTACTATCGTGTATTTCGGAGGGCTGACCTATGGATAGACGCACCGAACTGCACCGGCGCGAACGTCGCCGTTACATGATCGGTTATGGCGGGTCGCTTTTGCTGACGCTGGTGGTGTTTTCCATCGCCTATCTATTCGGCATCGAAACGCGCGGCGTGTACCTGACAATCGGGTTGCTAGGTCTGGCGCAATTAATCGTCCAATTGGTCTATTTCCTCCATATCGATCGCCGCCGCAGCAGCCGCGAGGATCTGGACCTGATCCTGTTCTCAACACTTGTCCTGTTGATCATCATTCTGGGCACGGTTTGGATTCTGGGGAATCTGGCCATTCGGATGCACGTACACCCGATGTAAGAACAAGAACGCAGCACCGGCGAAGGGAGATTTGCCATGAAATCATTCAAGGCTGGCGCGGTCGTTGCCATGATTGCGGCAATTGCCGTGGCGTTGCTGCTGTATTGGCGGCACGAGGAACGGTACCCATCGACCAAGGACGCCTATGTCGGGGCCAACATCATCTATGTCGCTCCTCAGGTGACCGGGCAGGTCGCCACCGTGCTGATTGAAGATAACCAACCGGTCAAGAACGGCGATCTGTTGTTCACGATCGACGACACGCAATTCAAGGCATTGGTGGATCAGGCCAAGGCCAATCTGGATAGTGCCGTGCAGCGGGCGCAATCCTATTCCACTCAGATCGCTGCCGCGCAGGCTTCGGTGGGCAGTGCGCAGTCGGCTTATGACACGGCGCAAAACAATCTGGAACGTGCCAAAGCGTTGTTTTCAAGTGGCGACCTGGCACAGGCCAATCTGGATCAAACAACATCGAACTTTGCACAGGCCGCAGCGCAGCTAACCACAAGCCAATCCAGCCTGTTGGCATTGCAAGGCGGTTTGGCGGCCAAACAGGATGATATCCTGTCCGCTCAGGCGCAGCTTGAGATTGCTGATGCAAATCTGGCCTGGACCAAGGTTTTCGCAGCAGCCGACGGATGGATTGCCAATCTGTCCCTTAGACCGGGGTCGTCGGTTTCTGCCAATGCCCCGCAGTTTTCCATTGTTGAATCGACGGATTGGTGGATCGACGCGAATTTCAAGGAAACCGCGTTACCCCGCATTCGCCCCGGGCAACCCGTCTCGGTACAGATCGACATGCTGCCAGAGACGACACTGACCGGAACGGTCGCATCAATCGGGCGCGGATCTGGTGACACGTTTTCATTGCTGCCTTCTGAGAATTCCAGCGGCAACTGGGTCAAGGTGACACGCCGTTTCCCGGTTCGCATCCAACTTGATCCGACGGATGCACCCTTGCGCGTCGGTGGCAGCAGCAAGGTTGTTGTCGACACAACAGACAAACAGTCCGAAAAATGAGCGCAATGGCGGCCAGCCGCGTCAATCCGGTGATCGTGATCGCCGTGGTGCTCAGCGCCATTCTCGAGGTGCTGGATAGCACCATCGTCAATGTAGCGTTGCCACATATTCAGGCCGCTTTTGGCGCGACAACCGATCAGGCAACCTGGATTCTGACCAGTTATATTGTGTCGGCGGTGGTGATCATGCCGCTCACCGGGTTTGTGGCCCGGCGCGTCGGGCGCCGCCGTCTGATCCTGACCGCCGTCATCGGGTTTGCAACCATGTCGGTGATGTGCGGCCTGTCGTGGAGCCTTGAGACCATCGTTGCCTTCCGGCTGGCACAAGGCATGTTCGGGGCATTCCTGATTCCGTTGTCGCAATCCATACTGTTCGACGCCTATCCAAGGGAAAAACGGGGGCAGGCCATGGCGGTTTTCGGGCTGGGCGTTGTGGTGGCGCCCGTGCTGGGCCCAACCGTTGGCGCGATCCTGACCGAGTATTTCTCGTGGCGGATGGTGTTTTTCGTCAATCTGCCCGTCGCCGCCATGGCACTGTTGTTGCTGGCAGGCGAGCTGCCCAAAGACGAAACCGAAGATGTCGTCATTGATTGGAAGGGGCTGGCCCTGCTCGCCATCGGCATTGGCTGTCTGCAATTCGTCCTAGATCAGGGCGAGACCAAGGACTGGCTGTCTTCACGTGTTATTCAGGTTGCTCTGCTGGCCTCTGTTCTGGGGGCGATCGGATTCATTTACCGCGCTTTGACTTCTGATCATCCGGTTGTCGATCTGCGCCTGTTTGCGGATCGCAATTTTGCGTTGTGCAATCTGATCATTGCCGGCTTTGCGATTTCGCTGTTTGGGGGCATCGCGATCCTGCCGACCTTGGTGCAATCGCTGCTGGACTATCCGGTGATTGAATCCGGGCATCTGTTTATCCCCAGAGGCATCGCAGCCGGGGCATCTATGGTGGTGACTGGGGCCGTTCTGGTCACCCGGTTCGACCCCAGGATGCTGACCGCAATCGGGAACTTCATGATCGGCACGCTCAATTTGGATGCCGGTTTCTGGCAACTGGCGTGGCCGGGCGCGGTCAGCGGTCTTGGAATGGGCCTGGTCTTTGTGCCGATGTCGATCCTTGCCTTTGAAAGCATCAACAAAGGTCGTCAGGATGAGGCTTCGGGCCTGTTCAACGTGACACGTCAGCTTGGCTCATCCGTGGGCATTTCACTGGTTGGCACTTGGGTGGTGCGCGGGCTGCAAACAAACACGGCCGCGCTTAGCCAAAATGTCACCCCGTACAATCCAGCGGCGCAAGCCTACCTTCAGCCACTTGGACTGACACCGGACAGCCCACAAGGCGCCGCAATTCTGGGGCAGGAGATTTCGCGTCAGGCCGAGATGATTTCCTATCTGACCGTGTTCAACAACCTTGGTCTGCTGGCGCTGGCGACGATTCCTTTGCTGTTCTTCTGCCGCGCACCAAAACCGGGTACGAAGGCACCGGTGGCGGCGCATTTGTAGCGCGACAAAAATAATGATCAATTCGCGACACTTTGGTGATAAATCCGGGCGATTTTTCTACCCAAAAACTTCTCTAAATTCTGGTTGGGCTCGGGCTTTCACCGGAGCAGTAGCGCAGTAGCGCGGGAGACAGCAGCCAAGAGACCGTTTGCCGGGAATCGGGATTCGACCACGCGCCGCCTATGATTATGTCAGTTCTCATCGGGCGTCTCTGAAAGCTTTTGCTTGCGTACGTATACCGTTCCGGGTTCACCGGGCTTCCCTGTCACGCCGACAATGCCCGTCACCTCGGTGAACATCACCTGATGGTTTATCAGCGCCTCGTTGAGCAAGGTCAGATGCTTGAAGCGGCACTCGGTCCGTGTGTCGTAAATTGGATCTTCAACACAACAATAGTCATGGTGGGGGTAGAGCAGCACCACAACGGGCCGGATGCCGGGGCGTGGTCGTTCAATTTTGTTGACCAGATCTTCGTCGGGTTTCATTTGGCTTTCCTTTTCTGTGGGTTGTCAGCGTGTATGTCATGTGGGGTGTTATCTTGTCACTCCGCGTCACTTTCATCCGGCCATCCCACGGTAACATCGATCGCGTTGATCTGCTCGGCTGTTGTGGCCGCCAGAATGGCGTCCTTGAGGGTACGTGCGCGCAGGCGTCTGGCGGTTCGCCATGCGGCGAGTGCGGCGGCGAGTGCCGTGATGTCGGCGGCGGTCATGGGGATGCGGGCATTTGCGGCGTCGATCCAGACATGGTCCCCTGGCCAGGTCCCTGCCTGGCCGGCGCGGAGCGCGGCGGTGGTGATGTCGGCGGCGCTTTCGGGATCACCCTGCCAGAGACGCCCTGCGTGCCGGAACGTGGTGTGGCGGGCCAGTTCTTCGGCCAGCTCGGCCTGTTTGAGCCTGCGCGCCTCTGCGTGGTCCAGGCGGCCGGCTTCTGCCACAAGGGCGGTCCATGCGGGTTTCGCTGCCGCCTCCGCGTCCGCCGCGCCATAGAGACCGGCATCGGCGGCGGCCGCGAATTGCGGCGGGTTCCATGTATAGCCGTCCCACATGGGCCGGGTGATCGCCCTGGGCGGGATGGCATCTTCGGGAAACGCGGTCCAGGGCAGGATGCCATGGGGCAGGCCCTGTTCCGCAAGCCCGGTCAGGGCCTGGACAAAGGTATCGTAGGTGAGCGTCGTCTGGGTCATCGGAGGCCTCCCGTCAGGCGAAGGGCCGCGTTTCGCGGGCTGTGAGTGCCACCTGGGCGCTGAAGCTCCACCGCGTCGGAACCGATGACCCCCGCCTGCTGCTGCTGGGCCCGATATACCGCTGTTTGCTGGTGCTGGGCACAGTGATGCTTGCGCGGGCTGTGAGCCGCTTCTGGCGGGCGAGTGGCGTCAGGCTTTTGGACAGCGTCCCCGAAATCACCGGATTCCGGAGTGTAAATGAATTGTCTGTGAAGGTGAGGCTTTTGGTTGCAATCACCGTGCTGTCAAGCCGGATTTCAATACGGAGATACACTTTGTGCAAAGCCGCGAAGCGCCCGGACCTCTCGTCATCCTGACTGGTCCGGGACCGGGTCACCTTCCAGAATTTCGACGGGGTAAAGGATATGTTGACCAGGTCCGCCGAGTATCGCATCACCTCGTTGGCGCTGTCGCGCCGCACCACGATCTCGGAGGTGCCGGCCACGCGGGGCAGGACCTTCACACTCCCGCGATAGCTCTTTGCGGAGGTCCCCCCGGATACGGATATCCTGAAGCGCGCGCCCTGGGCGATACCGCCGATCAGATTGTTGTCGAGATGCCCGAAAGTGATGATGCCGCCCCCGAGCTGCAGGCCGCTGGAGATGACCGCCTGATCGGCTTTGAGGTGACGGGCCTCGATCTGGTCTGTGGCGATGGCATTGGCCAGCAGGGTGCCGGGGATGACGGTGTTGCCGTCGATCACATGCTCGACCCTGACCCAGGCCCGCCCTGACCAGGCCCGGGTCTCGGCCCAGCCGCCCGCGGCATCGACAAGCGTAACCACGTCACCGATCACATTGTTGTTGGGTGTTGCAAGATTTGCGCGATAATCCTGCCAGCCCCTCGAACTGACCTCGGCGGAGAACATCCCCGCGCCGCGCGAACCCCCGTCACCCTTGTCGCCCCTGTCGCCCTTGTCACCCTTGTCGCCTTTTTTGCCCGGTGTGCCATCCGTCCCGTCCCGGCCATCTGCCCCGTCCGCACTGTAGCGCGCCCAGAGCGCGGGGGCGGAGAAGGCGCTCCAGTTGCCGCTTGATCCTGTGCGGCGGCATCCCCAGAGATAGGGTCTCGCGGTGGAGACCCCGGAGGGATCATCGTCCCAGTCCCGGGGGATGTGATCATCTATGCGGCGCTGGCTGGCGCTGGTGTGGGGTGTTGCGGGCCGGATCGGTGTGCCTGTGAGCCTGAATATGAACTCCACGCCCGGGCCGTCCGCCCCGGTTTCACCGCGCGGTCCCGGACCTCCCCTGTCGCCCCTGTCGCCCTTTTTGCCCGGTGGGCCATCCGTCCCGTCCCGGCCATCATAGCTGTAGCGCGCCCAGAGCGCGGGGGCGGAGAAGGTGCCCCAGTTGCCGCTGGTGCCGCGCCGCTCGGAGACCCAGAGCCAGGGCTCGGATGTGGTCACGCCCGGCGCATCGTCGAACCAGCCCGCGGGCACGTGATCATCCGCGCGGCGCTGGCTGGCCGTGGTTTGGGGCGTAGCGGGAGGTCTGGCCGTGCGGGTGCGGCGGAAGATCAACTCCACGCCCGGGCCGTCCCGCCCGTCCTTGCCGTCCGCACCGGGCTTGCCATCCGCCCCGGGATCGCCATCGGCTCCGAGCGTCGACCACAGCGCGGGGGCGCTCCAGTTCGTCCATGGCCCGCCGCCGCTGCGCCCGGCGCGTTCGCTGATCCACTGCCAGGGCGTCAGCGCGGTCAGGCTGACAGGTGTGCGGGACCAGTCCTTTGGCACATGGGCATCGCTGGTGGTGCCGCCGCTGGCCGGGTGTCGCGGGCGCGCGCCTGCGGCCGTGGCGCGGAACGCATATTGGGTCACGGGCAGTTTGACGGCGTCGGGCAGATCGACGGGTCCGGTAAAGGCGGGTGTGCCGGGGATGCCGTCCCGGTCCAGGGCGGCGATGGCGAAGCGCCATCGGCCTGCGGGGGGCAGGCGCGTGATCCGGCCATGGACCAGGGGCGTGAGCGCGGCCCAGCTTGCGGCGGCGGATGCGGGACCGTAGCGCAGGGCGTAGCCGACGACACCGGGGTGTGCGGGCGGCGTGGCAACAAAGCGCCGGCTGCCATCGGCGAGGAGCTCGACCGCGAAGCCGGTGGGCGCTGCGATGGGTACGGTCCTGTCGCCGACAAGACTGTGTTTTGCGGTATAGACCGCGCCCGTGGGGGCCGCGCGGCTGCCGGGGGTGATCTCGATCCAGATCTCGCTGCCCGGATCATCATCGGTGGTCCAGGTGCAGATCGTGGTGGCGTCGGTGATTTCGGCAACAACGCGCCAGCCATGGCTGTCGTGGGTGCTCACGGTCGCGCCGCGCCAGGGCCCGGCGGTGGTGAGGCGCAGGGTGATCCCGATGCGCTCATCGGGCAGCGTGCGGTCGGAGGCCTGTGCGGAGAGCACGCGCGGGCTTTGCAGTGCCGGCAGGGGCAGGGGCGCGGTCAGATCGGAGGTGGCGGCATTGTGATAGGCGGCGACCTCGTCGATCGCCTCGAGCCGGATGCGGGTGTCGGAGACCGGATCAACACCGACGATCCGGACCGGTGCGGGTGGGGCATCGCCGGGATAGACCCGCCAGAGCACGTCTGACGGCTCGCTATCCTCACCCGCCCAGTCTGCGGGCAGCGGCGTGGCGGGCCGGACCAGGGGACCCTCGGCCTCGATCGGGCTGGTGTGCAGACGACCATCGGCGAGGCGCAGCATGGCAAACCAGTCCTCGTCCCCGGGGATCTCGAAGCTGCGGCCGAGATCCCAGCGCTCCGGCGTGTCGGGGTCTGGCGGCGCGACGGCGGCAAGCTGCCCGGTCATCCCGCCGTCGATCAGGCTGTGGGTGAGGCGCACCACGTCACCGCGCGCGATATTGAGGCCTTCGGCGCTCATCTCCCAGGCCATGCGGCGGCGGTGATAGAGCTGGCGCGCGGCCTGAAGGTTGGCTTCCACGGCGGCCTGCGTGGCGTCGGTGACACCGCCCAGCGTGACGGTGGCGGTGCGGCGGGGCGCGGTGACGCCCGGCATGGGGCGGCGCAGGGTCTGGTATTGCCAGTCAGCATCCGGATCGAGATAGCGAACGGCGATCTCGTCGGCCACCTGCTCGCCGGACCATGTGACGGTGAAGCTGCCCTGGACGATATTGCCCGGTGTGACAAGCGCGGTTGCGGGGGTGGCGGGATCGTCCCAGACAACGCCGCGCCTGCCGCTGGCCCGTGTCGGGCTGGCGCGGCCGCATTGGCAGATTGTGTTGATCACCGCGCTGACGGGCATCTTGCGATCGAGCACGAGATTGCATGTGAGTTTGTTGGTGTCGCACCATCGCGCCCAGGCCGCGATGGTGGGCAGGTCGATGCGGGCATCGGGCAGGCCCAGCCCCCAGGCGAGGCGGCCCTGGATGTACTGGCCGCGCAGGAAGGCCAGGTAAATCCAGGCCGGGTTGCTCGTGGGTCCGGGAACCGCGTCCGGGGTGGTGCCGGCGGGCACGGGCTGATGCGCGATGGCGTGCACCACAGGCAGTTGCCCGGAGGCCCGGACGGAGGCGGGCAGGCGCAGGCGGACGCGGGGTCTGGCCGGTATAGTCGGCGGTATCGGGCTGGAAGGAGCGCAGCGCGGTCCAGGAGATCTCGTCGACCTCGTTATCGGCGGTCGAGGCTGTCTCGAAGCGGCGGACCCGGACCTGCCACGTGGCGGCGGCGGGCAGGCGGACGCGGATGGTCCGGCGGTAGGCATCGGCCGGCGCGTTGGGGTTTTTCAGGGTCACCTCCCCCCTGCGCCAGGCCTCGCGCACGCCGCTCCCCTCGACGGTGTCCACATTGGCGGGCCAGACGGGATCGGGACCGCGCAGGATGGTGGCGCGGGCACCGGGAAAATCCGACAGCGGCTGGTTGCCGATGCGCAGATCACCGGTCCCGAATTGCGGATTGCCGAGGCCGAAGTTGAGGCTCATGTGGAGATACTGGTGATCGCCCAGAAACTCGGTCCAGGGCTTTGCGCCAAGATCGGGCAGCACCCGGTGGCGGGCCAGCAGCAGCAGCGGCTCGTAGGGCCGGGCGCGGTTGGAGCCGCCGCCCAGAGAATAATCGGTGCGCGGCGCGGCAGCGCCATCAAGCCCGTCCGGCTCCCGCGCCGGGACCAGCGCGTTGATGATCAGCCCGCCGGCACCCGCGATTGCGGCTCCGACCATGGCTCCCACGACCTTGGCCCCGAATGTGCCTGCCCCGAATGTGCCGATCCCGCTGGTGGCGATGGCGGCCGAGGCCCCGGCGCTGACCACGATCGTGGCGATTGTCAGGACCGCAACCAGCGGGTCTGAATCGCCGCCCCGCACGGTGGCGCGCAGGGTCAGGTGCTGGCCGGGGTGGACGCGGGTGAGCGCCCAGGCGGGTTCGGGCAGCACGACCCCGTCAAGCGCCACGATCACCGGCAGGGAGCCCCGCTCCGGCCAGGCCGCATCAAGCACATGCGCCACCGTCATGCCGCTCTGGACCGGGACGGGGATCTCCGGCACGCGGCCCTCGGCGGTCAGCGGATGCGGCCAGAGGTCGGCATGGACGAGGCGGGGCACCTTGTCCTCTGCAGGGGCGTTACGGGCCCTTGCAGGGGCGTTGCAACGGGGCTGCGGGGGGTGTTTATTGCCCATGTTATTGCCCATGAACCGTCTCCCATCGATAGAGGCCCGCAAGTTCAAGGCCCCGCGCCGGCAGGTCGCGCAGATGGTGCAGGACGGTGCCGATCCCGGGCCGCCAGTGCAGGACGGCGGGATCGGGCAGCGCTGCATAGATCCCGATATGGTGTCCGATGCCCGTGCGGCGGCCCGGTGCGCGCATCAGCACCCCGTCCCCGTCGCGGGGCGTCTCGCCCTCCGCCAGCGGCCGGGCCAGGCAGGCCTCGAGCGCCGCGCCTATGGCGGCGTCATTGGCGCGGATGCCACCGGGCGCGGCGGGCAGGGCCAACTCGCAGCCGAACTCGGCGCGCAGCACCGCCGTCACCAGCGCGGCGCAGTCCGGGGCCGGCTCCCCCACCCAGCGCGCCGTCCAGTGCGGCGGGGCGGGGCGTGCGGTGAGGGTCGGGGGGGTGCGCGCCATCAGAACAGCCCCGGGCTGGTGGCGGGATCGTGGCGCATCAGCACCGCCGGGCGGCCAAGCTCGGGGTCGAAGCCGAGATGGATGGTGACATTGCGGGTGGATGCCTTGATCAGGAGCACATCCATGCGCACGTCGTAATCCGGCGCGGCCACGGGCGCGTCGCCCCGGGCGGTGACGATCATGACGCGCACGGTGATGCCGTGGATGCCGCTGGGCGTGGCGCGGGCGCGGTCGATCCACTTCACGATCTCGCGCCCCACATTGTCGATCGAGATCTGGGCTGCGGGCACCCGGCCCGGCTGGTCATTGACGATGCGCGCCGAAAACCGCAGCGCCACATAACGCGCGCCCTCGATCACCCGGTCCTGCCCGTCATTG
>CAXXPZ010000101.1:0-8150 GCA_963422555.2 uncultured Ruegeria sp.
GCCTCGACCGCGCTGGCAAATTCGATGAGCAGACCGTCCCCCATCAGTTTTACGATGCGCCCGTTTCGGGCCGCTACAATGGGTTCGAAATACTGTTCGCGATGGCTTTTGACCGTAGCCAGAATGCCCGCCTCATCAGTCCGAACAAGGCGGCTGTAGCCCACGACATCGGCGGCAAGTATGGCGGCGAGACGTCTTTCCAACAACTTACCTCCCAGAATAGCCATCACGCTATCAGAAAATCACATCGAAGCCAGATTGAACCTGCGGCCGTCGCTTCCGGATTCATCAACGAGTTGACATCACGTCAGGCAACTGGGCCAATGTCGCGATTGATCTCAGACCGGACCCGACCGAAATGACACCGAATGTAAGAGGCGCTCTGCTGATGACGGGCAGCATGGCCGCCTTTACCATAAATGATGCGATGGTGAAGGCTGCGGGGCAGGACTTGCCGTTGTTTCAGTTGATTACCCTGCGTGGAGTGTTGGCGACTGTGCTGGTCTATCTGATGGCCCGCCATTTGGGCTACTGTATGCACACATCTTTTCCCGCACGCGGAATTAGGTTCTGAACCTTGCCGTTTTGTCATATCGGTTCTATCTCCTGTCTTGCTGTTTCAAGGGGGTAGAGATGCAAAACTCGAGTTCGCATTTTGGTGATTGTCGTTTGGATCAGGCTGAACGCTTTTTGCATGGTCGTCTTGTCGAGGTCGGTCCTCGTGGTATTTCGGTGCGTAGCGTCGGCGGCAATCGCGCAGGTGAGGTTCGCTTTGGTCGGTTTTTGAGGAACGAGAAGGTGACAGTGAAAAAGATTGTCGAAAAGGCCGGGAAGGTCACGTCCGGGCGCGTTGACGGTCTGCATGTTCTGGCGATTCAAGACACAACGAGCTTTCGTGATGATGGGTCGGGAAACTGCATTGTCGGCCATGCTACGATCGCGGTGGAGGCCGAACAGGGCACGTTGCTCGGAGCGGTTGACATGCAACTCATTGAACGCTCTGGCGGCCGCAAGAAGCCGCCCAAAAATCGACCTCTTCGTGAAAAAGAGAGCTATCGCTGGCTTGAAAGCATGCAAACTAGTGCCGCCGTTCTGAACGCGGCTGCGAATGTCACGGTTATAGCCGACCGTGAAGGGGACATCTTCGAGATGTTTGCATGCCGCCCAAAAGGCGTGGACGTCCTGGTCCGAGCGTCCCATGATCGCAATCTTTCCGATGATACAGGCAAGCTCTTTTTCAGCCTTGAGGGCACGCCGCAGCAAGAACATACGGTCGAGTTGCCCGCGCGACCCGGGCAGAAGAAGCGCACGGCCCGGATTGGCGTTCGTTTCGCTTGCGTTACCCTGCCGCACCCCAAAAACAGACCGATTGAACAAGGCGTTCCCGCCAGCACGTCCGTCTACATCGTTGAGGCGCGAGAAATCGACCCGCCAGTAGGTGTGCAGCCTGCACGTTGGCGCCTGCTGACCAGCCATCGGGTCGAAACATTCGAACAGGCACGATGGATCACTCAACTCTACCGTCGGCGCTGGGTCATTGAGCAGGTTTTCCGGACCATTAAGACCAAAGGTTTCGACATCGAAAACGTGTCTATGGAGCCCGCACCCTTCAAAACTCTTTGCGCAATGACGCTTATCGCGGGGATATCCTGCATGCAGCTCGTGCAGGACCGGGATGGCGCAGGCAAACGCCCGCTGGAGGATGTATTCGAGGCGCAGGATCAACCGGTCCTTGAGGCCGTATCCGCTTCGCTTGAAGGTAAGACCGAAAAGCAGAAAAACCCGCATCCAAAGGGGTCGCTCGCCTTTGCAGCCTGGGTGTGCGCCCGTCTCGGTGGCTGGACCGGATATTATGGGAAACCGGGCCCCGTGGTTATGTTGCGCGGTCTCTATCAATTTAGGTCAATCCAACTCGGATATGGGATCGCTGGAAATGTGTGAATCGAGTAGGCCATTTGGGGGCGTTGCATCTGAACTTTTCAAACCACGACAAATGGCTGATCCTCCTGCGCTGCCTGGCCGAACTGGGCGGGGCTTTTCTGTTTTTGTCGGCGCTGGTTCACATCCCCCTGGCGAATGTTTCAGCGGTGCTGCAAGCCTTGCCGCTGACCGTCACATTGGGGGCGATGTTTTTCTTTGGCGAAATTGTCGGGTGGCGGCGGAAGCTGGCGATTGGAATGGGGTTTGCCGGTATGCTGTTGATTGTCAGGCCCGGCCCGGACGGGCTGAGCGTCTATCTGATCTATGCACTGATAGCGGTCTTGTGCTTTACGGCCCGTGATCTGGTCACGCGGCGCATGTCAGCCAGCGTGCCCTCGATGTTTGTGACGCTGGCTACGTCGCTGTCTATCACGGTGGCGGCGGGAATTGTGTCTCTGTTTGAAGGATGGGCGCCGGTCGCCCCGGATGTCGGACTTTTGGTCGCCTCGTCATCGGCCTTTGTTCTGATGGGGTATTTGTTCAGTGTCATGGTGATGCGTGTGGGGGATGTCGGGTTTGTCTCGCCCTTCCGATATTCCAGTTTGATTTGGGCGTTGATTTTGGGCTGGGCTGTCTTTGGTGACTGGCCGGACTCGTTGACGCTGCTGGGTGCTGCGATTGTTGTTGGCGCCGGGCTATTCACGTTGTTCCGGGAACGTGCGGTTCAGACGTCGGAATAGACCCGTTTTATTGCGCCCGGGTCGATGGCAAAGCGGTCCTTGAATGTGGAACGGTGTTCACCATTCAGGGGCTCCAAGGACAGCTTGCCTTTGCGTGCCTTGGGCGAGTCGTTGAATCCGTTCAGTGTGCGCACCCACATCGGGGTATCGGGGGAACTGATGACTGGCATGAACCGACCCATGCGTTGGTGCGCGAAATTCATGATCGTCAAATCGTTCCCGCCGCTCACAAACAGACCCAATCCAGCCGTCACCAGACTACGATACACGGGCATGGCATGCATCTGCCCCGATTTCACTTCGGCCAGGTAGCCATTGTTGAAATCGATCGCGACCAGGGGATTGGCGCGGGTCAGTCCGGAACAGTCCTGAGCGGCCCTGCGCAAACGTTCGACAAAATCAATGGCCACAGCATCATCGTCATCCAGTCGAAATTGCAGACACGGGCTGTCGGGGTTGCGGCGGGTCCCGTTCAGAACGGACTTCATCACCTTTCGATGCTCGTCAGTCGCGTGCGCTACGATGCGTACCTGTTTCAGTTCGGCGGTCAGGTCGTACAGGCGGTCTTTGGCCTCGGATGGCAGGCAATCCCCGATGACGATGACAAAGTCGAACCTGTCGTCCGTCTGCGCCCGCAAGCCGGGCAGGGTGACAGTTTCAAACAACCGGAATCGTTCGTTCAACCGGTTTGGCGCATAAAGATAGCGCCGCCGTGCCTCAGTCGTTTCGTGTTCGACCTGAAAGCCGCCGATCGCAGGGTAGGAAAAACGGCACAGGCCAATGACTTGCATGGGAATCTCGCGATCAGAAGGTCGTATTGCGACTATGGCGTTGCAATTGGGGACCGGCAACCGGTATACGGCGTGATCTGCCGCGCATGGGATGAGCCGATCGGGTGCTGTTGACACTCGGGCCGACTCCCCCTATTACGCGCGCATCTCGGTACCGGGGGCCGCCCTAAAACCGAATTCAGTAATGGACTGGTCAAGACCCGGACAATTTTGCAGTTCGCGTCCTCTGATAACCAACCGCGACGTTCACCTCGGAATGGGAACGCTCGCGGATTTTGCGCTTGTGGACGCATGAGTGCAGCGAATTTAACTGCACGCAGGTCGCGTGCATGTCATGTGTGTTGCAAAACGGGGAAGAAACCGGAATGCCAACTATTCAGCAGCTGATCCGCAAGCCGCGTCAGCCTAAAATCAAACGCTCGAAGTCTATGCACCTGGAGCAGTGCCCGCAGAAACGCGGCGTCTGTACCCGCGTGTATACCACCACACCGAAAAAGCCGAACTCGGCTATGCGTAAGGTTGCCAAGGTGCGCCTGACCAACGGGTTCGAGGTCATCTCGTACATCCCCGGTGAAAGCCACAACCTGCAGGAACACTCGGTTGTTCTGATCCGTGGCGGCCGTGTGAAAGACCTTCCGGGAGTCCGTTACCACATCCTGCGCGGTGTTCTGGATACCCAGGGCGTCAAAGACCGTAAGCAGCGTCGTTCGAAATACGGCGCGAAGCGTCCCAAGTAAGAAGGAGAGGCTGATATGTCACGTCGTCACGCCGCCGAAAAACGCGAAGTCCTGCCTGACGCCAAATTTGGCGACAAGGTACTGACAAAATTCATGAACAACCTGATGATCGACGGTAAAAAGTCGGTTGCAGAGCGCATCGTCTACAACGCCTTTGACCGCGTTGAAGGCAAGATCAAACGCGCCCCTGTCGAAGTGTTCCACGAAGCGCTCGACAACATCAAACCGTCAGTCGAGGTACGCTCGCGCCGGGTTGGTGGTGCAACCTATCAGGTTCCGGTCGAAGTGCGCCCCGAGCGCCGCGAAGCACTGGCCATCCGCTGGCTGATCGCTGCTGCGCGTGGCCGCAACGAAAACACCATGGAAGAACGCCTTGCCGGTGAACTGCTGGACGCCGTACAGTCCCGCGGTACTGCCGTTAAAAAGCGTGAAGACACCCACAAGATGGCCGAGGCGAACAAAGCCTTCAGCCACTACCGTTGGTAATTCCAGAGGCTTATCAAAATGGCACGCGAATATACACTCAACCATTACCGTAACTTCGGTATCATGGCGCATATCGATGCAGGTAAAACCACCTGTTCGGAACGCATCCTGTATTACACTGGCAAATCCCACAACATCGGTGAGGTGCACGACGGTGCAGCCACCATGGACTGGATGGAGCAGGAGCAGGAACGCGGCATCACCATCACCTCGGCTGCGACCACCACTTTCTGGGAACGCACCGAAGATGGTGAAACGGCTGACTCGCCCAAGCACCGCCTGAACATCATCGACACTCCCGGCCACGTTGACTTCACCATCGAAGTCGAACGCTCGCTGGCGGTTCTCGACGGTGCCGTTTGCGTTCTGGACGCAAACGCCGGTGTTGAGCCCCAGACCGAAACCGTGTGGCGTCAGGCTGACCGCTATAAAGTTCCTCGTATGGTGTTCGTCAACAAGATGGACAAGATCGGCGCGGACTTCTTCAACTGCGTTGCAATGATCGAAGACCGTACTGGTGCCCGCGCGGTTCCGGTTGGTATCCCGATCGGCGCAGAAACCGAGCTGGAAGGCCTGGTTGACCTGGTCACGATGGAAGAATGGCTGTGGCAGGGCGAAGACCTGGGCGCAAGCTGGGTCAAAGCACCGATCCGTGACAGCCTGAAGGACATGGCTGACGAATGGCGCGGTAAAATGGTCGAAGCGGCCGTCGAAATGGACGACGACGCGATGATGGAATACCTGGAAGGCAACGAGCCCGACGTTCCGACCTTGCGCGCCCTGCTGCGCAAAGGCACCTTGGAAATCGCGTTTGTTCCGGTTCTGGGCGGTTCCGCGTTCAAGAACAAAGGTGTTCAGCCGCTGCTGAACGCTGTGATCGACTATCTGCCCAGCCCGCTGGACGTTGTCGATTACATGGGTTTCAAACCCGGTGACGAAACGGAAACCCGTGACATTGCCCGCCGTGCGGATGACGACATGGCGTTCTCGGGCCTGGCGTTCAAGATCATGAACGACCCCTTTGTTGGCTCGCTGACCTTTACCCGCATCTATTCGGGTACTCTGGCAAAAGGCGACACGCTTCTGAACTCGACCAAGGGTAAGAAAGAGCGTATCGGACGGATGATGATGATGCACTCGAATGACCGTGAGGAAATCACGGAAGCATTCGCGGGCGACATCATTGCGCTGGCAGGTCTGAAAGACACCACCACGGGCGACACCCTGTGTTCGACGGGCGATCCGGTGGTTCTGGAAACCATGACCTTCCCCGATCCGGTGATCGAGATCGCGGTTGAGCCGAAAACCAAGGCTGACCAGGAAAAGATGAGCCAGGGTCTGGGCCGTTTGGCTGCAGAAGACCCCTCCTTCCGTGTGGAAACTGACATCGAAAGCGGTCAGACCATCATGAAGGGCATGGGCGAACTTCACCTGGACATCCTGATTGACCGTCTCAAGCGTGAATTCAAGGTTGAAGCGAATATTGGTGCGCCGCAGGTGGCCTATCGCGAAACCATCGGTCACGAAGCCGAGATCGTCTACACCCACAAGAAACAGTCGGGTGGTTCGGGTCAGTTCGCCGAGGTGAAAATGATCATCTCGCCGACAGAGCCGGGCGAAGGCTATTCGTTCGAATCCCGTGTTGTAGGTGGTTCGGTGCCCAAGGAATACATTCCGGGCGTTGAAAAAGGCATCAACTCGGTTATGGACAGCGGCCCTCTGGCCGGGTTCCCGGTGATCGACTTCAAGGTTGCCTTGATCGAAGGTAAATACCACGACGTCGACTCTTCGGTTCTGGCTTTTGAGATCGCAGCGCGTATGGGTATGCGTGAAGGCATGCGCAAAGCGGGTGCGAAACTGCTTGAGCCGATCATGAAGGTCGAAGTGATTACCCCGGAAGAATACACCGGCGGTATCATCGGCGATCTGACATCGCGTCGCGGGCAGGTTTCCGGTCAGGAAAACCGGGGCAACGCCATCGCAATCGATGCGTTTGTTCCGCTGGCCAACATGTTCGGCTACATCAACACCCTGCGTTCGATGTCGTCGGGCCGTGCCCAGTTCACCATGCAGTTCGATCACTACGATCCGGTTCCGCAGAACATCTCGGACGAGATTCAGGCGAAATACGCATAAGCGAAAATTTGAGGGAGCTTGCATGGCAGGCTCCCTTCATTACCGAAAAAGGAGGCCATCATGGCAAAGGAAAAGTTTGAGCGTAATAAGCCGCACGTCAACATCGGCACGATTGGGCACGTTGACCACGGCAAGACGACGCTGACGGCAGCGATCACCAAGTATTTTGGTGACTTCAAAGCGTATGACCAGATTGACGGCGCGCCGGAAGAAAAGGCACGTGGCATCACCATCTCGACGGCCCACGTTGAATACGAGACCGACAACCGCCACTATGCGCATGTCGACTGCCCCGGCCACGCTGACTACGTCAAGAACATGATCACCGGTGCTGCCCAGATGGACGGCGCGATCTTGGTTGTGAACGCTGCTGACGGCCCGATGCCGCAGACCCGCGAGCACATCCTGCTGGGCCGCCAGGTTGGCATCCCGACCATGGTCGTTTTCATGAACAAAGTTGACCAGGTTGACGACGAAGAACTGCTGGAACTGGTGGAAATGGAAATCCGCGAGCTGCTGTCTTCGTATGACTACCCCGGCGACGACATTCCGATCATTGCCGGTTCGGCTCTGGCCGCGATGGAAGGCAACAACCCGGAAATTGGCGAAGAATCGATCCGCAAGCTGATGGCGGCCGTGGATGAATACATCCCGACGCCCGAGCGTGCTGTTGACCAGCCGTTCCTGATGCCGGTCGAAGACGTGTTCTCGATCTCGGGCCGTGGTACCGTTGTTACGGGCCGTGTCGAGCGTGGCGTGATCAATGTTGGCGACGAGATCGAAATCGTCGGCATCCGCGACACCAAGAAAACCACCTGTACCGGTGTTGAAATGTTCCGCAAGCTGCTGGACCGCGGTGAAGCAGGCGACAACATCGGCGCCCTGCTGCGTGGTATCGACCGTGAAGGCGTTGAGCGTGGTCAGGTTCTGTGTAAGCCGGGTTCGGTAACACCGCACACCAAGTTCGAAGCCGAGGCCTATATCCTGACCAAGGAAGAGGGTGGCCGTCACACGCCGTTCTTCGCGAACTACCGCCCGCAGTTTTACTTCCGTACGACTGACGTGACCGGCACCGTGACGCTGGCCGCCGGCACCGAGATGGTGATGCCGGGCGACAACGTGTCGTTCGAGGTTGAACTGATCGCACCGATCGCGATGGAAAACGGCCTGCGTTTCGCCATCCGCGAAGGCGGCCGCACCGTCGGCGCCGGCGTTGTGTCGAAGATCGTCGAATAAGGCGCGCTTGTCGCGCCTGGTTGCGACAGGCGATTTTCCGCAGGGAAATCAGCCGAGAGCAACACGGTGAGAAACCAAAGAAGGCCGCCCCATCCGGGGCGGCC
>CAXXPZ010000102.1:0-24059 GCA_963422555.2 uncultured Ruegeria sp.
TACGATAGTTATACAGCGCACCGCCATCAAACATGCTGTGACCGCTGACCGAGCTGGCCGGGACGTCACGGGTGCCGATATCCCAGTGTTCGACGATCACGCCGTCTTCGATGCGGAAGATGTCAAATGTCGCGCCCGCCGGTTGCGCCCAGTCATTGCCACGATCTGCTTTGTTGATGGTGTAGTGGTTATGCGCAACCACAAGGTTTCCATCGGCAATCAGGCGTTTCACGTCGGCATGGACCTCGGGGGTCTGTTCAAAGAAGCCGCCAAAAACGGCCTTCAGACCGGCCAGACCGTTGGGTTCCATCGGATTGTGGGCAATCCAGTCCTCGGCCACGATATCGTCCAGCGCATCGAGATTCTGATTGTTGATGCCTTCCTCGAAATATTTCAGAACGACCAGCTTGTTGGCCTCTTCCACCTCTTCCGGCTCGGCATGCCAGATGCCGCCTTCGAACATGGTATTGCCATTGACCGAGCTTTCCGGGACCGGTTGGCCGACATCCCAATGTTCGACCAGCTTGCCGTCCTCGATCCGGTAGATGTCACCGATGGCAAACGAGGGCTGCCCCCATGGATCGTCCATGCCCGGAGGTGCCCAGCGGGATTGGGTAAAGACCAGATCATCTTCGGCCACGATGCGAATGATCTCGGCATTCATAATCAGGCCCTTGGACCAGAATTCGGCCTCGAAGAACTCGGCCAGTTCCTTGGCGCCATCGGGCTCCAGCGGGTTATGCTGGATCAGATCCTCGGCCATGTATTCGGTCAGCGTATCGACATTGCGGCCGTTGTAAAATTCTTCGAACACACGTTCGACCAGGGCTTTGTTGGCCGCTTCGTCGGCAAGGGCGGGTGCTGCCAGTGGGATCAGTGACGTTGCACAGATTGCGGTTATTCGGGTCAGGTTCATCATCACATGTTTCTCCAGGAGGGTTGAAACCGGATCACCCGTTCAGTTTCCTGAACGGGTGACCGAGCCTGCGTGCTGTGTGAGTGAGTGGTAGCGTTTCGCCGGCTTGGATCGGGTTCGAATTGCGGGTCAGGTTTTTGCGGGAATGGCATTTGCATTCGCCCCAGAATCCTAACGTTGTTAGGATTAATACTTGGATTTCGGTATTCGCGCAACAATAAACTAACAGTGTTCTTAAATACGATTAAATCTAGTCAAAACGCGGTCTTTGATGCTTGAGAAATGCCCTGCCCGGCGAACCGGACAGGGCCGTGAAGGTCAGTTGGAGACGCCTTCTTCGAGCACTTGCTGAACACCCTGATCAAATGGGTGATCTACTAGCGCTGCGCGGGCCTCTTCGTCGCCCTTCAGAGTCCAATCGAACCAGTTGGCAAGGTAGTAGTTGCGCATCAGGTGCGGCAGGTAGACGTCATTGTCGCCGTCCTTGATCCAGCCCATGACCTGATAAGGCTCCGGTGCACCATCCGGTGTGGCCGGCAGGCGCAGGCCCTGATGCTCATGACCGGGGGTGAACACACCGCCCTCGTCATCGGTGGTGTGACCGTGACCCTGATCGCGGAACATGACCAGCATCTTCTCGGCAGTTGCCCGGTTAAAGGCCGAACGTGCAACCGGCTGCGGGTTGTCATCCGTCGGCCAGGGCTGTTCGTCCGCCAGCGGATAGTTGTCGTTCGGGTTGCCGCCTGCGGCACCATACAGATTGCCGTGAACGCCACGGAACACGTTATGGACAAAGAAGTCGTCCGACCCGATCACTTGCAGGAATGGTTTCGGGACGCCTGCGGGCTTGTCATCCACGGGGTTGCCCGGGATGCCACCATAGGGTTCCCAAAGACGCGGCATACCGTTGTTGAAGCCAACAGCTGTGTCCACATCGCCCAGGAACGAGGCCGAGGCCTGCGCCGTCATCGAACCCAGCGAGTGACCCATCACACCGATTTTTTCAACGTCGATATGGTCGGTGAAGAAGCCACACAGCGGCTCAGACGAGTTTTCAAGCTCCAGCCCAACCTTACATTCGGTTTCGGGTGCATTCAGGAACTTCATCTCGGCGATGACGCGCGCCACATCTTCGACCCGCTGGTCGAACAGATCGGCCATCAGCTGGCCCGAGCGCAGTGCGCCTTCGGGTGTTGGCGTCAGCAGTGACGGGTCGGGCATCTGGCCGAACGACACCGGCTCTTCATACTGATAGAGGAACTTGAAGAAGTTGGCGAAGACGGTGCCGAACGAGTTCCCGGCGCGCAGTTGGTACGCCTGAATGATCTCTTCCGGCGACTTGTCCTTGGCCCAGAGCGAATCCGGGTCGTGGAACACCGGCGACGCGGCACTTTCCGAGGTCAGCGCAACGGTGACGACGATATAGCCCTGCGCGGCCAGATACTCAGCGGCGCTGGCCCAGGTGTGAACCGAACCGCCCAGACCGTGAACCATGATGACCAGCGGGAATTTACCGTCGGCAATCGGTGCATCCTTGTGCGCCTGGTAAATGTCCTCGACCACACCTTCGCGGAAGGCCATCTCGGCAAAGCCCTGATCGCCCAGGAATATGTCGGCGACGGAAACCTGATCGCCAGCCGCAGCTGCGGGCAGCGGCGATGGCAAAGTCGTATCGGCGCGACCACCTGCAACACCGTCACCTTTTGCGGTGGGGTAATAGATGTTGGTCACAGTCGTGCGCGGCGTGCCGCTTGCATCAACCTCGTCCAGCCATGCCTTGTACTCTTCCGATTTGTACTTGCGGCCCCAGGCATCGAACGGTTTGCCAAAGTCGCGTACAAAATTTGTTGCCACACCGACAGCATATTCCGCCTGAGGCTCTGCATCCGCCAACGAATCAGCAGCGGCAGCACCGGCAGCAGTCAACGCCAGACCGGCCACACCAGCCATCAGGCTATGGTGCAGGGACTTACGCAGCGAAGTCTTCATGGGTATCTCCCTTGATCGATAAAACTTTGCAAACGCTGCATAACTTTAACAGGCCATGACCGGCATGGTTCACCCACCGGCATGACGCAACACCCATCTCATGCATCGTCACGAGTCGCATTCGCGGATTCCTAACAGCGTTTGTCGAATGCAGGCTAACCATGATCTCTGTAATGTGAAAGTGAAATTTCTAAGAACAGGCAGTTAACTGCTGGAATTCAACGATTTGACTGTGTTAGCGTGCCGAGATTTCAAAATCCGCAGGGGCGCGAATGGCCGGAAAACCCAAAAAGATCTCGGAAGACTATGCCCAGTTTTCAACACGTGACGCGATACTCGACGTCGCAGAACGTCTGTGTGGCGAGTTGGGCGTGTCCGGGGTCAAGCTGCGCGAAATTGCGCGGCAGGTCGGTATTGAACCTGCATCGGTCTATTCGCATTTTGCCGGTCTGGATGATGTTCTGTTTCACGTTGCCAAAGGCGCGCTGGATGGGTTGCAAAATACGTACGATGGTCTGGATAAACTATCGTCAGAAGAAGCGGTGCACCGCGCAAATCTGGAGATGATCCGCTTTTTGGCATCAAATCAGGGCGTGGCGCGGCTGTTCATGAATGACTTTGCTGCCGCACAGCGCCTGCCTGCCTTCTCAAATAATACGGACCGCATCGAAAGCTGGATCGGCAAAGATGTCGAGATGATGCGGTCGAAATTCGACCTGAGCGCGGATTGCACTTCGAAATTGAGGGATCTGTTTCTGGGCAAACTGGGTATGGTCGGAAATCTGCTGGCATCGCGCTGGTGCTTTGGCCGTGATGTGACCGAAGAGGATTGCCAATCCTTTGCCCAAATGGCGACGACTCTGGTCGTGTCCTACTGCGGCACTCTGCGCTGAAGCGCGAGGCCCTGAAATCGGCCACAGGCAATATCGCGCCTCATTCGTGTTAACGAAAACGTGTCATTGACTAAACTAACGGCGTTCTTATTCCTGTGACTGATGTCGCTCGCAACTCAGGGAGGATACCTCGTGAAACTGACATATCTGGCCGTGGCCGCAACACTTGTGGCACCGATGGCGGCTCAGGCACAGACCGCCGCAATGAACGAAATCGCCGATGGCGTCTATCATTTCGAGAATTTTGGCTATTCCAGCCTTGTTGTTGTTGGCGAGGATGGCGTTCTGGTGACTGATACCGCCTTTACACCGCGCGCCGAATCCATGAAGGCCGAGATTGCCAAGGTGACTGACAAACCCGTCACTCACGTCGTCTTCAGCCATGAGCATTATGACCATATCGGCGGCTCTGAAGTATTCGAGGATGCGCAGATCGTCTGCCATGATGCTTGCAAATACGTCCTCGATATGTCGCCGCTGTTCCCGTTCCCGGATATCGATATCGAATATGATGATGAACTGACCATCGATCTGGGTGGCATCACCGTCGACCTGCTGCATCCCGCTGCTGGCGACGGGGTAGGGACCACTGTAGCGCATGTACCCTCGGGTGACGTCGTATTCTCGGTCGACATGTACGAGCCCAGAGAATTCACCAACCCTGAATTCCTGGACGACAGCAACTTTGTCGGCAACCGGATCATCCTGAACAAGCTGCTGGAACTTGAGCCGACATATGCGATCAACGGACATTCCAGCGGCAACAGCCTTGAGGCGTTGAAAGAAAACGCAGAATTGCTGAACAAGCTCTATGCCGAGATAAACAGCCGGATTGAAGCCGCCCTGGCCGAAGGCGGAATGCAGGTCGCGATTGGTCTGGTGTTCAGCCTCGACGAGGAACTGCGGATGGAAGAATACGCTGACTGGGGGCACTACGAAGAAGGTTTCCCGGCCTATGTCCGTCGAATGGCATTTTCGATCATTCATGGCGGCTAACTGATCCTCTGGCAATTGCCTTTCGGCAATCCTGCCGGATCGTTTCGGGCCATAGCACCTTACGATAGGTCACCTGTGCCACGCTGCGCAGGTGGCGTTTTGTATTTTGAGTTGCCCTGATTGGCCGATCTGTGATATTTCACAGCGATATCGCAGGAGAGATTCCAGTAAATCCTCCTTGTTTCGCAGTTGGAGATCACGAATGAACAAGTTTCTGCATCTTGCCATGCAGCCCTCGATCAAGCGGCGCGCGATTCGTGTCGCCCTGGTGGTTGGCAGCGTGTTCTTCATGATCAACTACGCGGATAAACTGATCGCTGGCACTCTGACACAGCCCGAAATCTTCAAGGCATTGGTCAGCTATTGTGTCCCCTACTGCGTTTCTACGTATTCGTCGGTTTTGGCGATCATGGAGCGCGAGTCGGCCTGAACGCGGCCGGATCAAACGGATCAATCCGGGGCCGGGCTGAAAATAACAACAATCCAAATCTGATAAATCGTTGTTTTCCAGTCGAAGCCCCATCTTGACAACCTGTGATATTTCACAGACATTTAAGTAATCAACCACGCGAGGAGGCGTTGGCGTATGGAGCAACAAATCATCAATGGGCTGATGCTGGGGTCGGTATACGTACTCATCGCTGTGGTGTTTACACTCAGTATCGGAATCCTGAACTTTCTGAACTTTTCGATCCCGGGGCTGTTCATGCTGGGTGGCATGGTCGCCTGGGTCCTGATCACGATGGGTGTACCGCCGATTCTGGCCTTTGCCATTGCGTTTCTGGTCGCCTGCGGCTGTGCGCTGATCGTTGAACGCCTGACTTTCAGTTGGATGAAGGGCTCGGATCACGAAGTACCACTGGTCAGCTCGCTGGGCTTTCTGATCCTGTTCGAACAGATCCTTCTGGTGTTTTACGGATCGGACCAGCAGGCGTTTCCCAAGGTGATCTTCAACGCAACGATCACACTGGGTGATCTGGTGATCGGGTCAGCGCAACTGCTCAGCCTGGTGCTGTCGATTGCCATTGTCTATGGCATCAACCGCTTTCTCAAGACAACACGCGTGGGCCGCGGTATACGCGCCATCGCAGAAGATACCACAACGGCTGAATTCCTTGGCATCAACGTCAACAGGGTGGTGCCGCTGATTTTCCTGATATCCGGCGCGGTCGCCGCCATCGGGGGCATGTTATTCGCAGTTAACTACAGCCAGGTATCGCCGTTCATGGGCGAAGAGGTCGGGTTCAAAGGCATCTCTGCCATGATCATCGGCGGCATGGGATCGGTCTGGGGCGCCATCGCGGGCGGTCTGCTGATCGGACTGACCGAGGTTATGTCGATCTACTTCCTGGGTTCCGATTTCGTTGACATCTCGGTCTATGGCCTGCTGCTGATCATCCTGATCGTGAGGCCACAAGGCCTGTTCGGTCTGGCTCAAGTACGGGAGAAGCTGTTATGTTCAGCGGATATATTGACGGTCTGATCGTTATTCTCGCCATCAATGTCATCATGGCGTATTCGGCAGCGCTGCCACTTGTGGCGGGTCAGCTTAATCTGGGCACCGCAGGCTTTATGGCGGTTGGTGCCTATGTCGCCGCCTATTTCAGCAATGAATACGGGCTGCCCATTGGCGTTGCCATCCTGATAGGATCGATGGTTTCGGGCTTTATTGCGCTGCTGATCGGTATTCCGGTGTTACGGACCTCGGGGATTTATCTGGCGCTCGCGACGTTTGCGCTGGGTCAAATTCTGGTTGCCGTGTTCCTGAACCTTGAAATCGTCGGTGCCGCGCAAGGCTATCCTGTCTATGGCTATATCGAGATGCCGACCATCGCGATCACCACAATCGTTTTGGTGCTGGCGTTGTTCGTGCTGTCGCAGACCCGGTTCTGGCTGTACCTGACCGCGATCAAGAACGACCCCACGGTCTGTGATCTGTTCGGAATCGAGGTCAAGAATGTGCAGCTGGCCGCCTTTGTTCTGGGCGGGATGCTGGCTGCTGTGGCCGGTGGCCTGCAGGCACATTACCTGTCCTATGTCGAGGCGCAGAGCTTTGGCGCGCTGGTTTCGATCTACACGGTTCTGTTCGTGATCCTTGGTGGCACGCAAACGGTTCTGGGCCCGCTGGTTGGCGCTGCGTTCTTTACCTTCCTGCCGGAAGTGTTCCGGTCGGGTGAAGAATGGCGGTACGCGATCTTCGCGGCCTTTATCATCGGCTTTATGGTGCTGCGCCCGCAGGGCATGGTCACCGCCAACATGATGCGCCGCATCAAGAACCCATTCGGCAGCGGAAGAAAGGCATCGGCATGACTTACGCTCTTGAAATCCGCGATCTGGTCAAGAATTTCGGCTCTCTCGAAGTGACCCGTGACGTCAGCTTTGGCGTCAACAAAGGGGAACGGATGGCGCTGATCGGTCCGAACGGGGCTGGCAAGACCACGATCTTCAACCTGATCTCGGGCGTTTACCCCGTCACCAGCGGTCAGATCCTGGTCGAAGGTACCGACATCACCGACGTGCCGTCGAAAAAGCGCATCGGCTATGGCGTGTCGCGCAACTTTCAGAACGTGCGTCTGATGCGGCACCTGACTGTTGTGGAGAACCTGATCCTGGGTCAGCACATCACCGCAGGTGGCGTTGCCAACATGATGCAACCCTTTGGCATGTTCAAACGCCACAAGTGGTGGAAACAGGCCTATGAGGCACTGGAAGAGGCGCGGCTGACCGAATATGCCGACGAAACCGTGGACGCCCTGCCCTATGGCCTGCGCAAACAGGTCGATCTGGTGCGCGCGTTGCTGGCCGATCCCAAGATCCTGCTGTTGGACGAACCGGCCGCCGGTCTGAACCCGACTGAAACCGACGAACTGATGCGCGAACTGAAGATGGTCGCCGAAAACGGTGTGACGCTGTTGGTGGTCGAGCATGACATGCACTTCGTCCGCAATCTGTGCGAGCGCGTCGTGGTGCTGAACTTTGGTGAGAAAGTCGCCGAAGGCACCATGGAAGAGGTCGAGAAAGACCCGAAAGTGCAAGCCGCCTATCTGGGCGTTGAGACGGAGGAAGACGATGCTGCTTGAGATCAACTCCCTAAGCGTCAAATACGGTCGTATCCCCGCGCTGGAAGATTTCTCGATGGAGATCAAACGCGGTGAGATTGCCACTGTTCTGGGTGCAAATGGCGCGGGCAAATCGACACTGCTCAAGGCTGTTCTCGGGATGGAAAAGGCCAGCAACGGCAAGGTAGTCTGGGAAGGCGAAAACGTCACCAACTGGCCCCCCAGCCGCCGGATCAGGGACGGTCTGGCACTGGTGCCCGAAGGCCGCCGCATCCTGATTTCCCAAACGATCGAGAAAAACCTGCTGCTGGGTGCCTATCAGCGTGACGACATGGACGCGGTGCGCAGCGAGATGGAAGTGATCTATGAACGCTTCCCCAACCTGCGCGAACGCAGCCACATGCAGGCCAGTTGCCTGTCGGGCGGTGAACAGCAGATGCTGGCCATTGGCCGGGCGATGTTGTCAAAGCCTGACCTGCTGATGCTGGACGAACCCAGCCTCGGCTTGTCGCCATTGTTCGTGAAACAGCTGTTCCAGCTGCTGCGCGATCTGAACAAAGGCGGTCTGACCATCCTTTTGGTCGAGCAAAACACCGATCAGGCGCTGGCGCTGGCCAATACCGGTTACGTACTGGAGCGCGGCAAGCTGATCCTATCAGGCGACGCCAAGGAACTGGCCAACGATCCACGCCTGCACGAAGCCTATCTGGGCGTCACAGCAGATTAACCAGGGAGATAATTATGACAAAAACACCTGTGCTGAACCTTGTTCTAGAAACTGATAACGAGCAGGAATTTGCATTCAGCCCCAAGCGGTTCGTCATCGCCGGCTGGACCGGACGCGACAAGGCTGCGATGGAAAAACATATGGCGGAACTGGAAGAGATGGGAATCAAACGCCCCGCCGCCACACCGGTTTTCTATCGCGCCTCAACCTCGCGCCTGACGCAGGAAGAACTGATGCAGAACCCCGGCGAAGGATCCTCGGGCGAGGTTGAATTCGTTCTGTTCAACATTGAAGGCGAATGGTGGGTCGGCACCGGGTCGGATCACACCGACCGCGAGGTCGAAGCTTACAACATCACCGTCTCCAAGCAGATGTGCGACAAGCCGATTGCGAACCGTCTGTGGCGTTTTGCCGACCTGCGTGACCGTTGGGACACGCTGGAAATTCGCAGCCACGCCACTATTGACGGCGAGCGTGTGACCTATCAGAACGGCACCGTCGCTGCCATGCTGTCTCCGGAGGAACTGGTCGCGGAATTTGAAACGCAAACCGGAACCAAATTCGGACCGGGCGATGTGATGATGGGTGGTACACTTGCCGCAATTGGCGGCGTTCGGCCTGCAGAAGCCTTTGAATTCGAGCTTCATGATGCTAAGTTAAACAGATCAATTTCACATGCATATCACATAGAGACACTGCCGGTAGTCGGCTGAGGTGCGATGGAGCAGAGAATGGTTGCCGAAACAAAGTCCAAAACCCGCAAACTTGATGACGCGGAGAAGAAGGCAAGGCAATCACTCTCTGATATCGCATATGAGGAACTGAAGTTCCGAATCATTACGCTGGTTTATGAGCCGGGCTCATACCTCAACGAAGCCAAGCTGAGCGACGATCTAGAGATTGGGCGCACCCCGATCCATCAGGCGGTCCGCCGCCTGACCCACGAAGGCCTGATCGAAATGATCCCGCGCAAGGGCCTGATCGTGCGACCGATTTCGCTGCAGGAGGTGGGCGAAATCATCGACCTGCGCCTGGTGAACGAGGTTTATTGCGCAGGTCAGGCTTGCGAAAAGATGACCCCGACAGCCTCGGAAGAGCTGACCACGATCCTGAAAGAGGCCGAGGATTTTGCCGAGCAGGGCGATATCCAGTCACAAATGATGGTCGATCGCAGTTTCCACGACAAAATCGCGCAGACTGCGGGCAATCAGGTGCTGGCCGAGATTCTGCGCAACCTGCACGAACGCTCGATGCGCATCTGGTTCGTGTCACTGGCCAATGAAACCCACGCGGATCGCGTGCGGCATGATCACTGGAACATTCTCGAAGCATTGAAAAGCGGTGACCGGTCCAAAGCCGAAGACGCCATGCGCGCGCATGTTCTGGCGTTCAAGGAAAATATCGGCAACCTACTCTAGGGTTTCAGCCTCATAGCTGAGTTGCGTTTGCGTCCAGCCACTGGCGATGGATTGCAGCAGGCCGCAAAAGCGGTGAAAGTCCGCCTCGTCCAGATTTGCAAAAATGCGATTGTTCAGCTTTTGCAGTTTCGGCGCAAGCTTGCGAAACATCTCTTCACCCTCTTCAGTCAGCGTCAACAGGGTTGAGCGTCTGTCGCTGGGATTGTGTTTTTTGGCAACGAGGTTCCGTTTCTTCAACAGGTTCGCCTGCTGCGTGGCAAAAGGCCCGGCGACATGTAGGTGTCGCGCGAGGTCGCCGACGCTGACGCCTTGTTGTCCCTGCAACTGCGCGATTCCCATCAGCGCATTGAACTCTGGCGGGCTCAGGTCCAACGTTTGCGAGATGTTACGACGTGTGTCCTGAATCAGATGCACCAGATGGTCCATGTCATAGATCATCTGCCGAAACTTGAAGTCGCTGCCATCAACCAGCAGCTCGGGCCGGGTGATGGTATTTGGCCGCTCGAACTCAAATTTGGTCATACGGAAGTCGCTCCATGCTTATCCACTGTCAAATTACTTATCAAAAATAGCTAAGTCAATTATACACTATTGACTATTATTATTACATAAGTAAATTAGGTAACAGGGAATCACCAGCTACCTATGGGAGGCGCTGCGATGCACAGCAAAGTTATCATCCTTGGATCCGGACCAGCCGGAAACACCGCAGCAATCTATGCCGCGCGCGCCGGGATGGAGCCGCTTTTGATTCACGGCGAACAACCGGGCGGTCAGCTGACTATCACCACCGATGTCGACAACTACCCTGGATTTGCCGAGACCATTCAGGGGCCCTGGTTGATGCAGCAGATGGAAGCCCAGGCAAATGCCGTGGGCACCAATGTCGTCACCGACACGATTGTCGAGGTAGACCTAAGCCAGCGCCCCTTCCGTATCGAAGGTGAGCTTGGCGATGTCTACACCGCCGACAGCCTGATCGTCTGCACCGGCGCACAGGCCAAATGGCTGGGCATCCAGGGCGAGACGGATTACCTCGGATCAGGCGTATCGGCTTGCGCCACATGTGACGGTCCGTTTTTCAAGGGCAAGAAAGTGGCCGTGATTGGCGGCGGAAACACCGCCGTGGAAGAGGCGCTGTTCCTGTCCAAACTGTCCAGCCACGTCACCCTGATCCACCGCCGTGACGAGTTGCGGGCAGAACGGCTGCTGCAGGAAAAACTGTTCAAAGCAGCGAATATCGACGTGATCTGGGATCACACACCCGAAGAAATTCTGGGTGAAAACGGCAAGGTCAGCGGGTTGCGGATCAAGTCTACCAACGGCGGAGGCGAGCAGAATGTCGCCTTTGACGGAGTGTTTGTCGCCATCGGCCACAGCCCGAATACCGGGCTCGTTCCCGACAAGGTGGACCTTGATACCGAAGGTTATATTGTCACTCTGCCGGATAGCACCCGCACCTCGGTTCCGGGCGTATTTGCTGCAGGTGATGTGAAGGATAAGGTGTTTCGTCAGGCGGTAACGGCGGCAGGCAGCGGCTGCATGGCAGCACTAGAAGCAGAGAAGTTCATTTCCGAGTCGGATTAAAATCGCCAATATGTTGAAAGCATTGGCTAACATGTCTTTGACTGCCAGTGAAATTTCACTACTATATCAGGCGACGGAAGAGTCTGTCATGGGTATGACCCGCGGGGGGACCCGCATTTACGGGAGGTTTAAATGACAACCACATTCACAAAACTCAGCGGGGCGACTGCGCTGGCCACAATGATGCTGGCTGGCACCGTAGCGTACGCTGCTGATGAACTTAAGATTGGCTATCTGGTGGCCAAGAGCGGGCCGTTTGTGAGCCTGTCGAAAACCAACACGATCGGCGCACAGATCGCCGTCGACGAGATTAACGCCAATGGCGGGATCAACGGCAAGCAGCTCAAGCTGATCGAGTTTGATATTGCAGGTGATCCGGGTCAGGCGGTTGTCGGTCTGCGCCAGTTGGCACAGGACGAAGGCGTTCTGGCCATCGTTGGCCCGTTCTCGTCGTCAGAGGCCAAGGTTGCGTTCCCGCAGGGCGAGCGTGCCGGTGTTGTATCGATGTCGATGGCCTCATCGGCGCCGAAACTTGCCGAGCCGTTTGCATACGGTTTACGTAACACCACCAACGAAGGCATCATGATCAGCCGCGCTGTTGCAACGCTGAAAAATGTCGACCCGGATGCCAAAACCTCGTCGATTGCTTATGCAACGGATGATGCGGTTTCGGTTGTCATCGGCACCAAGATCCTGCCTGCCGTTCTGGGCAAGGCGGAACTGCCGGTTCAAAACGATGTCAGCTTTAAATACGCCGCCTTCGACCTGTCGGTTCAGGCGTCGCAGCTGAACGAAACCGGCGCAGACGTTGTTGCCGTTGGCGCTCCGCCGGAAGCGGCCATCAAACTGGCCAACGAAATGCGCCGTCAGGGCCACGAGGGGCGTCTGATTGCGGGCTCGACCGTGTTTGACGTCACCCTGCCCGAGCGTATGGGCGAGGCCGGCATCGGCTCGATCTTCCCAACCGCGTTCTACTGGGACCTGAACGACGAAACCAAGGCATTCGCGGCCGAGTTCAAGAAGCGCACCGAAGCCGAAGATGTAGATCGCACCATTCCGGCGCAGTTCGACAGCTCGACCTATGGCATCGTGAAAATGTTCGCGCATGCGATGGGCGAAGCCGATGTCACCGGTGACGAGGCCAACATCGAAGCCGAACGCACCGCGATCCGCGATCAGCTGGCCGCGCTCAAGGACTTCCCGACCATTGAAGGCCCGATCTCGATTGGCGAAGATGGGGACGCGATCAAGCCGACCTACGTCATGGAAATCACCGACTCTGGCTGGAAGTTGCTGGAAACCCACCAGTAACGGGTAACCGAATACAGTTCCAACCCTCTCCCCTCATGGAACTGGGACAGAAGTAACAGTTGCGAAAGGAAAGCCGATGAAACCTGAACGAACAAACTCATCGAACCCGGATCTTCGCAGCTTTCTGTCCGAAAATTCCGATGTGGTCACAAACATCACCAAACAGGTGAGTATTGACCACATCGGCGCTCTTACCGCGCAAAGCGAACAACCCATCGTTTTTGAGGATATCGCCGAAAAGCCCGGCTTTCGCCTGACCGATATTCACGTCAAGTACCGCCATCTGCAGGCGCGTGCTTTGGGTGTGCCGGTCGAGGATTATCTGAAAACGCTGGCCTATCGCCTGCGCCTGCCGCCGCGTGGTTTCGTTGACGTCGACACCGGACCGGTCAAAGAGGTCATCATCACCGGTGATGACGTCGACTGGACCACACTGCCGATTCCGATCCACTCCGAGCGGGAAACCGACCCCTATATCACCGCGATGAACATCGTGGTGGACCCTGAAACAGGGTTTTACAACTCGTCCCATGCGGGCACCAACCATACCGGACCGCGGTCCGGCGTGGTCAGTTTTGCGACCCCGCACACCCATGTGGTGATGAACAAATACCGCGCGCGGGGCGAACGGAAAATGCCCATCGCGATGGTATTCGGATTGCATCCCGCGTTTGAGATCATGGCCAATTTCAGCGGCCTGCACATGGATATGTGGGGCGAGCTTGAAATGGTCGGCACCATCCTGGACAAAGACATCGAAATGGTGCCGGGTGAGACTATCCCGATCAAGGTTCCGGCCCATGCCGAGATCGTAGTCGAAGGCTGGATCGATCTGGGTGACCCGGCTGAATGGGGTGAGGTTGTTTCGCCCTCGGGCTACTACCTGCCCAAGGTGCAGCGCATCCCGACCATCGAGGTCACGGCGATTACCCATCGTCAGGACCGCCCGATTTACCGCAACCACCAGACCTGCCCCTATACCGACCATCAGGTGCTGCCGCGCCTGTGTCACGAGGCGATGCTGTACAACCGCATCACCGAGATGGGCGTCAAAGTGCATGACGTACGCTTCCCCCATTGGGGCTACTCGATTCACACATTTCCAGCGATCCCATATCCGAGTTGGATTGACCTAAATTGATAGAGACCGCGCAACATAACCACGGGGCCCGGTTTCCCATAATATCCGGTCCAGCCACCGAGACGGGCGCACACCCAGGCTGCAAAGGCGAGCGACCCCTTTGGATGCGGGTTTTTCTGCTTTTCGGTCTTACCTTCAAGCGAAGCGGATACGGCCTCAAGGACCGGTTGATCCTGCGCCTCGAATACATCCTCCAGCGGGCGTTTGCCTGCGCCATCCCGGTCCTGCACGAGCTGCATGCAGGATATCCCCGCGATAAGCGTCATTGCGCAAAGAGTTTTGAAGGGTGCGGGCTCCATAGACACGTTTTCGATGTCGAAACCTTTGGTCTTAATGGTCCGGAAAACCTGCTCAATGACCCAGCGCCGACGGTAGAGTTGAGTGATCCATCGTGCCTGTTCGAATGTTTCGACCCGATGGCTGGTCAGCAGGCGCCAACGTGCAGGCTGCACACCTACTGGCGGGTCGATTTCTCGCGCCTCAACGATGTAGACGGACGTGCTGGCGGGAACGCCTTGTTCAATCGGTCTGTTTTTGGGGTGCGGCAGGGTAACGCAAGCGAAACGAACGCCAATCCGGGCCGTGCGCTTCTTCTGCCCGGGTCGCGCGGGCAACTCGACCGTATGTTCTTGCTGCGGCGTGCCCTCAAGGCTGAAAAAGAGCTTGCCTGTATCATCGGAAAGATTGCGATCATGGGACGCTCGGACCAGGACGTCCACGCCTTTTGGGCGGCATGCAAACATCTCGAAGATGTCCCCTTCACGGTCGGCTATAACCGTGACATTCGCAGCCGCGTTCAGAACGGCGGCACTAGTTTGCATGCTTTCAAGCCAGCGATAGCTCTCTTTTTCACGAAGAGGTCGATTTTTGGGCGGCTTCTTGCGGCCGCCAGAGCGTTCAATGAGTTGCATGTCAACCGCTCCGAGCAACGTGCCCTGTTCGGCCTCCACCGCGATCGTAGCATGGCCGACAATGCAGTTTCCCGACCCATCATCACGAAAGCTCGTTGTGTCTTGAATCGCCAGAACATGCAGACCGTCAACGCGCCCGGACGTGACCTTCCCGGCCTTTTCGACAATCTTTTTCACTGTCACCTTCTCGTTCCTCAAAAACCGACCAAAGCGAACCTCACCTGCGCGATTGCCGCCGACGCTACGCACCGAAATACCACGAGGACCGACCTCGACAAGACGACCATGCAAAAAGCGTTCAGCCTGATCCAAACGACAATCACCAAAATGCGAACTCGAGTTTTGCATCTCTACCCCCTTGAAACAGCAAGACAGGAGATAGAACCGATATGACAAAACGGCAAGGTTCAGAACCTAATTCCGCGTGCGGGAAAAGATGTGTGCATACAGTAGCCCATTGGGGGGCCGCCCTGACAGCGGTGGTTCAGGTCGAAGCCCCGCGCCCGGGCTATATCAACGACGTGCTGATGGCCTGCATGGGTGCGCCGTGGCTGAATACCAAAACCGTGGTGGCGATCAGCGCCGACACCAATATCGAAGATGCCGAGGATGTGTTCCACGCCATTGCCACACGGGTCGATCCGGCACGCGATACCATTACGGTCAGCAACACCCGCTCGTCGTTATACGATCCGTCGGCCGAACCGCTGCCTGAACACCCGCCCTTCCGGCTGGGATCGAAAATCGGCATCGACGCCACGATCAAGGACCGGTTCAACAAGGACGATTTCCTGCGCACCTGGCCCAAGCACTGGGGTGAGGTCGACCTTAAGGACTACCTCTGATGGCGGACGTACCCAAACGCCTGATTGTCGGTATATCCGGTGCCTCGGGTGCGATCTATGGCGTGCGGATGCTGCAGGCGCTGCGCGAAGTCGGGGTCGAGACGCACCTGGTGATCTCGAAACCGGCGGTGCAGACCGTGACCCATGAATGTGGCCTGACCATCGGCGACCTCAAGGACCTCGCGTTCGAGGTGCATTCGAATTCTGATATCGGGGCCTCGATCGCCTCGGGCTCGTTCAAGACTGCTGGTATGGTGGTGGCCCCCTGCTCGGTCAAGTCCATGTCCGAGATTGCGACGGGCCTGACCACCACGCTGCTGGCGCGGGCCGCTGACGTGGTGCTGAAAGAACGCCGCCGTCTGGTGCTGATGCTGCGCGAAACGCCGCTGCATCTGGGCCATATCCGCACCATGGCACAGGTCACCGAGGCCGGTGCCATCATCTATCCGCCGGTGCCGGGGTTTTACCAGAAACCCCAAAGCATCGAGCAAATGGTCGATCACACGGTGGGCCGTGTGCTTGACCTGTTCGACATCGAGACCGGCAAGGTCAACCGCTGGCAGGGCCTTGGCCCAAACGCAAATTCCTAAGTCAGGAGCTTAACATGTATATCGTCTGCGAATGCCTCGACAATCCCGAGGCCTCCGAAGCCCGTGCTGCAACCCTTGATGCGCACCGTACCTATCTGAAATCCGCTGAAATCCTGCGGTTGGGCGGTCCGATGCAGGACGAAAACGGCAATGGCATCGGGTCGATCCTGGTTGTCGAGGTCGACAGCATTGACGCGGCCAAAGCCTTTGTTGCCGGTGATCCCTTTGCCGCCGCGGGCGTGTTCGCCCAAGTAAATTACAAGGCATTCAAACCCACCATCAACAGCTTCGCCTGAATCGCGAAGCGTTTGGAAGGAGACCGAAGATGATTCCCATGATCTCTCCGCAAGAGGCGCAGGAATTGCTCAAACAAGACGGCGTCAACGTCGTCGGCTTCAAAGCCCCCTGGTGCCCGCAATGCGAACCGCAGCGCGGCGTTGTCGAACGCCTGATCCCGCGTTTCGAAGGTAAGGCCAACTTTGCCTATATCGATCTGGAAACGCACCCGGACGCGCAGGAAGCCTTTGACATCTCGGCCCTGCCTGCGCTGCACATCGCCAAGGACGGCGAAGTTCAGGAAAAACTCTCGGGCTTTACCAAAGCCCCGCTTCTTAACCAAAAGCTGCAGAGCATCTGCGGCTGATTTCCCGGAGGACATCATGACTGCCGAAGTCAAAGCCCCCAAGCCTGTCGACAATGTTCTGAACGAAGGCGAAAGCGAGGCGTTCATCCCCTATTTCGACATGGGCGAAAATTTCGAGAACGTTCCGATCTACGTGCGTCCGGATTATGCCTATTACGCGGCGCGCATGGGCTTTTCGCCCAACTGCAACAAGCTGTATGCGCATGTGCCGTGGATGGCCGAGCATATGATCGCGCTGAACAACTCGATCATGCGCGACGACCGCAACGGCCTGTCCGAGCATTTCAAATACAAGCTGGCCCTGTCGGTCGCCCGGACCCATGAATGCGAATACTGCACCTCGCACCATTCCGGCACGTTGCAGCGTCGCTGGGAATATTCCGAGGACGATATCGAAACCCTGCTGCACGCGGATGAGCCCGACAGCGAGGCCGAATCCGTTGCCATCGAATACGCAAACATGGCGTCGCTGGACCCGCATGGCGTGTCCGACGATTTGCGCGCGCGGCTGGCCCAGCATTTCACACCGCAGCAGGTGATGGAAATTGTGCTCTGCGTTGGCTTCTGGGGCATGTATTCCGCCATGCACGCGGCCATGGCCCTGCCGATCGAAGACCCGATGAAGGGCAACGAAAAGTGGATTTCCACGAAACCCAAAGACTAAGCCGAACAGCCCCGGCACTTGTCCGGGGCCCCATGTCATAGACGGAGATCAAATATGGCAATCGACAAGGAACACAAGGAGTTCTACTCCATCGACATGGGCACCGACGGCTGGCACGTCCCGCCCGGATACCCGCAAGGCATCGAACAGAAGATCCTTGCTGGCAAGCTGGACGAGGACGGCAAAGTCGGCAACCGCACCCGCCTGCTGCGCTTTCACCCCGGTGTCTATACCACAGCGCCTTTCGTGCATGATTACTGGGAAGAGGTTTACCTTGTTTCCGGCGATCTGACCGTGGGCAATGACGAAAACGGCGAAGGTGGCGAAGCGTTTGCGCCCAACACCTATGCCTGCCGTCCCCCCGGTGCCTATCACGGCCCGTTCAAGTCGAACGAAGGCTGTGTGCTGCTGGAAATCCACTATTACGATCAGGACGCCTAAAACATGACCACCCTGGAATCCCTTGCAACGGCGCTGGAAAGCGGCGCCACCACATCGCGCGCGCTGACCGAAGCCTGTCTGGAACAGGCCGAAAAAGGCCAAGGCCCCAAGGCGTTTGTTCTGTTGGACCGTGCCGGTGCATTGGCAGCGGCGGACGCGATGGATGCGCTGCGTCAGGCGGGACAACACCCGTCGCGCTATGCGGGGATTCCAATTTCGGTCAAGGATTTGTTTGACGTTCAGGGTCAGGTCACGCGGTCTGGCTCCAAAGTTCTGGCAGGCGCGCCCGCAGATGCGGATGCGCCCGCCATCGCCAACCTGCGGCAGGCCGGTTTCGTGCTGGTCGGACGCACCAATATGACTGAATTCGCCTATTCCGGTCTCGGAATGAACCCCCATTACGGCACACCGGCGAACCCATGGGATCGCGAAAATGCGCGTATTCCGGGTGGCTCATCCTCGGGCGCGGCGATCTCGGTCACTGATGGCATGGCCTATGCCGGGATCGGGTCCGATACCGGTGGTTCATGCCGTATCCCAGCCGCGCTGTGCGGCATCTTCGGTTACAAGCCGACACAATCAATCGTGTCGTTGGAGAACGTTGCGCCCCTGTCCTTCTCATTGGACAGCATTGGTTCGCTGGGCAACTCAATCCGCTGTGTCGAGGTTCTGGACGCGATCATGTCCGGTCAGACACCGCGCGCCGAAACCGCTGCCCGTGTCGAGGGGTTGCGCCTGCTGGCGCCCACGAATTTCGTGCTGAACGGCATCGATGACAAAGTCGCCGGTGACTTCGACCGCACGCTGGAACGTCTGAAGCAGGCTGGCGCGCATGTCGACGAACAACCGCTGGAACCACTGGACCGGCTTCCGGGCATCAACGCCAAGGGCGGATTTGCTGCCGCTGAGGCCGTGCACTGGCACGCCGATCTGATGGCGAAGGACCCCGAAAACTATGACCCGCGTGTCATCGTCCGTATCAAGAAGGGCGAAAGCCAGACAGCGGCGGATTACATCACCCTGCTGCAAGACCGCGCCCGCTATATCGCCGATGTCACAGCCGCGCTTGCGGGCTATGATGCGATGGTGCTGCCGACGGTGCCGACCGTCGCGCCAAAAATTGCCGATCTGGATGCGGATGAGCAGGTTTATGGCGACACCAACTTGCTGATGCTGCGCAACCCGTCGGTGATCAACTTTCTCGACGGTTGCGCTATTTCCCTGCCGATGCATGATGCGGGCACCGCACCAACCGGCCTGATGATTGCACAGGCCGGAGGTTGTGACGCGCAGGTCTTTGCACTGGCGCATGGCGTATCGGCACTGCTGCGCTGACACGTGGAACCAGGGGCTTTAGGCCCCTGTTTCTTTATTCAATCCGCGTTCAGGTTTCCCGATCGCACAATGCGCCGCCGACCATGCACACCTTGACGTTCAGGTCCTCACCTTCCAATTCCAGATTGGCCCGCAAAGACCGGTTCATATCAGGCAATTGCGCCTCGCCGTTCTCATAGTGCCCGTCCCCGTCCGGCTCTAGATTCCACAAAAGGCGGTGGCCACGATGCGGGAAATTGGACAGCTCTCGCCCTGATGGGTCATGGGCCGAGGCGATGGTGCCACAAAGTGCCCCCGCTACACTCGGTGATCTGAACAAGCATATAGCCCTCTTCCGGATCGATCTGAGTTTTCCAAAGCCCCGTGGCTGGATCGGCGAAAGCGGATGAAATATCGGCCATGACAATGGCCGCGCTGCCAGAATGCGTGTTTTCATGAGTGAGCCCTTGTTAAGTGTTGAGATAACGTACTCTCGCCCATGAAAAGACGCTGATCTACCGGGGGTTAAGGTTTCTTACATTCCTGACACAACCTCAGCAGAGCCTTGCCATTTGCGCGGAAACTATCAGACAACTTTGTGCAAAATTGCGCGGAACACACGGTTTCTTAAAAAGAAACCGGCCCTGAAACTTTCAAAGTTTCAGGTACCGCGGCGCTTGTGTCATTGGATGTCGGCAGGAACTACTGTGCGTCTTTTTCGACCACGATATCCCCGTCCTGAACCACAATTTCGACCTTTGCCAGATCACCCAGATCAGCCAGCGGATCACCGTCGATGATCACGATATCGGCCAGTTGCCCCGGCGCGATTGTGCCCAGATCCTCTTGCCCCATCAGAACCTGCAACACGTCGCGGGTTGAGGCGATCAGTACCTCGGAGTTGCTGAGGCCCAGATCGGAAAGCTGCCAGATCACCGCATCGCGGATATTCGCGGCAGGAGCGCCGACCATGTCAGACCCAAAAACCGGAACCGCGCCCATAACCCACCATATCGACGACATTCTGACGGATCAGGAAATAGTTCATCGGATCGCCAAAATCTGGCGTCTCGGCATCCGGCAGATCGACCGGATCGGGTGCAACCATACCTTGCTGCGCCAGAGGATAGCCGCGCTGTGCCATGGTAACCGAGACCGGCAGACCCTGTTCACTGGCCCCGCGCAGCATCGCACCTTCGCGGTCACGGGTCAGGCCCGGAGGGTGAACAAACCCGTCGATCTGCCAATTCACAAGATCGGGCACGTCCGCCGCGTTCAGCGGGGTGCACCAGCGCGCGGACGCCCTGTTTGTGCGCCTCGTCAATGATTGCCGCGATCACTTCGGGCTTCAGCTTGGCCGGGGCGATGATGCCGTCATAGGTGATCTTGAGTTGATCTACACCGCTTTCGGCATAGGTGCGCACCCAGTTCGCGGGCACTTTCCACGTCATCAACCTGAACCGAGACATGTTCGGCGCAGAACGGCTCACCCCCGCAAATGACACCTTCGGCCGGATGCCCGTCTGGGGCGGTGAAAATACCGCCCGACACGAACAGGCGCGGGCCGCGCAGCTCACCACTGGCCTGCCGGTCGCGGGCATCGACGATGTGGGGCCAAAAATCGCCCGGAGACATCAGGCTGGTAAAGCCGTTTTGCAGGTGATCGTCCCATTTCTCGGCCATGCGCCCGGTGATGTAGTCCTCGGCCCTCATCATCGCTTTTGGGAAAGTGAACGGTCATCCCGTTGGCATCAAAAGTGATGTCAAAGAACTGGTGGCTGTGCCCGTCGGCCATACCCGGCATCACGAACCGACCACCGGCATCGATCACCCGATCCGCTTTGGCGGCGCCTTCGGTGATCTCGGTGATCCGATTGCCATCGATCAGAATGGTTGCATCTTCACGAACGCTCCCATCCACCGCGTCGAACAGACGCGCGTTGGTGATTGCCAGATCGGTGGCAAAGGCCTGCGAGGCGAGCACGGTTAGCGCCACACTGGCCAGCATTGAATGTCGAACAGGTTTCATCTGTTCTCCTCCCTGTTTGGAAACAGCTCATCATGAAAGGGTTGGGCGCTGACGGATGTGCAGCCCTTCTTCCAGCGTTTTCAGAATGTATTCGGCCACGGTACGGCGCCCGATGAACATGCCCGGTTTCGGGGTGCCGTCGATGGAAACAACGACCTGATTCAGCGGTTTATCTTTTTTGTCGTTCAGACCAACCGGGCGCAAGGCGGTCCAGTCCAGATCGCTATCTGCCAGAACCGCCTCTTGCCGCGTGTGGTCTTCGAATATGGCCTTGAGGTTGCTGATCTTCGCAATTGGCTCGGTAAGGCGCTGGCAGGGCGGACCAGGACTCAGACGCCCCGTTTGACGACATTACCACCAGCCGCGACATACCCTGCCCGGCCATAACCCCGGCGACATTGCGTATGCTGGTCGACATCAGATCGCGCGGCGAGATCACCTTGGCCCAAGGGTTGTGCGACGCCATTGACAAGTTCAGCGTGCTGACCACCGCGTCGCACCCTTGCATGGCAGCCTGAACGTCCTGCTCGTTCAGGGGCGAGCCCTGAAAGACCGTCAACCGTTCATGGTTCAGGTTGAATGCGTCGGCAGACCGGACAAGCGCGTGCATGTCATGGCCGTCTTCTGTTGCAAGGCTGGTAAAAAATACGCCCGGTCTGACCTGAGGCGCCCAGTAACAACAGTTTCATTCCCATCTCCGGCGGCCACATCCAAACATCGTTAGGTTTGTTGTCGCACAATTCCCAATGTCGCGCCAAAAAAAATGTGAGCAATCAGTGAAATTTCACTGGGAATCATTGTGACTTTAATATATAGCTTTGTTGCAAAGGTAATAACGCAGAAACGAACCTCGGGAAAGGACAACCCCATGATCAAGAACGGTCAGCAACATGTGGACAGCCTGAAGGACGGGCGTCAGGTGTTCATCAACGGCCAGATTGCGGACGACGTTACGCAACATGCCGCCTATAAGAACTCGGTTGCGTCGATTGGCGAGCTGTATGACTTCCAGTCGCACCCCGACAACAAAGAGGTCATGACCTTTCAAACCGACACCGGCCACACTGCCAACCGGATCTGGCAACTGCCCACCAGCTATGACGAACTGGTCGAGCGTCGTAAGGGGCTTGAGGCGTGGACCAAGTTGCATGCCGGGTTCCTGGGCCGCTCGCCGGATCACGTGGCATCCTGCATCTCGGGCATGCGGATGGGGCTGGAGGTGTTCGAAGACTACAACTCGCAGTTCGCCAAGAACCTGCTGAACTACTACGAACATGCGCGGGATAACGACACCTATCTGACATACGTGATCATCAACCCGCAGGCGGATCGGTCGAAATCGGCCTCGGAACAGGCCAGCGAGTTTATCGGGGCCGGTGTTGCCGATCAGGACGGCGACGGTATTACCCTGCGCGGCGGCAAGATGCTGGCCACTGGTGGCATCATGGCCAACGAGGTGCTGGTGACCCAATTGGTGCCGCTGAGAGAGGGTGAAGAAAAGTACGCTTTCTCTTGTGTCGTGCCGATGAATGCGCCGGGCCTGAAGATCCTGTCGCGCAAATCCTACGAACAGAATGTCGACAACCGCTTTGACAACCCATTCTCGTCGCGCTTCGACGAAAAACGATGCGGTTCTGTATTTCGACGACGTCAAGGTGCCGTGGGACCGTGTGTTCGTGCACAACGATGTCGGCATGGCGCAGAAACAGTTCCATGCCACCCCGGCCCATGTTTATCAGAACTATCAGGCGCAGATCCGTCTGGCGGTGAAGCTGAAATTCTTAACCGGCGTTGCCTATCGTCTGGCCGAAACCAACGGTGTCATCGCCTTCCCGCCGGTGCGCGAGAAGCTGGGCCAACTGGCCGCCGACGCGGCGATGATCGACAGCAATGTGCACGCGATGGAGGCCAAAGGTCATTACCGCAACGGCTATTTCCTGCCCGATCGCCACACTATGTACGCATCGCAGACCGTCGCGCAGCAGCTTTACGGCAATTTCCTCAACAATATCCGCGATCTGGCGGGTGGTGGCCCGATCATGCTGCCCAGCCACGTGACTGATTATGCCAACCCCGAACTGGCCAAGTATATCGACGCCACGCAACAATCGCCAATTTGCGATTCACGCGAACGGGTGAAGTTCATGAAACTGGCCTGGGATGTTGTCGGATCAGAGTTCGCCTCGCGCCATGCACATTATGAGATGTTCTATTCCGGGGCGTCTTTTGTGGTGCGCGGGCATTCCTTCCGCACGTATGATTGGAAAGAAGCAACGGATATGGTCGATTTCTTCCTCGATCAGGTGGATCTGGACGAAACGCTGGCTGATATCACCTCAGTCGCGGCAGAGTAACATTGCGGGGGCCATACCGGCCCCTGCCACCAAACACCGGCGGATATGACGATGCGCGATCAGGACATTTCCAAGGTCAATGCAGACACGGCCCTGACCGTGACCCGGCCCGAATTGCTGGACAAGGGCGGCGATGCCCAGTTCCGCGAGATGGTGCATACGCTGCTGGCCTTCGCGGTCCGGCTTGAGGCGGTGCGGCAGGAATTTGGTGCGCATATCGGGTTGACGGGT
>CAXXPZ010000103.1:0-59165 GCA_963422555.2 uncultured Ruegeria sp.
GCGATTTCCTCTTGCTGGTTGGATTTCAAACCGTATTCGTCGAACGTTTCCAACCGCCGCAACACGACGCGCAGGCGCAGATTAGGCGGTGTCCGAGCGGAACAGGTCCTGAGGCCGGTGCGACACGGCCCGCAACACCTGCGCAACCCGCGTCGCATTTGTCCGCGCCCAAAAGCAAATCCAGGCGTTGTTCGATCACCGCAGCGGCCAGCGGGTCAAAGAACCGGCGGGCAGGCAAATCAGTCTGAAACGGATCGGAATATGAGCGTTGGTCGGCGGCGTCCTCGGCCACCAACGTTATGGTGACGGGCAAATGCGCCCATGGATGTTCCGAGAAATCTTCGATCAGGTCCTCGGTGAAATCCGCCCGGTCGCCCGTGATGGGCATCGGCAGATCAACCTCGATCACCTTTCGCGGCTCGGGCTCGGTCGTCAGGCCAAAACGCCGATCAACCGAGGCAAGATCCAGTTCAATAATGGCAGAGCCTGACACGACGCCATAATCATCGCTTGCGGTGAAGGGCAGTTTCATCTGACCCCCAGCCTCGGACTCGGCAACACCATCCACGGCGACCTTTGGGGTCGCATCCGCGATGACGTCCAAAACCCAGTCGCGCTCGGCGGGCCCTTCGATACGCATCTGACCTGAACGTTCCGCTACAAAATCCTGTTCCGGTTCGATGGCGGTTTCGACGCCTGTGACGGATGTGGTTTCAGTCAGGCTGTGCGCACCGACCTCTCCGTAAAAACGTAATGTGATGCGACTGCCCTGAGGCACCGATAAGGTCGGCCCATTCTGATCCGCAAGATAAAGCGTCGGCAGGCCGGTATAGCGTGGCGGCTCAACCCACCCTTCCCACGTGGGTCCCTGCCCGGCAACGGCCGCGCCCGGCGTCATGTCCGCCACCGATCCGATCCGCCAGAAAGACCCGAACAGGGCTGCAACAACCAGCGCCAGCAACGCGGCATAGCGCAATGCGTAAGGATCGCGCGATGCCAGCCTGAGGTCAGGTTTCACCGGCTCGGCCTGCGCGGCCTTGTGTGCCATCCGCGCCTGATGTGCCTGCCACAAGGCCACGGAATCCGCGTCCATCGCGCCGATCGCCTGATCATCCATCAATGCCTGAATCGGACGCCCCGGCAAGGTTTCATCCAGCCGCACTAGCGCCTCGGCCCGTTTGGGCAGGTGGAATCGTCGCAAACCAAAAATCGCTGCGCCAACCAGCACCAGAAGCGCCAGCCCGCCAACCGTCCAGACGATTTCAACGCCCACGAGATCCTGCAGCCCCAGCATCAGCGCCGCCAGAATCACCATGGCAATCGAGAAAAACGGCCAGAACGCACGCCACACCTGCTCGGCCAGCATCCCTGCATGGGTTAGCCACACGGACAGTCGCGGGATCGGCAAGTTTGATCTTTCGGTCAAGGCGGGCCTCCTGATCGGGCCCGCGCGGTCATCGCGTCAAAGCCACGTAGGTATGGTATCGCGGTTTATGATTTCGTCAAAGCTTGGCCGTTCACGAATGACTGCAAATTGATCCCCATGCACCAGAACTTCGGGGGTCAGGGGCCGCGTGTTGTATTCGCTGGCCATCACCGCACCATATGCGCCTGCACTGCGGAACGCGATCAGGTCACCGGCGGCCAGCGGCGGCATGCTGCGTTCCTTGGCAAATGTATCCCCGGTTTCGCAGACGGGGCCGACAATGTCATAGGGCCGCTGTTCGACACCCGGCGCGGGCTCTTGCACCGCAACAATATCATGGTGCGCCTCATACATCGCGGGGCGAATCAGGTCGTTCATCGCGCCGTCCACGATCAAAAACTCGCGCCCTTCGCCGGATTTGACATAGATGACTTTGCTAACCATCAGACCGGCGTTCCCGGCGATCAACCGACCCGGCTCAATCTCGATCTCGCAGCCCAGATGGCCCAGTGTTTTCTTGATCAGGGCACCATATTCCACCGGCAAAGGCGGCGCATCGTTCGAGCGGGTATAGGGAATGCCCAGACCGCCGCCCAGATCGAGACGGCGGATGTCATGCCCCTCGGCGCGCAGACGTTCGGTCAATTCGGCCACTTTGGTATAGGCCAGCTCGAACGGTTCCATCTCGGTCAGCTGCGAACCGATATGGACGTCGATCCCGATGACTTGCAAACCCGGCAGGCTGGCCGCGCGGGCGTAGACCTCAGACGCGCGCGAGATCGGGATACCAAACTTGTTTTCGGATTTGCCCGTCGCGATCTTGGCATGGGTTTTGGCATCCACGTCCGGGTTCACCCGCACGGTAATCGGCGCGATCACGCCCATTTCCATTGCGACGGCGTTGATCACCTCCATCTCGGGTTCGGATTCGACGTTGAACTGGCGGATGCCGCCGCTCAGCGCGGTGCGAATCTCATCCGCCGTTTTGCCCACACCAGAGAATACGATCCTGTCGCCCGGCACGCCGGCCGCCTTGGCGCGCAGATATTCCCCGCCCGAGACCACATCCATTCCCGCACCTGCCTGCGCCAGCGTCTTCAGGATCGCCTGATTGCTGGCCGCTTTCATTGCGTAGCAGACAAGGTGGTCCATCCCTTCCAACGCGTCATCGAACAGCTTGAAATGGCGCAACAGGGTGGCCGTCGAATAGACATAAAACGGCGTGCCAACCGCGGCTGCGATTTCAGAGATGGGGACATCCTCGGCGTAAAGCGCGCCGTCGCGGTAGAGAAAGTGATCCATGACAGCGCGCTTAGACCAAAAGAGGCATGGGGATCAATTGATTCCGCGCGATTTGCGAGCGTTCTAGGACGGTCAGAACGTGGTTGACGCGCCAATCCTTGCATAGCCCGAGACCTTGACGCCCGAACTGCCAGAGTCCGGAGGCGAAGCCGGTTGCGGTGAACCGGACGGCTCGCAAGCTGCAAGAAGCGCAAGGCAGAGGATCAGACCAACCGCTTTCATGTAGTTCGCTTCATCAGGTTCGGGACTGAATGGCTCACAGCCCCAGATAGACGCCCAAACCGCCCCGGCGCAGACCGACACCAACGCCGCCATAGGTGCCGCTGCTGCCGACGCCGACATTCGCGCTCATCGTGGGCTGAATGGGTTCGCCATCCGCGCCGCAGGACGCCAGCGCAAACCCGGCTGAAATCAGAAGGATAACACGTAGGAATTGCATCACACCAGCGCCTTCCATCGCTCAATCTGCGCACGGACCTGATCGGGGGCCGTGCCGCCATAGGACTGGCGCGAGTTTACCGAATTTTGGACCGTAAGGACAGAATAGACATCATCGGTGATGTCTGTGTGAACCGATTGCATGTCTTCCAGCGTCAAATCGGGCAGGTCGCATCCCTTGTTTTCGGCCATCGCCACCAGCGATCCGGTGACATGGTGGGCATCGCGGAACGGCAGGCCCAACACCCGCACCAGCCAGTCGGCCAGATCGGTCGCAGTTGAAAAGCCCGACCCGGCGGCGGCGGCCAGACCCTCGCGGTTGGCGGTCATGTCTCTGACCATGCCTTCCATCGCAGCCAGCGCCAGCATCCAGTTGTCAGCGGCGTCAAAGACCTGTTCCTTGTCCTCCTGCATGTCCTTGGAATAGGCCAGCGGCAGCCCCTTCATCACCATCATCAGGGCAGTGTTCGCCCCGTAAATTCGACCCACCTTGGCGCGGATCAGCTCGGCGGCATCGGGGTTTTTCTTCTGCGGCATGATCGACGACCCGGTCGAGAACCGATCCGACAGCATGACAAACCGGAACTGAGCCGAGGACCAGATCACCAGTTCTTCGGCAAAGCGCGACAGGTGCATGGCGCAGATCGAGGCGGTCGATAAGAATTCCAGCGCAAAGTCGCGATCACTGACCGCATCCAGCGAGTTCGCAGACGGGCGGTCAAAGCCCAGCGCCTGCGCGGTCATATGCCGGTTGATGGGGAAAGAGGTTCCGGCCAGCGCCGCAGCACCCAATGGCGATTCGTTCATCCGGGCACGGGCATCGCGGACACGGGACAGGTCGCGCCCGAACATCTCGACATAAGCCATCATGTGGTGGCCCCATGTCACAGGTTGCGCCGTTTGCAGGTGGGTGAAACCGGGCATGACCCAATCCGCTCCAGCCTCGGCCTGTTCCAAAAGCGCACGGATCAGGGCCAGCAAGCCACTTTCTGCCGCGTCCAGTTGATCGCGCACCCAAAGCTTGAAATCGGTTGCGACCTGATCGTTCCGGCTGCGGCCCGTGTGCAGACGACCTGCGGGCTCGCCTATCAAATCCTTCAACCGCGCCTCGACATTCATGTGAATGTCCTCCAGCGCGGTGGAAAATGCGAATTCCCCCCGCTCGATCTCTGACAAAACGGTGAGCAGCCCTTCCCGAATGGCCTGCGCATCACTATCACTTATAACGCCTGTGGCCGCTAACATGGCGGCATGGGCACGCGAGCCTGCGATGTCCTGGGCTGCCATCCGCTGATCGAACTCGATCGAGGCATTGATTGCCTCCATGATCGCGTCTGGACCGGCGGCAAAGCGGCCGCCCCACATCTGGTTCGAGGATTGATCGGTCATGTTGGAAAACCCGGAGTTGATATGCGCCTTATTCGTCTGATCCCCCTTTATATGGCCCTCGCGCTGGGTGCAAACGCCGCTTTGGCCACCGACGCCGAGACGTTGGGCCCCCTGCGGGAGGACAGTCTGAAACGGCTGATCCTGCACAAGGAACCCAAAGCCGCCAAAACGATTGAATTCCAGCTGGAAGATGACGGCGGCGTCGGCACGCTGGAAGAGTATCGCGGCAAATACGTGCTGGTGAACTTCTGGGCCACATGGTGCGCGCCCTGCCGCAAGGAGATGCCCCAGATTGCCGAACTGCAGGATGAATTCGGCGGCGACAAGTTTCAGGTTCTGACACTGGCCACCGGTCGCAACAGCCCTGCCGGGATCAAGAAATTCTTCGAGGATAACGGCATCGACAATCTGCCCCGCCATCAGGACCCCCGCCAGGCAGCCGCGCGCGAGTTTGGTGTCATCGCCCTGCCGATCACCGTCATCCTGAACCCCGAAGGTCAGGAAATCGCCCGTCTGATCGGCGATGCCGAGTGGAATTCGAACAGCGCCAAGGCCATCATCTCGACCCTCGTCAACGGCGCAAGCTGACCAGCGGCAAGAAATTCAGCGGCAATTGGGTTTGGAACAAGAATTTCTGGTGCCGCAATGGCATTCTGGACGGCAAGGAACTGGGCACCGATTGCCAGATATTCGAGATTGACGGAACCTCGGTCCGGATGGCGCGTGAAAAGGGCAAGGGCAGCACAACCATATACTCGCTGCAATACCCCGCCCCGGCGCCCAACACGTTTTCGTGCTATACTTGACCCGGCCCTCGGCAGAGGGACGGATCAATTGCTGTAGTCACAAGGAGGCGACAATGAAACCGGTGGTTCTGCTGATAGGGAAACTGCCAAACGTGATTGGCGATGTTGCGCGTCAACTGGATCACTTGCCGGTCCAATGGCTGGGCGCGCATGACCAGGCGGAGGTGCGGCGCCAGCTGGATGCCGAACCCCGGATTGCCTGTGCCATCATGGGCGCGGGTCTGGATGATGCCGTGCGGGGCGAGATGGTGGGCATTATTGCCGCACGCCGCCCCGATATCTGCATCCACCTGAAAGACCGCGCCTCGGGGCCGCAGGGTCTGGGTTCGTTTGTGCAACGCGTGGTGCAGCACGAAATTCTCGAACGGCTGGAACGCGGCTGACGCCACGCCACCTTTGACAGCGCCCCGCCTGGTTTGCACTCTGGCGCCGGGAGGGCGGAATGCCACTTGAAATACTGTTGGTTCTGGTGGTCGGAGGCATCGTCGGAATTGCCCTGATGTTACACCTGACCGGTCGATCCCGGTTGCGCGTTCTGACACGGGACGTGGCGCAGGATGAATGGATCCGCCATTTTCCCGACGATGATGTGGTTGATGTCACGGTCTCTCACGATGGCCACTCTGCCTTGATCCGCACCCGGGCCGGAGCCGGGTTGCTATGGTCATTCGGCCGACACCGTCGCCCGTCATTTGCTGGATTTCGACTGGATTGAACATCCCGAAGGGTTCGAAATTCAGTTTCATGATTTCGGCACCCCCCGCGTCATTGTCCATCTCGACGAAACCGAGCGCCGCCATTGGCGACATCTGATGGAGCCTGCATGAGCGACCAGATAAGTTTTCCCGATGCGGTGCAATGGGCCGTTCCGTTTTTCATCGCCGCCATCCTGGCCGAGTTTGTCTGGATCGCCATCAAGGGCCGTGGCGGACGATACGAGACGCGGGATGCCCTGACATCGCTGATCATGGGGGCGGGCAATATCGCCTCTGGGTTTTTGCTGGGGTTCATCGCCTATGCGTTCTTTATGTGGCTGTGGCAGATCACACCGCTGAATCTGGGCACGTCGATTCCCGTGATCATCCTGTGCTTTGTGCTGGACGATCTTCGATATTACTGGGTGCATCGCTTTGGGCATCGCATCCGCTGGGTCTGGGCCAGCCATGTGAACCACCACAGCTCGCAGCATTACAACCTGACCACGGCGCTGCGGCAGACATGGACCTATACCTTTACCTTCATGATGGTCGTGCGCGCACCGCTGATCCTGCTGGGGTTCCATCCGGCGATGGTGCTGTTCGTCGGCGGGCTGAACCTGATCTACCAGTTCTGGATTCACACCGAAGCCATCGGAAAAATGCCCCGCTGGTTCGAGGCGGTGATGAACACGCCCAGCCACCATCGCGCCCATCACGGGCGCAATGCGCGTTATCTGGATTGCAACTATGCCGGAGTGTTCATCATCTGGGACAAACTGTTCGGCACATTTGTGCCCGAGCAGGAAGATGACCGTGTCGATTACGGTCTGGTTCACAATATCGGCACCTTCAACCCGCTGCGCGTGGCTTTTCACGAATGGGTCGGAATCTGGCGCGATGCGACGCAACCTGGGCTGAGCCTGCGGCAACGGCTTGCCTATTGTTTTGCCCCGCCCGGATACAGCCATGACGGCAGCCGCGAGAACTCCGGCCAGATCAAAGCCAGACATCTTGCCAGGCATCCCGAAGATCGCGGAACGCCTGGATTTGAACATCTTGAGGTCAGCCCGCCGCGCCAACAGGCGGAAAAGGTCTGAAAAACCAGCGAAAAACCGCGAAACGAATTGAATTCCGTGCCATAACCACCATATGGGAGTGAGTTTTCGATTTCGAGTGACCAGAACAAATGACACGCCTGACGACAATTTCGACCGCAACCGGCCTTTTGGGGCTGGTCATCGCCATGCTGGCAGCCCTCAGCCCAAATGCGCCCGCCGCCCTTCTGGGCCTGGGTTTTGGACTGACGCTGCTGGGCCTGTTCGGCGCGGTGTTCGGTGCGGCGGTTGTTCTGGGACGCGCCTGGCAATCCACGCACTAAGAGATCCTGGTCTCGCTGCACCGATTTGTCGGTTTCTTTAACCGCAGATTCATCTGTTTGCCCTGACACTGTGCCTGAAGCCATTTCAGACATGCACAGCAAAACGGTGCACCCATGCGGGACAAAAAAATCAATGATCTGCCCGAAGGTTCGGACAACCCGCTGAATGCGGCCGTAACCTCGCGCGACCGTTCCGCGCTGCACATGGCGACCGAGGCGGTCAAGCACAAGCAATGCAAGCTGGCCTTTCAACCTGTCATGCAGGCACGCCCACCATACGGCACCGCATTTTATGAAGGGTTCATCCGGGTTCTGGACGAAACCGGGCGTGTGATCCCGGCGCGGGAATTCATGCCTCAGGTCGAACACACGCCTGTTGGTCGGGATCTGGATTGCATCGCGCTGGAAATGGGCTTGCGAACCTTGCGGCGAAACCCCGGTATCCGGTTGTCGATCAACATGTCCGCACGCTCAATCGGGTATGCGCGCTGGTCCCGCGTTCTGGATCGGCATCTGAAAAAAGACCGCACTTTGGGCGAAAGGCTGATCCTTGAAATCTCGGAAAGCTCTGCCATGCAGGTACCCGATCTGGTGATGGATTTCATGGATCGCCAACAATCGCGCGGTATTGCCTTTGCGCTGGATGATTTTGGGGCCAGCAATTTCAGCTTTCGCCATTTCCGCGAATTTCTTTTTGATGCGGCCAAGATCGACGGGCAATTCATTCGCGGCATTAGCGACAATCCAGACAATCAGGCGCTGGTCCGGGCCCTTATCGCGGTTGCACGGGAATTCGAAATTCTCGTCACGGCCGAATCGGTCGAAAGCAAAGCAGACGCAGAATTTCTGGTGGCCAACGGTGTGGACTGCCTGCAGGGTTTTTTGTTTGGCGCGCCTTCGGTCACACCTCCGTGGTTTACGGAAAACGCTGCTAAAACTGGCAGTTAAGCCGCATCCCCCGGCACCGCATAGTGGCAAACCTGACGCTGAGACAAGCTGTCCATTGCTGCATATGCAGCATTAAGGTATGCCAGATGACACAAGAGCGGGGGATCACGAGGCGCTCTTGGTGTCATGAGAGGGGCCTCTCATCTGCGCCGCTGGATCTCCTGCTGGACCATGACGGTAAAGGATTGACTATATGACGAACGTAGTAATCGCATCCGCTGCACGCACCGGTGTCGGCAGTTTTGGTGGTTCTTTTGCGAACACCCCTGCACATGATCTGGGCGCTGCCATCCTTGAGGCGGTTGTTGACCGCGCAGGGGTCGAAAAAGGCGAGGTAAGCGAAACCATTCTGGGTCAGGTCCTAACAGCCGCCCAGGGTCAGAACCCCGCTCGTCAGGCGCATATCAATGCCGGTCTGCCGCAGGAAAGCGCGGCCTGGGGCATCAGCCAGGTTTGTGGCTCGGGTCTGCGCGCCGTGGCACTGGGTGCCCAACACATCCAGTTGGGCGATGCCGATATCGTCTGCGCCGGTGGTCAGGAAAACATGACCCTGTCGCCCCATGCCGCCGCCCTGCGCGCCGGTCACAAGATGGGTGACATGAAATACATCGACACGATGATCCGCGACGGCCTGTGGGACGCCTTCAACGGCTATCACATGGGTCAGACCGCCGAGAACGTTGCCGAGAAATGGCAGATCAGCCGCGACATACAGGACGAATTCGCCGTTGCCTCGCAAAACAAGGCCGAAGCAGCCCAGAACGCCGGTAAGTTCGCAGACGAAATCGTGCCCTTCATTATCAAGACCCGTAAGGGCGACATCGTGATGGACAAGGACGAATATGTCCGTCACGGCGCGACTATCGAAGCCATGGGCAAACTGCGCCCCGCCTTCGCCAAAGAAGGTTCGGTCACCGCCGCCAACGCATCCGGCCTGAATGACGGCGCGGCCGCAACGCTGCTGATGTCGGCTGAAAACGCCGAAAAGCGCGGGATTGAGCCTCTGGCGCGTATTGCATCCTATGCCACCGCTGGTCTGGACCCGTCGATCATGGGCGTTGGCCCGATCTTTGCCTCGCGCAAGGCGCTGGAAAAGGCGGGCTGGTCGGTTGACGATCTGGACCTAGTCGAAGCCAACGAAGCCTTTGCCGCGCAGGCCTGCGCCGTGAACAAGGACATGGGCTGGGATCCGTCGATCGTAAATGTCAACGGCGGCGCCATTGCCATCGGCCACCCAATCGGCGCATCGGGCTGCCGGGTTCTGAACACGCTGCTGTTCGAAATGAAACGCCGTGACGCGAAAAAGGGTTTGGCGACCCTGTGCATCGGCGGCGGCATGGGTGTTGCCCTGTGTGTGGAGCGTGACTGATCACGGTTCAATACCGATACCAAAGGGCGCCCGACCGGCGCCCTTTTTTGTTACAATTCGATCTTAAGTCAGAGATGCGACAATATTGACCTGCGCAAAAGTAGAATTATCGCGAAACAATATTGCGCATCCTGAACCCTCAGAGTAACAGCATTACCAAGGCGACTAAAATTGGAGGACTCCTCAATGGCACGTACAGCACTCGTAACCGGCGGCTCCCGCAGCATCGGCGCAGCAATTTCCAAGGCGCTCAAAGCCCAAGGATGCAATGTTGCCGCCACTTATGCGGGGAATGACGAAGCCGCGGCGAAATTCACCGAAGAGACCGGCATTGCCACCTACAAGTGGAACGTCGCCGATTATGATGAATCAAAAGCCGGCATCGAAAAGGTCGAGGCCGAGGTCGGTCCGATCGACATCGTGGTCGCCAACGCAGGCATCACTCGCGACGCGCCATTCCACAAAATGACGCCCGAGCAGTGGAACCAAGTGATCGACACCAACCTGACCGGCGTTTTCAACACCGTTCACCCGATCTGGCCCGGTATGCGCGAACGTAAATTTGGCCGTGTGATCGTGATCAGCTCGATCAACGGTCAAAAGGGTCAGTTCGCGCAAGCGAACTATGCCGCGACCAAAGCGGGCGATCTGGGCATCGTCAAATCGCTGGCACAGGAAGGCGCGCGTGCAGGCATCACCGCCAACGCCATCTGCCCCGGCTATATCGCCACTGAAATGGTCATGGCCGTGCCCGAGAAGGTACGCGAAGCCATTATCGGCCAAATTCCGGCAGGTCGCCTGGGTGAGCCGGAAGAAATCGCGCGCTGCGTGGCCTTCCTGGCAGCTGACGATTCGCAGTTCATCAACGGCTCGACCATTTCGGCCAACGGTGCGCAGTTCTTCGTCTGATCCTCGTCTCAGAGAATGAAAACGGGCCGGTCCTTAAGGACCGGCCCGACGTGTATCCCGTAAGAACACGCGCGCTGTGATCAGCGGGAACCGAAAATCCGCTTCAGTACATTCCTGACGAATTTTCCACGCTCTGAATGGGCCCTTTGAAAGGCGCGTTGAACGGAAAGGGTGGCTGTCATCTCAATCATGGTAGCCTCTTCATCAGATTAGTTTCGTTTGACTTACTCTGATACTGGCCTTTATTCCTAAGGCTGACAAACGAGGAATTTCAGGTCCTCAGTTAAGGAAAATTTAATTGAAATGAGTGACCGGTTGCCGCCTTTGACCGCATTGCGCGCCTTTGATGCCGCAGCAAGGCATATGTCTTTTGCCAAAGCGGCAGAGGAATTGAATGTCACCCCGGCGGCGCTGTCCTTTCAGATAAAGTCGCTGGAACAGCATCTGGGGCACCCTTTGTTCCGGCGCTTGAACCGAGCTGTTAAGCTGACCGAAGCGGGTAAAACCCTGGCGCCGGGATCTGCAGAAGGCTTTGCCGCCCTGCAGACGGCCTGGCAAGCCACCCGGCGCCTGCAGAACGCGACCAGCTTGACGGTGACAGCGGGTCCGGCCCTGACCGCGAAATGGCTGGCGCCGCGGCTTTATGACTTTGCCCGTGCCAATCCCGAAATCGACCTGAAATTCTCGGCCACCTTGCGCAACATGGACTTGCACCGCGATGACGTGGATGTTGCGATCCGGTTTGGGTATGGCGACGATGACGCGCTGTATTCCGTACCGGTTCGACGAGAATGGCTGACGCCCGTGATGACGCCCGAACTGGCACAGCAATTTGCCACCCCCCAGTCGTTGCGGGATGCGCCGCTGATCCATGATGATTCCATCGGGTTTCTCAAACCGCCTTGCGACTGGCCCACGTGGTTCCGCGCGGTGGGTCTGGATTTCGTGCCAACCCATGGGGCGCATTTTTCGAATGCGGATCACGCAATTGATGCTGCAGTGGCGGGTGTCGGTATCGCGCTTGGACGCAGGGCCATGATCCTCAAGGACCTGGCCGAGGGTCGTCTGGTCGCGCCATTCAAAACCGCCATAGAAACCCACGCGCGGTTTCGGTTCCTGTGCCTGCCCGGCGCGGAAACCCGTCCGCAAATCGCCGCGTTTCGGGATTGGTTCCTGTCAGAGATTGAAAAGACCGCCCATATCTCGGATGAATTCGACATCATTCCGGTCGAAGAGGTGGAAACCAGATGACAAAGATGGGTGCAACTGCGGTTGGCTTCGTGGCAGTCCTGCTGTGGTCTTTGTTGGCCCTATTCACGGTGGGCTCGGTGCCGACCCCCCCCCCCCTTTGCTGCTGAACGCGATCTGTTTTTCGATCGGCGGCACACTGGGATTGGTCTGGGTCATCGCAACCGGTAGCCTGCAACAATTGCGACAGGTCACGTGGACCACCTATCTGTTTGGTGCTGTGGGATTATTTGGCTATCACGCGCTGTATTTTTCCGCCTTGCGCATGGCCCCCGCGGCCGAGGCCGGGCTGATCGCTTATCTCTGGCCGCTGCTCATCGTTCTGTTTTCCGGCCTGCTACCGGGAGAGCATCTGCGTCCGGGCCATTTACTTGGCGCTGGCCTTGGCTTTGTCGGCGCTGCGGTGATCATCGCAGGGGGCGGCAGCGCCGGGTTTCAGGCGCAACATCTGCCGGGCTATGGACTGGCCCTGCTTTGTGCGCTGACATGGTCCGGGTATTCCGTGCTGTCGCGGCGGTTGGGGGATGTTCCGACTGGCTCGGTCGCTGTGTTCTGCGTCGCAACGGCGATCGCCTCATGGGGCCTGCATTTTGCGGTCGAAGAAACTGTGTTGCCAGACAACGCGCTTGGCTGGGCGTCGATCCTGGCCCTTGGGCTGGGACCTGTCGGTCTGGCGTTTTACGTCTGGGATATCGGGGTGAAACGCGGTGACATCCAGATATTGGGCACTGCATCTTATGCTGCCCCGCTGCTGTCCACGCTTGTGTTGGTAGTGGCCGGGATCGCCGCCCCGACATGGGGTCTTGCGATCGCGGCCCTGCTTGTCACCGGGGGCGCGGCCATCGCCGCGCGCGCCAGCCTCAAGACCTAGGTCGAAAGACGCTCGATCTCTTCCTTCAGCTTTAGTTTTTGTTTCTTGAGCTGGGCGATATGGAGATCATCGATACCTGGCGAGCGTTGGGCTTCTTCGACTTGGAGACCGAGACTTTCGTGTTTCTTCTTCAGCTCCGTCAGATGTGCGCTCACGCTCATGGCGATCCTCCTTCTGTGGTTACATGTGTCACGTAAGAAGTTGACCACATCGTTTTCATACTGTCACGCTGCAGACGCACAGAATCTGTTACAAATCCGACAAATTGCGCCAGTCTTTGCCTAGCTGTTAGAAAATCCGGCCAACGCCGCCCCTTGACGCAACACGGCGGACAATTGCGGGGTGTAGCTGTCGCCGTCCCTCTCGTGCCGGTCGCCTGTATGCAGGATCACGGGTGCCAATAGACGAAAGTCCGCGCGCCCGCCTTTGCGGGCTTGCAGGATCACCAATTCGGCTGCACGGTTAGAACGCGGGGCAAGCGGCAGAATTTCGATAGACCCAAGCCGCCCGGAACAGGCCGCCAGCAAATCCGGCAGGCGGTCAGCCCTTTGTATCATGTGCAGATAGCCACGAGGTCCCAGCCGACGGGCAGCCACATCCACCCATTCCGACAGGGCGGTTCCTTCACCCAATGCGACGCTGCGCCCCTCATCCGCTGCGGGGCTATGGGCCCCGGGGCGGTAATAGGGCGGGTTCGCCAAAACGTGATCGAATTGCTGCTGGCGCAGATCGACGGGCAGCGCGGTCAAATCCGCCTCGACCACAGTCAGGAGCAAGCCGTTTTCCTTCGCATTCCTGCGGGCCAGGTCGGCATAGGCTGCCTGCAATTCAACCCCTGTGGCCTGCAGCCCCTGCACCCGCGCCATGAGGCACATAATCGCAGCCCCCGCGCCGCAACCCAGTTCCAGCACGCTTTGATCTGTGCGTGCAGGGATGGATGCGGCAAGTAAAACAGGGTCGATGCCCGCCCGGTACCCTGTGCATGGCTGCCACAGTCGCACTTGCCCGCCCAGAAAATCATTGCAGGTCAGGTCTGTGTCGGAAAACCGCGTCATCGCCCCAGCGGGATCTCATTATCGCGCATGACCCGCTCGGCGCGGGTCAGGTCATCAGTGCGGACCATCAGCCTGCGGGGGAATATTCCGATGCCGCCTTCGAGGATGCTCATATTTACGTCCATCTGAAAGCAGTCTATATCCTCGCCCTCAAGGAGAGCCGATGCAAAGGCCAGGATCGTCGGATCGGTGCTGCGCAAAAGTTCTTTCATGGGGATGGATGTAAGGGCAAGGTGAGGCGGAAGTCGAGCCTTGTATCAGGAGTGTTATGACAGTCAGCGCAATTTCCAAGCCTCACGAGCGGCTGGCCGAAATTCTTGTCGCCGAGATGGACGCGGTGAACACGCTAATACAGACCCGTATGGCTTCCGAACATGCCCCGCGAATCCCCGAGGTCACCGCGCATCTGGTCGAGGCAGGCGGCAAGCGGCTGCGCCCGATGCTGACTTTGGCGGCAGCGCGCCTGTTTGGCTATCCGGGCGACCACCATGTACGTCTGGCGGCAACCGTCGAATTCATTCACACCGCCACCCTGCTGCATGACGACGTAGTCGACGAAAGCGCGCAGCGGCGAGGGCGCCCCACTGCAAACCTGCTGTGGGACAACAAATCCAGCGTTCTGGTCGGCGATTACCTGTTTTCCCGCAGTTTCCAGCTGATGGTCGAAACCGGTTCACTGCGGGTGCTGGATATCCTTGCAAATGCCTCGGCCACGATTGCCGAAGGTGAGGTGCTGCAAATGACCGCAGCAACCGATCTTGGCACCGATGAAGGCATCTATCTGCAAGTTGTGCGCGGCAAGACGGCGGCGCTGTTTTCTGCTGCGACTCAGGTGGGTGCCGTGATCGCTGATGCACCCGAAACACATGTTCAGGCGTTGTTCGATTATGGTGATGCCCTTGGAATCGCGTTTCAGATTGCCGATGACCTGCTGGATTATCAGGGCGACAGCAAGGCGACCGGCAAGAATGTCGGCGATGATTTTCGCGAGCGTAAGCTGACCCTGCCCGTCATCAAGGCAGTGGCGCAGGCAACGCCTGACGAACACGCATTCTGGGACCGCACAATCGGCAAAGGCCGTCAGGAAGAGGGCGATCTGGATCACGCCCTGATCCTGATGCACAAATACGGCACGCTTGACGCCACCCGCGCGGACGCTTTCGACTGGGCGGCCAGGGCCAAAACGGCGCTGGACGGGCTGCCTGACCACGAAATCCGCACTCTGTTGCGGGATCTGGCCGACTACGTGGTTTCGCGCCTCAATTAAGCCGGACGGCGCGGCACCACCAATCAGGATGGGCTGTGCCGATTTCGTAAGCCGCAAAATGCGCCGCTTTCACGGTCGGATACAACGCGAAGCACGTTGATCCCGAACCCGACATCCGCACCATCAGCGCCTGAGTCGTCTCGCGCAGCGCGCCCAATACGGTTTCGATCTGCGGCGCGATGGTCTGCGCGGGGGCTTCAAGATCATTGCGCTGTTCAGACAGCCATTCGGCACAGGTTTCGGGGGATTGGAAACCTGTTATCTCTGCTGGCATTCCGGGATTGTTCCGCGTTGCCAAAGCCTTGAACACAGACCCGGTCGGCACGGGAACGCCGGGGTTGATCAAAACGGCCGGAAGCTCGGGCAGGTCGATCCGCTCAAGACGATCGCCGATCCCTTGCATCCGCGTTGCCGCAGCAATCATGCAAACCGGAACATCTGCGCCCAGTGACACCGATACGTCTGGCGACATATCCGAGGCAAGCGCGCGCAGGGTGGCCGCTGCGTCAGACGAGCCGCCGCCGATGCCACCGCCATGCGGCAAACCCTTGTCCAGTTGGATATGTCCCGTCCACCGGGCTGCCTGCGCAGCCTGCCAGACAAGATTTCGCCCGTCCGTCGGGACCCCGGCGGCAAATTCACCGGTGATGCCCATGGACATCTCAGGACCGGCAGAGAATTCCAACCGGTCCCCGACATCCGCAAATGCCACAAGTGAATCCAGCAGATGGTAGCCGTCGGCACGCTGGCCGGTGACGTGCAGGGTAAGGTTTACTTTGGCGGGCGCAAAGGCCTTAGCCGTCATTGGCGACCTTCAAAGGGTCTGCGCCTTCTTCATCCAGCACTGCGTCCAGACCAAGCTCGATCTTGCGGCGGATGCGGTCAGGGTCGGCTTCGCCATCCGTGTCGTCAGGATCGATAAAGGACAGGGCGCGTTTCCACTGGAATTCAGCCTCGCGCGCGCGTCCAACGGCCCAGTAGACATCGCCCAGATGGTCGTTGACCACGGGGTCGACCGGCATCAGCTCGACCGCGCGTTCCATGTGATCCACCGCCTCTTCATAGCGGCCCAGACGGAACAGCACCCAGCCCAGACTGTCGACGATATAACCGCTGTCTGGGCGGGCCGCGACGGCACGTTCAATCATTCCCAGCGCCTCGTCCAGCTTTTCGCGCCGTTCGACCAGTGAATAGCCCAGATAGTTCAGAACCTGCGGCTGATCGGGATTCAGTTCCAGCGCCTGACGGAAATCGGCCTCGGCCTTGCCCCAGTGCTTGAGCCGCTCATGCGAGATACCGCGCGCGTAATGCAGGAACCAGTTCGCGCCTGCATCCGTCTCGGTCAGATCGATGGCCGTGTCATAAGATGCGACGGCAGCAGAATAATCCTCCTGCTGGCGCAGCAGGTCGGCCAGCGCCACATGAACGCCGGGCAGATCGGGCTGCTTGATCGCAAGGTTTTGTAGCACTTCGACCGCCGCATCGGTTTTGCCGGACTGGCGCAACACTTCGGCCCGGCCCAGTTCAGCCGCGTGATAGTCAAAGCTGTCAGGCGGGACCATGCGATAGGCTTCGACCGCCAGATCGTATTGCCGCAGCTCTTCCAGCAATTCTGCGGTCAGTAGAATGGCGTCGATGTGATCTTTGCGAAGAAAGCTGGCGATCCGCGTATACAGCAGCACATAGTCGCTTGCCGCATCCGAATTCAGCGCCGCCCCAACCGAAAAGTAAACCTCGGCCATGCCGTCGCGCGGGGTTCGAACATGGGTAAACGGCAGCGTTTCTCCGGTCGCCAGACGCGCCACATAGTTTTCGATGAACGGATCATTGCCCGAAGCAAACACATCTTCCAGGAACTGCAACGCATCCTGATTGCGGTCCAGTTGAGACAGGATTTCCGCCCGCGACAGCGCAGCACGACGCGAGATCCGCGACACGGCGCCGTTATTGGTGTCCATGACCTCTTCGGCGCCTTCGAAATCCCCGATCGAGGCCAGCGCTACCGCCTTGTGATACAGCGCAAACTCGCTCAGACCTTCCTGCGTGGCAACTTGGTCGAACTGTTCCATTGCCTGGGTGACGGCACCTTGCCCCATATGGGCCCAGGCGATCATCAGCCCGTCAACCAACGGTCCAACACCCTTTGTTTCCGGGTCGCGCGCAAGCAGTTCGTCCAGCTTGTCCTGCGCGATCAGGTTGGCATAGATCACCATCCGTCCGGCCTGATTGGGGCCTTCCTCCTGATCCAGGATTTGCGCAACCGGCATGGCGCCTTCGATATCACCCAGCGCAATCCGTGACAGCAGGACGCTTTCCAGCAATTGGTCGTTTTGCTGATCGAAATTCAGCGCCTTGGAATAATACCGCTCGGCCGCGACATAGTCGCTTTGGTAAATGGCCTGACGTCCGGCCAAGTACGAGCCTGAGCCGGTATCCGCGAAAGCCGGCCACGCAATGGATGAGGTGAGAATCGCGGCAACAGCCGCGCGACGAACCAGTGGAAACACCGATATCCTGCCTTGTTGTCGTTGTTTGACCGACAAGCTAGGGCCTTGGCATCCAAGTGGCAATGGCAGAGCCTTCACGACCCTGCCAGTAGCCCTGTTTTTGCTTACATGTTGGGATAATTCGGTCCGTCCCCACCTTGCGGCGTGGTCCAGGTGATATTCTGGCTTGGATCCTTGATGTCACATGTCTTGCAGTGGACGCAGTTCTGAAAGTTGATGACGAATCGCGGCCCGTCTTCGTCTTCGACCATTTCATACACGCCCGCTGGGCAATACCGCTGCGCCGGTTCGTCGAACTTGGGCAGGTTGACCTTGACCGGAATTTCGGGGTCAGCCAGATGCAGATGGCAGGGCTGGCTTTCCTCGTGGTTGGTCGCGGCAAAGGACACGTTGGTCAGGCGATCAAAGGACAGCGTGCCATCGGGCTTGGGGTAATCGATGGGCTTGTGCTTGCTGGCATCCTCGGTCGAGTCCGCATCGTTCTTGCCGTGGCCCAGCGTGCCGAACAATGAAAAGCCCAGCGTGTTGGTCCACATATCCAGACCACCCAGCATCAGGCTGGCAGTCAGACCCCACTTGGACCACATTGGCTTGACGTTGCGCACCTTTTTCAGGTCGTTGCCGATTGGGCCGTCGCGCACTTCGATTTCGTAATCGCTCAGTTCATCGCCCGAACGCTCGGCCTTGATCGCGTCAAAGGCGGCCTCGGCAGCCGCTTTGCCCGACAGCATCGCGTTGTGGTTGCCCTTGATGCGCGGCACATTGACCATGCCCGCCGAGCAGCCAAGCAGTGCCACACCGGGTGCGACCAGTTTCGGCATCGACTGATATCCACCTTCGGTGATTGCACGCGCGCCATAAGCCACCCGCTTGCCGCCTTTCAGCAACTCAGCCACCATCGGGTGATGCTTGAAGCGCTGGAATTCCATGTAAGGATACAGGTGCGGGTTTTTATAGTTCAGATGAACCACAAAGCCGACATAAACCTGATTGTTTTCAAGGTGGTAGATGAACGATCCACCTCCGGCGTTGCCGCCCAGCGGCCAACCCATGGTGTGGGTGACGCGGCCTTCCTTGTGCTTGGCCGGATCAATCTCCCAGATCTCTTTCATGCCGACGCCGTATTTCTGCACCTCTTTACCGGCCTGCAGGTCGTATTTGGCGATGACTTCCTTGGATAGCGATCCGCGCACACCTTCAGACAGGAAGACATATTTGCCGTGCAGTTCCATGCCCGGTTCGGTGTTCGGACCGTATGAGCCATCGGGTTCCAGACCAAAGACACCGGCCACGACGCCTTTGATCTCGCCATTGTCGCCATAAACCAACTCGGAACACGCCATGCCGGGGAAGATTTCGACGCCCAGTTCCTCGGCCTGTTCCGCCATCCAGCGGCAGACATTGCCCATCGACACGATATAATTGCCGTGGTTGTTCATCAGCGGCGGCATGGGAAAGTTCGGAATGCGGACCTGACCGGCTTCGCCCAGCATATAAAAGTTATCTTCGATCACCGGCGTGTTCAGCGGCGCGCCTTTTTCCTTCCAGTCGGGGATCAGCGCATCCAGACCGCACGGATCAAGCACAGCGCCCGACAGGATATGCGCCCCCACTTCCGAGCCCTTTTCCAGCACGACAACATCCAGATCGGCATCCAGCTGTTTCAGACGTATGGCCGCTGACAGGCCTGCTGGGCCTGCACCCACGATCACCACATCGTATTCCATCGCTTCGCGTTCAATATCGGCCATCGCGGGCTCCCTAGCTAACTTTCCGAATTGGCGCTTTCACCGCATGGTCTGCGCAATTTTGTTTCACGGCTGATTACATGGAGAGAAAGACCTTGGTCAATCGAAACACGGCGTAACAGTGCTGCAATGCGGCAGTTCAGCCCTCTGGTGTGTCGCCCATCAGGTATCTGGGACCGCTACCATTGGATTTCGCGCGGTCATCGGGGTTGTAAAGGGCGCATTTAGGCAGGCTGAGGCAGCCGCAGCCGATACAGCCGTCCAGATTGTCGCGTAGCCGGATCAATGTATCGATTCGCTGATCCAGATGGGCACGCAGGCCTTTGCTGATATTCTTCCAGTCCTGCGGCGTCGGGGTGCGGTTGCCGGGCAGGCCCGACAGGACCTCGCGGATTTCCGGCAGGGACAGTCCGAATTGCTGGGCGATCATCACAAAACTCAGCCGTCGGATATCGGCGCGCTGATACCGCCTCTGCCCTCCGGCATTGCGCCAGGGGGTAATCAGGCCCTGTGCCTCGTAATATCGGATGGCGGATACCGCCAACCCCGTGCGCCGGGCCAGAGCGCCGATTGCCAGCCCCTCGGATACTGCCACCGCAACCTCCAAAAAATATCTTGACCTAAAGTTAGGTTTAGAAATTACGCTGAGTCGGGACAAGCATCAAGACGAAAAGGAGATCCCATGATGGCGACGCTTGAACATACCAATTTCACCGTCCGTGACCCGCAGGCCACCGCTGGCTGGATGCAGCATGTTTTCGGCTGGAAAACCCGCTGGGAAGGACCCGCCATCGCGGGCGGATACACCGTGCATGTGGGCAGCCAGCACACCTATCTGGCTCTTTATGCCCCCAGCGATCCCAGACCTGCGGGCGAAAGCAGCTATGACATCGTTGGCGGACTCAATCATGTGGGCGTTCTGGTCGAAGATATCGACGCGACCGAGGCGCGGGTGCGCAAGGCCGGATTCGAACCGCACAATCACGCCGATTACGAACCTGGAAAACGGTTCTATTTCGACGATGACAACGGCATCGAATTCGAGGTGGTGCAATATGATTGAGATGCTTTGGCTGTGCACTCCGTCGCACCGGTGGTGGCGGAGCAAACATCCTGATCACCGTCACAGGCGCGTTCCCGCCCCGGCCGAGCGGCGCTAAGCCGCGAATTGAACGCCGGGTTTTTCGTGACCTCTTGCAATTCACGCCTCATTTGGGTCAGGTAACTGACAACCCATCCTATCGCCCCGACGCTTGTCCCATGCGGCGGGGCGTGACAATTTATGCGTGGACAAAGAGAATATGGAAAAGTTTCCAATTACGCCCACGGGCTTTTCTGCGCTCGAGGCCGAGCTGAAAAACCTGAAGTCCGTCGAGCGTCCGGCAATCATCGAAGCGATTGCAACCGCCCGCGAACTGGGCGACCTGAAGGAAAACGCCGAATACCATTCGGCGCGCGAAAAGCAGGGCTTTATCGAAGGCCGCATCAAAGAGCTTGAGGGCATCCTGTCGCTGTCCGACGTGATCAATCCGGCCAAACTGACCGGCGTGGTCAAGTTTGGCGCCAAGGTCACTCTGGTCGATGAAGACACTGACGAGGAAAAGACCTGGCAGATTGTTGGTGAGTACGAGGCCAATATCGAAAACGGCCTACTGAACATCAAATCTCCGATCGCACGCGCCCTGATCGGCAAGGACGAGGGCGACAGTGTCGAGGTGCGTACCCCCGGCGGCGTGCGATCCTATGAGATTCTGAGCGTCGAATACGCCTGACCGGAGCGTTTGTGATGTCAGAGCCCAATTCAGACCAGGACACCGACCGACCGACCTCGCTGGGCGTCTATGATCGCCCGGGGCGGGCTGCAGTGACAGAGATCGAGGTTGTCGCCGTGGTCCTCAGCGTGATCTGGCTGGTGGTGTCGGTCGTGTTTCTGGTGTTGCCGGGAACACCACAGGGCAGCGGGTTCATCGTTACCCTTCTGGCGGTATTCCTGCCTGTTGCGATGATCTGGGTTGCGGCAATTGCGATGCGTACCAGCCGCGTGATGCGCGAGGAAAGCGAACGCCTGCAGACCGCTATCGACGCAATCCATCAGGCCTATGTCACCCAACAACAGCGCGCCGCCAGCACTTATGAGCCTGCGGTTGGCAAGAAACTGGACGAAATCGCGGAAACGGCCAAGAAAACCGAATCTGCCGTGGCCACCTTTTCCTCGGCCCGGAACGAGCCGGTGCGCGCCAACGCGCCCGAGACCCGGACCGAAGACCAGACCACCCTGGAACTGGGCACCCCGGCAGAGGCGATCATACCGCCCCTGAGCACCGACATCTTTATCCGCGCGCTGAATTTCCCCGAAACGCAAGACGACGCGCGCGGTTTTGACGCGCTGCGTCTGGCGCTGAAGGACCGCAAGGCCTCGCAACTGGTGCAGGCGTCGCAGGATGTCCTGACCCTTCTCAGCCAGGAGGGGATTTATATGGATGACCTGCGCCCCGACATGGCGCGCCCCGAGATCTGGCGTCAATTTGCGCAGGGCGCGCGCGGGCGGTCGGTTGCGGCGCTGGGGGGTATCCGGGATCGCTCGTCATTGGCGCTGACCGCCGCACGGATGAAACAGGACCCGATTTTCCGTGACGCCGCGCATCACTTTCTACGCCGATTCGACCATATGATCGTCGATTTCGAACCCGAGGCCACCGACGCGGACCTGACTGCGCTGGGAGAAACCCGAACCGCACGTGCCTTCATGTTGCTGGGGCGCGTGGCGGGCACGTTCGACTGATCAACCCCGGTTACAGGCCAAAACTGCCATATGGGATAAACCGCACCGGGTCGCCGGGATTGATATGGCGCGCGCCATCCTCGATTTCGACCAGACCTTCGGCCCAGCTGAGGCCACTGATCCGGCCCGACCCTTCGGACTGAAACACCTCAACCCGCCCATCGCGCATGCGGGCGCGCAAGTATTCGCGCCGCCCCGGTTTCTTGCGTTTTTCAAATGCTGCAGGCAGGTCAAAGCCCTGAGGGGCCTGCCAACCGGCACCCGCCATCAGGCACAACGCCGGACGGGCAAAAATCAACGTGCAGACAAGGGCCGCCACCGGATTTCCCGGCAGACCAAAGACCGGCGTTCCGTCCCACATGCCCAGCGCCAATGGCCGCCCCGGTTTCAACGCAATCCGCCATTGCTGCATTGCTCCGGCCTGACGCAACAGGGCCGAGACGTGGTCTTCGTCACCGGCTGACGCCCCGCCGCTGGTCAAAATCACATCCGCCCGGGCCGCTGCCTGATTCAGACGCGCGCGCAAATCTTCGGGGTCGTCGGTGACCCGGCCCATATCGACCGGCGTGAATCCCAGGCGTTCGATCAATGCCAAAAGCATCGGCCGGTTGGCATCAAATATCTGTCCCGGACCTGCAACCTCGCCGGGCTCGACAAGCTCATCCCCGGTGGACAACACCGCCACTCGCAATGGCGCGAAAACCTGCACCTCGGCCACGCCAACCGCCGACAGCAGCGCCAGATCAGCAGGTGTCAGGCGTCGACCCGCAGACAAGGCAAGATCACCCGCCACAATATCTTCGCCCGCCTGCCGGGCATTGGCACCCTGTTTCAAAGGTCCGCGAAAGGCGATGTGTCCGTCCTGAACGGTCACGTCCTCTTCCAAAATGACGGTATCCACACCTTCGGGCAGGGCAGCGCCGGTCAGAACGCGCAAAGCCTGCCCCGCTGGCACCACTCCGTCAAAGGGCACACCGGCAGCGGCACGCCCTTCGGCCAATTGCATCACATGCGCGCCATCCGAAATCGCCCCGGTAAACCCATACCCGTCCACTGCGGAATTGGGCTGCGGCGGGTTCGAACGCAATGCAGTTACATCCCCAGCCAGTATCCGCCCCGATGCCTGGGACAATGCCGCGGTAGTCACCGATGTCACCGGGCGCAGCCTGTCGCGCAACAGATCCAGCGCCTCATCCACCGGGGTCCAGTTCACCCCTGCAGGAAGCGCGAAACAGTCATTTCTCAGCGGCGGCGGGGAGATGTCCGGTTTGTTCTGCTGCACACCCAAAATCCAACCTTCCTCTGGCGCATGCACATCCAGCAGCGCCTCCAATTCCTGATCTGACATACGGGCGCAAGCCAAGGCAACCTGTTCCACCTGCCATGCATCCTTGATCCGGCCCTTGGGGGCCGCGCCAAGGGTCAGCGATGGCCAGATTTCGACCAACGCCACCGGCGTCGTGAGCGCTTCGAATGGCCAGACCGAGACTTTGCGCGCAAACCGGCGGCGCAGGCGGGCCAGAACCGGCAGGCCCATCATGACCTGACCACCTACCGCCCCGGCGCCCGCCATCTGCCAGCAGGTAAAGCTGCCTTTGGCCCGCATCTCGACCACGCGTCTGTCGTCAAACGGGTTGTGATAATCGGCTTTGGTGCGCGGCAATCCGTCGATGTCACGCTTGAGCCCGTTCATCCAAAACGGTCCCCTGCCCCCGAATTGCTGATTAATCCGCCCAGCCAGATCAAATCGATTGTTGGCGTTGGGCGTATCCTCGATATGGCGTTCGAACCAATCCCACAGAACCAATGGATCGTCCGAGTCCGTTAAGGCGTGCGCGAAGCCCTGCGGATAGCCAAAGGGAAAGTCGAACCCCAGAAACAGACGCCGACCTGCGGCCAGTTCCGTTTCGATCAGATCGACCAGAAATTCCTCGGCGACCCGCCGGTTGCGAAGGTACGCAGGCGCTAGGGCGACCCCCTCGCGAACAACACAGGCCCAGATCGCATCTTTACGTTCACGCGGGCCGGTGTCGTTTCCGCCAGACCAATCCACCATGGCAAATGTCTGAAATTGGCTCACAAACCAACCTCAGCCAGGATAAAATCGGCGATCCGCGCGGTGTCGTTCAGATCGAACACCGGTCGGTCCAGCGTCAGCGGCGTATCGCTGGCAACGGCGCGGATCGTGTCATTGCCGGGCGCGATCAGATCATTTCCGGCCTCTTTGCGAAACGCCTCGACCTTTGGGTGGGCCTCGCGTTTGTATCCTTCGATCAGCACCAGATCGACGGGCGACAAGCGGGCCAGCAAGGTGTCCAGTGGCGGCTCTGGTTGATCGCGCAACTCCTGCATCAACGCAACACGTTGTCCCGAGGCCAGCAAAACCTCGGACGCACCGGCGGTCCGGTGGCGATAGCTGTCGCGACCCGGTTGGTCCACGTCAAAGGCGTGATGTGCATGTTTCACGGTCGACACGGAAAAGCCGCGCCCGGTGAATTCGGCAACCAGCCGCTCCATCAGCCCAGTCTTGCCAGCGTTTTTCCAGCCGGTGACGCCGTAAACCCTCATGCCTGCTCCAGCAGTTGTTCCGCGCGCTTCAGGTCTTCGGGCGTATTGACGTTAAAAAACGGATCGAAGGGGTCCGCTGGAAACAGCGCCTCGCGCCCGCCATGTTTGTCGGTCCACAACACGACCTTGCGCAGCCCATCGTTCAGGGCAGTCCGCAGATCGTCGCGCAGCGCCACCGGCCAAAGTCCAAATGTCGGATGCCGGTTCACCCGCCTACCGCCCCCGGATTTCAGTGCCTCTTCACCGGTGCGTGGCGTAGTGGCCAGAACCAGAGGGTGTGCCTGCCCTTCGGCAGCCTGCACCAGCTGGTCCACCAGATCGCGTGGAAAGAACGGCGTGTCGGCAGCAGCGGTGACGATGCAGTCAGCCCCTTGATTTGCCGCCCAATCAAGACCCGCCAGAACACCGGCCAGCGGTCCAGCGAAACCTTCGACGGTGTCGGGCAAGATGGGCAGATTCAGGTCGGCAAAGCGTTCGGGGTCTCCGTTGGCGTTCAACGCCAGACCATCCACTTGTGGGCTAAGCCGGTCAATCACATGCGCCAGCAGGCTCTGCCCACCGATGTGCAACAGACCTTTGTCTCCGCCACCCATCCGAGTGGCAAGACCACCCGCGAGAATGACGCCGAGAGGGCGGGTCATGTACGATCCTCAATTTTAGGCCACGTTCTGAACTTGTCGAGTGGCAACAAAACCAAAAAGCCGATGCCTGAACTAAGCAAAATGAAGCAAACAGCCAAAGGAAACCCCGAAAAACCAGCCAATTCATCGCTTATTCGAATACAAGCTGGCAACATAATGAGCACGGTCAAAGGAGCGATAAGAAATATGCAGTAGCACCGAAACCTTCTGGCTGATCGCCTGACGTCCTCAGCTAGTACGACAGTTTCGGGCAATCCATGTAGCAATACGCGCTGAAGCGCCAAACTCTGCTGCCGCTTCATCTCTCCCCAATATTTCCCGCCTAATCGGAGCGGAGCAAACAAATCAAAGACGCCGATGTACACAGAAGGAAGCCAGCCCAGTTGACGGCGAGTGTCACCATCCAATTGTGCCATCCCTTCTATCACAACCCGCTTACTGCGCTCGTAGTTTCGCAGAGTCAGAAAACAGAGAGGTAGAAAAACAAAGCTGAAGACAAGGAAAACGAACATATAGACAGTTTCAAAGATCATCCCGCACTCTTCCTGCGATGTTTCTTGTCTTCGACGGCAACGGTTGCCGGATCGACGTCGCGCACCAGACGGTCCTCTCCGGCCAGGCACACGAACCTCTGCCCGCGCATCCGGCCGATCAGGGTCAGGCCAACCTCGCGTGCGATCTCGACGCCCCAGGCGGTGAAACCGGATCGGGAGGCCAAGACGGGAATGCCCATCATCGCCGTCTTGATCACCATTTCCGAGGTCAGGCGGCCGGTGGTGTAAAGGATCTTGTCGGCGGCCTCTTCGCGCTCGGACAGCATCCATCCGGCGATCTTGTCGACGGCGTTGTGGCGGCCCACGTCCTCCATATAGACCAGCGGGCGGTTTTCTCGGCACAGGACGGTGCCATGGATCGCGCCCGCCTCCAGATACAGCGAGGGCGTTGTGTTGATCTTGGCGGCAAGGTCATACAACCACGATGTCCGCACCCGGACCCGCGGCAGGCGCACATCCTCCAACCCCTCCATCATGTCGCCGAACACCGTGCCAACCGCGCAACCACTGGTGCGTGTCTTTTTCTTCAGCTTGTCCTCATACGAGGTTTCGCGTGCGGTCCGGACCACGACGGTTTCCAGGTCGTCGTCGTAATCGACCTGCGTAATTTCGTCATCGGCCAGCAACATGCCTTGATTGCGTAGAAAGCCAAGCGCCAGATACTCGGGATAATCGCCAATGGTCATGGCGGTCACGATTTCTTGCGCATTCAGGAAAATCGTCAGCGGGCGCTCCTCGACCACCGAAATGCGGCTGATCTCGCCATTCTGGTCGACGCCTTCGACAGCGCGGGTCAGACGCGGTGCGCCGGGGTCCGGCGTGATGATGTATTCTGACAAATCCAGTTCCGTGGCCAATTGCAACCCTTTCCCAAGACCGCTACTCCTGCTGCGGTCACCATAGGACTTAGCCATGGCAAGCACCACATCCAAGTCATACTACTGGAAGGGTTTTCGCGACGGGACCCCGTTCATCTTTGTGGCGATCCCGTTTGGCACCCTGTTTGGCGTCTTCGCAACCGAGGCGGGGCTGAACATCGTGCAAACCATGGCATTCACCTCAACCGTGTTTGCCGGGGCGGCGCAGTTCGCCGCGCTGCAACTGCTGCAGGATCAGACACCGACAGCCATCATTCTGGTGTCCGCGCTGGCGGTTAACCTGCGAATGGCGATGTATTCGGCCTCGCTGACACCGTATCTGGGAGCGGCACCGTTGTGGCAGAGGGCCTGTGCGGCCTATCTGACGGTTGATCAGTCCTTTGCCTGTTCCAGCGTTCAGTTCGAAAAAGAGCCCGCGATGACCGTGCCCCAGCGCATGGCCTATTTCGTCGGGTCGGTCACTCCGATTACGCCGCTTTGGATTTTTGCCACCTATCTCGGAGCGGTTCTGGGCACGCGCATTCCCGAAAGCTGGGCGCTGGATTTTGCGCTGCCGATCACGTTTTTGTCGATGATCGGCCCGATGATGCGCACCCTGCCGCATGTAGTTGCCGCATTGGTGGCCATCGTCGTGTCGCTGCTATCGGTGGGCCTGCCCTATAATCTGGGCCTGTTGGTCGCCGGATGCGCTGGAATGATGGCGGGCGCGCAGGCCGAACTGGTCGCGACACGCAGAAAGGCCGAAACATGACCCAGGTCGATCCGGTTACAATCTGGACCATCATTATCGGGCTGGCGATTGGCAGCTTTACCTTGCGGTTCGTCTTCATCGGCCTTGTCGGGGACCGCCCGATGCCGCCCTGGCTGCTGCGCCATCTGCGCTACACCGCTGTGGCCATTCTGCCCGCGCTGATCGCGCCGCTGATGGTTTGGCCAACGGCAACCGATGGTCAGCCGGACATGCCGCGCATGGGTGCGGCGGCTGTTGCCCTGGCGGTTGGGGTGCTGACAAAGAACGTGCTGGCCGCCATCTTTTCCGGGGCCGCAACGCTTTATGGGTTGTTATATCTACTGGGTTGAAACAGCGTCCTGCTGGTTCAGGCGCGCATTGTTCAGCGCCAGCCCCCTTTGCAGATCGGCGTCATCGTTTTCGCGATATTCCGAAGTGACAACCCCCGGGATCTGCCCGAATTGATCAGACAGATTCACCGGAAAAAAGGTCACATCGATCTGTTCGAACCCCGGCACCTGCTGCAAAATCCTGGCTGTGGAATTTGCACAATATGCGCTGGAAACCGGTCCCGATTGCTTGGCCAGTTGCAAGGCGATTTCAGCCTGTTGCGGGCTGACCTCGATGGTCTGGATGCGGGCAAAATGGGTCTCACGCGCGTGCGAACTGCGATAGGCACGCTCGACCGCCGGGGTGATACCGTACAGCACATCATTCCGGATCGGCACCACGTCAGCCCGGAACGAGCCTGCCGGATCAAAGATCACCCGCTCACTGCCGCCGATCATCAGCGATGTATGCGCGCCAGAGCCGGTTCGGGTGTTGATCATCGTAAAAAGCGTCAGGGTCGACGGCCCCGGATCACGATAAGATCGGGCAACAACCTCAGCCTGATCGGCCTGAGGGCGCTGCGACCCGGTGCAGCCTGCCACGGTTGCTGCCAGCAGGCAGGCAATCAAAATCCTGAACACGAACGCCCCCGGCTTGGATTACGCGGCAAAAACCGCCAGGAACAGACACAGGAATGCAATGATCACCACACACCAGGTGGTGAATTTGATGAAACCGTCAAAGGTTTTGGATTGAACGGTGATGTCCATTTCGCCGTGCTTATGTTCAGCCATATCTCAGAGATTCCCAATTCGCGTGTTTGAGATGTTGGATAATCGAATTTTTCCGGCCTGTCACGACGTCATTCGCGCGCAGGTCACCGGGAAGGGAAAACCGAACAGCCGGGATAGCCAAACCCCCACCGCCAGGGCAGCCCGCTGCACGGCCCACCGCCAAACCGTACGGCCATATACATCGCCTCGGCCGTGATCGAATGGACCGAGCGGATCTGGTCCGGGGTCATGTCATACTGCAGCGCATAATCCTCTGCGTGGCTTTCGCCATGCGCTTTGACGCAGGAGCGCAACGCGTCATCCGCGGTCAGGCGCGCATCGAAACTGTCACCGGCGCTCTGCGCGCCACCGGCGTTGTGGTAGGCGCGGTCGTGGGTGACGCAACAGTTTTCCCACGGCGGCTGCGCCTGATACAGGGCGCTGAACTTGGGAAACGTGTCGGCGATCAGGCGCCAGCTCGAGGACAACCCGCCCGAGCAGCCATCGCTTTCAAACGGAATCAGATCCGCGTCCCCGCGACTGTCCATCAAGGCGCGATGGGCGGGCAGCTCAACCCCACGCATCAGGTCCTGAGCCACGGCAGGCGTTGCAAGGCAGGTCAGAGTGGCCACCCATCTAAGGATTGTCATCACGCATCTCGCTGGTATCGATCGACAGGCCAAAACTCGTCGCCAGCCACAGCATCAAACGCTCACCCGGGCCCATTTCGGCGCGCACGCGCAGAACTTCCTGCGCCATCGCCGGGCGGTCGGTGATCAGGCCATCCACACCCATCGAGGCCATGGCCGACATCTGCAGCGGGTCGTTCACCGTCCAGACGTAGATTTGTTTTCCCGCGTCATGGACCTGACGGATCAGACCCGGTGACACAGTTGCCGCATTCACCGCCACAAAGTCCCCCTCCAAGCCGGACAGATCACCAACCGCCGTTGCCGCAAGAACACCGGCACGCCACTCGGGACGCAGGGTTTTCATCTTTTGAACCGCTGGGTATTTCAGCGACATGGTGGCGATGTCGTCCTGCATTTCCAGCTCTTCAACGATGGCCACAACGCGGTTTTCAAGGTCAACATCGTGGCCGTAATACTTCAGCTCAATAATCACCTTGGCCTTGCCTTTGGCGGCGCTGAGTACGTCGTGCAGGGTTGGCGCCCGCTCGGACGCGTATTCCGGGCCGAACCAACTGCCGATATCGATCTCGGCAATATCCTCCATCGTGGCGTCCCAGACCTTGAGGTTCACACCCGCCAGCTTCATGAAATCGCTGTCATGGGCGATGATCACCACGTCGTCGGCGGTTTCCTGAACGTCGATCTCGACCCAATCCGCGCCGTCCTCGATGGCCTTGAGCACGGACGCCATGGTGTTTTCCGGTCGCAGCGCCGCAGCGCCCCGGTGGCCGATGACATCCGCATGATCGGGCGCTTGTATGCGTTCCAGCAAGGCCTGACCGGACCATAGGCCGATCAGGACAGCCAGCAGTGCAACGCCAACCGTGACCATCATTGGCGCACGCAGGTTGCCGGGTTCGGGATGTGGCAGGGCATCGACCTTGGGTTCAAAGAAGTTGTCCAGCACAACCGCCAACGCGCCCAGCGCCGTGGCGGCCAGAACAAGCCCCGCCAGTGACCAAAGCGCGGCAACTATCAGGCTGAGGATCAGGGCGAGTCTTAGGTTTACACCCTCCTGCAGCGGAACCACTGCAAACAAAAGCCCGGCGACAAAGGCAATCGCGGCGGCGATAGCAATACGCGCGGCCAACCACAGCGCCAGTTCGACTTTCAGGCGACCGCGCTTGCCCTCCATCCGGCTGGCGCTTTCGGAAAAAGCAGGGGCAGGGGCGAATTTTTCGAACAGCACCAGATGCAGGCCCAGTGCCCAGGCAGACAGCCTGCGGATCAGCACCCAGGCCAGCGCAAGCACGACAAGCCCAATCAGGACCACGGCCAGCCAGAAGGCGGGCGGATGAAACGTCAGATAATAGTTGATGTCATATTCGGTCAGCGTCCACCACGCGATCAGGCCCGCGACGCCCACAAATGGCAGCACCAGCACCAGAACCCGCAGGATCAGACGCACGGCAAATCCGAACAGCGCAGGCAGGCGCGACAGGATCAGGCAGGCGCGACAGGATCAGGCCGATCGCCGAACTGCCCGCACGCCACGGATCGCTCTCGCCCATGCGCAGCGACCCGGCCATGACTGCAAATACGAAAACCTCGGCCAGCAGAAACAGGCTGAGGATGACAATTGTTGCGATGAACCCGGCGGGCGACAGCAGGAACATGGCGATGTCCTGATCCGTCAACGCAGTCTGGTCCGACAGCGACACCGCCAGATTGACCGCCATGGCGACACCCGGCGCGATCAGCGCCACCAGCATTAGGCGCACCGCGATGTAGATCGGGACAAAGACACGTCGCCGCGCCCACGCTCCCGCGTAGGCTTTTGTAACGGCTGAGAAATTGATCACACGGCACCCTCCTGAACGATCTTCTCATTCAAGGCTGCGCAGACGTGAATTGCAAGGCAGAGTGTCAGCTTTCTTCGAGATCCGCCGCCAATCGAAACCCGATGCGATTTGCGGGTTTATCCTCGACGGTTTTTGGCAGGGCGCGCAACATCACGTTCAGCTGGCTGACATGCTGCACTAGCTGGGTCCGGGCGCCACCGCCATCCGAGCCGTAGAAGGTGATGATATCGGGGTCGAAATAGCCCATGCCTTCGATCCGCATCACACCCGCGTCACCGCCGGTAAAGCCCATGGCGACCTCATGATCGCCATCCAGTGTTTTTTCGAAGTTCTGGATATACAGGATCAGACGCTCATAGGCCCATTGCGCCGGGCTTTTGGCCGCAACAGGTTTCTGCAGAGGTGCCGGAAGTTCCTTTGTTCCGGACTCGGCCTCGGGATTGGCGTGCACCTCATAGCATCGGGGCAAGGCGGCAGCTTCGGCAGCCTCGGCTGATGTTTCGATCTCATCCTGCATGTCTTTACCCTTTGCGCTGATAGGTCCACGCCCCGTCCGCGCGCCGCGTCCGGGTCACCGCATCAATGTGGAAGAGATGGTTCAGGTGTGCAACCGCTTCGACAAGGGCCAGACCATACTCGCCGCCTTTGATCGGGCGCTTGAACAGCGGTGCGAAACAGTCGGCGGCGGCTTTTGGCGTGTCCAGATCATTAACCAAACGCTTCAGCGCGCCGTGATGGTTGTCGATCAACTGACGCATCCGCAGCGGCAGCCCGGTAAAGGGCAGCTTGTGCCCGCCCAGCACCAGTTGGTCGGGCCGGGCCAGCGGTTCCAGACGCTCGCACGCCTCCAGCCAGTCGGCAACCGGGTCGGCCAAAGGTTCGGTGGCATAAACACCCAGATTGGAACTGATCGAGCTGAGGATCTGATCGCCCGTCAGCACCAGATTGTCGTCGCGGCTCCAGAATGTGGCGTGTTCGGGGGCGTGGCCGTTGCCCATATGCACGTCCCAGTCGCGCCCGCCCATGCGAATCACGTCGCCCTGTTTGACCCGGGTAAAGCCCAGCGGCATCGGATAGACCACGTCGGCAAAGTTAAAGGGTCGTTCCGCCATCCGCTTGGCCAGAATATCCGGGGCCATTCCGGCGCTGCGGTAGAAATCCAGCGTTTCCTGCGGCCAGTTTTCCTGTTCGTCCAGCGTCAGCATGCGGGCAAACAGCCATGCGGTGCGACTGGCCACCAGTTCCGCGCCATGTACCGACTGGAACCAACCGGCGTTGCCCACATGATCGGGGTGGTGATGCGTTACCACGACCCGATTGACCGGTTTGCCAGATAGCGGCCCAGCCATCAGGGTTTCCCAGATCGCCCGCGTCTTTTTGGATGACAGGCCGGTATCGATCACCGTCCATCCGTCACCGTCATCCAGCGCGTAGACATTGACATGGTCCAGCGCCATGGGCAGCGGCAGACGTATCCACAGAACGCCGTCGGCAATCTCTGTCCAGCCTCCGGGTGCAGGTGGTTCAGCCCAGGGATAACGGATCGTCAGGGGGGCCTCACCATCCATCAGACGGCCAACTCTTCGGGGTTGAGCGCATAGAGGTCACCTGCCCCGTTCTGCGTCTGCGCCAGCAGCCCGACATGTTCCGGCAGCAGCGCATTGATGTAAAACCGCGCCAGCTTGGCACGTGGTCCGTCGGGATCGGCCAGGGCTGCCGACAGGTGGTAGTGCCCGCCCAACACACGCGCAAAAGCGTGCAGATAAGGTACGGCACCGGCAAAGCGGTTGTTCATGTCACCCTGCGAAACCAGCCATTCGGTCGTTTCCCGCAGCGATTCCGTGGCCTCCCACACCGGTCCCGCCAATTCGGGCAGGGTTGCGCGGGCCTGTTCGGCCTGATCCTCGATCTCGTCCAGCAGGTTCGAGGCCGCCTCGCCACCATCCATCATTTTACGCCCGACAAGGTCCATGGCCTGAATCCCGTTGGTGCCTTCGTAAATCGCCGTAACGCGGACGTCGCGGTAATACTGCGCCGCACCGGTTTCTTCGATGAAACCCATGCCGCCATGCACCTGAACGCCGGTTTCCGCCACCCGCATCCCGGTCTGGGTGCCAAACACCTTGCAGATAGGTGTCAGCAGGGCCGCCCGGGCCGTCCACTCCGGATCACCCGTCGCCTGTGCCATGTCGATCGCAGCCGCATTGGCCAACAGGATTGCACGCACCGCAAACACGTCGGCACGCATCTGCATCAGCATCCGGCGCACATCGGCGTGGTCGATAATCGAGCCTGACGGCGTTTTGCCCTGCTTGCGGTCCAGCGCATAGGCCAGCGCGTGCTGATAGGCACCCTCGGCCGCGCCAACGCCCTGCCCGCCGACGCCCAGACGCGCATTGTTCATCATGGTGAACATCGCGGCCATGCCGCCATGTTCCTTGCCCACAAGCCAGCCCTTGGCGCCGTCATACTGCATCACGCAGGTCGGTGAGCCGTGCAGACCCATCTTGTGTTCCAGCGACACGACCTTCAGGTCATTTGCAACGCCGGGATTTCCGTTTTCGTCGGGGATGTATTTCGGCACCAGAAACAGGGAAATCCCCTTGGTCCCCGGCACGCCATCCGGCAGCCGGGCCAGCACCAGATGGCAGATATTTTCACAGAAATCGTTATCGCCCCATGAGATGAAAATCTTCTGCCCACTCACGGCATAGGTGCCATCCCCGTTGGGTTCGGCCCTTGAGGTCAACGCCCCCACATCCGACCCGGCCTGCGCTTCGGTCAAGTTCATTGTCCCCGACCACTCACCGGCCATCATCTTGGGCAGATACAGCTCTTTCAAAGCGTCGCTGGCATGGTGTTCCAACGCCTCGATCTGGCCTTGCGTCATCAGCGGCGCCAGTTGCAGCGACAGACAGGCTGCGCTCATCATCTCGTTCACAGCCGTCGTCACGGTCATCGGCAGGCCCATGCCGCCATATTCGGGATCACCGCTCATCCCGATCCAGCCGCCTTCGGCAATCGCTTTCCACCCGTCCGCATAACCGGGCGAGGTGCGCAAAACACCATTTTCCAGATGCGACGGTTCCAGATCGCCGGGGCGCTGCAGGGGGGCCATCACCTCTTCGCACAGTTTGCTGGCCTCCGAGAGGATGGCGCTGACCACGTCTGCGCTGGCCTCCGAAAATCTCTCGGTGGCGGCGATCTGATTAAAGCCGACCACGTTATCCAGCAGGAACTGATAGTCGGAGATTGGGGCGCGATATGGCATGGCTTCCCTCGGGTCTGTCTGTCGGGTTTTACGTGCGGGCTTGGAATCCGCAAGCTGCGCCGGTATTCATCTGGGCTGGCACGATCACCTAATTACCTACCTGTCCCAATGTTGCAATCAACCAAAACGCGGCGTCACCACATATGATCCCTTTCCGCACCGAGTATCTATCCGCCGATCCCGCCGGGCTGGCGCAGGCCGCGGATTTTCTGCGTCAGGGCCTGCTGGTCGCCTTTCCGACCGAGACCGTCTACGGGCTGGGCGGTGACGCCCGCAATGGCGAGGCCGTGGCCGCCATCTACGCAGCCAAGGGACGGCCCAGCTTTAATCCCCTGATCGCCCATGTCGCCTCGGTCGAGGCGGCGCAACGCTATGTGGAATGGTCGGATCAGGCCGAGCGTCTGGCGGCGACCTTCTGGCCCGGCCCGCTGACACTGGTGCTTCCGCTGAAGTCGGGCAGCGATGTGTCCTCGCTGGTCACCGCCGGGCTGGACACGCTGGCGGTCCGGGTTCCGGCCCACGCCACGGCGCGCGCACTGTTGCAGGCAGTCGATGGCCCGGTTGCGGCGCCGTCGGCAAACCCGTCAGGCCGGATCAGCCCGACCACGGCGGCGCATGTACGCGCGGGTCTGGACGGACGTATCGCGGCCATTCTGGATGATGGTCCCTGCGGCGTCGGTCTGGAATCAACCATTGTCGGTCTGGCCGGCACGCCCGCACTGCTGCGCCCCGGCGGTATTGCCCTGGACCGGATCGAGGCGGCTTTGGGCGCCGACCTGCATCTACACCAATCCGGCGATCTTTTGACGGCCCCGGGACAGTTGCAATCGCACTACGCCCCCGATTCATCGGTGCGCCTGAACGCGCAGTCCCGGCAGGGGGACGAGGTTGTGCTGGGTTTCGGGCCTGTCACGTGCGACGTGAATCTGTCAGCGGACGGCAATCTGAACGAGGCTGCCGCGAATTTGTTTGCCTGCCTGCACGCGTTGGACAATTCCGGTCGCCCGATTGCCGTGACCCCAATTCCAGACCACGATCTTGGCGCCGCAATCAATGACCGCCTGCGTCGGGCCGCAGCCCCGCGCGGCTAGGCCCGGCCTGCGCTGGCCGACAGGGTCAGCGGGTCCACACCAAGGGTTGCCAGCGCGGCCTCCCATTTTTCGTCATCGGGCAGGTCGTAAACCAGTTTCGGGCTGGCATCGGTCGTCAGCCAGCCGTTCATGGCGATCTCATCCTCTAGCTGATCGGGACCCCAGCCGGAATAGCCCAGCGCCACCATCGCGTTCAACGGCCCGGTGCCCGAGGCGAGGTCTTCCAGAACATCCAGCGTTGCCGTCATGCTGAAATCGGTGCTGATCTGCATCGAATGCAGATTGGCCTCGTAATCCGCGGAATGCAGTACAAAGCCCCGCGACATCTCAACCGGGCCGCCGAAATGTACCAACCGTTCGCCCACAACCGGAATGCGGCTTGGAATATTGAGCTGTTCCAGCAGGGCTTTGATTCGCAAATCCGACGGCTTGTTGATGATCAGCCCCATCGCCCCGTCCTCGGCATGGCTGCATATATAGACCACCGCGTGTTCGAAACGCGGGTCGCCCATGCCAGGCATTGCAATCAAAAGTTTTGGCTCTATTCGTACATCGTATTGATGCTCATTCCAGCGAGGGCGCTGGCGAGGCAGTGCCTCGGGGTTGGGTTCTTCTGCAGGACTATGAGATGGAACCAGCGCAGATAGCTGGCAAGATATTTTGTGGCGATCCCCCGGCGGTTACCAATAAACCCCTTGAGGCGGGAGTGACGGTTGTTGACGTTTTGGATATGGAGTTCGCCGCGAACGCGTTCACCGGAAGACTGGTTGAGCGCTTCGTGGCTGACACACAGGGCGGCAGCACACGGCGGATAGCTGGTGCCCCCATCGGTCACCAGCAGTGCATCCTTGTCCATGACCGGCGCGAGAACCTCCCGCAGAGCGGCAGCATTGACCGCAGGCAGGACGGCACTAACGGTCGTGCCGGAGCGATCTGTCGCGACCAGAACCGGCACCTGCTCATCGGACAGGCCCCGCTTTGTTGCCTTGCCCCCGCGCTTTCGGGCCTTTCGGTCCGGCTTTTTTGCAGAGGATTTGCCTTCCGTGGCCCGTGTCCAAACACGATCCCCTTTGCGGCTTTCAAGAAAATAGGTTTCGTCGGCCTCGACAATGCCCTTCAGTTTTTCGGCGGTGGAATTGATCCCGGCAAGGAAGCGGTGTCGCCAGCGAAAGGCGGTGCTCCCGGCTATGCCACAGCGCTTTGCCGAAACTGCCACCGTATCGCCATTGGCGAGGCATTCGCTGAACGTCAGCCAAAGATCCTTGCGGTGCAGGCCGCTCAGTGGTGTACCCGTCACCGCTCCAAAGGTTCGATTGCAGGATCGGCAAAGATAGCGTTGCATTCCCCGCGACTTGCCATTGGCCACTGCACCGTGTGCGCCGCAATGCGGGCAGGTCCGGTCTTCTCCAACACCCAGCTCAACTGCCGCAACCGAGGCTTCACCCGCTGGGCGACCGGCCAGAACCTCACCGACCTCTACTTTCTGCGCCTCGCTCAACGTGTCGACCTCCGACAACCAGGCAAGAAAGGCTTTCCGGTCCATAATGCGCATCCTCCTGTATTTCAGACAAAATATAACACATCAATACGATGTGCGAATAGAGCTAAAGTTTTCCGGTCAGGTCCATGTGAAGGAGTCTCTTGTCTCGGCTTCCCTGCAACAATGGCCCTGTATGACAGGGAATGGCAAGGGATCAGACCCGATTCCGGCAGATTTCACCACAGTGACCTGAACGTGACTTGGCAATCGCGTCCGCAAGGCGCATTTATAGGCCATGATGCGTTTCTGGAAACCAGTCTCGGCCGCCCTGACGGCCAGCCTTTGCTTTATCGCTCCCGCCTTTGCACAGGGCGTGGATCAGCTTGTTCAGCTGGAAATTCTGGATGGCGGCAAAACGGCGGACGGAACCTATCAGGGCGCCCTGCGGCTGACCCTGAAGGACGGATGGAAAACCTATTGGCGCGCGCCGGGTGACGCGGGCATTCCGCCGCAATTCGACTGGAGCCGTTCGGGCAATGTGGGCGGTGTCGAAATCACCTGGCCCGCGCCGCATGTGTTCGACCAGAACGGGCTGCAATCCATCGGCTACGAAGACCAATTGGTCCTGCCGGTTGAGATCACACCCAAAAACCCGGCAAAGCCCGTGCGCCTGCGTGGTGAGATGGATCTGGGCGTCTGCAAGGATGTCTGTGTGCCGGGCTGGCTGGATTTCGATCACACGCTGGATGCCCAGGCCGGACGCAATCCCACAATTGCCGCCGCATTGGCGCAGCGCCCGTTTTCCGCGCGCGAGGCTGGCGTGGCCGGTGCAGCTTGCCATCTGAAGCCGACCGCTGACGGAATGCAGATCGAGGCGCATATCACCATGCCCCCGGCAGGTGGGTCCGAGGTTGCGGTGATCGAGCCGGGAAATCCGACCCTCTGGGCCTCGCAGGCTGATACGAAACGTCAGGGCAACACCCTGATTGCCCGATCCGAGGTGATCAGCGCCTCGGGCGGTCCGTTTGCGCTGGACCGGTCCGAAGTTCGGATCACGGTGCTGGGCGCAAAACACGCGGTCGACATCATCGGGTGCAGCGCTGGCTGACCATATGAGTCAAACTCCTAAAATCGGCGCATTGGCCGTGGTGTTGCATCTAGATCAGGTGCTGCTGGTCCAGCGTGGCAAACAGCCTGATGCGGGCTTGTGGGGGTTTCCGGGTGGTCATGTCGAATGGGGCGAAACCGTTCTGGACGCCGCCGCGCGGGAATTGCTGGAAGAAACCGGCGTCACCGCGCAACCGGATGGCTATATCGACAATCTGGACCTGTTGCGCCACGACGACACCGGGCAGGTGCAAACTCATTACCTGCTGGTTGGTGTGATGTGCCGGTACCAGTCAGGAACCCCTGTTGCCGCAGACGATGCGCGGGACGCGTGCTGGTTTCCGATCAAACAAATCCTGGACGGTGATCTGCAGATGAGCGCGCGGGTGCCAGACCTGTTGACCCGCGCCCTGCGTCTGGATCAGGCGCGTGCCCGTCCGGACAAGCGCCCGTAAAGCAGGCCCGACGCCGCAAATCCCAGCACAAGAATAATCGCGGCCCCCGCCGCAAACAGGCCAAAGCCCATGCGCAGGATGCTCAGCCCGTCCTCGCCCGGGTAGAAACCGGACAGCAGCCCGAGCGGCGCACCCGAGAGGGCAGGCCAGACCATCGATACACCCAGCCACAGCGCAAGGGCCACACCCGTTCCGGTCACCGCGCCCTTCACGACCCGATCCGGCGCGCGCAAGGCACGCCGCATTGCGGTCATGGGGCGCGAGACGTCGTTCAGAATTGCCAACAACGCGGGCACCAACAACAGCACCAGCAGCATCCCAAAGCCCAGCCCATAGACCAGTGTGATCACCGTCGGCTTCAGAAACTGCGCCTGTTGCGATCCTTCATAAAGCAGCGGGGTCAGCCCCAACACCGTGGTCAGAGTCGTCAGCATCACGGGCCGCAATCGGTCTGCGGTCCCTTCGACGATGGATGGCACCAGCCCACGTTCCTGTTGATAGCTGTCGATAGTGGTCACCAACACAATCGAATCGTTGATGATGATCCCGGTCATCCCTAGCAGACCGACCACTGTGAACATACTCAACGGCACGCCCCAGACGTAGTGCCCCCAGATCGCCCCCACCAATCCAAAGGGAATGATCGCCATCACGACCAATGGTCGCGTCCAGCTGGCAAAAACCCAGGCCAGCACCAGATAGATGCCGGTCAGGCACAGGATCAAACCGGTACGGGCCTCGGACAGAAACTCATTCTCTTGCTCACTGAGACCCGCCATGCGCCATTCGACCTGCCGTGCAGCTGCGATATCGGGCAGGATTTCCTCACGCATGGCCCGCTCAATCTCGGCGGCTTTGGTGGGGTCATCCTCGGATATGTCGCCATTCACCGAAATCACCCGCAGGCCATTTTCGCGCCGAACCGTCGAAAAGCCGGATTTGCGCTCGACCGAGACGATATCGGCCAGCGGCACATAGACCCCATCCGGCGTTCGCATTAGCGTGCGTTCTAGAAAATCTGCGGTCAATTCACCTTCGGGCAGTTCAACTCGGATCTCGGCGCTGCGCGGTCCGTCGGGGAAGGTCGCGGCCTCGATCCCGTTCAGACGATCGCGCAGCACGCGGCCCAGCGTTTCAATGCGGAAGCCCAGCGCCTGCCCCTGCGCGGTCAGGTCCAGAATGAACTCTTCCTTGTCATAGGCCAGATTATCTTCGAGCGCGGATACTTCGGAATATTTGGACAGCTCGGTCTGCAAATCCTCGGACGCAGATTTCAGCGTGTTCACATCGGCGCCATAGAACTGCACATCTATCGCATCCCCACCCGGCCCTGAACGCCAGCCCCGGAAACTGAGCAATTCGACCCTGGGGTGGCGCGGTACAAAATCCTGCAGCTCGCCGACAAATTCAAAGCTGGAATAGGGGCGCAGATCGGCGTCAATCAATTCGATCGAGATGCCACCCAGCAGATCGTCATCCTTGCCATCGGCGGCGGCCAGACCATAGCCGGCCGAACCGCCCACTTCGGCCAGAACATAGTCGATGGGGTTGCGGTCGTGGCGTTCCTCGTAAGTCTCGCCCAATTCTTTGGTGGCGCGCTGAACCATTTGCATCATTTCGATGGTGTCGGCGCGGGTGGCACCCTCGACCATGATGAAATTGCCGGTGACCGCGCCACGCTCGGGCGCATTGAAAAACCGCCAGTTCACGTCACCCCGAATAAACAGCGCAATCTGACTGGCCAGGATCACAACCATCAGCGCCACAACCACATAGCGCGCCCAGATCACCCAGGCGACCAACGGGCGGAACAGGTTGTCCCGCACCCAGCGGAATCCCTGGTTCACCACGCGGTTGGGCAGATCATACCAGTGTTCTTTGGACGAATGGGCAATGGCATGTGCCATGTGGTTCGGCAGGATCAAAAAGCATTCGATCAGCGAGGCCGCCAATACAGCGATCACGGTAAAGGGGATGTCGCGGATCAATTCTCCGAACCGTCCACCCACCAGCGTAAGGCCAAAAAAGGCGATCACGGTTGTGATTGTGGCGGCAAACACCGGCATGGCCATGCGACGCGCGGCATTTTCGGCGGCCACCATGGGTGCCTCGCCCAATCGGCGGGCACGAAAATCGGCGTGTTCGCCCACGACGATGGCGTCATCGACAACGATGCCCAGCGTGATGATCAGGCCAAACAGCGACACCATGTTGATCGACAACCCGCCCAGATACATCAGCGCAATCGCGGCTGACATGGCAACCGGTATACCCGCCGCGACCCAGAATGCGATCCGCGCTTTCAGAAACAGGAACAGCAGGCAAACGACTAGCCCCAATCCGACCAGCCCATTGTCGACCAGAATATCCAGACGATCCGTGATGGCCTGCGCGCGGGTCCGAATCAGTTCGATGGTGATGCCTTCGGGCAGGCTGGCCTGCATGTCCTGAACAACATCTTCGACCGTGTGCTGGATATCAATCGCATCGCCCAGATTTGACCGATCCACACGCACGGACATGGCCGGGTTGTCGCCGACGAAATAGCTGCGATTGCGGGTGACGCCTTCGACCCGGATCTGGGCCACATCGCCGACCACCAGTTTCGATCCATCCGCGAATGTGCGCAGGGCGATGCCTTCGATTTCCTCGGGCGTGCGTTTTTCCGCCCCGGTGCGGATGCGGGCATTGGCGCCGGTCACGTCACCGGCCGGGCTGGCCGTTACTTCGGCCGCGATGGCCGAGGCGATCTCGGACATGGTGATGTCGTTGCCGATCAGTTGCACAGTTGGCACTTCGACCACCACACGTGGGGCGGCCAGACCCCGGATCGTGGTGCGTGTGACCCCAACCGCAAACAATCGGCTGATCAGTTCATCGGTAAACTTGGCCAATTGTTCGGCCTCGATCGGTCCGGTGATGACCACATCCGTCACCCGATCCCGCCAAGCGCCACGCCGGATTGTGGGTTCTTCGGAATCCTGGGGCAGGTTGCTCACGCCGTCGACGGCGGTTCTGACCTCTTCAACCGCGCGGGACATGTCCCAATTGGGCTCGAACTCCAGCCGGATACGCGCGGACCCCTCGCGAGAGGTCGATTCGGTGCTTGCCACCCCTTCGACCGCCAGCAGAGCCGGTTCCAGCAGTTGCACGATGCCGTTGTCCACATCCTCGGGCCCGGCGCCGTCCCATTCGACATTCACATCGACCCGTTCAAGGATCACATCGGGAAAGAACTGCGCCCGCATGTTCGGGATCGCCGCAGCGCCCAGCACCAGCATGACCAGCAGCAGCAGGTTGGCAACCGTCTTGTGACGTGTGAAATAGCTGAGGATGCCGCGCGCTGCGCCGGGGATTTCGCGCATCATCCGCCCTAGCCTCCGGCCCGGGTTTCAAGCCGTCGCACCAGCGAGGCGGGAACACTTGCCTCGCTCAGCTGCCCCAGCACCCGGTCCTTGACCGCTTGCGGCATCCGGCTGCTGGCCTCGACCTGGGCCACAAACCGCGCGCGCTGTTCATCGGTCAGCTCAACCATCTCGAGTGCGGCATCAACACTGGCCTCGACCCGCAGGGGGCGCACGCGCACGCCGGACCCCAATAGGGGCGTCCGACCGATCACGACCTCACGTCCGGCCAGCCCATCGCCTCGCAGCAACACTTCGTCCCCCTGTCGGCGCACCAGTTGCACCTGCAAGGGCTCCAACCGGTCATCGGCACCCAGGACCAGAACGTTGCCTGTTGCACCCAGAACCGAGGATGGCAAGCGCACGACATTGTCCAGCGGCTGCTCTTCGACCGTTACGGTCACAAAATCCCCCGGCTTGAACCCCGGGGCGTCGTCCAGTCGGGCGTAAACCAGACGCCCGGTCTGCCCCTCACCCGCCGATCCGCTGTCGCGGCTGATACGGCCGGTTGCGGTCAGGTCGGTTCCTGTGACCTCCAGCGACACGGTGAGCGGGGCGTCGATCAGGTCACCGGCGTCATCCAGCAGGCGCACATATTGGGCGGTGGACACGCGAAAGGCCACTTCCAGCGCATTTGGATCGACTAGTTCAGCCAGTTTTTCATTGGCCGACACAAGCCGCCCTTCCACCAGAGTGACCTCGGTCAGAGTTCCAGCAAAACGGGCATGAATTGTCATGTCTTCCAGATCACGCTCGGCCCCGTCCAGCGCGATGCGGGCGCGCGACTGCAATGTTGTGGCCTGATCCACCCGCGATTCCGCCTGTGCCAGCGCGATCCGGCTGGACAAAACCGCCTGTTGCGCGGATGTGGCGGTCAACTCGGCCTCTTCCACACTGGCAGCAGCACCTACACCTCGTGTCTGAAGGTCACGCTGACGCTGCAGCGCGCGTTCGCGCAGTTCGGCTTGGGCCTCGGCCGACTTCAATTCGTCCTGCGCCAGCAACAGGGACCGTTCCGCATCCCGTTCTTCGAACTGGGCGTCCAGCAGGTCGGATTTGGCGCGGTCCAGTGCAGATTGGGCATCGGCAGGGTCAAGCTCGACCAGCAATTCGCCCGCCGTAACCGTTCCGCCATCTTCGAAATCATCAGCCAGTGACACCACGCGCCCGCCAAGGGCTGCGCGCAGCTCCAGCCGTCTGCGGCTTTGGACCTGACCAAACGCCTCAAGGTAAGGGGTAACCGTTTCCGGCTGTGCCGTGCGCACGCTGACGGCAAACACCCGTTCCCGGGCTGTCGGGGCCTGGGTATCACGAGTCAGAACATCCTGAACCGCCCCGGAAATCATCTGTGCGGCCACAAGCAACAGGCCCAGCGTCACAAACGCAAGGAAAATACCGACAAGGCTTTGCCTCAGAAATCGCATTGATCACTCAACTCCGGTCGCAACTGTTGCCTGACGTAAATGGTAGCCGGGCAAGGAAAATTGCCAAGCCACAATGCGTTTACGAAGTGTTTAACGCACAAACAGTCTACTTCCGTCGCAGATGTTCGTCCAATCTGGGCATTATTTCCACGAAATTACAGGGGCGGTGCCGATAATCGAACTGTTTCTCAAGAATCGCGTCCCATGCATCATTGCAGGCGCCGGGGCTGCCCGGCAATGCAAACAGGTAGGTCCCGCCCGCCACGCCCCCGGTGGCACGAGATTGTACAGCCGAGTTGCCGATCTTTTCCATCGACACGATGGTGAAGACGGTCCCGAAGGCCTCGATCTCTTTTTCGTACACGTCTCTGTGTGCCTCAACGGTGACATCGCGACCCGTCAGCCCGGTGCCCCCGGTCGAGATCACCACGTCAATCTCGGGATCGGCCACCCAAAGACGCAACCGCGCCGCGATCTCGGTACGCTCGTCCTGAACGATCTGGCGGTCGGCGACGATATGCCCGGCCTTTTCGACCCGGTCCACCAGTGTCTGGCCTGAACGGTCATCGGCCAGAGACCGCGTATCAGAAACGGTCAGAACGGCAATTCGGACCGGGATGAATTCCATGCTCTCGTCTATGCGCGACATGTGGTGTCAGGCCCTTTCCAAAACGGCGAGCCGAACCGCCAGCGCCGCAAAGATGCCGCCGGTGACCCAACCCAGAATACGCGAGGCGCGGGGGTTCGAGACCAGCACCCGACCTGCTCCGCCCGCAAAAATGCCCACCAGCCCATTTGCCACAAAACCACCCATGGCGATGATCAATCCGAATGCCAGAAACTGCAGTAGGACCGAGCCCTTTGCCGGGTCAACAAATTGCGGAATGAACGCCAGCACAAACAGGATTACCTTGGGGTTGGTGAGGTTTACCATCATCCCGTCACGAAATGCCCAGCGGGTGGGTCTGGCCGGAGCGTCCGCCGGAACCGCGCCATTGCGGATGGCGCCCCACGCCAGATACAGCAGATAGGCCACCCCGACCCAGCGGATCACGTCGAACAGCCACGGCAGGGTTGCCACCGCAGCGCCAAGGCCAAGACCGGCCAGCAGAACATGCACCATTCCCCCGACCGAAACTCCGGCGCTGGCCGCCAGCGCCGGTTTGGCCCCCGAACGCAGCCCTTGCCCGAAACAGAACATCATATCCGCCCCCGGCGTCAGGTTCAGGGCAATGGCGGCAGGAATAAACGCCAGCAACGTGACGGTCTCGATCATAAGTTCACCTCGAACCAGCTTGGTTTGGGCCCCAGATTTGCCACCTGCGTCTGCCCGATTGTGCCGCGATATCCCCAGCTGTCATGGATGTGACCGCAAAAAGCAAAGACAGGCTGGACCCGCTCGACCGCATCCCGAACGGCGGTGGAGCCCACCGAAACCCCCTGAGATGTGGTATCGCCGTACCCTTTGGGCGGCGAATGCATGATCAGCACATCCGCCGTATCGCAGCGGTCCAGCAATTCTGCCGCCTCACCCTCGGTCAGGTCGCAGGACCATTCACCAAAGGGCGTTGGCGGCACGCCATATCCCAGCCCGAACAGGCGCAAGCCATCAAGCGTCATGCCCGTCCCGTGCAGCACATGAACCCCGTCGGGGGCAGCGTCGGTCAGCTCTTCAGCGCTTTCGGCATTGCCCGGTACCAGAACAAGCGGCGCGGATATGCCCGACAGCATCGTCATCGCCTGATCCAGCCCCTGCCGCGTGTTGCAATAATCACCGGCCCCGATCACCAGATCGGCATCGGCACTGGCGGTGACCAGATCGGCGGCGCGGTTGCGGGCCATATGCAGATCGGAAAACGCCAGAACCCTCATGCGCCAGAACCCCTCAGCCATGCTTTCAGTTCCAGCAGGTCTGCCCAGGCCTGCCGTTTCATCTGTGGCTGGCGTAGCAGATAGGCCGGGTGAAACATCGGGATCACCGGCAGGTCCAGCGCCTGATCCCAGTTTCCGCGCAGCCGGGTAATCCCGCGTCTGCCCAGCACCGCCTGACAACTGATATTGCCCATCACCACCAGAACGTCGGGATTGGCCAGGGCCACATGACGTTCCAGAAACGGCGTCATCATGCCGATCTCTTCAGGTTTGGGATCCCGGTTCTGCGGCGGGCGCCACGGCAGAACGTTGGTGATGTAGACGTTTTCCGCCCGGTTCAGATCAATTGCGGCCAGCATCCGGTCCAGCAACTGCCCGGCACGCCCGACAAACGGCTTGCCCTCTCGGTCTTCGTCCCGGCCCGGCGCCTCGCCAATGATCATCACCCGTGCGCCCGGCGTGCCATCGGCAAACACCAGTTGCCGCGCGCCACGCTTCAATTCGCACAGATCAAAAGCCTCCATCGCGGCGCGCAGTTCCGGCAATGACCCGGCAGATTTGGCAGCTTGTCGCGCAGCGGCGGCGGCGTCGATATTCTTAGGCTTGGCCGGGGCCGCTGGCGTCGCGGCGGGCTTTTTGGCTTTGGGCGCTGTATCCGGCAGCGCATAGCGGTCCACCGGCGTATCCCCGATTGCCTCGGTGACGCCAAGTTCGATCTGCCAATCCAGCAGAGCCCGCGCGGTGTGAAAGTCCAAGCCCGATTCCATACGCTCAATTTACCCGCCTGAGGGCTGAGGGAAAGCGAATAGACCTTGCCATGACGTCCGGGCGCGCCGACCATGGGTGCATTCATGCTGTTGATCCTGCGATTCCTTCTGATCGGACTGGTGCTTGCCATGGCGGCAGGCGGCCCTGCTTTGGCCACGTTTCACGAAAAACCGGGGCAATGTCGGGGCGGTCAGTTCCAGTGCGGCAGCCGCTGCTGTTCGGCGGGCCAAAGATGCAGCTTTGACGGCCACTGCATCCGACCTGGCGGAAACTACTGCGGCGGCGGCCGGTCCTGCAGTGCGTTTGAACGCTGCGTTGCGGGCGGAACCCGTTGCGCACCTATCGGGGCCAATAAATGCACCTCGCGTCTCGACTGTTCGGGCGGCAGTTTCTGCAATGCACGCGGCGAATGCGAGCGCAGCACGCCCGATTTCGACCCCACTCCGCCCACCAGATGCGATGACGGGCTGACCTGTGCGTCGGGCTCATCTTGTTTGCCGGGTGGCGGATGCTCGCGCCCGGGCTGTTTTTTATGCGAGGAAACGGAATCGCAATGCCGGCCCGGTTTCAAATGTTCCGCACATCAGGGCTGTGTCCCGATCAAGGCCATCGATTGCGGCTATGGCAAATGGTGCAAACCCGGCGAGCAGTGCCTGCCCGAGGGCGGATGCGAGAAACTGCCCGAAGGCTCTGATCCTTAGGTTGCCAGCGGCGGCGCGGCTTTCTATAAGCAGCCCGATTGTCAGACAGGAGCCCGCCACATGCGTTTCGCCCATCGTCACCTTCTTGGCATCGAGCATCTGTCGCAATCCGATATCACCGCCATTCTTGATCTGGCCGAGAAATATGTCGACCTGAACCGCCGCTCGGCCAAGCATTCCGATGTGCTGTCGGGCCTGACACAAATCAACATGTTCTTTGAAAACTCGACCCGCACGCAGGCCAGTTTTGAGATCGCAGGCAAGCGGCTGGGCGCGGATGTGATGAACATGGCGATGCAGGCCATCTCGATCAAAAAGGGTGAAACGCTGATCGACACGGCGATGACGCTGAACGCAATGCATCCCGATCTGCTGGTGGTGCGGCATCCGCATTCCGGGGCTGTGGACCTGCTGGCGCAGAAGGTGAACTGTGCCGTGCTGAACGCGGGCGACGGGCGGCACGAGCATCCGACGCAGGCACTGCTGGACGCGTTGACCATCCGCCGCGCCAAGGGGCGTCTGCACCGGCTGAACATCGCCATTTGCGGCGACGTCACCCATTCCCGCGTGGCGCGGTCGAACCTGATCCTGTTGGGCAAGATGGAAAACCGCATCCGCCTGATTGGCCCACCGACACTGGTGCCCGGCCAGTTCGCCGAATTCGGGGCCGAGATTTACGACGACATGAACGAAGGCCTGCAGGACGTCGATGTCGTCATGATGCTGCGCCTTCAGAAAGAGCGAATGGATGGCGGTTTCATCCCGTCTGAGCGGGAATATTATCACCGCTATGGGCTGGATGCGGCCAAGCTGGCGCTGGCAAAACCGGACGCGATTGTCATGCACCCGGGCCCGATGAATCGCGGGGTCGAGATCGACGGGACGCTGGCAGACGACATCAACCGATCCGTCATTCAGGAACAGGTGGAAATGGGCGTGGCCGTCCGCATGGCCGCAATGGAACTGCTGGCCCGCAATCTGGTCGAGGCCGCATGAACGATCTGACCATCGCCCCCAATGAACGCGGCGTGTTGCGCCTGTTCGCGCTGGACATGCGCCCCGAAGAGGCAAATTTCCTGCGTGAACCCGGTGCCGTCGATCAGGTTCTGGGGGTCCATGGGTTGGACCCGGAACAGATCGATATTTTCCCGGTCTCGGACCTCGAAGATCTGGGGCTTTACGGGTATCTGAACGACGGCTGCGGCGTGTCCGACGACCAGTTGAACCGGGACAAGCTGGAAGCGATGGAAGGCTGGGTCATGGTTGTGCGCAGTGCCGCCTTTCACGGCCAAGCAGCCACGCTGACGCACGATCCAAAGCTGCGGCTGATCGGCCTTTACACCGAAGCGATCACAAACTGGACCGGCGGACCGATCGAAACTGCCAGCGCCCGCCCCTTTTCGGGTCCACAGACCGTTATGCAGGACGACAAGCCTCAACGCATCGGCTCGGCCATTCTGGTTCTGGTGATCCTGTTGGCCGTGGGGGGTGTCTTGTGGCTGATCCTGTGATCTTCACCCCAGACAAAGCTACCTATATCCGCACCAATACGTGGCTCGCCGCCGGTGCCATGGCGGTCGCGATGATCGTGCTGTGGCTGATCGGCAACCCCTATGCCTGGACCGGCGCACCCGCCGGACTTGCCGCCGTTGGTGTCCGCGCCTGGTATCTGGCATCCGAGGAACTGGTCGCCACGTGGCAGATGTCGGACACCACCCTGACCGGCCCCGGGTCGCGCAAGGTGCTGCTGAACCAGATCGACAAGGTCAACATCATGGGCAGCTTTGTGCAGATCGTGACCAAGGCCGGTGACAAACACCTGATCAAGTACCAGACAGACCCCGCCGCCACCAAAGCCGCAATCGAAAGGGCCATGGCATGAGCATCCTAACCTTCACCAACGCCCGCCTGATCGATCCGGAGACCGGAACAGATGTGCTCGGATGGCTGCAAGTCTCTGATGGCCGCATCGCCGCACGCGGCGAAGGGGACGCGCCGGGCTCTGATGCTCAGGTGATCGACTGCAACGGCCATTGCCTTGCCCCCGGGATCGTCGATATCGGCGTCAAGGTTTGCGAACCCGGTGAGCGGCACAAGGAAAGCTATAGATCGGCGGGTCAGGCCGCTGCCGCCGGGGGCGTGACCACCATGATCACCCGCCCGGATACCAGCCCGGCCATCGACACACCCGAAACGCTGGAATTCGTAACCCGTCGCGCGCAGGCCGACACGCCGGTCAATGTTTTGCCCATGGCCGCCCTGACCAAGGGCCGCGAAGGGCGTGAGATGACCGAGATCGGGTTTCTGCTGGACGCTGGTGCCGTGGCCTTTACGGATTGCGATCATGTCATCGCCAATACCAAAGTTTTCTCGCGCGCGCTGACCTATGCCAAATCATGCGGCGCGCTGGTGATCGCCCACCCGCAAGAGCCCATCCTCAGCAGCGGTGCGGCTGCAACCAACGGCAAGTTCGCGGCGCTGCGCGGTCTGCCCGCCGTATCGCCCATGGCCGAGCGTATGGGGCTGGACCGCGACATCGCCTTGCTTGAGATGACCGGGGCCGCCTATCACGCCGATCAGATCACCACGGCCCGCGCCCTGCCCGCGCTGGAACGGGCCAAGCGCAACGGGTTGGACATCACGGCAGGCACCTCGATCCACCATCTGACGCTGAACGAACTGGACGTGGCAGACTATCGCACCTTCTTCAAGGTCAAGCCGCCCCTGCGGTCGGAAGACGACCGGCAGGCAGTGATCGAAGCGGTGCGGACCGGGCTGATCGACACGATCAGTTCCATGCACACGCCACAGGACGAAGAAAGCAAACGCCTGCCGTTTGAAGAGGCCGCGTCAGGCGCCGTCGCACTTGAAACGTTGCTGCCTGCAGCGCTGCGGCTCTATCACGATGATCAGTTGGACCTGCCGACCCTGTTCAGGGCCATGGCGTTGAACCCGGCCAAACGGCTGGGCCTGGAGGCCGGGCGTCTGGCCCCCGGCGCCCCTGCTGATCTGGTGCTGTTCGATCCGGATGTGCCTTTTGTGCTGGATCGGTTCACCCTGAAATCCAAGTCCCAGAACACACCGTTTGACGGGCACAGATTGCAAGGTAAGGTCACGGCGACTTATGTCGCTGGCCAAGAAGTTTACCGGAGAACCTGATGCCACCCTTTGACAGTACGACCACACAGCTCATCCTTTGGGCTGCGATGGGGTATCTTATGGGGTCGATCCCCTTTGGCATGATCATCGCCAGGGTGATGGGGCTGGGAAATCTGCGCAATATCGGATCGGGCAATATCGGCGCCACCAATGTACTGCGCACCGGAAACAAGGCCGCTGCTGCCCTGACCCTGATCTTTGACGCCGCCAAAGGCGCGGTGGCGGTTCTGCTGTCGCGCGCACTGGCCGGAGAGGACGCCGCCCAGATCGCAGCGCTAACCGCCTTTCTGGGACACTGTTTTCCCGTCTGGCTGAGTTTTAAGGGTGGCAAGGGTGTTGCGACCTTTCTGGGCCTGTGGCTGGCGCTGGATTGGCGCGTCGGGATCGCCTGCTGCCTGACATGGCTGGTGGCGGCGGCCATCTGGCGGATCTCATCGCTGGGCGCGCTGGCGGCAGCGGCGCTGTCGACCACATGGGTCATGGTGTTAACCGATGGCTCGACCTTTATTTTGGGCATTATCCTGACCCTGTTGGTCTATTGGCGGCACAGCGCCAATCTTGCGCGTATCCGCGCCGGAACCGAGCCGAAAATCGGAAAGTCGTGATTGCGTCTCAAGGCTTTCTATCTGCCTTCTTTGCTTTGCCCACCGGTACGTTCACCGGTCGTGCTCATGACCGGCGATACATCGTCAGCCGGCCCTCACAGGCCCACGGCAAGTCGCATAAACTTGTGGCGCACGAGCTGGGTGGGTCGGACTATATCAGCCTGAACCTCTATCTGACTCAGAGCAGCGGAGCATTGCTGCGCCCGTGCGAAATGCCCGCCGAAAAGGTTGAGGCATTTGTATTAGCACTGGCTCCCGAAACCGGCACCTCATTGCAGCGCCGCGCGGACCCGGCGGAGCATTCACAAAACAACCCGTTGAAACACTAGGGTTTTCCGGGGCGTTCTCTGCATTTTTGAACACATACCCTTCATTCCCGCACAATCACAATTGATTGCTTTGAACGTGATCACGGCTTTCCCCAACTCGGGTATTGTGACCGCCAATTACCGGTGGCACGGACAACTAATCCGGGTCGTGAGGGCAAAATTTCGGTGCTTGCAAACGACTCTGTTCACGAAAGGTGAAACCATGAACAAGATCAAATCCATCATCGGCGGCGTCGCGCTGTCTGTTGCCATCGCAAGTTCGGCCATGGCCGCTGGCGTTGAGCTGAACACCACGACCACCGGTCTGGCGCTGCAGGGCTATGACCCGGTTGCCTATTTCACCGAAGGTCAGCCCACCAAAGGCGACTGGCAGATCACCACGTTGCACGATGATGCAATGTACCGCTTTGCCAACGAAGAAAACAAAGCCGCATTCGAAGCCAACCCCGCAGCGTACCTGCCCGCATATGGCGGCTACTGCGCATTCGGTGCTGCAATGGGCTTCAAATTCGACGGCGACCCGAACTACTGGAAAATCGTTGACAACAAGCTGTATCTGAACCTGTCCGAAGGCATTCAAAAGCGTTGGGAAGGCGACATCCCGGGCTTTATCGAACAGGCCAGCACCAATTGGGAAACCATCTCTGAAAAGACCCCTGCCGAGCTGCAGGAACAATAATCTGCTGATCTAGGCGGACTGATCGGCGGCAGGGGCGACCTTGCCGCCGATTTTATTTACGAAAGCCACCTTGAAAACCGCAGCCCCGATTATCGTGCAGGGGTGCATCAAGGATCAAAGTTCAAGGATTGTGCTGCCGGTGGTTTGACGGGCTTCAAGAGCGCGATGGGCATTGGCCACATCATCCAGCGGAAACCGCTGATCGACATGTATCTTGACCTCTTTGCCCTCGACCTTGCCGAACAACCGCCGCGCCATGGCCTGACAGACATTGTGATCCGAGATATGGGTGAACAAAGTTGGCCGCGCCAGTTTGAGCGAACCCTTTTGCGCCAGAACGCTTATGTCCAGCGGCGGCACGGGCCCCGAAGAGTTGCCGAATGAAACCATCATGCCCAGCGGTTTCAGGCAATCCAAAGACCGGTAAAACGTGTCTGCGCCTACGGAATCCATCACCACATCCACCCCTTTGCCGCCGGTGATCTCAGCCACGCGGGCAACAAAATCTTCGGTTCGGTAATTGATGCAATGGGCCGCGCCGTTGAACTGAGCCAGACTGCATTTTTCGTCCGTCCCGGCGGTTCCGATCAGGGTGATGCCTTCGGACTTGGCCCATTGGCAGGCGATCAGGCCCACCCCGCCTGCCGCAGCATGGAACAAAACCGTATCGCCGCGCCGCAGCGGCGTGGTCCGGTGGAACAGGTATTCAACCGTCATCCCCTTGAGCATCATCGCTGCCGCAGTCCGGAACGAGATGCTTTCGGGCAAGGGGCAAACCCGCGCGGCAGGCATTACACGCGCTTGTGAATACGCGCCCGGCGGCGTCCCGGCATAGGCCGCCCGCTGCCCGGGGCTTAGGTGGGTGACGCCTTCGCCGACGGCTTCGATCACTCCGGCGGCCTCCATCCCCAGTGCCTGAGGCAATTCCATCGGGTACAGACCGCTGCGCTGGTATACATCTATGAAATTCAGACCGCAGGCCTGATGCCGGATGCGAACCTCGCCCGGGCCCGGATCGCCGACCGGGCGGTCTTCGATCCGCAGAACCTCGGGGCCGCCGGTTTCATGAATGACTACGGTCTTTGCCGTTTGCTGCATGGTGATCTCCCTGAAGGCTTGCAGCCAAGCTATCACGCCTGCGCGACAGGGCAATCCATTCGGTTTGGCGGGTGTGATCGGACGTGAGTGCGATTATGTGTTATAATTCAATCAGGCGTTGACGGATCATCCGGTCCGGACACCCAGAAAGCCGGATGCACCCCGTGGCGCCCCCATGCCAGGCTACTGTATGCACACATCTTTTCCCGCACGCGGAATTAGGTTCTGAACCTTGCCGTTTTGTCATATCGGTTCTATCTCCTGTCTTGCTGTTTCAAGGGGGTAGAGATGCAAAACTCGAGTTCGCATTTTGGTGATTGTCGTTTGGATCAGGCTGAACGCTTTTTGCATGGTCGTCTTGTCGAGGTCGGTCCTCGTGGTATTTCGGTGCGTAGCGTCGGCGGCAATCGCGCAGGTGAGGTTCGCTTTGGTCGGTTTTTGAGGAACGAGAAGGTGACAGTGAAAAAGATTGTCGAAAAGGCCGGGAAGGTCACGTCCGGGCGCGTTGACGGTCTGCATGTTCTGGCGATTCAAGACACAACGAGCTTTCGTGATGATGGGTCGGGAAACTGCATTGTCGGCCATGCTACGATCGCGGTGGAGGCCGAACAGGGCACGTTGCTCGGAGCGGTTGACATGCAACTCATTGAACGCTCTGGCGGCCGCAAGAAGCCGCCCAAAAATCGACCTCTTCGTGAAAAAGAGAGCTATCGCTGGCTTGAAAGCATGCAAACTAGTGCCGCCGTTCTGAACGCGGCTGCGAATGTCACGGTTATAGCCGACCGTGAAGGGGACATCTTCGAGATGTTTGCATGCCGCCCAAAAGGCGTGGACGTCCTGGTCCGAGCGTCCCATGATCGCAATCTTTCCGATGATACAGGCAAGCTCTTTTTCAGCCTTGAGGGCACGCCGCAGCAAGAACATACGGTCGAGTTGCCCGCGCGACCCGGGCAGAAGAAGCGCACGGCCCGGATTGGCGTTCGTTTCGCTTGCGTTACCCTGCCGCACCCCAAAAACAGACCGATTGAACAAGGCGTTCCCGCCAGCACGTCCGTCTACATCGTTGAGGCGCGAGAAATCGACCCGCCAGTAGGTGTGCAGCCTGCACGTTGGCGCCTGCTGACCAGCCATCGGGTCGAAACATTCGAACAGGCACGATGGATCACTCAACTCTACCGTCGGCGCTGGGTCATTGAGCAGGTTTTCCGGACCATTAAGACCAAAGGTTTCGACATCGAAAACGTGTCTATGGAGCCCGCACCCTTCAAAACTCTTTGCGCAATGACGCTTATCGCGGGGATATCCTGCATGCAGCTCGTGCAGGACCGGGATGGCGCAGGCAAACGCCCGCTGGAGGATGTATTCGAGGCGCAGGATCAACCGGTCCTTGAGGCCGTATCCGCTTCGCTTGAAGGTAAGACCGAAAAGCAGAAAAACCCGCATCCAAAGGGGTCGCTCGCCTTTGCAGCCTGGGTGTGCGCCCGTCTCGGTGGCTGGACCGGATATTATGGGAAACCGGGCCCCGTGGTTATGTTGCGCGGTCTCTATCAATTTAGGTCAATCCAACTCGGATATGGGATCGCTGGAAATGTGTGAATCGAGTAGCCATGCCAGGGAGGGGACGATCATGGACAAAACAATCGGAAATCCCATCAGCTGGGTCGCCAGAAACCTCGGTGCGACCAGCGAGCATATCGCGGAAAGCGTATCCACGGTCGGCAGCTCGGACACCCACGACCTGCCGATGGTTCAAACGCTGACGATGCAGGACCTGCGCGCCTGTTTACGCGCAGGGTACAAGGACTTTCTGGAAACCCGCGCCGATGCAATCTTTATTGTACTGATTTACCCGATCGCCGGGCTGCTGATGTTCGGGATGGGGCTGAATATGGACCTGGTGCCGCTGCTGGCCCCGTTGATTGCGGGATTTGCCCTGATCGGGCCGGTCGCCGCTGTGGGCCTTTATGAAATCAGTCGCAAACGGGAACAGGGCGGCGAGGTTCATTGGCTGGACGCGTTCGGCGTGTTCCGCTCCCTCTCGTTCGGGGCAATTCTGGCGCTGGGGTTTTATCTGGTCATGCTGCTGCTGATCTGGCTGATGGTCGCGCAGAGCCTTTATGTGCAAACACTGGGGCCCGAACCGCCCGCCTCGTTCAGCACCTTTATAGCCGAAGTCTTCACCACCGGTTCCGGCTGGGTGATGATTGTGCTTGGAACCGCAATCGGGTTTCTTTTTGCCCTGATGGCGCTGGCCGTCAGTGTCGTCAGCTTTCCGCTGCTGCTGGACAAGAAAGTGGGGCTGCCGGTGGCGGTCGTAACCTCGGTTCGGGTTCTGCGTCACAATCCCGGTGTCATTCTGATCTGGGGGTTCATCGTTGCGGCGCTGTTGTTTATTGGCGCGATACCAATGCTGCTGGGCCTGATCGTGGTGATGCCAATACTCGGCCACGCCACATGGCACCTGTACCGCCGCGCCATCGCCTGATGGTTGGTCGCGCGCCCTAGCCCGCGACCTTAAGGACGATCTTGCCGATATGGCCCGAGCTTTCCATCCGCGCGTGCGCCGCTGCGGCCTCGGCCAGATCAAATTCGCTATCCATCACCGGCGCGACCTTTCCGGCCTCGAGCAGAGGCCAGACGGCTTCGTGCAGATCCTGTGCAATGCGCGCCTTGGCCAGATCGCTTTGCGGGCGCAACGTGCTGCCGGTCAAGGTCAGGCGCTTGACCATCATCAGGGCAAAGTTCACTTCAACCACCGGCCCTTGCAGAAATGCGATCTGCACCAGACGGCCATCTTCGGCCAGTGCCTTGATGTTGCGGGGGATATAGTCGCCACCCACCATGTCGAGGATCAGATTGGCACCGCCCTCGGCGCGCAGGGTCGCGACGAAATCCTCATCCTTGTAGTTGATCGCCTTTTCGGCCCCCAGGCTCAGGCAGGCAGCGCATTTGTCATCCGATCCGGCAGTGGCAAAGACCCGTGCGCCAAAGGCATTGGCCAGCTGTATCGCCGTCGTCCCGATCCCGCTTGAGCCGCCATGAACCAGAAACCGCTCACCTGCCTTCAAGCCACCCCGGGTAAACACGTTGGACCAGACGGTAAAGAATGTCTCGGGCAGGCAGGCTGCCTCTTTCATTCCCATCCGGGACGGCACAGGCAGACAATGGGCGGCAGGTGTCGCGACATATTCCGCATAACCGCCGCCGGGCAGCAGCGCACAGACGTGATCGCCAACCGCCAGACCCTCAACACCTGTGCCTGTGGCTACGATTTCACCGGATGCCTCAAGCCCCGGCAGATCGCTGGCACCCGCCGGCGGGTCATAGGCCCCGGCCCGCTGCAACGCATCGGGGCGATTGACCCCGGCATAGGCGATCTTGATGAGAACCTGACCGTGTCCGGGTTCGGGAACAGGGCGTTCCGTCAGTTGCAGAACATCCGGACCGCCCGGCGTAGTGATTTCAACGGCGCGCATCATCTGTGTCATCGGCAGATCTCCTTTGTCCATTGCCTAGCAGGCATCGGTTCAAAGGCCCAGACGGAACTAAGGGTTACTTGCGGGGGTTCAGCAATCCGGGCAAATCCGCCCGCATCCGCGCTGGCGCCTTGACCTGTCCGGCCAGCCAGTTGGGGACCGACAAAAACGGTTTGAACAACGGGTTGCCGTTCACCTGCGCCTTGAGCTTTTCGAACTGCATCACACCTTCGATCCGACGGTCCAGAAACTCCCACGTCTTTTGGTGATCGGGGCTGTCATCGCCCAGCCAATACAGCAGGGTCGAGGAATACACGCCGGAAAGCGTCGCGCGTTTGGTGTACCAGTTCACATCCTCCGACGTGTCGCCCAGCGCATCCCATATCTGGTCGCAAGTGCCCCAGATCGCCTTGGCGCCATCCGCCGCATGGGTCGGCAGGGCGAACAGGGTCACGCCCCTGCGCACGGCCTCTTTGTCCGGCACCGCCTGCAAACGAAACCGAATCGCGGCGGCGATCTTGTCGCGGAATTTCAACCCGCTCAGATCCTCGGTCCGGATCCGCTCCAGCATCGCCGCATCGCCGCGCGCATGGAACGCAAGCGCCAGATCAACAGCACCGCGCGGGCAAATGGCGCGCGCCAGACCGTCATCCACCCCGCAATCGTCAATCCCGGCGCGAAAGCTGGCTTCGGACCAGCCGTCAAAGGGAACATGGTCCAGAATGGCATCCAGCAATTGCTGTCTGGTGTCTTCATAAGTCACTGTCATGGCGGTTCTCCGACTCTCAACCCCAGTACTAGACAAGATAGGTGGCCTTTGCTATACGGCCACTTCCTGCAAATCCTTGCAACTCTATCTAGAAAGGTGGTGACAACCACATGCAGGTTAGTGTTCGCGACAACAATGTCGATCAGGCGCTTCGTGCCCTGAAGAAAAAGCTGCAGCGCGAAGGCGTGTTCCGTGAAATGAAGCTTAAGCAACATTTCGAGAAACCGTCCGAGAAAAAAGCGCGCGAGAAAGCTGAAGCGATCCGTCGTGCCCGTAAACTGGCACGTAAGAAAGCACAGCGCGAAGGTTTGCTCTAAGAGCGTTCCGACTCGTCCAGCTTTGGATGACACTATTTGACGACCCCCGAGGCCCTGCCCGGGGGTTTGTCGTTTTAAAGACAGATGCATTCCGCCGAAAGGCCGCTCATCTTATGCGGTAACCCGCCGAACCCGGTCCGGGGCCGTTTGGACCGGCATATTGCAGCGCAGCGAATCACCTGTGACAGCACCAGCCCGCCAATACCCGCCCTGATTGAACCGCCCTCTTTCGGCCCTGCCAAGTGCGCCTGTAACTGGCGGCGTCTGCAAAGACGTAACCCTAACGGAGGCAAACATGTCGACAGCAAGCACGGTCGAGCGGGAAATGCTGGCGCTTATCAATCAAGAGCGCGCATCTCGTGGACTGGACCCCCTACAACTGGAGACGCAACTTAACGATTCGTCCGAAGATCACAGCGCCTGGATGCTGGATACGGACAGGTTCAGCCACACGGGCGCCGGTGGATCATCCGCAACCCAGCGGATGCAGATGGCCGGATTCGATCTGGAGGGCAGCTGGCGCACCGGTGAAAACATCGCGTGGCAGTCCGAGCGTGGCGCGCCCGGCATCAGCGATGATGTCGCGCAGCTGCACGAGAACCTGATGAACAGCCCGGGCCATCGGGCCAACATCCTGAACCCCGACTTCAGATATATCGGAATCGGCGTCGAGACCGGCGACATGCAGGGCTATGACGCCGTCATGGTCACGCAAAACTTCGCCACGACCAGCGCAGCGGTCATGCTGGATGAAGGGGTCGCGGTTGTGGATCCTGTCCCAACGCCGCCCGTTGAAGACGTGGAAGAGCCGGTAGAAGAGGACGTTGCGGAACCGGTCGAAGACGTGGACGAACCCGTCGAAGAAGACGTAGCTGAAACCGACTTCCCCACCTTCGAGGACTTCGATGTTCAGGCCTTTCTGGACGAGATCGAGGCGTTCGTAACCGCCCTGCAGGCCCGGTTCGATCAATTCGACTGGAACGCGCCGCAGCAGAATCAGCCTGCGACGCAACCGGACGATTTCGAGTTTGCCTTCCGCTTTGACGCCAATGACGACGAGGTTGTCGAAGACCGGGGCGTGTTCGAGGACACAACCGAAGAGTTCAGTTGTGCCACGGTTTTTGAAACGAACTGGGCGTTCGATTTCGGGTAACCAAAACTCAGGATGCGGGGCCTTGAGCCCCGCATTCGTTTTCCAATCCCGTCAGTAAACCTTGGGCACGTACAGATCGTCGGGCAGAATCCGGCGCTCGTATTCGGGGTTGTAGCGACGATCAGGCAGCGTGACCTTTTCCTGCGGCACGTCCTCGTAGGGGATTTTGGTCAGCAGATGTTCGATGCAGTTCAAGCGCTCACGCTTTTTGTCGTTGCCCTCCACGATGTACCAAGGCGCTTCGGAAATGTTCGTGCGAAAGAGCATATCTTCCTTGGCCTTCGTATAAGCCTCCCACCGGATGCGGGATTCCAGATCCATCGGTGACAGCTTCCATTGTTTCATCGGATCGTGAATACGCATAAGGAATCGCAGCTGCTGTTCCTCATCCGTGATCGAGAACCAGTACTTCAACAAAATGATCCCCGACCGGACAAGCATCCGCTCAAATTCGGGAACGTCCTGAAAGAACTGTTCGACCTGGTTCTCGCTGGCAAAACCCATGACACGCTCGACCCCGGCGCGGTTGTACCACGACCGGTCGAACAGCACGATCTCACCGGCGGCGGGCAGATAGGGGACATAGCGTTGAAAATACCATTGGCTTTGTTCACGTCGGCTGGGCGCAGGCAGCGCGACAACGCGGGCGACGCGCGGGTTCAGGCGCTGAGTGATCCGTTTGATAACGCCACCCTTACCGGCACTGTCGCGACCTTCGAACAGGATGCACACCTTGGCACCGGTGTGCTGAACCCAATCCTGAACCTTGATCAACTCGGCCTGCAGACGCAGAAGATTGCGGAAATACACCTTGCGGTCCAGCATGTCCGGATGCTGCTCCTTGTAGACCTTGCGGATCTCCATCGACAGCATCGGCTCATTGAACTCGATCTCGAAA
>CAXXPZ010000104.1:0-55509 GCA_963422555.2 uncultured Ruegeria sp.
CAAAACGAATTGATGCCTGTAGCGCGACATTGCTCGTGCAAGTGCGCGACATTGAAGGCGGGTGACGGTGACGGGTTGCAGAATGTCAATTTGGTGCACTCATTTCAAGGTTCGATTTCTGTTCTTTGGTGTGGTTTTGTCCTCCTTGTTTTTGGCGTTGGAGCGGGTTTCATCTTCAATGTCGCTGAGCGACATTGCAGCGGCATGAGCTGCGCGACGTCGATAGCTCTCGACATTCATCTCGAAGATTGTCGCGTGATGTACGAGCCGGTCGATTGCGGCTATGCCCATGGCTTTATCGGGAAACACATCGTCCCAACCGCTGAAAGGGCGGTTTGCAGTGATCATGATTGATTTTCGTTCGTAGCGCGCGGCGATGAGTTCGAAGATGACGCTGGTTTCGGCCTGATCTTTCTGCACGTAGGAGATGTCATCGAGTATGAGCAGGTCGAATTTGTCGAGCTTTTGGATGTCCTGCGCGAGGCAAAGGTTCTGTCGCGCCGTCTGCAAGCGCTGCACCAGATCGAATGTTCTGATCATCAGGACGCGGTGGCCCCGCTGGATCAACTCATAGCCGATGCCTGCCGCCAAATGCGATTTTCCGGCACCCGGAGGGCCGAAGGCCAGCAAATTGTGACCGGCTTGCAACCAGGTGTCGCCCTCGGCCAGCGCGTTGATCCGGGCCTTGCTCACGGTCGGAACAACCGAGAAGTCAAAGCTGTCGAGGGTCTTGCCCTGGGGCAGCTTGGCGGCCGCGAGGTGGCGCTGTATCCGCCGCTGGTCCCGTTCGCTCAACTCCAGCTCAAACAGGGCCGCCAACAGCCGCTCTGCAGGCCAGCCCTCCTTATCCGCCTTGATGCAGAACTCCGGCCAGAAACAGGCGATTGTCGGCAGCCTGAGATTGCTCAACAGGATGGGAAGCTTGGCGGTTTCTACCGTGATGCTCATGCTGTGGCTCCTGGCTCGGAAAGCAGACCATCATAGACCGCTATGGTTGGGATATGGATCGGAACATCGGGGTGATCCGCTTCTGTTTTCTGCGCAAAGCGCACATGCAGATCGTCGAGATCAGGCAGGCCGCCAGCCTTGAGTATCTGATCCAGAGCGACAGCAAGTTCCGCCTCGCAAGCGTGTTCATGTGCTATCCACAGCAGGTCAACAATGGCTTGGGAAGCCTTGCGCAAGGGCCATGCCGCGGACAGCGCCTCCCATGTGCGGCGGTATTCCGTTCTGGGAAAAAGCGCATCACGATAGGTCAGGTTTGCGACGGCACCGGGCTTGGTGCGCAGGCTGTGAATCACATGATGGTAGTTGACGACATGGCCATGTGTGCCGCGCTTGTGATCAGGGGTCCGCCCGCGTGGCAACGTATCGATCCGGGTGTTGCCAAGAAACAGTTCCAGACGATCATCGTAGGCACGCAGGTTCAACTCGAAACCGATCAGCCGCGAGGGAACCGTGTAAAACACTTTGCGGAAGACAAAGCCGCTGGAAGAGGTCACCCGCACACGTGCCGCATCATAATCGCAACTCCGCCGTTCTGGCAGCGGCTGGAGATCGGCGCGTTCAAGGGCCACTTGCTCCCTGCGTTGTGCATTGTGGCGGCCAACGACCTGAGCGATGAAGCGCCGCCATGCCTCCACAGTCTCGAAGTCAGAACTGCCGCGCAGAAGCAGCGCTTGTTCCAGACGCGCCTTGAGGTGTCCATGGCGGCTTTCGATGGAGCCGTTCTCGTGGGCGATGCCGCGATTGTTTCGGGTCGGTTCCATGCCATAATCGGCACACAGCGCCTCGTACCGCGCCCGCAAATCCTCATCAACATCCTTCTTCCTGTTGCCAAAGGCAGCTGACAGGCTGTCCGAGCGGTGCTCACGTGGTGCTCCGCCCACCTGCCACAGGGCATTCTGCAGTCCGCAGGCCAGCGCGGTAAAACTCTCCCCGCCAAGAACAACTTCGGCATATTCCCAGCCGGAGAAAACCAGGGTGAAGTGATAAACCCGGTGCGCGAATGGCTGACCCGCGATAGTGACGTTCAAATCATCGGCCTTGAAGAAATCCGACATCCCTTGCCGGCCCGGCGGATGTGTCTGGCGGAAGATGACGTCCCGATCCGGGCCATGTTCTGCGCGCCAGGCACGCATACGCCGTTCCAACGTGCGACGCGCCTTGCCCAGATTACGGTCCGGGTGCCGGAGTTGTAGCTCTTCCAGGATCGCAAACGGACGCAGATGGGGCTGCTTTTCCAGAAGAGGAACAACAACCTCCTCCCAAATCCCGGCTAACGGATCCGGTTTGCCGCCGCCGTGACGGCGTTCTTGTTTCTTTTGCGATGGCGGGCGCGGGTCCCGGTCAATGCGCGATCCGGTGCTCGAACTGAAACCGGCTTTCACGGCCGCTATGTTCTGGGTGTATTGAGTCCGAAGTTTCATGTAGTCCTCGTATTGTCGGTCGGTGATAAAACGCCCAGGCATCCAATCCTCTTTCTGGTTTGAAGATTGGAAAATCCTGACCGCTGTCACCGCCAACCGCACGGATAAAATCCGCGCGAGATTTTGGCGAAAGCTCCAGTCGGGCTACGCCCTCCTTATGCTTTCGCCAAAATCACCCACCTGCAATGTCGCTGACTTTCATGAGCGGTGTCGCTGGACACAGAACGGCGAAGAAAGGCAGGAACAAACGGAAATCCGCAATTCGATGGTCAAACAATCACACTCGCGGGCTTTGCCATTCCTGCTCCGAGTGATCCGGACGGTCGGCCTGTGGCGTATTTGGTGCCAGAACGCGGGATGTGCAGCCACATGCCTCCACCGCCGCCCAACCAGATGATCCGCGTGCGGCTGAGCGACGATTGGTCGCCCAGCTATTTCCACGAACCCGTTCGTCTAACAGGTACGCTGACGATTGACCCCTCGGTTCAAAGCATGATGGTCGTTGATGGCCTTGTGCCCATGAATGCGACTTTCCAGTTGGAGACGGTTAGTGTCGAAACGCTGGAAACCGATGCAGACAGGCTGGAGTGGAAACAGCGTGCTGCTGATCGCATCCGCGCGGCAGGCGACCGCAAGACCGGCGGGGCAAAGGCGTCTGAATGATAAGACTATTGGCTGCCGCATTGAGTATCGCCTTCGCTGGTACAGTTTCGGCGCAGGGACTGTCCGGACCCTCTTCTGTTGAAGCTGACCTTGAGCCCGGAGATGGTTTGACCGATCCGCAGTACCGCTCAGATTTTCCTCGCAACATCGCACCGGGTTGGTTCACTTGGAAAAACCGACTGGCCGAGTATGGGTTTCGATTCAACATTGATTACTTGGCGTTGGGTCAGTCTACGAATGCTGATCTGGGAACCGGCGAGGCGGCCAGCGGAATTGCGCGTTTCTACGGCAGTTGGCAGGCAACTGAACTTGGTTCACTGACATTTAAGATCGAAGATCGGCACAGTTACACTGATATTGCCCCTCAGTTTCTGGGGCTGGACGGCGGCGCTCTGTCGATCACCGGGACGGCTTTCAATGACAATGGTTTGCTGCTGACCAACCTGTTTTGGACCCAAAGGGCCGAGAATGGCTCGTGGACGCTGCAAGTCGGGCAGATCGACGTCACGGATTTCGTTGATATCTATGGGCTGGTCAGTCCCTACAGTGGGTTTCAGAATCTGTCCTTCAACACCAACCCGACTATTAACACGCCCAATCAAGGTCTTGGCATTGCAGGCGGGATAAAGCTAAGCGAGAACTTCTACGCCGTTGCGAGCATTGCAGACGCAAACGCCGACCCGTCTGATCCAGATTTTGATGTGTTTAGCGATGGCAATCTCTTCAAATCACTCGAACTTGGTTACACCTCCAGCTTGGATCGCATCTACTTCGACAATATCCATCTGACTCTTTGGCATGCGGATGCGGCTGACGATGGTAGCCGTCCAGAAGATTTCGGCGCTGCGTTTTCAGCCGCGTGGTTTGTTGACAACAAATGGATGCCCTTCTTTCGGGCTGGGGCCTCAAAGGGGACAGCGGCGCTTTATGACCGGTCCGTCTCTGCCGGTCTGGGCTATTATAGTCGAAATACTGATCTGGCCGGGCTGGGCCTGAACTGGGCCGAGGCAAGAGGCATTGACGGCGATCAGCTAACGCTCGAAGTATTCTATCGATTTTCGTAACTGCCCAGGTGGTCTGACTGCGACGATTTGAATCGGGCCATGCGGGTTATTTTTGTTTCTTGGTTTGAACCGCCCCGGGTTTACCGGAGAGTAAAACTCTCAAAGGATGAACCCTATGGAGAAGAAAAAATCACCCCCGAAGTACACGGCTGAGTTTCGCGCCCGCGGCGTTCGGCTTTATAAAGATCATCGCGCGGATTACGCCAGTGACAACGCGGCCTACCACGCGATCGCGCCAAAGCTCGGCTGCTCGCCGGACAGTCTCAGAGTCTGGTGTCAGCAGGCGGAGCGCGATGCCGGCGAACGCGATGGGCTGACCAGCGAGCAGAAGGCACGTCTGAAAGCCTTGGAGCGTGAGAACAAGGAATTGCGCACGGCCAATGAGATCCTGAAGAAGGCGAGCGCGTATTTCGCACAGGCGGAGATCGACCGCCCGTTCCGGAAATGATCGCATTCATCGATAATCATCGGGACGAGTTCGGTGTCGGGTCGATCTGCAGGGTGCTGCCGATCGCGCCATCGTCCTATTATGCGCGTCTGTCTATCCGGCGCAGCCCGGACAAAGCCTCGGATCGGGCCAGGAAGGACGATCTTATGAGCGTTTTTGGATTTCCCGACATGAAGAGACTACCCCGCTGGTGCGGAATGGTCAAAGTATTTAGCCTGTGCAGGCGCTGGAGACGGCGGGCCGAACCGATGGTTATCATGCTCTTATCCGCGGATTGGATACCGCCTTGCCGAATACGATGCGGGATTGCCTCTCTCTAAGGACGGATATTTGTCCCAACGTGCTCCGAGGATTTCCCTATCATTGGCCGCCATCTCCAGCGTACTGCACAGGCAGGTTGTCCGCTGTGATCAGGTTACCAGAGGTGTTTTTCTGGCGATGTCCCAAATGAAGCCAGCCAGTTCACGAGCGATGGCCGCAAGCACTCGCGGCTGAGGCTTACCTGCATTCGACAGATGTCGATATCGTTTGTAGAGGCGGATCTGCGCTTTCCATCCGATGTCCTTGATCTCTTGGGGCAGGTGCGCAGAACGCTTCAGATACGGATGCCCTTCCTTGGGCGGGTGCCGATATGACCAGCCGGCCTCAACCAACATCGTGCGCGCCAGAGCATTGCCCGTTTTGGTCAACCTTCCCCGCCGTGTTGTATTCCCGCTGGAGTGCTCACTTGGAACGAGCCCCAGCCAGGCCATAAGTTGCCGCGGATTTTCGAACCGGGTGATGTCGCCGATCTCGGCCACCACAGTTGCGGCAATCGTGGTATTGACGCCACGCAGAGCGCGTAATGCATCGACCACTGGCGCAAAATGCCAGCCTGGGATGGCCTCTTCGATAACCTGATCCAATGTCGCAACGCGAACTTCGGCTTGATCAATTGCGCGCTTGAGCTCCTCGAAGGCGAGCTGCTGATGTGGATACGGGAACCGACGCAACTCGGCCAGCCAGCGTCTATGCCGCTTGGTCCAGTATTTGCCGGTTTGATATTTCAGCCCGTGACGCAACAGAAAGCTGAGCAATTGTTGCTTTGCGGCCCTCACCGCATCGACTGCTTGCTTTCGAGTTCGGATCAGATCGCGCATAGCTTCCTGTTCTTCGTCTGGCGTCCAGATCGACGTGAGTTCTCCCGCGCGCCAAAGGCGAGCAAGCATCTCAGCATCGCGCCGATCCGTCTTGACCCGATCCCCTGTCTTGCGCGGGATCATTGAAGGCGCGATCACGGCGCATTCAAACCCAAGCTTGGTCAGATGTCTGTGAAGGCCATAGCCGCAAGGCCCGGCTTCATAGCAAAAGGACGGGATGTGCCCGTTCCTCGTCAGGGTCTTTGTGAGTCTCAGGACAGCATCTGCCGAGTTGACGATCGTTCCGTGAAACCTGAGTTCTCCGCTGCGCCCATCCTCAGCGACAGCTACTGCAATCGTATCCTTGTGGACATCCAGCCCAACATAAAGTGCTTCGTTCATTCGCGCTTCCTCCGTCGAACAGTTCATGTTTGCCGAGAAAATCACAGGACTACGCCCGCCGCAAAAACGCTCATCCGGTCTAAGGATGCGCGGGAAATCCGGCGCGTCTTTGATGCCAGCCGGGGACGCTATGGCGCGCGCAAGGTATGGCATCAACTGCGCCGGGAAGGCTATGACATCGCACGCTGCACGGTGGAACGCCTGATGAAAGTCATGGGGTTGCAGGGTGTTACACGCGGCAAGAAGAAGACCACGATCCCGGACCCTGCACAGGCCTGCCCGGAAGACAAGGTCAATCGCGCGTTCACGGCCACCGCACCAAACCAGCTCTGGGTCTCCGACTTCACCTATGTGTCGACCTGGGCGGGAATGGTCTACGTGGCCTTTGTCATTGATGTCTTTGCGCGCAAGATCGTGGGCTGGCGCGTGTCCACGTCCATGACCACCAGCTTCGTGCTGGACGCGCTGAACCAGGCGATCTGCCAACGAATACCATCACAGGCAGACGGGCTCATTCACCATTCGGACAGGGGGTCGCAATACCTGGCGGTTCGGTACACAGAGCGGTTGGCCCAGGCCGGGATCGACGCATCGGTCGGCAGCGTCGGAGACAGCTATGACAACGCCCTGGCAGAAAGCATCATCGGCCTGTTCAAGACCGAAGTCATTGAGTTCTTCGGCACATGGAAAACGGTTGGCCAGGTTGAGTGGGAAACCCTGGACTGGGTCAGCTGGTACAACAACAAGCGGCTGCACGGCGCGATCGGGCACCGGCCGCCACAAGAACTGGAGGACGCATTCTATGCAAACCTGAACACCCTTGATAAAGTCGCCTGAGTCTTGAGCAAAAAACTCTCCGGTAAACCCGGGGCGGTTCAGATCGGACATAATCTCGCGCTGCGGATGCAAACCCGCAAAGAAGAGGTTCTGCTCTTCCTCAACGACCTGAGTGTGCCGTTTACAAACAATGAAGCCGAAAGGGACCTTCGCATGACCAAGGTCCGTCAAAAAGTGTCGGGATGCTTCCGAACTCACGTCGGCGCAGAAAACTTCTGCACGCTTCGAACCGTCATTGAGACGGCGCGCAAGCAGGGGGTGGAGCATACTCGAAACCTTGAGAACTCTCCCCGATCAACTCATCCTGAACCTCAAACCATGCTGACCAATTCCGGGCTTGTCAGGTCGTTGTAGTTGGAGAGTTACTCTGACTACAGTTGACCGCCGCGCGGAGGCTGGCTGCAATGCTAGTGGCCTCTGGCACAGCGTCTGCCACTTCAAGTAAGCGCTTGATTGCAGAGATGTCGTTCGCATATTGCTGTCTTCGTCTGGTGTAGCTATCGCGGGTCTTGGTGCAGATGAGCGTATAAGGACTACCCTTGCGTTCAGTTTCACAACTCAAATCCGCACCCGCTCTTTCGATCACGGACCGCAGATGCGACCGCAACTCCCTTCTCACTGGAATTCGATGTGTGGTTGTAACCGGATCTGCACAAAATCGAACAAGTTCGGCACAGTATTCGCACCCGCACCCCAAGTCATTTGAGCTAACGACCCAATCGGTCGGTTCAGGAGGTGTGGTACGACTGCGAGCCAGCAGGACGTTGGCCGAGTGCCGCCAAAACCGCGCGAATGCCTCACTTTCTGATGCCTGCGCGTGAAACGACGTGCCCAATTTTGCCAGAACGGGTGGCAAGGTGCGATCAGGCGGCACGATGTCGGGCGCGTTGACAAGATTGCCAACCACCCCAGCAAGGCTGCTTTCCAAATCAAAACTCCAGGCCAACTGAAAAATTTCCCGGAGCGTGCGTTCAGGCAAAGGCGTGGCAGACTGTCGACGCGACCCGTACCAAAATGGCTCTGCGTTTTTTGGCCGGTGTACGTTGAGCGCGACCGGTATCTCCGAACAAAGGTGCTTGATAAGATCTTTCAGTGCATTCCGCGTCATGACTTTCTGCCCCTGATCACTTGCCTCACTCAGGCCCATGACCAGATTTATGACAGCTTCTGGCTGCTCTGTGCATTGTGCGCTAACAAGGCCAAGAAGCCGCTTCAGCATGTCTTTTTCAGCCAATTCCGATGTTGCTTCAATCAGTGCGGCTTTGAGACCCGGTCCGTAATACGGTATCACAACCCGATCGAGAAATAATTCCGTTGCTTTCCGACTTCCGATACGACAAAGCCGTGACAGCATTACTGCGCCGCTCTCTTGCCACTCATCCCGGTCCGAGTAATGCAAGACTTGGGGCGCTGGCCAAGCTTCAGCAATTTCAGCCGCAATGGTGTCAAGCGACAAATCATTCCCGTCAGAGGTCGCAGCGCGTTGCTCAGACTGTACAAAAAGGACGGAAAGCGCCTTGGCACCGGCTTGGGCAAGAACACGAGGGCCTTCTTTAGCAGGCCAAAGAACAAAGGCCGCGCTTCGATAGTGTCGCTCAACTGTGGCCCCCTCATTGCCGCTCGCCTCCGTCAAGCGATTCACGTCAGGTTCCCAATTTGTGATCCGTTCTGGTGGCATCAATTCGTTTTGCGCCAACGCCAGTTGGCCATAAGCGCTCGCGCCCAAATCGGGATGCACCCAATCATCAAGCTCACATCTCCGCTCAATGATATCATAGAGTTCGTATTCGTCCGCGCCGATGTCTTCGATTTCCCAGACATAGTCCCGCCCAAGGTAGGCAGCGGCGGCATATTCATCAACATGCACGATGGCCGCGTGGAGGGAACAGTCAGCCTGTGCCGCAGCTGCAATCAAAGCACGCCCAACCGTTGCATCCGTGTTTTTTAGGGTTTCAAACGACAGGCCTGCGATGCTGTAATCATGCTCGAGAAGCCAGACAAGTTTTTCAGGCGCGTCCGACGTTGCGAAGCAGTTTTTGATCTCCTTCGCAATCTGACCCATAAGATCTGCATAGTTCGGTGCCGAGGTGGCCACATTTTGACCCGGAGTGAGAACCAAATTGTAAACCAGACAGGCGCGATGACCTTCTGTCACAGGCCTAATTTCATGTTCGCAATCAGCATAAAAGGCCGCAAAAACCAGTTCGGAAGGATCGTTGCTACACATTTCGACAATCGTCTCTCGACCGCGATGGCGGATGATCAGTTCGCCCCCTTTCCCTGCAACCGGTAGTGAAACGACCAAGGTCGCCACCATGCCGGTAACCTTCTCGGTATCACGGTGCGGCGCAAAAAAACCGCCTTCCTCGTAAACGAGGATTTTGTAAAGTTCCGCGTCGACAGCTTCCGGCGGGTAGCCGAGGCCTTCGGCCGCACGGTTGAGGATGCGATTGAATGTTTCGCCCCAGGTTTCTCCTCCTACGCTGATTTGATCTGGCGAAACCTGCCAACAGTCACGAACGGACCTGTCCAAAATTGTTTCTGCGCCGCGTCCATATGGTGCGCGTTCACCAAGTGTGATCAAGTCCTGTAATTGTGCCGGTTGGAGAGGGAATGCGAGGAGGCCTGTCGTGTGGTTCCAGATGCGAGGCATTGGGGTAGGAAACCGCCCATACACACAATAGTCGCCCGGTCGGTCGATCATCGAGATCAGTTCGGAAAGGGCTGACAGCCGCTCATCGAAAGTAAAGTAACCGCCGTCCACATCACTGGCATAATAGCTCATTGATCGCTGACCCCCAAATTGTCATCTCAGGTTTCTATGCAATCTGTTACCCCAAACTTCTGAAATTCGGCAATGCGCCTTTCCGACATTTCAGGACGATCCCACGATGATTTTGGTTGATTCTTGCCGATGCAGCGCTCGACCACCTCGTCCGCAAAGAATGTCATATTGAATTCAGTCAGAGGGGTAGCTGGGTAGTTACGATTATGTTTCTGTCTGACAATGGTGGATGCGCTGAATTCATGGCTGAAGACGGATGGGCAAAGTTCTTTCCTGATGCCACGCACGACGGCCGTCACATTAAAATGGGAAACCGATCCGACGTGATGCCAGGTGATGCCCTGACTTATCAGAGCTATGACAAACCGTGGGCAAATGTCTCGAATGCGCCGTTCAGGTTGTTCAAGCATTATGTCCATGAGGGTGGCATTTCGACCCCTCTGATTGCTCACTGGCCCAAGGGCCTTGCTCCGGCCGCAAACGCGCATGCGGCTTGTCACGTTGTCGATATTTTGCCGACTATCTTGGAGGCAACGGGATGTCAGTACCAAAGCGAGGTTGGCGGTCACGAAATTCAACCCATGCAAGGGCAGTCTTTGATGGAGATGTTTCGCGGCATGGACTGGGAACGTGAAGAACCTATCTTTTTTGAGCATGAGGGCAATTCAGCTGTACGTCTGGGTCAGTTCAAACTTGTCAGACAGCATGGGCAAGACTGGGAACTCTAAGACATCGAAGCGGATCGCACAGAGCTGACAAACTTGAGAGGGCGCAACACCGAACTGGAAGCAGACTTGATTGGCCAATACGAAAATTGGGCAAAGAAGACGGGCGTCATGGATTGGGATGTAGCTCTTCCCAGGCTACTTGAAGCGTGGAAAATTGAGACCGCCGAGGGATAGTTAGCTTTCACACCCGCTGGGACAATATCTTGCACAATGCAGAACTTTCGTGATCTGCGACATTTACTGTAAAGGACCGGTCCAACAGACCGGTCCTTTTTTCGATTGAGATTTGCGAACACCGTCACCCAGTCAGCACGTTATTTCCGAAATACATGAACTCTTTGTCCATCCCGGCGACATCTCCGGCCTCAAGCTGCAGGCTGGCGCTGTCGAGCATCTTGAAACTCGACTGCGCTTTGACCCATTCGTCCGCCGATTGCAGGGTGGTGAGCGTGTAGGACGTCACCTCATTCAGGTAATGCGTCGGGATGATGACCTTGGGGTTCAGCTTGGACACGATGTCGTTGCCCTGCCCATAGCTCAGGATATGTTCCGAACCGTCGACTGGCAGCGTTAGGACATCCACCTGACCGATCGAATCCCAGAATTCCTGTGGCGGATTGTGACGGTTGTCGCCCCAGATCAGCGTGCGGATGCCGCCGGTTTCGATCAGATAGACGACCATGTCCATATGGCCCACATTGTTGGGCGGGCAGGCTTCCACTCCGAACTCGGCCAGCGCGTTGGTCCAGTCATACCAACCCGGCGCGACACAGGCATGCTTGTCAGCGAAACCGGTGATCTTCACGTCGGCGAATTCGAAATGACCGACCATGCGATCCAAAACCATGGTCGAGCTTGGGCGTTCAATTGCGTCATGGTCGAAATGCGCATGAGTGGACAGGGTGATGTCCACCGGGATCTGCGGAAATTCGTTACGGAACCACAGGCCCCATGCCCCGGACGGATCATCCCGCCACGGATCGAACAGAACGGTTGCGCCGCCGGGCGAGGTAATCCTGATCGCGCAGTGACCCAAATAGTCGATGCCAACTGCACCGGTGCTGGCCTGTCCGGTCGATCCCTGCAGGTCGATGACGTGGTTGTTGTTGCCTGGCTGCAGCCACGCCTGCGATTGCGCCTCGGCCGGTTTGCCCGACAGCAGGGATGCCCCTGCCCCGACACCCGCGGCCCCGGCTGCCATGAAAAACGACCGCCGCGACAGGCCAGCGGCCAGCTTGTCCTTTGCCCCGTTCAGCAATGTTGGCTTGAGATCCTTGCGATCAATTCTGTGTCCTCCCTTACATGCAAGACGTGGGCTTTGGCCCCGTCATCCTGGCAAGGGTAGTCCCTGAGCGTTCAGAACTTCAGACCGGAAAAACAAGGGGGCAATATGGGGTCGTTCCCCATATTTCTTATTCACGAAATCGCGAGGAGATGGCTGCGCAGGTTCTGATCCCGCCCCTCAAGCCCCAATTTCTTGCGGATGTTGTTGCGGTGAAAATCGATCGTTGACGTCTCGCGCGACAGCGCCCTGGCAATGTCCTTGGTGGTTTTGCCCGACATGACAAGCTGCGCGATTTCGATCTCGGTCGGGGTCATGATCGCAAAGGCGTCGGTCAGTTTGTCCGACAAGGCCGATGTGATTTCGCGCAGGTTTTTCTCGGCCAGATCCAGATAGACCTGCGACGCATCGCTGCCGCCCAGATGTCCGCGCAGCTTGTCCAAGTATGGCAGAACCATGCCGCGCACCTGTTCGACAATCTCTTGTTCACGCGCCTTGCGGTCGCCGTCCACGTTGGTCAACAGGACCCGCAACGCAGTGTTGGTTTCCTGTAGGGCGCGTGTACGTTCCTGCACGCGGTTTTCGAGATGCCCCATTGTTTCGTTCAGTTTCGCCTCAAGCGCGCGTCTCAGGTAAACCTCTTGCAACAGGGCCAAATCCGCCTCGACCATGCGCGCGAACTGCGCCAACCCTTCGCGAAACAGCAAGGCGCGGCGATTGCGGTTCCTGTCCAGAACGCAGATCGTGCCAAAGACCGCTCCGTCCGGCCATTTCAAAGGCAAGCCAATGTAGAACGACATCCCGTGTTCCATGTCGTCATTGTCGGTCCACAGCGGGTCACAGTCCGCATCTTCAACCACAAGCTCTCCGTCCCGCTCCAATACTCCCTGGCAATAGAGCTTAGGGTGCAGGTGAAAGGTCATCCCCTCGGGGTATGGGTTTTCCGGGTGGTCAGATGTCACCAGAACCGCGTGTTCCGGCGCGTCCGTTTTCATGATCAGGCTGGCAGGCACATCGGCAAGTTGCGCCACCAGATCAACAAGACCTTGCCAGTTTGCAATGGTCTCTTGCGGAATGTCAGGGCGGTCACCGGGCATCGGGCCATCAGCCTTGTGCTGTTCGAGCCCGGCAAGCGTACAATGTGGAAACTGCGCCGATCAAGAACCGGCTACGCCGCGACGCGGCAGCGCCCGATCACCCGCCCCAGATCACTTTCACATAGTTCTGGGTTTCGGCGTAAGGCGGGATGCCATCGTATTTTTCCACCGCCTTGGGACCGGCATTATAGGCCGCCAACGCCAGCCGCCAGGATTTGAACTTGCGATATTGCCAGGACAGGTACCGCGCGCCACCTTCGAGGTTCTGAATGGGGTCATGAGGATCGACGCCCAGCACCCTGGCGGTCTGCGGCATCAACTGCGCCAGCCCCAGCGCGCCCTTGTGCGACACGGCGCCGGGGTTCCACCCGCTTTCCTGCTGCACAAGGCGCAGAAACAGCTCTTCGGGGATATTATGCTGGCGTGCTGCTTTTCGTGCGTGCGACAGATACTGGCCACGGTAATTGCCGGTATACTGTTTTGAGAAACTCGGTGATTTCGATTTCGGCTTTAACCGCTCGGAATCGCGGTACTGCGTGGCAGCACGGTTGTCCAAAACTCTGGATTGTTTAAGGAAAATCGCCTTGCGGTTCTTGGAGGACAGCACTTGCGACTGGACCGGAACCGACGTCAGGCACAGACACACAGCAACAACACCACTCACCAGAACACGCATTAATGCCAATCCCGCTCGCTTAACAACCAGATGGATTATAGGTATTACCGGCGAAAATGAAAGCTTGGTAAACGGGACCCTAAAATTTTTACGGTCACAGTTGCGCCATGAACGATGTTTTAACCATGTCGCAGGCCGTATAGGGTCAACGGCAGAATTGGGCGCCAGATTCGGGCGCCTTCCAGTCAGAAAAGAACGAGGGTTTAAATGGCGGGTTCAGTCAACAAGGTCATTCTGATCGGAAATCTCGGTGCCGACCCTGAGGTGCGGTCGTTCCAGAACGGTGGAAAGGTCTGCAACCTGCGCATCGCGACATCCGAAACATGGAAAGACCGCAACACCGGAGAGCGCCGGGATCGAACTCAATGGCACTCGGTAGCCATCTTCTCGGAACCCCTGATCCGCGTTGCCGAACAATATCTGCGCAAGGGCAGCAAAGTCTATGTCGAGGGCCAGCTGGAAACACGCAAATGGCAGGATCAGTCGGGACAGGACAGGTATACGACCGAAGTGGCCCTGCGGCCCTATCGTAGCGAACTGACGATGCTAGACTCTCGGGGCGAAGGCGGTGGTGGCCAATCGGGCGGATACGGTGGCGGCGGCGGTCAGGCTGGCGGCGGTTACGGCGACCCCTATGGCGGCTCGTCCAGCGCACCGGCACCTGCATCAGGCGGAATCGACGACGACGAGATTCCGTTCTAAGAAAAACGGAGACATCTCATGGCATGGTCCTTCCCTCTCGGGCGCCTGTTCGGCTCGGAGCTGAGGGTCCATGTCACGTTCTTTCTACTGCTCGCCTGGGTCGGGTTCGCTGCCTATTCTGATGGCGGCTGGTCGGCGGCGGTCCATAATCTTGTCTTCGTTCTGGCCCTGTTTGCCTGCGTGGTCGCGCATGAATATGGCCATGCGTTGATGGCGCGCCGCTTTGGCATCCGCACCCCTGACATCACACTGTTGCCCATCGGCGGGCTGGCCCGTCTGGAACGGATGCCCGAAAAACCGATGCAAGAGGTCTGGGTCGCGCTGGCCGGGCCTGCGGTGAATGTCGTGATCTGGGCAATCCTTGTGGTTCTGGGCGCAGGCACGCAGATCGAAAAACTCGCGCAGCTGGATTCGGCGCAAGCGGATCTGCTGGGGCGTTTGGCCTATGTGAACCTGCTGCTGGCTGCGTTCAACATGATCCCGGCATTCCCGATGGATGGCGGGCGCGTGTTCCGGGCGCTGCTGTGCCTGAAGATGGATCGCGTCAAGGCCACGCGCATAGCAGCGGTTGGCGGTCAGATGGTTGCGATAGGTCTCGGTTTTCTTGGGCTCACTTCTGGCAACCCCATTTTGGTGCTGATCGCGGTGTTCGTCTTTATCGCAGCCAATGCCGAAAGCCAGGATGTCGCAATGCGCGCGGTGACACGAAAAGTTCTGGCACGCGATGCGATGATCACCGAGTTTCAGTCGCTGTCCCCGCACGATACGCTGAGCACGGCGGCACAGGCGGTGATCCATACGACGCAGCCCGAGTTTCCGGTGGTGGACGCGCAGGGCAACCTGCTGGGCTTTATCACGCGCAATCGTTTGTTGGCGGCGCTGGCCAGGGAACATCCGCGATCTGATCCGGCCACCTCGATCATGGATGTCGATATCCCGCAAGTGTCGCTGACCAGTGGGCTGAACCGGGTTCTCGACGGGCTACACAAGGGGGCGCCCGCCATCGCGGTCTGTACCGAGGCCGGAAAATTCGTGGGCTATATCACCCGCGAAAACATTGGTGAGTTAATGGTGATTCAGGGGCGCTGAATCGCCCGATCAGCAGTCGGCCAATGCGTCCTGAAGCACGGAAACAACGGCGTCGCGCGGAACATCCGACGTCACGAAGGCCTGCCCGATGCCGCGGGCCAGAATGAAATTCAGCTGCCCGTCCACTACTTTTTTGTCCTGCCCCATCAGATCGACCAACGCGTCGGCCCCTGGCAGATCACCCGGAATATCGGCCAGATCCGTTTTCATCCCCATTGCCCGCAAATGCGCACGAACGCGGCTAGGGTCCTCCTGCGAACACAGACCTAGACGCGAGGAAAGCTCGAACGCCAGCGCGCAGCCGATTGCCACACCTTCGCCATGCAGCAACCGATCAGAGTAACCAGTCGCCGCCTCCAACGCGTGACAGAACGTGTGGCCAAGATTCAGCAACGCGCGATCGCCCTGCTCGGTCTCGTCCCGCGCGACGATATCGGCTTTCATCTGCACCGATCGGGTCACCGCCTGCACGCGTGCCGCCATATCGCCTGAGGACATGACCGGGCCATTGACTTCAAGCCATTCGAAAAACTCAGCATCCCCCAGCAGCCCGTATTTGACCACCTCGCCATACCCGGCCAGAAAATCCCGCGTCGTCAGAGAGCCCAGAACCGAAGTATCGGCCAGTACCAGCGAGGGTTGATGGAACGCGCCGATCAGGTTTTTGCCCTGCGGTGCGTTGATCCCGGTCTTGCCCCCGACCGAGCTGTCGACCTGCGCCAGCAGAGAGGTCGGAATTTGCACGAACCGAACCCCGCGACGCATGACGGCGGCGGCAAAGCCTGCAAGATCACCGATGACGCCGCCTCCGAATGCGACAACCACGTCCCGCCGCTCAATTTTTTCAGACAGCAGCCATTCAACGGCGCGTTCGAAATGCGGCCAGCTTTTGGTGGCTTCACCGGCGGGCAGTGCCAGCGTCGTCATCTCAACTCCGGCTGCGCCCAACCCGTCGCGCAGCGCCTCCAGATGCAGCCCGGCGACGGTTTCGTCGGTCAGAACGGCCACGCGCGGGCGCGGCAACAGCGGCGCGATGCGCGCGCCTGCCTGTTTCAGCAGGTCGGGTCCGATCTCAACATCATAAGAACGATCGCCCAGCTCAACATGTACGGTTTGATGCATTTATTTTTGTTCCAGAACATCCGGGCGCGTCATCAGCGCCGCCAAAACCCGGTCAACCATATCCTCAATCGCGGTCTCGCCATCCGAGTCCGCCACCAGATCGGCCTTGGCATAGACCGGAACCCGCGCCTCATACAGCGCGCGCAAGGTCGCATGCGGATCGGCGGTCCGTAATAACGGGCGCGTGTCCTTGTGACGAACCCGGTTCCACAGAACCTCAAGATCGGCCCGCAACCAGACAGATGTGCCCCGATCCGAAATCATGTCGCGATTGCCAGCAGACAGAAAGGCACCGCCACCGGTGGACAGGATGCCTTTTTCCTCGTCCAGAAGCCGGGCAATGACCTGACTTTCCTTGGTTCGAAAGAACGCCTCGCCATCGCGCGCAAAAATCTCGGGGATGGTCATATTCGCAGCCGATTCGATCTCGGCATCGCTGTCCAGAAACGGAACACCCAGCCGCACGGCCAGCGCCCGGCCCACAGCGGTCTTGCCAGCGCCCATCATGCCGACCAAAACCACTGTTTTGTGCAGATCAAAACGCGGGGCTGGTCTATCCGGCAGTGCATTATGCTTAATTTCGCTCATTTCATCGTGAATGACGTGATCTTGGAAAAAATGCCAGTTATAACTTGGTCAAAACCAAAAATTGAGGCAGCGTTAACCCATGGGCCGTCTGATCAAGTTCCTGTTATACCTCATCTGCCTGTGTTTCATCGGGTTGGTGGGCTATGCCTATATCGGGCCGTTTTTCGGCGCGGACTTTTCCGCGCCGCAAGGTGAAATTCGTGAGCCGGTCATCCTAAATGCAGACTAGAGCCGCCCTTCTGGCGCTTTTTCTGGCCGGAACGGCGCAAGCTCAGAGCCAAGAGCCGCTATCGGTCATCGACTGGTTGACCAACCCGCCGGAAAATCTGCCGGGGACTGTTCTGCTGGAACCCCCTGTCACACAGACCGGGTTGCAGCCCGATGTTCAGGTTACCCCGCTTGAGGCGCTGTCGCCGCCGCTTGGGTTGGTGGCCACATCAGTAACCGGGCTGCCGGTTGATATGTGGCAGGGCAGTGATCCCGCCCGGCTGGCACAACTGATCCAGCGTGTTCCGGTGAAATCCAACCCTGCGCTGCAACGGCTGCTGTTCACCCTGTTGCTGTCCGAAGCCCGCCCACCGTCCGGGCCGGATACGCGCGACACGCTGTTGATGGCAAGGTTGGATCGGTTGATGCAACTTGGCGCCGCCGACCCGGTGCAATCGCTGGTGCAACTGGCCGGGCCGACCGATACGCAAGAGCGGTTCCGGCAATGGTTCGACGCAACGCTGTTGACCGGGGACGAAGATCGCAGTTGCACTGCGCTGATCGCGCAGCCGAGCCTGTCGCGGGATTATGCGGCACAGATTTTCTGCAAAGCGCGCCGGGGGGACTGGGCGTCTGCCGCCCTGACGCTTGAGGCCACCCACGCGCTGGAAGTTCTGCCGCCAGACGAACTGGCCCTGCTGGATCGCTTTCTAAGCCCCGAACTGTTTGAGGGCGCAGAATACTTGCCGGTGCCGGAAAACCCCGATCCCCTGACCTTTCGCCTGTTTGAGGCGATTGGAGAGCGGTTGCCCACGGCATCGCTGCCACGCGCCTTTGCCAATGCCGATCTGCGCGACGTCGCGGGGTGGAAAGCTCAGATCGAGGCCGCGGAACGCCTGACCCGCATTGGGGCGCTGACACCCAACCAGTTGCTTGGGCTTTACACCGAACGGTCCCCTGCTGCCTCGGGCACGGTCTGGGATCGTGTGGCTGCGGTTCAGAAATTCGAAACCGCCCTTCAGTCGGCGGACCGCACAGACATTGCCAAACGCCTCACCAATGTCTGGCGACAGATGCAGGGCGTCGGGCTTGAGGTTCCGTTTGCCGAGCTATTCGCCGAAAGACTGGCCAACTTGCCATTAAAGAACGCCGAGGCCGAAAACCTGCGTTGGCGCATCCTGCTTTTGTCGGAAATCTATGAAGACGCGGCACGTTCAATCCCCGATGGCCCCGCTGAAAACCAGTTTCTGGCGGCGCTGGCCCTTGGTGATCCAGGCAGTGCATCGTCGCCGTCGCCACTGTCGGATGCGGTGGCCGAAGGATTTGCCTGGTCGCCGCCGATCCCGTCAGACATCGACACCTTGTTGCGGAACAATCAGCTGGGCGAGGCCATTTTGGAATCGATGACCCTGTTTGCCCATGGTGCCCGTGGCAATCTTGTTGACCTGACCGCCGCAATCGCCGCTTTCCGCCGTGTGGGCCTTGAGGACACAGCCCGGCGCGCGGCGCTGCAGCTGATGATCCTGAACGGAGCCTGACCATGCTCGCGCCGGCCACACAGGATCTGTGGATTTCAACGTTTCTTGAGGCGCAGGCCGCAGAACTCGGCGCCGCAACCAACACGTTGCTGGCTTATGGCCGCGATCTGCAGGATTTCTCATCCTGGCTTGAACGTCACAAATCGGATTTTGGCGAAGCTGACCGGGACCGGATCGAAGGGTACCTGATCGATTGCGATGCGCAGGGTCTGTCCCGTTCGACTCGGGCACGGCGACTTTCAGCGATCAAACAACTGTACCGCTTTGCGTTCGAGGAAAGCTGGCGCGACACCAACCCCGCCATTCAGATCAAGGGTCCCGGACGTCAGAAACGGCTGCCGAAAACGCTGGACGTGCCCGAGGTCGACCGCCTGTTGGAGGCCGCGCGCAGAACCGGGCGCAGCACGGCGGACAAGGTGCGCAATACCTGCCTGATGGAACTGCTTTACGCCACAGGGATGCGCGTGACCGAACTTGTGTCGCTGCCCGTATCCTCGGCCCGGGGCGATCCGCGCATGTTGCTGGTTCTGGGCAAAGGCGGCAAGGAACGCATGGTGCCGCTATCCCCGCCCGCACGCAAAGCCCTGGCGACCTGGCTGACCCTGCGGGACGAGGCCGAGGACAAGGCCGTCGCAAAAGGCGCGCAACGATCCCGGTTCCTGTTTCCTAGTCGCGGAAAGTCCGGATTTCTGACGCGCCACCGGTTCTTTCTGCTGGTCAAGGAACTGGCGGTTGAGGGCGGCGTATCCCCCGACAAGGTCACGCCGCACACCCTGCGCCACGCCTTTGCGACGCATCTTTTGGCCAATGGCGCCGATCTGCGTTCGATCCAGACTCTGCTGGGTCATGCCGATGTCGCCACCACCGAGATTTACACCCATGTTCTGGACGAGCGCCTGTCGGAACTGGTGCTGGAACACCACCCGTTGGCCAAAGATGACGACACCGACAAGGGCTAACCCCTTGATCGCAGGGGGCCGGACCCCCATAACGGATGCAGAAACAAGACAACTCAAGGACCGATGGAACCCACCCCTTCTCTGCTAGATGGCGCTTTTTGGATTACAACCGGCTCCATTCTTCTTCTGCTCGTACTGTCGGGCTTTTTTTCCGGATCGGAAACCGCGCTGACCGCCTCGTCCCGGGGCAAGCTGAGGGCGCAGGCGGACAAGGGATCGCGGGGGGCGCAAAAGGCGCTGGATATCACCGACGACAATGAACGTCTGATCGGGTCGGTTCTGCTGGGCAACAACCTTGTCAACATTCTGGCGGCCTCGCTGGCGACGGCAATGTTCACGCGTCTGTTTGGCGAAAGTGGCGTGGCGCTGGCCACATTGGTCATGACCCTGCTGGTGTTGATCTTTGCCGAGGTGCTGCCCAAGACCTATGCCATCACAAACGCGGAAAAAGCCGCCTCGGCCGTCGCACCGGTTATCGGAGTTGTCGTGACGGTGTTTTCACCGGTCGTGGCCGCTGTGCGTCTGTTGGTCCGCGGCGTGTTGCGTGTGTTCGGCGTGAAAATCGATCCTGACAGCAACATTCTGGCCGTGCGCGAGGAAATCGCCGGGGCCCTGCAACTTGGTCATTCCGAAGGTGTGGTCGAAAAGGAAGACCGCGACCGCATTCTGGGCGCACTGGATCTGGGCGACCGGGCGGTCGAAGAGATCATGCTTCACCGCTCCAACATCGAGATGATCGATGCCAAGGATGAGCCCGAGGCCATCCTCAAACAATGTCTGGAAAGCCAGCACACCCGCCTGCCAGTGTTTCGTGACGAGCCGGAAAATATCGTGGGCGTTGTGCATGCCAAGGACCTGTTTCGCGCAATGTACGCGCAAGCTGGCGGCGCCGATGGTGGGTCCGAACGGCTAAAGGCATTCGACATCTCCAAGGTGGCGAATGACCCCTATTTTGTGCCCGAAACGACCACTCTGGATGACCAGATGCGGGAATTCCTGCGGATGCACAGCCATTTTGCCCTCGTGGTGGACGAATACGGTTCGCTGCGCGGCCTGATCACGCTTGAGGATATTCTGGAAGAGATCGTGGGCGAGATCGCCGACGAGTTTGATATCGACGAAGAGGTGCCCGTTACCCGCACGGAAGACGGGCAGTTTCTGGTCGAAGGCGCCATGACAATCCGCGACGTCAACCGCGCGCTGGACTGGACGCTGCCGGATGACGAAGCGAACACGGTGGCCGGGTTGGTCATCCACGAAGCACAGATGATCCCCACCGTCGGTCAGGTTTTTTCCTTTCACGGGTTCCGGTTTGAGGTGACGACGCGCGAAGGCAACCGGATTACCGGTCTGAAAGTGCGCCCACTCTGACGGCAGGTTTCTGTATCCTTGGACGATAAGCCACTGCTAGGGTTGCAAGGTTACGGCCCAACCGCACCCGAGCAGGAACCCGAAGATGCCGAGCCTGAAAAGAAAACTGCGCGACACCAGTGACCGGCTCAGTTCGGTTGTCTGCACCATCCCCTCGGCTACTGTAACGCAGGCCATTGCTGCCTGCGGCGTGGACTCGGTCATCATTGATCTGGAGCATGGCGCGGTGGATTACGCATCAGCCCACGCCATGATCGCAGCAACAGCGGGGACCGATTGCGCGCCGCTGGTCCGCGTAGCCAGGAACGACCCGACAGATGTCAAACGCGTGCTGGATCTGGGGGCGGAAGGCATCGTCTTTCCCCTGATCCGAACGGTGTCCGATGCGAAGGCCGCCGTGGCCAGCCTGCGCTATCCACCAAACGGAACCCGGGGCTTTGGGCCATTTCTGGCGCAGTCACGTTGGGGGCAATCCTTGCCGACCTACGCGCAGGTGATCGAACCTGAACTGATCTGCTGTCTGCTGATCGAAACCGTCGAGGCGCTGGAGAATATCGAGGCCATCTGCGCCGTCCCTGGCGTTGATCTTTTGGTCATTGCGCAATTCGACCTCAGCACTGAACTTGGTCTGATGGGACAATTCGATCACCCCGCCTTTCTGTCCGCAGTTGATCGGATCGAAACGGCGGCGATGGCTGCCCGTATACCGCTCGGCAATGTCGCCCTGACGGAAGATCGTGCAAAGGATCTGTTTGCCAAGGGTTACCGGCTGGCCGGTGGGTTTGACGCCCTCTGGCTGCGAGAGAAGGCCTTGCAACTGCAGGGCTGGTGCAAAACGTAGCAAACGACACGTGTTGTCGCTAACGGAACAGTAAAACCCGCAATCCGGCGACAGATTTTGCAAAACAGCGGGAGGCCGACGTGAAAACCACAACTCAAGTCGTCGTCATCGGCGGGGGCGTCGTAGGATGCTCGGTCCTTTATCACCTGACCAAGCTGGGCTGGTCCGATGTGATGCTGCTGGAACGGTCCGAGCTGACCAGCGGCTCGATCTGGCACGCGGCGGGCGGGTTTCACACGCTGAATGGCGACACCAACATGGCCGCGCTACAGGGTTACACGATCCGCCTGTACAAAGAGCTGGAAGAGATCACCGGCATGTCTTGCGGGTTGCACCATGTCGGCGGCGTAACGCTGGCCGACAATCAGGACCGGTTCGATATGCTGCTGGCCGAACGGGCCAAGCACAGGTTCATGGGGCTTGAGACGGAAATCGTCGGCCCCGATGAGATCAAAAAAATCGCGCCGATCACCAACACGGACGGCATAATCGGCGCGCTTTATGATCCGCTGGACGGGCATCTTGACCCGTCCGGCACGACCCATGCCTATGCCAAGGCGGCTCGGATGGGCGGCGCAACCATCGAAACCCATTGCATGGTGCGCGAGACCACACAGCGCGCTGACGGCACTTGGGACGTTGTGACCGACAAAGGGACCATTCACGCCGAACATCTGGTCAATGCAGGTGGCCTTTGGGCGCGCGAGGTTGGCGCAATGGCGGGCATCTATTTCCCGCTGCACCCGATGGAGCATCAGTATCTGGTGACAGATTCGATCTCGCAGATCGAGGCAATCATCGACGCGGGCGGCGAGCATCCGCATGTGATGGACCCCGCCGGTGAAAGTTATCTGCGGCAGGAAGGTCGCGGTTTGTGCATCGGGTTTTATGAACAGCCCTGCAAGCCATGGGCTGTTGACGGCACGCCGTGAACTTTCGGGCACGAGCTGTTGCCCGACGACTATGACAAGATCACCGACAGTATCGAGTTCGCGTATAAACGCTTTCCCGTGCTGGCCGAGGCGGGCGTGAAATCGGTGATCCACGGCCCGTTCACCTTTGCGCCGGACGGGAACCCTCTGGTCGGGCCTGTGCCGGGGATGCGGAACTATTGGTCGGCTTGCGGCGTGATGGCTGGGTTCAGTCAGGGCGGCGGCGTGGGTCTGACGCTGGCACAATGGATGATCGAAGGCGAGCCGGAACGTGATGTCTTTGCCATGGATGTGGCCCGGTTCGGCGATTGGATCAGCCCCGGCTACACCCACCCCAAGGTGATCGAGAACTATCAGAAACGGTTCAGCGTCGCCTATCCGAACGAAGAACTGCCCGCCGCGCGGCCAAACCGCACGACCCCGATGTACGACATCTTCAGCGACCTGGGCGCAGTCTGGGGTCAGCAATACGGGCTGGAAGTGCCGAATTACTTCGCGCAGAGCGGCGAGCCGGATTTCGAAACCCCTTCATTCCGCCGCTCAGACGCCTTTGATGCCACCGGGCGCGAAGTGCGGGCCGTGCGCGATGGCGTTGGCGTCAACGAGGTTCACAATTTCGGTAAATACCGGATCACCGGCCCCGGTGCCCGTGCGTGGCTGGACCGGATCATGGCCGGTCGTATCCCGCAACCGGGCCGGTTGTCCCTGACGCCGATGCTGTCGCCCAAGGGTAAGCTGATCGGGGATTTCACCGTTTCCTGCCTGAACGAGACCGAGTTTCAACTAACTGCATCTTACGGCAGTCAGGCCTTTCACATGCGCTGGTTCCAGCAGAACGCGCAGGCAGATGCGCGGGTCGAAAACATCAGCGATCAGCTTAACGGTTTTCAGATTGCAGGCCCCAATGCGGCGAAGGTGCTGGCCGAATGTACCCGCCAGGACATTTCGGATTTCAAATTCCTGGATGTGCGCCGTATGACCATCGGGATGTCCGATTGCACGATTCAAAGGGTCAGCTACACCGGCGATCTGGGATTCGAGATCTACTGTGATCCCATGGCCCAACGCCAACTTTGGTGGACGCTGTGGCAGGCTGGGCAAACGCACGGCATGGTCCCGTTCGGGATGCGCGCAATGATGAGCCTGCGTCTGGATAAATTCTTTGGCTCGTGGATGCGGGAGTTCTCGCCGGATTACACAGCCGCTGAAACGGGCCTGGATCGTTTCATTGCGTTTTCCAAGAACACCGATTTCATCGGACGCGCCGCTGCTGAGGCCGAGCGAACAGCGGGGCCTGCTCGAAAACTGGTTGCGTTCGAAGTGGACGCCGCGGATGCGGATGTGAACGCGTATGAACCGATCTGGTTGGACGGTGCCGTTGTGGGGTTCTGCACTTCGGGCGGATATTCCCACTATGCGCAGAAATCCGTGGCAATCGGATTCTTACCGACCGGCAGCATATCCGACGGGTTGGACGTCGAGATCGAGATCCTTGGGCAGATGCGCAAGGCTAAGGTAATTTCGACACCATTGTTCGACCCGGACGGCGCCCGAATGCGGGGATGACAACCGGTTTCAGGGGCGCCATGGTGGCGCAATGAAACAGATCCCAGTCATCCTGCTGGCAGCCGGTCAATCCAGTCGCATGGGCGGTCTGGACAAGCTGATGCAACCGGTCGGACAGATTCCGCTGTTGCGCCACATGGCGCAGAACGCCCAGGCGGTTGGTCCGGTCATCGCCGCCCTACCCCGGGCCCCTCATCCGCGATACGGGGCATTGCAAGGATTGGACGTGCAGCCGGTGGCAATAGCTGACGCGGCAGAAGGGATGAATGCCAGCCTGCGCGGTGCCCTGACTAAGGTTCCAGAGGGTGCTGCAGCCGTGATGGTTCTGCTGTCGGACCTGCCCGACCTGACCCGCGATGATTTGCTGGCCGTTGTCGCGTCGATGCAAACCCATCCGGAAAACCTGATCTGGCGCGGGGCCACGCAGGACGGCAATCCGGGCCACCCGGTGATATTCGACCGGTCCCTGTTTGGTCGATTGGAAGCACTGACGGGGGACGGAGGTGCGCAGGAGGTTGTTAAAAGCTGCAGGGGCAAGGTGCATCAGCACCGGCTACCGGATCAGAACGCACTGCTGGATCTGGATACGCCCGAAGATTGGGTGACGTGGCGGGCGAACCGCATACGCTAGCTTGACTCGCCCAAACGTAACGCGGCCCGGTCGTTAGACCAGGCCGCTGCCCAAAAACAGGACTACCACTTTCACCAATCTCAACAAGCGCAGCCATTCAGCCTATTCGACCTACTGACCTTTCCGCTGCAGAACCTAAACAAGACCCCCTCGTTAACATGCCGCTCCGCGCTATGGAGACTGAGATGTGCCTTCGACACCCCCTAGTGTCTTAGGCCCCCCTCACTTGGGCAATTACATCGTCGCCCATCAGTTGCGTTCAAACAACGTAAAATTTGCTAGAAGGGTTAATTTTGACGGGATCAGTTTGGCAAAATCGCAACAACGCGTCTGTCAAGTATCTCGTTAAAGTTGAGTTACGCTAGGTAAGGCTTGATCGCCCCATGCCTCGGAAGTCCAGAAAATACTGTATCATTATGAAATCCCGGCGTTCTCCCGCGAGTCAAGGGTGTCCAACGCGAGTCGCTCACAACCTGTAATTGAGTCATTTTTCGGGGTGGATTTGGGCGTTTTCTTTGTTAACAAATTTGGTAACTACCCAGCTACCCCTCTGACTGAATTCAATATGACATTCTTTGCGGACGAGGTGGTCGAGCGCTGCATCGGCAAGAATCAACCAAAATCATCGTGGGATCGTCCTGAAATGTCGGAAAGGCGCATTGCCGAATTTCAGAAGTTTGGGGTAACAGATTGCATAGAAACCTGAGATGACAATTTGGGGGTCAGCGATCAATGAGCTATTATGCCAGTGATGTGGACGGCGGTTACTTTACTTTCGATGAGCGGCTGTCAGCCCTTTCCGAACTGATCTCGATGATCGACCGACCGGGCGACTATTGTGTGTATGGGCGGTTTCCTACCCCAATGCCTCGCATCTGGAACCACACGACAGGCCTCCTCGCATTCCCTCTCCAACCGGCACAATTACAGGACTTGATCACACTTGGTGAACGCGCACCATATGGACGCGGCGCAGAAACAATTTTGGACAGGTCCGTTCGTGACTGTTGGCAGGTTTCGCCAGATCAAATCAGCGTAGGAGGAGAAACCTGAGGCGAAACATTCAATCGCATCCTCAACCGTGCGGCCGAAGGCCTCGGCTACCCGCCGGAAGCTGTCGACGCGGAACTTTACAAAATCCTCGTTTACGAGGAAGGCGGTTTTTTTGCGCCGCACCGTGATACCGAGAAGGTTACCGGCATGGTGGCGACCTTGGTCGTTTCACTACCGGTTGCAGGGAAAGGGGGCGAACTGATCATCCGCCATCGCGGTCGAGAGACGATTGTCGAAATGTGTAGCAACGATCCTTCCGAACTGGTTTTTGCGGCCTTTTATGCTGATTGCGAACATGAAATTAGGCCTGTGACAGAAGGTCATCGCGCCTGTCTGGTTTACAATTTGGTTCTCACTCCGGGTCAAAATGTGGCCACCTCGGCACCGAACTATGCAGATCTTATGGGTCAGATTGCGAAGGAGATCAAAAACTGCTTCGCAACGTCGGACGCGCCTGAAAAACTTGTCTGGCTTCTCGAGCATGATTACAGCATCGCAGGCCTGTCGTTTGAAACCCTAAAAAACACGGATGCAACGGTTGGGCGTGCTTTGATTGCAGCTGCGGCACAGGCTGACTGTTCCCTCCACGCGGCCATCGTGCATGTTGATGAATATGCCGCCGCTGCCTACCTTGGGCGGGACTATGTCTGGGAAATCGAAGACATCGGCGCGGACGAATACGAACTCTATGATATCATTGAGCGGAGATGTGAGCTTGATGATTGGGTGCATCCCGATTTGGGCGCGAGCGCTTATGGCCAACTGGCGTTGGCGCAAAACGAATTGATGCCACCAGAACGGATCACAAATTGGGAACCTGACGTGAATCGCTTGACGGAGGCGAGCGGCAATGAGGGGGCCACAGTTGAGCGACACTATCGAAGCGCGGCCTTTGTTCTTTGGCCTGCTAAAGAAGGCCCTCGTGTTCTTGCCCAAGCCGGTGCCAAGGCGCTTTCCGTCCTTTTTGTACAGTCTGAGCAACGCGCTGCGACCTCTGACGGGAATGATTTGTCGCTTGACACCATTGCGGCTGAAATTGCTGAAGCTTGGCCAGCGCCCCAAGTCTTGCATTACTCGGACCGGGATGAGTGGCAAGAGAGCGGCGCAGTAATGCTGTCACGGCTTTGTCGTATCGGAAGTCGGAAAGCAACGGAATTATTTCTCGATCGGGTTGTGATACCGTATTACGGACCGGGTCTCAAAGCCGCACTGATTGAAGCAACATCGGAATTGGCTGAAAAAGACATGCTGAAGCGGCTTCTTGGCCTTGTTAGCGCACAATGCACAGAGCAGCCAGAAGCTGTCATAAATCTGGTCATGGGCCTGAGTGAGGCAAGTGATCAGGGGCAGAAAGTCATGACGCGGAATGCACTGAAAGATCTTATCAAGCACCTTTGTTCGGAGATACCGGTCGCGCTCAACGTACACCGGCCAAAAAACGCAGAGCCATTTTGGTACGGGTCGCGTCGACAGTCTGCCACGCCTTTGCCTGAACGCACGCTCCGGGAAATTTTTCAGTTGGCCTGGAGTTTTGATTTGGAAAGCAGCCTTGCTGGGGTGGTTGGCAATCTTGTCAACGCGCCCGACATCGTGCCGCCTGATCGCACCTTGCCACCCGTTCTGGCAAAATTGGGCACGTCGTTTCACGCGCAGGCATCAGAAAGTGAGGCATTCGCGCGGTTTTGGCGGCACTCGGCCAACGTCCTGCTGGCTCGCAGTCGTACCACACCTCCTGAACCGACCGATTGGGTCGTTAGCTCAAATGACTTGGGGTGCGGGTGCGAATACTGTGCCGAACTTGTTCGATTTTGTGCAGATCCGGTTACAACCACACATCGAATTCCAGTGAGAAGGGAGTTGCGGTCGCATCTGCGGTCCGTGATCGAAAGAGCGGGTGCGGATTTGAGTTGTGAAACTGAACGCAAGGGTAGTCCTTATACGCTCATCTGCACCAAGACCCGCGATAGCTACACCAGACGAAGACAGCAATATGCGAACGACATCTCTGCAATCAAGCGCTTACTTGAAGTGGCAGACGCTGTGCCAGAGGCCACTAGCATTGCAGCCAGCCTCCGCGCGGCGGTCAACTGTAGTCAGAGTAACTCTCCAACTACAACGACCTGACAAGCCCGGAATTGGTCAGCATGGTTTGAGGTTCAGGATGAGTTGATCGGGGAGAGTTCTCAAGGTTTCGAGTATGCTCCACCCCTGCTTGCGCGCCGTCTCAATGACGGTTCGAAGCGTGCAGAAGTTTTCTGCGCCGACGTGAGTTCGGAAGCATCCCGACACTTTTTGACGGACCTTGGTCATGCGAAGGTCCCTTTCGGCTTCATTGTTTGTAAACGGCACACTCAGGTCGTTGAGGAAGAGCAGAACCTCTTCTTTGCGGGTTTGCATCCGCAGCGCGAGATTATGTCCGATCCTGCGCTTTGGTTTGCCTCGCCGCGTTTTGCCGACCTTGTCCGGGACCAGCGGGGGAAGCGCCTCGTGCATCCGGATGGCCGTCTGGCAACATGCGTCATATCGGCGTTCGATGGCAGCAATCCGGGCGGGCACCACCGCGCGGGAATTCCGGTCTCGCGCCCTGTCTGCGGCTGTTTTGGCGTCCAGCAGAATGGAGCGCATCTCCGTGGCCCATGGCTCTTTCTCAATGTCGATCAAAGCCTGCAATTCCCGAAGGTGATGGGCGTTGCATAAGGCGTGACGCACTCCGGGGATCTTTCTGTAGGACGCCCAGTTGTCGTGAACGACACTTCCGGTCACCTCCTGCGTCACATCGCCTCTGCTACGGCCAATCCGGAAATGGCTCAAGTCTGGTGAGCACAGGATGTGGAGCCACCGGGTCTTGCCGTTGATGCGCAGGCCGGTCTCATCCATGTGCTTCACCGCAACGTCTGGGCCGCACAACAACGCTTGAATCCTGTTGACAACGGGCCGCATTACAGCCGCGGTTCTGGCGACGAGCGACGCCAGCGTTGCTGCGGAAATGTCGACCCCGTGAAGGTCGGAAAATATCTGCGTCAGGCGGTTGTCAGGGATGCAGTGCCGGGTTTGAAGATAGCTCGCCATGGCGGCAAGGTTGTCGCCATACTGCACCGGGGCGTTCACCCCTGCGGGAAACGTGGCCTGCACCCGGGTGCCACAGGCCGGGCAGACGCAGACACGCGCCCTGTGCTCAGTGACAATAAGCGGCGGTGGGGGTGGCAGGTCAAAGACCTGTCGCCTCACATACCGGTCGCAAACAACGCCAGACAGCCTGTGCTTACAGTCCGGACAGATGTGTGGGTAGTGATCGATGATCTGCTCCGGCGTCGAGGTCTGGCGCAGCGTCTTGCCGGGATGGCCGGGCTGACCTCCGGACTTGCGCCCGCAGGACCCGCGCAAACTTCTGGTTCGCTTCTTGCGCGCAGGCTTCGACAGCCCATCGCTTGAGGGAGGCTTGCCGCTGTTTGAGCTGTTAAGCCCAAGGCGGCGCTCCAGGTCCTCTACGCGCTGTGCGAGGGTTTTGTTGGCCTTCTCCAGATCTACGTTTTGCTTGAAAAGTTGGGCGTTTTGTTCGGTGATATCCGCGATCTGCTCTTCAAGCCTCTCGATCTTGGTGCGCAAGGCCGCGTTCTGCTCCGCCAGAACAATGACCAGATCAATCAGATTTGACTTTGAGAAGGTCGCAAGCCGGCTGCGGGTCAGGTGAGCAGTATCCATACGCCTATCGAGTCACAGAAACGCTAACCAAGAAACAAAAATAACCCGCATGGCCCGATTCAAATCGTCGCAGTCAGACCACCTGGGCAGTTACCAAATTTGATTCAATTCAATGCTTTCGGCCCTTTGACATCAAAATCGGCAACAATCCACCGATTCGCCCCCCTGACGACCGGCGTGATTCTGTCTATTCGCGCGATGCTGCGCAGCGGCACAAAACCCCCGGAAAGTGGCGAAATTAAGGTTTCTTAATCTTTTGCTCAGGTTCTTCCAACACTTTGGCGCCATCTCCTGTTCCCAAGCGCGGATCGAACCGCCAAATCAGACAGGAGTCATAATGAGCATCCGTAAATCCTCACTGCTTTTCCCCCGCACATCCAACTGGATCGGGGTCGGAGCCCTTGGCGCAGCCATGCTGGCCACCACCGCGCTGCCCTCGATGGCGGACGAGGCGCTGGCCGATCTGGTCGAAACCGTCTCACCCTCGGTGGTGACTATAATCGCGGAACAGAAAGCTGCCCCCGCCCCGGCTCGTGGGCAGGACTTTGATTTCAAGGGTCATCCCTTTGGTGAATTCTTCGAACGTTTTGGTGGGCCCGAAGGGTTCCAGATGCCTGAACGCGGCCCGGGTCAGGGTCTGGGATCCGGATTCGTGCTGGACGAAGAGGGCTATATCGTCACCAACCACCATGTTGTCGACAACGCCACCACCGTGACCGTCCGCCTGAGCGACGATCGCACATTCGAGGCTGAGATCATCGGCACCGACCCGCTGACAGACATCGCTGTTCTCAAGATCGACGCGGGCGAGAACCTGCAGGCGGTTCAGCTTGGTGACAGCGACGTGATCCGTGTTGGCGAAGACGTCGTGGCCATCGGCAATCCCTTCGGCCTCAGCTCGACTGTGACCACCGGGATCGTTTCAGCCAAAGAGCGCAACATTTCCGAAGGTCCCTATGCCGAGTTCATCCAGACGGATGCAGCCATCAACAAAGGCAATTCGGGCGGTCCGCTGTTCAACATGCACGGCGAAGTGATCGGCGTGAACTCGGCCATCTATTCACCCAGTGGCGGGTCGGTCGGTCTTGGCTTTGCCGTGACCTCGAACATCGTTGAGCACATCACCGCAGATTTGCGCGATGATGGTCAGGTCAGCCGTGGGTGGCTGGGTGTATCGATCCAGAATGTCAGCCCGCAACTGGCGGCCGCACTGGGTATTGATGCGACCACGGGCGCGCTGGTCTCGGACGTGGTGGACGGCAGCCCGGCGGATGGCAGCCTGCAACAGGGCGACGTGATCCTCAGCTTTAATGACGATCCTGTCGATTCCAGCAGCGATCTGCCGATCCTTGTCGGAACCACCAAGGTGGGCTCAGATAGCGTTCTGACCGTTCTGCGGGACGGCAAGGAACAGCAAGTCGAACTGACTATCGGCCAGCATCAGGCGGCCGAAGCCCAGATCGACAGCACCGTTGACGACAAATTCCAAGGCACGTCGTTGGGCGTGACCGTTGCACCGTTGACGGAAACCGCACGTGCCGAAATGGGCATGTCGGAAACCGTGGACGGCGTGGTCGTGACCGATCTGCAGCCAGAAAGCCCTGCGGCCAAGGCCGGATTGCAGCGTGGTGACGTCATCGTGCGGCTGGGCGATCAGGACACGGTAACCCCGGATGCTCTGAAGACGGCACTGGAAAGCGAAAAGACCGATCCGGCGCTGCTGCTGATCAATCGTGGCGGCAACCAGATCTTTGTCGCGGTCGAGATCGCCTGACACGAAACCCAAGTGCGCCTCATGATGGGGAAATCTGGCGCACTTGTTCCGGCCATCTCGGATTGTCCACGCGCTGTCGGAACGGCCGGGTGCGGCAGCGCACCCGGCCTGTTTTTTTAAGAGAGAGACTATGCTTATATCACGAGTAAAAGGAGCCCCGACCATGAGTAGACGGCTGTTGATCGTTGAAGATGACGAAGACACGCGCGACTTCATCGCCAAGGGCTTTAGCGAGGAAGGCTACGTGATCGAGGTAGCCTCGGATGGTCGCGAGGGGTTGTACCATGCCACCGATGGCGGATTTGACGCGGTCGTGCTGGATCGGATGCTGCCCGGGCTGGACGGTTTGTCGCTGATCAAGTCAATGCGGGCCGCCGGTGTCAAAACCCCGGTTCTGATGCTGACCGCCATGAGCGCGGTTGACGAGAGGGTCAAAGGGTTGCGCGCGGGTGCAGACGATTATCTGGTCAAGCCGTTCTCGTTTCAGGAGCTGCACGCCCGGATCGAGGCTCTGCTGCGCCGTCCGCAGGAATCGGAAGAGACGCCCAGCCTGACCTGCCGCGATCTTGAAATGGACCTGCTGACCCGCAAGGTCACACGCTCAGGCCGCGAGATCACCCTGACCCCGCGCGAGTTTCAGATCCTGGAATTTTTCCTGCGTCGAAAAAATCGTGTCGTATCCCGCACGATGCTGCTGGAAGGAGTGTGGGACTATCATTTCGATCCCAACACAAACGTGGTGGATGTCCACATCTCCAAGCTGCGCCGTCAGTTGGACGAAGATGGGGCCGATCCGATGATTGAAACCGTCCGGGGCGCCGGATATATGGTATCGGATGCATAACGTTCTGCTTTCGCTCAGGAATTCCAGAACCCGGCTGGTTCTGGCCAGCATGGTCCTGAGCACATTGCTGACGGCGGCCATTCTGGCCATGGTCTATGTCACCGCCAACCGCACGATTGCCAGCGAAACCCGCTCGGTGGTTTCGGCAGAGTTGACGGGTCTATCCGATGAATACGAACGACGCGGGGTGATTGGCCTGATGAACGCGATCGAACGGCGATTGCCCACTGCCGCAGATCGTGATGCGCTGTACCTGCTGACCGGTCGGCAAGGAACAAAACTGGCTGGTAATCTGGTGCGCTGGCCCGATGGCGTTGTGGCCGGAAGCGGTTGGGTCGAATTGCAACTGCGCAAAGGCGACACTGACGAATATGTCCCGATCTCTGCCGCCTCGATCCGCCTGCCCGGCGGCGAACGCCTGTTGGTCGGTCGGGATGCTTTGGCTCGGCAGCAATTTGATCGTATCCTGTTGCGGTCAGTGGCGCTTGCCCTTTTCACAGCCTTTGCGCTTAGCCTGCTGACCGGCTGGCTGCTGACGCGTCTGGTCTTTTCCCGCCTCAAGGATTTTGCTGATACGGCGGATAACATCGTCTCGGGCGATCTGTCGCTAAGGATGCCGTTGCGCGGCACCGGCGATGAATTCGATCAGGTGGCAAGCACCCTGAACAACATGCTGGACCGAATCGAAGATCTGATCAGCAATCTGCGCACGACCTCAAACTCCATTGCTCACGACTTGCGCTCACCCCTGTCGCGGCTGCGTCAACGGGTCGAGGCGCTGTCAGAGCCGGGAAAAACGGATGACGAGCGCGAGGTCGACATGGCCCGCGCCACGGGTGAGATCGACCATGTTCTGCGTGTTCTGACCCAACTGACCGAGATTTCACGGGCCGAGGCCGGGTTGGGTCGGGAACAGTTCGAACCAGTGAACCTGCGGCAATTGGTCGAGGATGTGGTTGAACTTTATGAACCCGTCGCGTCCGATCAGGGCATCCAGCTTGATGTTATTGGCGCCGCCGAACCGATTCAGGGCCACCGTCCGCTGCTGTCGCAGGCCCTGTCCAACCTGCTGGAAAACGCGATGCGATACGCGCCGCATGGTTCCACCATCACAATCGGCATTCGCGAAGACGGCCCTTTTTCCCTGCTCAGCGTCCGTGATCGCGGCCCCGGCGTGCCCGAGGCTGATCTGGCGCGCCTGCAGATGCCCTTTGTCACGCTGGACCCGGCCCGCACACAACGAAACGCGGGCCTGGGGCTGGCTTTGGTCGCCGCCATCTCGCATATGCACGGCGGCGCTTTTGTGGCGCGCAATTGCCAGCCCGGGTTGGAAACCACGCTGAAACTGGCGCGTTCGCTCTAGGCAGGGATGCCTTTGATCGCCATAGTCTTGTTTTTATAGCGTTTGTCTTCGCTCACATCCGCGCCAAACCAGTCGGGCGACACATATGCGCGCGCCTCGGCCTCGGATGTGAATTCAACCTCGACCAGACGCAACGGGGCAAGATCGCCCAGAAACACATCCAGCTCGAAAATATGCCCATCCGGCAACGCCCCGGTATAGCGTTCCTTTTCTACCCGGCGCCCATCGGTTTCCGGCCAAAAGGTTTCAAACTGTTCGGCTGAAATTTCGGCTTCGCGCTCGACCCGTGCAATGTCACCGCTGCCCTTGAGGGTCAGGTAATACGCGTCGTTTTTTTGACGCAGGCGCAGCTCGGTCGAGTCGTCGGGCGCAGTCAGGTATCCCTGACGCACGACCGCCTTGCTGGCCGCCGCCAAATCCGGCATCGTCGCGACCAGAAACTTGCGTTCGATTTCCATACTCATTTGGATGAGTCCAACCCTTTATTCAGTTCTTTAAACAACGCTTTGTAGGCCTGACCGGCCACACTGCGCCCGGCATAGGTCACTACCGGGGCGCGGTGCAGGCCCATCCGTTCGATATCGGCAGAAAACGGGATGCAAGCTTTCAGGAACCGCTTGCGGTGCTGCTTGCGCATGGTCGTCATCGTATCCAGATGCATGGTCTTGCGCCGCTGCACCATCGAGAAGAAGGCGCGCAGCTTTTTCTTGGGCAATTTGTGTTCTTCAAAAAAGCCGACCAACTGCTCGAACGTGCGCTCGGACAGAGTGCTTGGGATCACCGGAACCACGATCATGTCGGACGCCCTGAAAATGTTTTCCGACAAGGTTGAAAAGTTCGGCGGGCAATCCAGAACGATCAGGTCGTAATCGCCACCCACAGATTTCAACGCCTTTTTCAGCCGCGATCTCTTGTTTCGCATCCGGGACAGGAACACGTCGAAATCACGATAGGTCATGTTTGCGGGTAGCACATCCAGACGATCGAAATCACTGGCCCGGATCGACTTGGTAAAGCGTTTGACGTCCTCGAAAAACCGCGCCTCGGTCAGTTTTTTCGAAGGTTTGACGCGCAGGTAAAATCCTGACGCGCCTTGCGGGTCCAGATCGCACAGCAAAACCCGCATCCCCGCCTTGGCACAGGCATAGGCCAGGTTGACCGAGGTCGCGGTTTTGCCGACACCACCCTTGTTGCTGTAACAGGCAATGACCTTCATTCCTCAATCCTCCGGTGTGTGAAACAGGGTGCGGAACAGCCGACGGGTATCGGGGCTGTCAAAATGTTGAAAATTCGAGATGACGCGGCCCCGTTCGTCGTGCTGCCTCTGGTTCAGAACAGCAATCAAACCGCCCGCTGCCAAACCAAGCTTCGCGTCGACCTGACCCGCGCGCGAAACTTGCTGATCGACAAAAGCCAGCAGCGCCTCTTGCTGGACTGAATAGTCATTGAAAAGGCCCAGATTATCCTGCAGCTTTTTCAATGGCTTGATGATCGTTTTGAATGCCCTTGCGTCAAATAGCGGAGAAAAGAACTCCATCAGATAGCGCAGTTTTTTGCAATGGATGCGCAGATCGTGAACCACCTCGTCCGGGGTGTCCGGCGAGATGCTGCGCGCCAGTTTGCAGACCTTGCGATATCGCTTCCAGATCAACGTGCGGGCATATTGATAAGCGCCCAGTTCGGCATTCGGGCCGCTCTCAAGCTGCGCAGGATCGTCAAATCGCGTGGTTAATTCGCACATCAAGGCATCGTATTCCGCACTGCGCAATCGGCGAGACAGACGGGTCAAAGCGCGCGCGCGTTCTTTTTCGAACCGGTCAAACATTTCGTTCAAACCAGCATGAAGGATCGGCGGCACCAAATTGAAATACCTGTCTTTTTCCAACAGATAGACATCCAGATCGCGAAGGCGTCCTGTGGGTGCCATCAAATCGGAAAAGACCTGTTTCATCTGCGCGGTCTCGCCATCGGAATACACGCCCTTGAACAGGCTCAGAACCGAGCGGATGCGGCGCAGGGACACGCGGTAATCATGCAGGTATTCGGTGTCGATATCGGCGATCACTCCGGGTTCGTTCCGGCGCGCAACACTCAGGAATGTGCGAATGATATCACTTGCGGCCTGCGCGGCGGGTTCCTGTTTGCCCAACGGCACCACCGGCTTGGCCTGATAGGGAACCATGTCGGGAAACACGCTGCGAAACGCCGGTTCCATGCCGCGATCCGGCTTAGACAACACAGTCAGAGCTTTCCTGACGGCGTGGTAATCGCGGTCGTATCCCCGCAGTCTTAGGATCGAAACCAACGACACCTGCCCGGCATCGGACCGCAAGACAATCACAAATCCACGAACCACAGTTTTCTGCAATTCGTCGAGTACGATCAGCCCGCTGGAGTCCACCATTCCGCCGCCAATTTCGGTCAGCGCGCGCAACCGGGGAAACCCGCCAAGCGCATCTCGGACAGGCCCGGGTGGCAGGTCCTGCACAAACTTTCCTTGGCCTCCACCGCCCTGAATGAAAAATTGCACATCCGGTTGCAGCAGGCGCATCTTACGCCCAATCTCGATCAGCAGGCTTCCTGATTTTCGCAACGACTGGTCGTGGCAATCCAAAATGGTAAATGGCTTTGCCGGGCCAATCGACGCAACCTGCAAAGACATGCTGCCGAGGATCTGCCCCAAAGCGTCTAAATCAAGCGCACCGGGTATGACGAACAAATCGCCGGATGTATCTGCCATGCTCAACCCTTTTTGGCCCTGTCTGGAAAGTCCCTGACCAATGTCTGCAAGATTTTCAGGACATTGCTCCGATCTTCAATGGCCCTGATCGTGGGCATCTTCGTTCCTATGAAAGTTTGACGCCACGAAATCTCGAATCCTCTTCCCGTTCAAGCCTTGAGTTTATGCATGTTGCGCTAAAGGCTGGCTGGCAGTGCCTTGTAGCCGCGAAACCGGATGCGCCCGCCACGTTGGCGTTTGGTTGCAACCCGATAACCCGGAAAGCGATCCAGAAACCGCCCGATGGCAATGCGTCCTTCCATACGGGCCAGGGTCAGTCCGACACACACATGGGGACCACCGGCAAAGGCCAGATGCCGGTTTGGTTTGCGGGTAACATCGAAATGGTCCGGGCGATCAAACGCCGCTGGATCCCGGTTCGCGGCACCGATGCACAGGTGCAGATTGGCGCCCTTGGGAACGCGCAAACCACCAAGCTGGACGGCATCGGTCGTTTCCCGGTTGCCGAATTGATTGGGTGAACGGTAGCGCAGGATTTCCTCAATTGCCGAGGGGATCAGATCGGGGCGATCCACCAGCAATTCTCGTTGTTTGGGGTGATCATTCAGCAAGGTAAGGCCATTTCCGATCAGGTTGGTCGTCGTTTCGTGCCCCGCATTCAGGATGAATATGCAGTTCTGCAGCAGCTCGATCTCACTGAGTTTTTCATCCACACCCTCCCCCCGGATCAGCCGTGTCAGCACATCGGTTTCCGGGTCGCCGGGAACGGCCCGGCGGCGCGCTACCAGATCGGCAAGATACTCCTTGAACTCGATGACTGCGGCGTGACCCCGCGCCAATTGCGTATCATTCAGCGAAGGCTCCAACGCGCCCAGAATGGCCAGTGACCACTCGCGCAGCGGTGCACGCTCGTCCATCGGAATATCCAGCAGATTGCCGATGATCTGTATAGGGATGGTGGCCGCGTAATCCTGGATCAGATCGACTTGCGCCTGCCGGGATATCTGATCCAGCAAGGCGTCAACCGTTGCGACCAACCCAGGCTCCATCCGGGCAATGGCGCGCGGCGTCAGGGCGGATGTCATGATCTTGCGCACACGGGTGTGCAGCGGCGGGTCAGAGAACACCAGCGAGGTCGTATGATGCTCGAACAAAGGCGATCCAACCCCGAATTTCGGCCCAAACGCGGATTTCTTATCCGAAGAAAACAAGCTGGTATCGCGATAGATCCGATCCAGATCCGCATGGCGCGATACAAGGACCGAGCCGTCGGGCTGCGGCAAAACCGGCGCGTGTTTTAGCAAGGCGTCGTAAAACGGAAACGGGTCATCGACAAACCCGTCGGGCGGGCTTGTCAGATCAAATGTCTGTATTGCCAGTGCAATATCGGTTTGGTCCATGGTCAGGCCCTCTGCCCCAAGGCCTAACGCAGAGCGCCGGTTCGAACAAGTCAACACGGGTGACAGTCCCGGATTGCCCGGGTAGAACGGCGCTATGTCTGATCCCGTCTCATCCATTCGCAACCTTGGTCCGGCCTATGAACAGGCCTGCGCGCGCGCCGGCATCCATTCCGCGCAAGACCTGCGCGCGTTGGGGCCAGACGCGGCCTATTCTCGGCTGTTGGCTGCAGGAACCAAACCGCATTTCATTGGGTATTATGTGTTGGTGATGGGCCTGCAGGGCCGCCCCTGGAACGATTGCAAAGGCGAAGAAAAGAAGGCTTTGCGCGAACGGTTCGACGCGATCAAGGCCACAACAAGCGCAGCCCCCGAAAGCCAGATGGTGTCCGAGTTGGATGCAATCGGCGTGCGCATCGCTCCGAATGATCTCAAACAACTCTGACCAAGAAAAAAGGCCGCACCCGGATGGGATGCGGCCCGTTCATTCCGATCTGACGGCGGTTTAGCCAACCAGTTCGATGCCCGAGAAGAAATACGCGATCTCAACCGCTGCAGTTTCCGGTGCGTCTGAGCCGTGGACCGAGTTTTCGCCGACCGATTCAGCAAACTCGGCGCGGATGGTGCCCGGCGCTGCGTCTGCGGGGTTGGTTGCGCCCATGACTTCGCGGTTCTTTGCGATGGCGCCTTCACCTTCCAGAACCTGAACGATGACCGGTTCCGACGACATGAATTCGCACAGTTCGTCATAGAACGGGCGCTCGGCGTGCACGTCATAGAACTTGCCAGCCTGAGCTTTGGTCATGTGGATGCGTTTTTGCGCAACGATGCGCAGGCCCGCGTCTTCGAACTTGGCGTTGATCTTGCCAGTCAGGTTGCGGCGGGTTGCATCGGGTTTGATGATCGAGAATGTGCGTTCCAGTGCCATGTCGGCCTCTCCTTAAAGTAATAGCGCGGACCGCCCCGCGCCGAAATCCATCGCGCGCCGCCTAACACGGTAATTCGCCCATGAAAAGTGTTATGATGGGCGGTGTCGGTGATTGGCGATCAGATTGTGTCGGGCAGCGGGTCCTGCACGTCCACCCAGCGCACGTAAAGCGCCGCCAATAGCCCGGCAAAGCTGCTGGCGCACATCATTCCCAGCACCAGATAGGGGCCGTTTTCCGGGCTGACAAAGGCGCCTGTGACCGAGGTTATCACCGCCCCCAGCGCCACGATCATGGCACCAGACAGGCCTGCCGCACTGCCCGCAAGCTGCGGGCGGACCGACATCAACCCTGCCGAGGCATTGGCGTTTGTAAGCCCGTTGCCAAAACCCACGAAAATGGCAGATCCGAAAAAGACCCAGACCGATCCCAAACCGCTGAGAAACAAAACCACACCGATCAGCGGCCCGGTCGAGGCTACCACTCGCCCCGCCAGGATCATCGTCGTCAGCCGCGTTCGCGCGGCGATACGACCGGTGATGAAATTGCCCACCATGAAACCGCCGGTGATGATCCCGATGCCCAGCCCCAGCATCGCGGGGCTCAGGTCAAACCACGCGGCGGCCACCAAAGGTGCGCCGGTGATAAAGCTGTAGAACCCGCCGATTGAAAACGCCATGCACAGCGCGTAGCCCCAGAACCGGCGGGCCCGGAACAGGTGAGGATACTCTTTCGACTGCGCGATAAATGTGGACGAGCGGTTGGTATTGGTTTCCCCCATATCCGCCCAAAGCAGCACCAGCATGCCCGCGCCCGCCAGTGTGTAGAACACAAACCCGGCGCGCCAGCCAAACAGCATATCCAGCGCCCCGCCCAGCATTGGCCCCAGCATCGGTGCCAGTGCCATCGCCATCGCGACATAGCCCAGCTTGCTGGCGGCCTCATTCGGTGGATGCATGTCGCGGATCGTCGCGCTGGATAGCACCGTTCCGGCGACCACAGACGCTTGCAGCAGCCGAAAGCCCAAGAACACCCAGATTGAGCCGGCCAGCACACAGCCCAGCGAGGCGATGGTAAAAAGGCTCATGCAAATCAGCAGGATGGGTCTGCGCCCAAATCGGTCCGACAGTGGCCCCATGATCAGTTGCAACACCGCGGACACGGCCAGATATCCCGCAACCGAAAGGTTCACCAGGGCATAATCAACCTGAAAATCTTCACCCATCCGGGCCAACGACGGCAGGAACATGTTCAGCGACAGGATCGACAGGGCCGTCACAAAAACAAGTGTAACCAAGGATGGGGGCGAATGAGCCGCGCGCATGATGAAAACCGTCTGGAAATACTAACCTGGTCAGCGCTAGCACATTGCCCGGGTATTGAACATGTCAAGCTGCTGGCGGCGGCATCTCCGCTCTGCTAAGAGCGCGTCATGCTACGGATCGAAGACATCACTTATGCCGTCGAAGGCCGCCCCCTGTTGGACGGGGCCAGTGCCACCATTCCCGATGGCCACAAGGTTGGCCTTGTGGGCCGAAATGGTACAGGAAAGACCACGTTGTTCCGGCTGATCCGGGGCGAACTGGCATTGGAATCGGGCAACATCGACCTGCCAAAACGCGCGCGGATTGGCGGCGTGGCGCAAGAGGTGCCCTCGTCCGATGTCTCGCTGATCAACACTGTTCTGGCTGCCGATACCGAGCGCAGCGCGCTGATGGCCGAGGCCGACAGTGCGACAGATCCCGACCGCATTGCCGAGATTCAGACCCGGTTGGTCGATATCGACGCGTGGTCAGCCGAGGCGCGCGCGTCCTCGATCCTCAAGGGGTTGGGTTTCGATGACCGGGATCAACTGCGCCCCTGCTCCGATTTCTCGGGCGGCTGGCGGATGCGCGTGGCACTGGCGGCGGTGCTGTTTTCGCAGCCCGATCTGCTGTTGCTGGACGAACCGACCAACTATCTCGACCTCGAAGGTGCACTGTGGCTGGAAAGCTATCTGGCGAAATATCCGCATACGGTGATTATCATCAGCCACGACCGGGGATTGCTGAACCGGGCGGTCGGCTCGATCCTGCATCTGGAAGACCGCAAACTGACCTATTACGCGGTGCCTTATGACAAATTCGCTGAACGCCGCGCCGAACGTCTGGCACAAGCGGAAGCAGAGAATGTAAAATCCAAGGCCCGCATCGCGCATCTGCAAAGCTTTGTGGACCGGTTCCGTTACAAGGCATCCAAAGCGGTTCAGGCCCAGTCGCGGCTAAAGATGATCGAGCGCATCCAACTGGTCTCAACCCCGCAAGAGGCCGCGCTGCGCGCGTTTACCTTCCCCGAGCCCGAGGAACTGTCGCCCCCGATCATCCAGCTTGAGGGTGGCGTGACAGGCTATGGCGAGACCGAAGTGCTGCGCCGTCTGAACCTGCGCATCGATCAGGACGACCGCATCGCCCTGTTGGGCAAGAACGGGCAAGGCAAATCCACGCTCTCGAAACTGCTGTCAGACCGCCTGCCCCTGATGGCGGGCAATATGACCCGCAGCAACAAACTGCGCATCGGCTATTTCGCCCAGCATCAGGTGGATGAGCTGTTTGTGGACGAAACGCCTCTGGACCACTTGCGACGACTGCGTCCGAACGAGACGCCGGGGAAATGGCGGTCCCGACTGGCCGGGTTCGGGATGAACGCCGATCAGGTGGAAACCAAGGTCGGACGATTGTCTGGCGGACAAAAGGCGCGGCTGTCGCTGATGATCGCCACCATCGACGCGCCACACATGCTGATTTTGGACGAGCCGACCAACCACCTGGATATCGAAAGCCGCGAGGCGCTGGTCGAGGCGCTGACCGCCTATTCCGGCGCCGTGGTTCTGGTCAGCCATGACATGCACCTGCTGTCGCTGGTCGCAGATCACTTGTGGCTGGTGTCGGACGGCACCGTCAAAGCCTATGACGGGGATCTTGAGGCCTATCGCGCGATGCTGTTGGCGCGGGACAAGCCGGTCAGGGGAAAACCCGCGGCGGTGAAACCCAAACGCCCCTCACGCGATGCCGTGCTGGCCTTGCGCGCTGATCTGCGCAAATGCGAGGATCGGATCGAAAAGCTGACGGATATGCATGAAAAGCTGTCGACGAAACTGGCCGACCCGGCGCTGTACGAAGACGACCGGATCGACGATCTGCACACCTGGAACCGCAAATTCGCCGAGGTGACAGAGGCCATGCAAAAGGCCGAGGCGCTGTGGGTCACTGCCGCCGAACGGCTGGAACAGGCTGAGAGTGTCGCATGACCGGGAAACCCGTGAAAGACAGGCAGGCGATGATTGCCGGAATGAACCCGGACCTGCAGCCGGGTCTGTTTGCTTTTGTTCTCTGGCCGGATGATCGCGACTGGCCCGACGGTACGCGCGCAAGCTGCGTCGAGGATGAGGGGTTATCCCTCATTGTTCCTGTCACCGCCGCCCCCGACGATGCGCCTGCGATGCGTTGCATTACGCTGCGGGTTCATTCTTCGCTCGAAGGTGTGGGGCTGACGGCTGCGGTGTCGCCCGCCCTTGCGGATGCAGGCATTCCCGCAAACATGGTGGCGGGGATGCATCATGATCATGTCTATGTACCTGCGGATCTGGCCGACCGCGCGGTTGAGATTCTGAGGACGCTTCAGCAAGAGGCACAGGAATGATCGACGCCGCGTTTTTCATCACCGCCTTCACCACCCTGTTTGTGGTCATCGACCCGTTCGGCACGGCACCCATCTTTGTGGCTTTGACACAGGATATGGAGGCCCGAACCCGTCGCCGTATCGCCTTGCGCACCTGCGCGGTGGCCTCATGCATCCTGATCGCCTTTGCCGCGTTTGGCGAGGCAGTGCTGGGCTTTGTCGGCATCTCGATGGAGGCGTTCAAGGTTGCAGGCGGTGCGCTGCTGTTTCTGACCGCGCTCGACATGCTGTTCGAGCGGCGCACCAAACGGCGCGAGGACCGGGCCGAAGAGGAAGATCATCCCGACCCGTCCGTCTTTCCGCTGGCCATCCCGCTGGTGGCCGGTCCGGGCTCGATCGCCACGATCATTCTGCTGGCCGGAGAGCATCCGGGCCTTCAGGGTATCGCCGCCGCCTGCGGTGTTATGCTCGCGGTGATGGCGGTGGTTTTGACCTTCTTTCTGTCCGCCGGGCTGATTGCGCGCATTCTGGGCAAGACCGGGCTGAACGTCCTGACCCGCCTGCTGGGCATGTTGCTGGCGGCGCTGTCGGTTCAGTTCATTCTGGACGGGCTCAAGGCCTTTGGTTTTGCGTCCTGAATCCCCATATATGTTTCAGATGAATTGATCGGATAACAGTATGGATATGGATGGCGACAACATTGCACGACTGGCGTATCTGGGCCTGCTGGGCGCGGCCCTGCTGGCGTGGTTCTTTACGCAGAACCGGCAGTCCATCGGCAAGACCATGCAACAGGCCATGGCCTGGGTGTTTATCTTTATCGGCGTCATCGCCGTAGTTGGCCTGTGGGAAGATATCCGCACAACCGTTGGCCCCTCGGCGCAGCTGACTGTCTCTGAAAGCTCGATTGAAGTGCCCCGGGCCCCTGACGGGCATTATTACCTTCCGATGCTGGTCAATGACGAGCCAATAACCTTTCTGGTCGACACCGGCGCCAGCCAGATCGTTCTCAGTACGCGAGACGCCGAGCGTGTGGGCATCGACCCCGAGCAACTGAACTATTTCGGCCGCGCCTATACTGCGAACGGCGAGGTACGGACCGCGCCGGTACGCCTGCGATCCCTGGCGTTGGGCCCGATTACGGATAATGACATCTCGGCCTGGGTCAACGAGGGTGAACTGCATCAGTCGCTGCTGGGCATGGATTACCTGCACCGCTTTTCGAACATCCAATTCTCTGACGGTCGCCTGATCCTGTCCCGCTGATCGGGGTGGCTATCATATTCTCCGATTGAGAACAAAATGAGAACATGCTAATCTGCCGGCATGTCTACGCATCTTCTTGGTCGCAAACCCGCGCGCGAGGCGCCGGGGCTGGACCTTCATCCGCAGATCACCCTGCAACTGGCCCGCGTGCACGAGGCCTGCGGCCCGGCCCGGCGCAGCTTTGCCATGTGGCTGGCCGGTCAGGCGCAGGGGCCGGTCTTGTGGATTTCGCCCGCGTGGGAACCGGGCCAGTTGAACCCCGACGGGATGATGGCCTTTGTCGATCCCGCCCGGTTCTTCTTTGTTCATCCCACCCGCGCCGAAGACCTGCTGTGGTGCATCGAAGAGGTGCTGCGCAGCGGGGCCATTCCCCTTATCATCGGCGACCTGCCCGGCGCGCCGGGGCTGACGCCGGTGCGGCGGATGCATCTGGCTGCCGAACAGGGCGGCACGATGGGGCGGGCTCCGCTGGGGCTGTTGCTGACGCCCGGGGACGGCGGCGCGCAGGGGGTCGAGACGCGCTGGCACATGGCCGGGGCGCATCAGGGTGAGGCGCGGCGCTGGACCCTGACCCGCCGCCGCGCCCGCGCCCTGCCCCCGATCAGCTGGCACGCCACCCAGACCAAACCCCGCGCCGGTCTGCACCTGCAGCAGATCGCCACAGAAGACACACCCGTGTGACCGAAAACAGATCACGGAACTTGTGACTGGCCAAAGCAAGGGGTGCGCCCTAGCGTTCCGCCATGACCCACCCGATCCACGATAGCCGCTATTCCTGGCTGCGCCTGCTGATCACGCTTGCCATCGCAACGGTGGCGAATGTGGGCATGTGGGCCGTGATCGTGGTGATGCCCGCCATCGAGGCGCAGTTTAGCGCAGGCCGGGCCGAAGCCTCGTTGCCTTATGTCCTGTCCATGATCGGTTTTGCGCTGGGAAACATGTGGCTGGGCCGGATGGTAGACCGGATGGGCGTCACCCGGGCCCTGATCGGGGCCGCGATGCTCAGCGCGGTCAGCTACCTGCTGGCAACGCTTGCGCCGAATATGGTTTGGCTGTCGGTTGCACATCTATTGCTGGGAATGGGCACGTCAGTCGGGTTTGGCCCCTTGATCGCAGACATCTCGCACTGGTTCATGCGGCGGCGCGGGATTGCCGTGGCCCTGGTCGCCAGCGGGAATTACCTGTCGGGCGCAATCTGGCCGACCCTGCTGTCGGGCATTCTGGCGCGGGATGGATGGCAGCAGGTTTATCTGACGCTCGCGGTGATCACTCTGATCGTTGTCATCCCCCTGTCCCTGCTGCTGCGTCGACAGGTCCCGGCCGAGGCGCACCACACCGCCGAGGCCGCCGCGCAAACCAATGCGCGCAGCGTCGGCATGTCGCCCCGCGCGCTGCAATACATTCTGGGTCTGGCGGGCATCGGGTGTTGCGTGGCGATGTCGATGCCGCAGGTCCACATCGTCTCGTATTGCGTTGGGCTGGGCTATGGTCCGGCTGTCGGGGCGGAAATGTTGTCGCTGATGCTGCTGGGCGGGGTGGTCAGCCGTGTCATCTCGGGCCTTGTGGCCGACCGGCTGGGCGGGGTTTACACCCTGCTGATCGGCTCGGTCCTGCAATGCATCGCGCTGTTTCTGTTCCTGCCATATGAAGGCATGGTATCGCTTTACGTCATCAGCATGCTGTTCGGGCTGGCGCAGGGGGGCATCGTGCCCAGCTATGCCCTGGTCGTGCGCGAATACATGCCCCCGCAAGAGGCCGGAGCCCGCGTCGGCTTTGTCATGATGATGACCATCCTGGGCATGGCGCTGGGCGGATGGATGTCCGGCTGGATTTACGACTTAACCGGAAATTACCAATTGGCCTTTATCAACGGCATCCTGTGGAACGGCCTGAACATCACGATCCTGCTGTTCCTGTTGGGCCGTTCGCGCCCTCGCAAGCAAGAGGTACTGGCATGACCCATCTGACCCGGCGCACCCTGATCGCAGGTCTGGCCGCCTGGCCTGCCCTTGGCGTGGCTCAAGTTCCATTGATCGCTTATGGTCTGGCGCCCAGGGGCACCTCGGTCGGGTTTACCTTCGATTTGTCCGGTGTGGCCCAATCCGGCACCATGCCGATAGAGTCCGCCACAATCCATCTGGATCCCAAACAGCTTCAGAACAGTATGGTTGATGTAACCCTGAACGTGGCGGATGCCCGCACCAAACTGCCCTTTGCCCGTGGCCCGATGCTGGGCAAAAGCGTGCTGAACGCCGACAACCATCCGACGATCCGCTTTACCTCGACCAAAATCCAACTTGGCCCCGGCGGGCGCCTTTCGGACGGGGCCAAAATCACCGGAGATCTGACCCTGCGCGGCGTCACCCTGCCAGTCACGCTTGAGGCCGCGCTTTATCGCCAACCAGGCAGCGCGGCGGATGATCTGGACGCGCTGTCCATTCGCCTGATCGGAACCCTTGACCGTCATGCCTATGGCGCGTCAGGATATCCCGATCTGGTCGACGACAAAGTCGGCCTGAACATCCAGGCGGAAATCATTCGCCAAAACTGACCCGAGAAGGGCAAAAACGACTCCACAAGTCGAATAGTTGCGCGCATTGTCCGCCAGTACAATCAATCTGAGCCCATCATGCGCACGATAATTTCTTTTGCCGCCCTTTTTCTTTCCGTTATTCTGCTACAGCTGTCGACCGGCGGCGTTGGCCCGCTGGATGCGATCTCGGGTCTGACGCTCGACTTCAGCACCGAACAGATCGGTTTGCTGGGATCGGCGCATTTCCTGGGCTTTTTCATCGGCTGCTGGTGGGCGCCGCGGCTAATGGGCAATGTCGGGCATTCCCGCGCCTTTGCGGTTTGCACCGCTCTGGGGGCGATGGGCTTGCTGGGCCATACGCTGACAGACAACCCATATATCTGGGCACTGCTGCGGATCGCGTCAGGCACCTGTGTCGCGGGCGCATATACGGTGATCGAGGCCTGGCTGAACGCCAAAGTGAACAACGAAACCCGTGGTCGCGCCATGGGCACCTATCGCATCGTCGATATGGGCGCATCGCTGAGCGCGCAGTTGATCATCGCAGTGCTGCCGCCCGCCTCATACGTATCGTATAACCTGCTGGCGATCCTGTGCTGTGCCTCGCTGTTGCCGCTGACACTGACCCGAGCCAGCCAGCCTGAAACACCGAAAGCACCGCGCTTGCGCCCGAAACTTGCCTGGAACATATCGCCCTGATCATATTTGGTCTGGCCCGGATGAAGTCGCGCCCGACACCAGAGGAGCGGACAAATTATGTTTACGCGCCCCGCACCTCGTTCACAGTTGGCCGATGGCTGAAACGGTCTCGAGAGGAACCATAAAGAGCAGCTTGATCCATGCTTCAATTGCGCATCACAGGCGACCGGAGGAAGGTTTCGCCGGTGGCAATGCAGTCATTGCAAGCTTTGGAAAATTCCGGGCTTGTTGCAGGACAATCAGTGGGAAGAAGATGCTATGTCTGTTGAATTTCTTTTGACGTCATTGGTCGTGGTCTTGCTGCCGGGCACAGGTGTCATTTATACGCTCGCGGTCGGGCTGGGGCGCGGTTTCAAGGCCAGCATCGCCGCCGCGGTGGGTTGCACATTTGGCATCGTTCCCGCGGCCGTGGCGAGCATTATCGGCCTTGCCGCGCTTTTGCACACAAGCGCGCTTGCGTTTCAGGTCATCAAATACCTTGGGGTCATCTATCTGTTCTACATGGCGTGGAATATCCTGAGATCAGGTGGCGTCATGGACGTAAACGAAGAACAGCAGCCAAAGGGTCTGATAAAGATCGCTGTCACCGGGGCACTCATCAACGTCCTGAACCCAAAGCTGTCGCTTTTCTTCCTTGCCTTCCTACCTCAGTTTGTTTCCGCCACCTCGGCAAATGCAACGTTCGAGCTAGTTAACCTGGCGCTGGTGTTCATGGCGATGACATTTGTCACCTTCGTCGGATACGGGGCTTTTGCTGCCGCCGCACGAGATTACGTTATCTCGCGACCCAAAGTCCTGAAATGGATCAAGAGCTGTTTTGCAGGCGCCTTTGGATTCTTAGGCTTAAGATTGGCGATGTCAGACTAGAACAACCTGACGTCCGCGTGTTCACCCGAAAAAGGTTCGGGCGGATATTGGTTACAATCCGCCCGACCCCAATGTGCGGTCTGAGGGCCGGAAACATCCCGACCCTTCTGTTTTAGTGCTCGGTGCGCGGTGTATCCTCGACCACCTCGCCTTCTTCCACCGCCTCGACAGTCGGTTCCAGCGCGCCGTTCACGATGCCACCGACGCCGTTTTCCATCGACAGGCCCAGCTCTTCGCCCAGTTTCTTGAGCGCGGGCATCTGCACCGCCATGCCCATGATCGAATCCAGCGCCTGATTGACCACTGGCTTGTCGCCATTTGCGGCACTGCCACCACTGCCGCCGCCGATGCCACCAACCTGATGGATTTTGATCGAGTCGATCTTTTCGGCAGGCTTGACCATTTCCGAGATGATCGACGGCATCGCCTCGATCCGTGCCAGATCAACCTTCATGCGGATCTGATCGACCGACAGGACGTTGTCGGCCTCGACAATCGCACGCTTACCTTCTGCTTCGGCCAGCATGTCGTTCTTCTTGGCCTCGGCGCGGATGTTCAGCGCATCCGCTTCGGCCTGCGCTTCTTCGCGGCGGGCTTCGGCGCGGTCGGCGGCGGCCTCTTTCTCGGCCTGTGCGGACAGACGAACGGCGGTTGCCTGACGCTCGGCCTCGGCCACCTGACGGGCGGTTGCAACGGCTTCGGTCGCCTTGGTCGCCTCGGCGCGGGCCAGATCGGCAGAGGCACGCGCGCGGCTTTCCTCTTCGGATTTCTGCGCAATGATGATCTGACGTTCCTGTTCGGCCACTTCCAGTTCACGCTCCTTCGAGATTTCGGCGTCGCGGATCTTGCGCTCGCGTTCGATCTCGGCCTCCTGAGCCACGCGCAGGGTTTCAACCACCTGTGTCTGCTCGATGCGGGCCTGTTCTTCATCCTTTTCGATCAACAGTTTCTGGCGTTGGGCTTCCATCGAAGCCCGGCGCACTTCAACCTCGGCATCCGCGTCAATCTGGGCGCGTTCTTTCTTTGAGGTTGCAATCACCTCGGCCAGCTTGCGCATACCCACGGCGTTGAACGCGTTGTTCTCGTCCAGAGCTTCGAACGGGGTCTGGTCCAGCGCAGTCAACGAGACGGATTCAAGAGACAAACCGTTCTTCAGCAGGTCTTCCGACACTGCGTTCTGCACCTCTTGCACAAAGTCGGCGCGGTTTTCATGCAGGCCGTCCATGGTCATCTGAGCGGCCACGGCGCGCAAACCATCGATCAGCTTGCCTTCGATCATCTCGCGCAGTTGCTCGACATCGAATGTCCGGTCACCCAGAGTTTGCGCGGCCCGTGCGATGCCCTCTTCGGTGGCCATGACCGAGACGTAGAACTCGACGCCTACGTCCACACGCATCCTGTCCTTGGTGATCAACGCCGCCTCGGCGCTGCGCTGTACCTCAAGGCGCAGGGTCTTCATGTTGACCGGGCTGACCTCGTGCAGCAGTGGCACGACCAGAACACCGCCATCCATGATGACCTTTTTGCCGCCCGCACCGGTTTTCACCAGACTGACCTCGCGGGTCGCGCGACGGTAGAGACGGCCAAGCACAAGGCCGATGAACAAAAGTACCGCTAAAATGGTCACAACTATGACGAGTAGGAAGGGAAGTTCCATGCAAAATCCTCCGTGATGGGGTTAAAAATTGGTTAGTCTGACAAGCCGACCAGAACGAACCGGTCGCGCCGTCGGTCGCGCAGCACCAGTACCTCGGCGCCTTGCGTCAGGGTGTCGTGGTCCTGCAGGGGTTCTGCCCGCAGATAATGCGCGTTGCCAAAGCGGTCGGTTACGCGCACCTCTGCGGGGCGCCCCCGCGCGGCAGTGCCTTGGGTGACCACGCCACGACGACGGGCCAGCATCCGTTCCGATGTCGCCTCGGTTTCGGTTTTCGGCAGAAGACGGGCAAAGACACCGCCGATCCCGCGCGCAAACCAAAGCCCAAAGGCACCGGCGGGGATGGCCGCCATCCATGCCGGAAGATCAAAGCCCAACAGATCGCGCAGCGTCAGTTGCAGGCCCATACCGGACAAGCCGAAGCCCGCCAGCAGCACCACCAGCCAAATCATGAAAGGCATCTTGCCGATGCCCAGCCAGCCAAAGGGACCAGCCGCTGTAGCCTCGGGCATGTCGCCCTCAACCTCTGCCAGTTCGAACTCACCCAGATCGACATCCGCGTCGATATCCAGGTCGAATTCACCAATGTCCATGTCGGGGGCATCGACCACGTCCAGATCGACGTCGCCCTCACCCGCCATCAGGCTGCCCCCCAGAACCAGCGCGATCAGTTCCAGCCCCAAAAGGCCGAACAGCAGCGCAAGTGCCAAGGTAAAGGGTACAAACGCACCCTCGAGCAAAAAGTCGAACATCAATCGGTTACCCTCGTTATTGTATACATCAGTATACATTCAATATGGGAAGTCATCGCGCAGATTCAAGAGGTTGTGATTCCATTTTACAACCTATGGGTATTGCGCCCGATCAGCGGAACACAATCACAACCCATGCGCTGACCGGTTTTTTCGAAACTTCCGTGCCTAAATTGCCGTCCCTGCGAATGCCGGGGTTTTGCTGACCGGTCACATAATGTAGACGGGCGCGCAGACAGTTACGTGGAAACGCAAAATGGCCCGGATTCTCATTACCTCGGCGATCCCCTACATCAACGGGATCAAGCACCTCGGCAACCTGATCGGCTCGCAACTGCCCGCCGATTTGTACGCGCGCTATCAGCGTGGCCGGGGGAACGAGGTCATGTTCCTATGCGCCACCGACGAACACGGCACCCCCGCCGAACTGGCTGCGGCCAAGGCAGGCAAGCCGGTGGCCGAGTTTTGCGCCGAGATGTACGACGTGCAGGCCGATATCGCCAAACGCTTTGGCCTCAGCTTTGATCATTTTGGCCGATCCTCCAGCGATCAGAACAAACACCTGACCCAGCATTTTGCAGGCAAGTTGGACGAGGCCGGACTGATCCGTGAAGTCAGCGAGAAACAGGTCTATTCCAACGCCGATGGCCGGTTCCTGCCTGATCGCTATATCGAGGGCACCTGCCCCAATTGCGGTTATGAACGTGCGCGCGGAGATCAATGCGAGAACTGCACCAAACAGTTGGACCCGACCGATCTGATCGAGCCGCGCTCGGCCATTTCCGGCTCGACCGATCTGGAAGTGCGCGAAACCAAGCACCTGTATCTGCGTCAATCCGCGATGAAGGACCAGTTGGACGCGTGGATCGACAGCAAGAACGATTGGCCGATCCTGACCACATCCATCGCCAAGAAATGGCTGCATGACGGCGACGGGCTGCGGGATCGTGGCATCACCCGCGATCTGGACTGGGGCGTTCCGGTCAAGAAAGGCGATCAGGACTGGCCGGGGATGGAGGGCAAGGTCTTTTATGTCTGGTTCGACGCGCCCATCGAATACATCGCTTGTGCTGGCGAATGGGCCGAGGCCAACGGCAAGACCGGCGCCGACTGGCAGCGCTGGTGGCGCACCGACAAGGGTGCCGACGATGTGCGTTATGTCCAGTTCATGGGCAAGGACAACGTGCCCTTCCACACGCTGAGTTTCCCCGCGACCATTCTGGGCTCGGGCGAGCCGTGGAAAATGGTCGATCACCTGAAATCGTTCAACTACCTGAACTATGACGGCGGCCAATTCTCGACCTCTCAGGGGCGTGGTGTGTTCATGGATCAGGCGCTGGAGATTCTGCCCGCCGATTACTGGCGCTGGTGGCTGCTGAGTCACGCGCCGGAAAGCAGCGACAGTGAGTTCACGTGGGAGAACTTTCAGCAATCGGTGAACAAGGATCTGGCGGATGTGCTGGGCAATTTCGTCAGCCGCATCACCAAATTCTGCCGCTCGAAGTTTTCCGAGGCGGTGCCCGAAGGTGGCACCTTTGGTGACCGCGAGCAGGCCCTGATTGCCGAACTTACCCGCCGTGTCCGTGCCTATGAGGGCCATATGGAGGCGATGGAGGTGCGCAAATCGGCGCAGGAACTGCGTGCCATCTGGGTCGCAGGCAACGAATACCTGCAAGCCGCCGCGCCCTGGTCGACGTTCAAGGAAGACCCGGAACAAGCCGCGGCGCAGGTGCGTCTGGGGCTCAACCTGATCCGCCTTTATGCCGTGCTCAGCGCGCCGTTCATCCCCGACACCTCGGCCCGGATGCTGAGCGCGATGAACACTCTGGATACAAGCTGGCCAGACGATGTCGAGGCTGCGCTGAGCGCCCTGCCCGCCGGGCACGAATTTACCGTGCCCGAAGTCCTGTTCGCCAAGATCACCGATGAACAGCGCGAAGACTGGCAGACCCGATTTGCCGGCACGCGCGACTAAGGCACCAGAGTTCAAACAAGACAAAAATGCCTCCCCGCATACTGCGGGGGTGCCATAAGGCATCGGCACCTGCGTTGTTTCGGGTGCCCAAATGACATTGCATTACGCTAAGTTGGCCAAGCTATGGGAAAAATCCTGAGCCGCCAATCCGGCAGGTCGCATTCAAGAAGCTTGAGGTATGCCGATAAAACCGCCATCCTGACCGGAAATTGGATCGACTCGTCCGGGGCCATTTCACTGTCCGGGCGCGCATTTTTTGGTTTGAACGAGGCGCACGCCATGTCTTTTGCTTTACTCAATACGAAACTTTGTCAAAGCGGGTCGGCCCGAGGTCTGGGAACAGCGCTTGCCTTGACCCTTGGCATAGCGCATGCGGCATTGGCGCAGGAACAGGGCGACGCGCCACCACCCAAGGTTTCAATCGCCGCTGCCTATACCGAAGAAATCACCGATGAGGCCGTATTCATCGGCCGCGCCGAGGCCATCGACAAGGTCGACATCGTGGCGCGTGTCAACGGATTTCTCGACAGCCAGACCGTCGAGGATGGCGCGCTGGTCAAGCAGGGCGACCTGTTGTTCACCATTGAACCAGACCTCTACGAAGCCACGCTTGAGGCGCGCAAAGCCGATCTGGACCGGGCCGAGGCCAATCTTGAGCTGGCCAAGGTCGATCTGGCGCGGAAAGAGGAGATGTACCGGCGCGATGCAACGCCCGAATCCGAACGCGATATCGCGCGCGCGAACGAGCTGGTCGCAGAAGCCGAGGTCAAAGCCGCCAACGCCGCGATCCAACAGGCCGAGCTTGACCTGAGCTATACCCAGATACATGCCCCTTTTGGTGGCCGTATCGGTCGGGTCGAAACCAGTGTCGGCGACGTTGTTGGCCCAAACAACCCGCCGCTGGTTAACCTGGTCAGCGAAGCGCCGATTTACGTGAATTTCTCGCTGAACGAAAAACAGTTCACGTCGATTCTGGAACAATTCAATGAAAATGCGGCCTCTCTGGCTGCGAGCAACAAAAGCCCGAACGTTCATATCACCCTGCCGAACGGCACCGAACTGGACGAAACGGGCGAGATCGTGTTTGTGGACAACCGCATCGATCCGCTAACCGGCGCAATCACGGTGCGGGCCGAATTCGACAATACCGGCCGTCTGATCATCGACGGCGCGTTCCTGAGCGTCCATATCGAAGCGTTGGAGCCCACCCTGCAAGTCCTGATCCCGCAGGCGGCGCTGCAACGTGATCAGCGCGGAGAATTTGTTCTGGTGGTCAACGACAAGCAAATGGTTGAACAGCGCTATATCACCACCGGTGATGTGGTAGAGTCAGCCATCATCGTTCTGGATGGGCTGCGTGAAGGCGAAAGCGTGATTGTCGAGGGGCTGCAAAGGGTCCGTCCGGGCGTGGCCGTTGACGCGGTTGTCGCCTCTGAACAGCCGGGAGAATAACTGATGTTCTCAGCCCTGTTCATCAGCCGGCCCAAGCTGGCGCTTGTTATCTCGCTTGTCCTGACGATCATGGGCGGTATCGGCTATCTGGTTCTGCCGGTCGCGCAGTTCCCCGACATTACTCCGCCGGTGGTCAGCGTCACGACAACCTATACCGGCGCCAATGCCGAGACCGTGGAAAACACCGTGGCCGCACCGATCGAGGCGCAGGTAAACGGCGTCGACGACATGATCTACATGACGTCAACATCGTCGGATAACGGCTCGTATTCGTTGAATATTACGTTCGAAGTCGGGACCGACCCAGACATTGCCTCGGTCAATGTGCAGAACCGGGTGGCACAGGCCATGTCGTCCTTGCCCGCCGAGGTGACATCGTCAGGTGTTGTGACGCAAAAGGCGTCAACAAACATGCTGTTGCTGATCACTCTGACGTCGCCAAACGAAACCTATGACAGCGTGTTCCTGTCCAACTATGCCTCGATCAACCTAAAGGACGCGCTGGCGCGGGTTCAGGGTGTCGGTAAGGCGGATGTTCTGACCAATCTGGAATACGCGTTGCGGATCTGGATGGATCCCGACAAGATGGCGGCCCTGTCGATCACGCCCGGAGACGTGATCAACGCCATTCGCGAACAGAACATCGAAGTGTCCGCGGGTTCAATTGGTGCGCCCCCGGTGCCCGAAGGCCAGACATTTCAGTACACGATCAAGACCAAGGGACGCCTGACCTCGGCAGCTGAATTTGGCGAAATTGTCATCCGAACCGGCGACGCGGGTTCGATCGTGCGCGTTCGTGACATTGCAGAGGTGGAGTTGGGGGCCGAATACTACGCAGCGTCGGGTTATTTCGAAAGCGTCCCTGCAACCGTTTTGGGCATCTACCAAGCCCCGGGTGCGAACGCATTGGCGGTATCCGAACGAGTTCAGGCTGAGCTTGAGCGCCTGTCCCGCGCATTCCCCACGGACGTGGAGTATCAGGTGCCATTCAACACCACGGACTTTGTCGAGCAATCGTTGAACGACGTGGTGTCGACCCTGATCCTGACCTTCATTCTGGTGATCTCGGTCGTCTTTGTGTTTCTGGGCAGCTGGCGCGCAACGATCATTCCGGCTGTTGCGATTCCGGTCTCGCTGATCGGGACATTTGCCTTCCTTCTGGCCTTTGGCATGTCGCTGAACACGATCTCGTTGTTCGCGCTTGTGTTGGCCATCGGTATCGTGGTCGATGACGCCATCGTCGTGGTCGAAAACGTCGAACGGATCATCGCGGATGAAGGGCTCAGCCCACCCGAAGCAACTCGCAAGGCGATGGGGCAGATCACCGGCCCGGTGATCGCGACCACGCTGGTTCTGCTGGCCGTATTCGTGCCGGTCACCTTCATGCCCGGCATTTCCGGACGATTGTATTCGCAGTTTGCAGTCACGATCTCGACCGCTGTCGTGATCTCATCAATCAACGCCCTGACCCTGTCACCCGCCCTGTGTGGCTTGGTGCTGAAAGCCAGGTCCGGCCCGCCCAAGGGGCTGCTGGCCGTGTTCGAAGGCTTTATCGGATCAATGCGCAGCGGTTATGTGGCCATTGTCCGAAAACTGCTGATCATCCCTGTCATCTCACTGGGGATCATCGCGGCCTTTGCCTTTGGCAGCGTGACCATCATGTCAAACACGTCCAGCGGGTTCCTACCGCTGGAAGATAACGGGTATCTGTTCGTTGACATCCAGTTGCCGGACGCCGCCACGCTGGAGCGGACGGAAACCGTGTCTGGACGGGTGGATG
>CAXXPZ010000105.1:0-13372 GCA_963422555.2 uncultured Ruegeria sp.
AGTGAGTCATTTAAGAGTATATTTGATCGCGCCAAAGCCGGCGAGACACCAGCCGTTGAAACGCTGTTTGCGGGATTTATCGGTGACACGGAAAAAGTGCGGGATTGTGGTTATCTGGGCGTGATCGGATACATATTCCCCGATCACAGCTTTTGGTGCCTGACCGACAAGAGAATGTGCGGCTTACAACTTAGACGGGGCGGACGCATGCGGTTTGTTGCCGGGTTCACGCGTCTGATCAATTCGATGACTGTGCGCCAGCCTTCGCTCATTGTCTTGTGGGTAATTATCATTTTCTGGCTCCTGCTCACGGCCCGTCACGACAGTCCTAGTCTACAGCGCGCTATGGATTTACGGCCCCGTCATTCGGGTCGGCGTAACCGCATTGGTGGCCTTGTTCTTGCTTTGGATGACCCGATGGGTGATCCGGATTTTCTATCGCCTCACCAAAACTGGTTGTACGTTCTGGGTCCGCGAAGGTTTGCCGGTCTATCTGTTTGCGGACCGTCAGAATGTAGCCGAGACGCAGAAGCTGGTGCGGCTGTTTACGGATGCGAAATGATGTAACGGAGGTGAACGATGGCACTGTTTATCAGCTACTCGCGGCAAGACACTCCACAGGTAGATCGGCTTGCCGCCGCCTTGACAGATGCCGGGTATGATATCTGGATCGATCGGACTGGCATCGAAGGTGGGACCGAATGGCGGCACGAGATTGTGACGGGTATCGAGTCTTTAGAGGCGTTCATTCTGGTGGTGTCGCCTGCATCGATTAAGTCCAGAAACGTGCGCAAGGAAATTAATGTGGCCGAAGGGGCGGAGCGAAAAATCATCCCCGTCTCCATCGCGCCCGTTACCTTGCCACCAGAGCTGCGGTATCAGCTTTCAAGTGTTCAAATGCTGGACATGCCTGACTTTACCGGCGACCATCTGGCCAGTCTGTTCAAGGCTATCGGCGGGCCGGATGCGGTGCCGGAAAACATCGTGGAACGCAGCGTCGCGGATCTGTCGTCAATGTCGGGCGGCGGGTTTTTGTCGAAGCTGGCGAACGGCAAGCTATTTGGACGGAAGCGCGAATAGACCGCGAGGCCTACCCGATCGTGCTGCACGCAAGCGCCCTGATGCTGTGAAAGACACTGGGAATGTAGCACAAATTACTCACCTGATACGGCGCCCATTCACTCTGCCGAACCAAAGCGGCGTAGATCTGTCGAATGACTGGGATCCTCCGGGCGCTACAGCTTCTGCTTTGGCACACGAAGGACGATGGCACTGTGCGCCACCTCGGCGTAGAGTTGGAATTTGCAATGAGAATTGCTGAGCGGGTCGATATCTCAGCCATGCCGCAGAAGATGATCGATCAGAGCCAAACCGGTACCTTAGATTTTCACGCTGCAATAGAACGCAACCCGAGTACGGGAAACGCCGCCGAATGCCTAATATACTGATAGTAAACCCTATTGTAGTATGTTGGTTTGCAGTGTGTCTCACCTAGAAGTGCACAACCTGCTACGTTGAACTGTGTATACCCACACCTACACCAAACTAGTCTCTTCTACTGATGCGGAAGGTTGCGACTGGCCTGCATTTGCTGAACATCGTCGGGCCAAGTGGAGCGTATGTAGGCCAGCACGTCCCATATGTCTTCGTCAGTCAGGGGGCTTTCAAAGCCCGGCATGCCACTATTGAAGTCTTTAATGCCGCGTGCTGCCAATGCGTCTGCCCCACCTAGTTTGGTATACTCGAACAGAAGCTGGTTATCATGGTGCCATGTGTGCCCTGTCACGTCATGTGGTGGTGCAGGTAACACTCCGTCATCGTCGGGTGTTCGCCAGTTGGGTTGGCCTTCCAGATTAACTCCATGGCATGAAGCACAGTGTTCTGCGTAGCGTTCCTGCCCATTTGCTAAGTCTCTGCCTATCAACTCATGATCTGCAGCGACGCTAGTACCAATCCAGCAAACAACCAACACACACAGGTGTTTGTTCATCTCTACCTACCTTAATTCGGAAGCGTTAGCACACTCGTGAGTGTCGCCGTTGTCGCCAGCACAACTAATACGACGATTGCCTCAACCTCGATGGATCGGGCTAGGTGCTGCGCTGCCTTAGCCTCTCCACCTTGCATGGCCGGAACAAATCGGAGCTTGTTAGCAGCGGCGAGGATCAACAGCAGTCCCACAAGGAGCACTTTGAACAACAGTGCCTGCCCATAGCCCGTGAACAAGAGCCCTTGGAGATTGCCAACAAGCAACCAAGCCATCCAGAGACCTGCCACAATTAAGGTCGGTACAATCAATGCAGCAGTTTGCCCAAACCTATGTCCCAGCGCAGCAGCATTTGTCAGGTGTTCAGGCTTGAGGGCCATACACCGCAGCGGACTAAGGATGCCCACCCAAAAGGTCACACAGAGCAGGTGCAGGAGTAGCAAGAGTTGGACACCAAAACTCGCCAGTTCCGGAACGTGCCCGATCTGTGCAAAGGACCACAGAGCCAATGTGCCACCCACGAGTGCGATCCATAGACCAAAGCGAGGAACAGACAGTCCCACAATGATCAACGCTGCGCCTGCAAGGCGGTAAACAAGTACGTCGCCCGCGGATGTCTGCCGAAGTAGACCCAGCATCTCCGGATCGACCATGCCATCAACTCCGCCTGTTAGGGCGGCTCCACGAAGCATGAAACCAATTACTGTCGCGACAAGAGCAAGCCACGCCAAGAACATGGCTTGGCGCTTCATCACAAGGTTCACCGGTGCCACCAAGCCGGTATAGAAGCACTTGACGATCACAAGACCGGTGGACCCCGCAAAGCCGATGTAGAGCACCAACTTTGCGAGGATTGCGGCAATTCCCCAAATGTCAGGCGTGCTCATTCCACGGTAAAAGAAAACTCGCCCTGCATCGCATGACCGTCTTCACCTAAACCACGCCATTCGATGACATAGGTACCGCTTCCACTACCTGGCAATGGAATCGTGAACTCCTGACCAAAACTTGTCTGGTCGCCCAAATCTAGGCTTATTGCCGAGTGCTCTTCGTGGGCCATTTCTATCCGTGTCAACCGGATGTCCTTGGAGAAATTGAGGTCAATCTCAGCGGGCACAGCAGTTATTGTAGACCCGTCAGCAGGGGTCGTTTCTTCGACCTTGGAGTGCGCGAGCACGCCGCTGGGAAGCGCAACCACGAGTGCGAGCGTAATGATCTTCTTCATGGGGCCACCCTCAGTTTATTCCGTTGGCACGCTGGATTTCACGAATGTACGCGATTACCATAGCGACGTCACCTCGCGTCAATCCTTCGATGGGTGGCATGTCACCAAACTGCCAATGATGGCTTCTGACGCCCTGAGAAACTGCCCTCTGTAAGGCTTCATCAGCGTGGTGGCTGGGTTCGTATATCTTGTGGATCAGAGGCGGGCCTGCGCCTTCTACTCCGACCGCATTGACGCCGTGGCAAGAGGCACAGGAGGCATCAAAGATACGCTGGCCGATTGCGGCATTGCCTTCGATGGGCGGCATCTGAATTGCGACCATGGCATCGCCCTCAAGTGTGTCTTGTGGTGCGGCTTCTTCGATCGGGCCAGAGCGAAGAGCTATGAAAGTGGCAATGCCGCCAACAGCGCATAAGCCGATTAGTAAGTGAAATTTTCTCATGAATTGATCCTAACTCTTGGTAAGCTGGAAGTGCTGCGACACATCGCGAACAGCCACACGCGCTGGTCGCTGATGTGCGCAAGGATTTACGCTGCTTCAAATGTCAGGGGGCCTGTAAGGGCTATCCGGTTCATTCAGTTTGGCTTGGGCTCCAGTCTGGACCTCGGCGTCAATATCACGTTGATCCTGCGCGGCTTCACGGTTCTGGGAGAGTAATACATCTGCTTGACAGAGGGTGGGGTTACACTCTCCGGTTCCTGAACTCTCCGGCTCATGGTGGCCATTTGAGGTTGACATATCGCCAATGTTCATTGCTTCGACAGTGTGCTTCGCCGATTGCATGTGGTCTTCACAGTGAAGGCCGACGCAGCCATTTGATAGTGCATGAGCAACGGTGCCAAAACCGGTCAGGATGACCAGAACGCTGACCAGTAGCACAATTGAGTATCGTCGGATGACCATGGTTCGGGACGCTAATGCACGGGAAGACACATGACAACGTTGGAACCCTAGGTATTTTGTCGCGAACAGTTAAACCTTGGGTCCGAGGCGGATGTTGAAAACGTGATGTGGACCACTTTCCACTGGATCAAACCTATCAACCACACCAGTATCAACCATAACGTGCAGCGCGTCTGCGGGCTTTTCTGCGTTTGTCTTGAACCAAGATATTAACAAGGTCTGATCTTGTGAAAGTATTGATACTGCTTGTTGTTGCAGGGGTAGTTGTGCTGTTTGTTGTGCTTAGCAAACGCCAGCCCGACAGAAGCACCAAGCCGACCTACCAACCAACTTCGGACTTGAAGCCGAGATTGGGCGCGTCCCGCCCCCAAGTGGTTCAGCAGCCCCCGCGTTTCGATGCTGACAGTGCCATACCGGAACCTGTAGAAACCTAGCTGAGGTAAGGAGCCAGTAGACAAGAACCAATGCTAGCGGCCATAGGTTCAACCACTCTGCTTGAGAAGCTTGCATTCAATTCTCCTCGTTCAGTCTTTTTCAATCACTCCGTCTTCGACCCAGTCGGGAACTCTAAACTTTACGTAGTCAAGAACGTAGTTGTTCAAGTTTTTGCTGCTCCAAACTGACCATGGAGAGAAGTCTATGCCGACCGGATTTAGAATTAAGATTTTGTCACGATTGGGGTTCACCATCGTTCCGTTGAATGTTGTTTGGATAAAGCCTACGCAAAGGCCGCTATTCAGCCGTTCGCCAACAACATTGATTACAAGTTCAATTCCGTTTTCTTCAAGGACCGGGTCTGTTTCGCCGTCTTTGGTCTCCGGCCTGTCGACAACATTAAATCCAACCAACCTCATTTGATCTTCGGCGTAGGTTTGGACCTCCCCTATGTTCGTCCAGCAACCGTTTTCGGCGTTGTCATAAACCGCAACCCAAGCCTTTTCGTAGTCTTCTGGGGCATGCCTATACTTGTCAGACAGCGCTGGGCTAGCGACTGACAAAGCGACAGCAGAAACCGTAAGTACTTCTTTCATTATTTCTATCCATTTTCGTGGGCACGTGGCCTCTATTGCTCCGGTTGTGGTTGCTCCGGAAAGTAGTAGTACCAAGCGGCTTCAAACTTGTTCCCCAATGACACCAGAAGACGTTCGGTGCATCCACTCAAGTCCAACTCTGGAAGGTCAGCGACAACCGTGCTCGCCTTTTTCCAAGCGTTATCCGGCGCGGCAAGCATACCGGCCCAGATTTCTTGCGTTGACGGCAGATCCTCGGCGTTAGGGATCAGCTCAGTACAGTCAAACTCAGCCATTGCTTTCTTTTGAGCTGCGACTGGATCGCCATCCGCATCGATGGCAGCTTCCAGTCCTTTCATGTCTTTGGCAGTCTCGCAGGCGTCGCTGACTTCCATGGCTAAGCTGAAGCTAGCTACAGCGAAACGTCCCCCTCAGGTACAAACAAAAATGCCCCCCAACGAAAAGACGCTGGAGGGCTGATAGCAGTGTGCCGTATTCCTGACACTGGGATGGGGTCTTCTCCTACAGCAGTTGCTAAGGCGCGGCTCTTGCCATAGATGAGACTTGGCTGTCCCATCAAATTGCCCACCAGCTTGGGCGTGAGAATTTCTCTATCGACAAAGACTTCGTCCTTACCGATGAAATCTGGGGCGAACTGACTTCGGACATCCCCGACCAATACCAAGACGTTTTCAATGACGCGGTCTCGCTGCAACACGCGCGGGCTCTGCGTGATGAGACCATGCGGTTCGTTGATCTGGACAAGAAGCTGTCTTCGCTTGTTCTAAAGCTGCATTCGTTCATTCCCCAAAAGAGCAAAACCGCATGATCTGTTGGGTATGACGAGAGGCACGTTGCCTCATCTCCTTGGTGTAGTTCTGGTTGCAATGTCTGTGGAATCCAAGCGTTTCATTCGAGAACCGTGGAGCCGGGGCAGCGCCTGCGGAAAGGCGATGCGACTCGAATATCTGAGAAAAACGTCAACGGCCTTCGGGAAAACTGAGCAACCGAGAAGTGGTCAGCATAGCCAAGTCAGCATGTCAGCATAACGCTGCTAACTTATTGATTTTGCTTTAGTGATGAGGGGTGGTGGAGCCTAGGGGAGTCGAACCCCTGACCTCTTGCATGCCATGCAAGCGCTCTCCCAACTGAGCTAAGGCCCCATTCCGGTACCGCCTTGGCGGTGGACGGACGTTTATGAGACGGCGCTTACAAGCGCAAGTCCAAAAAATCCGAAACCGGCAAAAAGTTACTGCCCCATGATGGGCAAAAGTCCGAGGCGGTCAAGGCCGCCTCGTTCAATATTCAGGTCTCTTCATCCGACGACATGTCTTTGATGTCGTCCAGCGGGACGTTGTCGTCTTCGTCGTCTTCCAGAAGATCGTCGTCCAGTTCAACATCAACGTTGTCGTCATCTTCAAGAACGATATCTTCGTCCGATGACGCTTCGCGCGCTTTGACCGATGCGGCATCTTCTGCGTCAGCTGCAATCATCCGGCTTTTGCCGGTTTCCGCTTCCACCATCTCGCCGGTATAGGGGCTGACGATGGGGTTCTTATTCAGGTCAAAAAACCGTTTGCCTGTTGTCGGGCAAACGCGCTTTACGCCCCATTCTTCCTTGGGCATATCAAATCCCCTTGATATCAGGTGAATCTTATTAATGATTCAGGTGACCTGCCACATGCGGCAGGCACTGTCAAAGCCTTTGCGCAAAGGAGTACGGACCATGGGGCGACACGCATTGCCCGGAACGCCCCCAGTGCCGCTGACGCTGCGCAAATCCGCCCGGGCGCGGCGCATCAGTTTGCGAATTTCTCAGTTAGATGGGCGGGTTACGCTGACCTATCCTCAGGGCATTGCCGAAACCGAAGTGCTGAATTTCGCGCAGCAAAAAGAGGGTTGGATTCGCCAGCATTTGCAAGATAGGCCAACCTCTGCCGTGGTTCAGTTTGGTCAGGTAATCCCTGTCGAGGGCATAGCACGTCGAATCGTACCTGAAGACGGACGCCGAGTCGTTTTGCGGCCTGACGAAATCGGGGTTCCTGAAGGAGCCGAAGCGCGCCGTCTGGCCCGGTTCCTCAAGGAACTGGCCCGTGATCGACTGACGGGCGCCTGTGATGATTATGCAGCCATGCTCGGCCGTCCCTATGCCACCCTGACCCTGCGGGATACGCGATCGCGCTGGGGGTCTTGCAGCTCGGCGGGGGGGCTGATGTTTTCGTGGCGTCTGATCCTCGCGCCGCCCGAAGTTTTGCACTATGTCGCGGCGCATGAGGTGGCGCATCTGGCGGAAATGAACCACTCACCCGCGTTCTGGTCTCAGGTCGAGCGGATTTTCGGGCCTTACAAAGATCCCCGACGCTGGCTGCGGGACAATGGGGCCGAATTGCATCGTTACCGTTTTGATACATCTGCCGGTTGACGTCATCGGAATTTGTGATCACATGGCTTCATGTTGAGCGCGCGCCCTGCCGAATCCCAAACTTCCACGCATGACAAGGTCTATCGGGCCCTGCGATCCCGTATCCTGCATGGAGAGATCGCGCCCGGCCAGGCGCTGACGCTACGGGGTATCGGTAAGGAATTCGGTGTATCTATGACCCCCGCGCGCGAGGCGGTTCGCCGTTTGGTCGCAGAAGGCGCGCTGTTTCTGTCATCGTCGGGTCGGGTATCGACCCCAGAGCTTAGCAATGACCGGATCGAAGAACTGGCCGCCTTGCGCGCGTTGATTGAGGTGGAGCTGGCCAGCCGCGCCCTGCCCCGCGCACATATCGCACTGATCGATCGCTTGCAGAGCATCAACATGACCGTGGCCGAGATGGTGACCAAGCGCGATGCGGTTGGATACATCCGGGCCAATCTGGAATTTCACCGCACCCTGTACCTGCGGGCACAAGCGCCGGCGATGCTGGCGATTGCCGAGACGGTCTGGCTGCAACTGGGGCCCACGATGCGCGCACTATATGGTCGGCTGCGACGCACCGACCCGCCACATTACCACAAGCTGATCATTGCGGCGCTAAAGGCCGGGGACGAGCCAGGATTGCGGCTGGCTGTCCGCTCGGATGTTACGCAAGGATTGCGCTTGCTGGTGAGTTGAGCGGCTTATTGCCAATGGCGATTTCTTTGCCGGGCCCCTGCCCCAATTGCTGGTTTGGCTGAACGGACTGCGGTAGTCTTGGCGCAAATCACAAACAAGAGCAGATTTCAGCCATGATTGATCGACGGATATTTTCCCTAGGCCTCGGCGCCACCTTTCTGACGGCCTGTTCCGGAGGCTCAGCGCCCAGCAGCGCCCCCGCATCACGGATGCGCGCCGTGCCGAATGCAGGCTGGGATGCCTGGGTTGCCAGCTTTAAGGGACGCGCTGCCTCTCAGGGCATTTCGCAGACAACCATCAATCGCGCGTTCCAGGGTGCGGGATACCTTCCGGGCGTCATCGAACGGGACCGCAATCAGGTTGAATTCAAGCGCTCGCTTGAGGATTACCTTGCCATTGCCGCCTCGGATGAACGGATCAGCACGGGCAAACAAATGCTGCAGAAGCATAACGGAACCCTGTCACGGATTGAGGCCCAGTACGGCGTGGACAAGGAAGTTGTGGTGGCCGTCTGGGGGCTTGAAAGCCGCTATGGAGCGCGACGCGGCGATGTGCCGGTGGTCTCGGCACTGTCCACACTGGCCTATGATGGGCGGCGCGGGCAGTTCTTTGAAAGCCAGTTGATTGCCGCGATGAAGATCCTGCAGAACGGAGACACAACCCCAAACAATATGACCGGCAGCTGGGCCGGGGCGATGGGGCACACGCAATTCATCCCGACCTCGTACCTTGCCTATGCAGTGGATTTCACCGGCGACGGTCGGCGGGATATCTGGTCTGAGGATCCGACGGATTCTCTGGCCTCAACCGCCGCTTACCTGTCACGCGCCGGGTGGGTTCGCGGGCAGCCCTGGGGCGGAGAGGTTGGAACGGTGTCCGGAACGCCGGTCGCGGTTCTGCAACCGCAGTCGCCGGGACCTCGCATCGCCGTGTTCCGCAATTTTCAGGTGATCAAGCGCTATAACAATTCGGACAGCTACGCGATTGGCGTTGGCCATCTGGCAGATCGGATCGCGGGGGGCGCGCCATTTCAGGCCTCGTTTGGTCCTGATGAAACCGGACTGACCCTTGAGGACCGCAAGGAGTTGCAGCGCCGCCTGACATCCGCCGGGTATGACACGCAGGGCGCAGACGGCGTGATCGGCAAAAATTCTGAGGCCGCAATCACCGGCTATCAGCGCGCAAACGGGCTGGCCGTTACCGGCAAACCTTCGGTTGAATTGCTGCGCCGTCTGGGTGGCTGACGGGTTACGCCGCCAGCCCTTTTGAACCAATATCCAGGAATTTCTGACGGCGGTCCTGAATCAGGGCCGCCGCGTCTTTGCCCTCAAGCTCTTTCAGCATGGCGGCAATGGCTGCGCGCACGGACTCAACCGTTGCGGGGCGATCCCGGTGGGCGCCGCCTTTGGGTTCAGTAATGATCTGGTCACACACACCGAGCTTTTGAAGATCCTGCGCCGTCAGGCGCAACGCCTCGGCGGCCTCACGCATCTTTTCGGAATCCTTCCACAGGATCGACGCGCAGCCCTCAGGCGAAATCACTGAATAGACCGAATGTTCCAGCATCGCGACCCGGTTGGCGGTGGCAAAGGCAACCGCGCCGCCCGATCCGCCTTCACCGATGATGACGGATACCAGCGGAACGCCAATTTTCAGGCAAATCTCGGTCGACCGGGCGATGGCCTCGGACTGGCCGCGCTCTTCGGCGCCCTTGCCGGGGTAAGCGCCCGCAGTATCGATCAGCGTGATCACCGGCAGACCAAAGCGTCCCGCCATCTCCATCAAGCGCACGGCCTTGCGGTATCCTTCGGGGCGGGCCATGCCGAAATTGCGCTCGATCCGCGATTTGGTGTCCGATCCCTTTTCGTGCCCAATCACCATAACCGGCTGATCGTTGAACCGGGCCAAACCGCCGATCACAGCCAGATCGTCGGCAAAGTTCCGATCACCTGCCAGCGGTGTGAACTCGGTAAACAGCTCTTCGACATAATCCTTGCAATGGGGGCGTTCGGGGTGGCGCGCCACCTGGCATTTCCGCCAGGGCGTCAGATCATTATACATCTCGTCCAGCAGCTTGGCGGCCTTTGCGTCCAGCCCCGCAGCCTCTTCGGCCACATCCATCTCTTCGTTGGCACGGGCAAGCGCGCGCAATTCCTCGGCCTTGCCTTCGATCTCGGCCAGCGGTTTTTCGAAATCCAGATACTGAGTCATGACGCCTCTCAACGCGGAAGTTCCCTGCTATATGACCCGAGGTCGCCGCAGATGCAACTCAGCAAGATTTGTGGTCGCGACCTGTGCATGTTCGAAAGAGCAATGAGACGGAGGGATGCCAGATGGCGACAAGCTATGAGGATCGTGTGTTGCGGGTATTGTCCTATATCCACGACCATCCTGTGGGCGACCTGTCGCTGGATGCGCTGTCGGATGTTGCCGCCATGTCGCGGTTTCACTGGCATCGGGTGTTTCGCGCCATAACCGGTGAAACCTGCGCGCAGGCTGTGCGCAGGATCAGACTGCACCGCGCGGCCAGTTGTCTGGTGCAATCCGACGAACCGGTTGCGCAGATCGCGGCCAATACCGGCTATCCCAACCCTAAATCTTTTGCGCGGGCCTTTTCCGAGGCCTATGGCAGCACCCCCGCCGAGTTTCGCAAAGCGGGTCAGTTCCTGCCTGCCAATCCGCAATTCAGAACCGGAGGATACCCCATGCAACCCGTCACAACCCGTACAGAGCCCAAGCGCCGTGTAATTGCCCTGCCGCACAAGGGCAACTATGCCGAGATCGGCAAAAGCTTTGAAGCCTTTGGCGCACTCTGCGAATCCCGCAGTCTTTGGCCACAACTGGGCCCGATCATCGGTCTGTATCTCGACAGCCCCGAGGATGTCCCTGAAGATCAGTTGCGCAGCTACGCTGGCGCTGAATTCAAAGGCGACGCAACGCCCCAAGGCATGGAGGATTTGCACATTCCAGGCGGCAAGACTGCCGTGCTGACGTATAAAGGTCCCTATTCCGGCATTCATGCGGCCTATCACAGCCTGTTCGGTAATTGGCTGCCTGCGTCGGGTGAGGAGCCCGCCGATCAGCCGTGCTACGAGAAATACCTCAATGACCCGCGCGACACCGCGCCCGAAGATCTGCTGACCGAGATCTGCCTGCCTTTGAAATAGGTCAACTGGGCCACAGAACCGGATAGAGTGAGGCCACCAACAGGGCCGCCATTGTCCAGTTGAAAACAACCAGTCGGCGCGGATTTGTCAGAAACCGCGCCATCTGTTGCCCCAACACGGTCCAGGTACTGACCGAGGGCAGATTGACCAATCCAAACACCAGCGCAACGATAACAATCGCCCTCAGCGTTTGATCCGGCGTGTAGGCCGTGGTTGCCGTCAACGCCATGGCCCAGGCCTTGGGGTTGACCCATTGAAACGCGGCGGCCTGCAGAAACGTCATGGGTTTACCGTGGCTGTCCCCGCTTTGGACCCTACTCGATTCACACATTTCCAGCGATCCCATATCCGAGTTGGATTGACCTAAATTGATAGAGACCGCGCAACATAACCACGGGGCCCGGTTTCCCATAATATCCGGTCCAGCCACCGAGACGGGCGCACACCCAGACTGCAAAGGCGAGCGACCCCTTTGGATGCGGGTTTTTCTGCTTTTCGGTCTTACCTTCAAGCGAAGCGGATACGGCCTCAAGGACCGGTTGATCCTGCGCCTCGAATACATCCTCCAGCAGGCGTTTGCCTGCGCCATCCCGGTCCTGCACGAGCTGCATGCAGGATATCCCCGCGATAAGCGTCATTGCGCAAAGAGTTTTGAAGGGTGCGGGCTCCATAGACACGTTTTCGATGTCGAAACCTTTGGTCTTAATGGTCCGGAAAACCTGCTCAATGACCCAGCGCCGACGGTAGAGTTGAGTGATCCATCGTGCCTGTTCGAATGTTTCGACCCGATGGCTGGTCAGCAGGCGCCAACGTGCAGGCTGCACACCTACTGGCGGGTCGATTTCTCGCGCCTCAACGATGTAGACGGACGTGCTGGCGGGAACGCCTTGTTCAATCGGTCTGTTTTTGGGGTGCGGCAGGGTAACGCAAGCGAAACGAACGCCAATCCGGGCCGTGCGCTTCTTCTGCCCGGGTCGCGCGGGCAACTCGACCGTATGTTCTTGCTGCGGCGTGCCCTCAAGGCTGAAAAAGAGCTTGCCTGTATCATCGGAAAGATTGAGATCATGGGACGCTCGGACCAGGACGTCCACGCCTTTTGGGCGGCATGCAAACATCTCGAAGATGTCCCCTTCACGGTCGGCTATAACCGTGACATTCGCAGCCGCGTTCAGAACGGCGGCACTAGTTTGCATGCTTTCAAGCCAGCGATAGCTCTCTTTTTCACGAAGAGGTCGATTTTTGGGCGGCTTCTTGCGGCCGCCAGAGCGTTCAATGAGTTGCATGTCAACCGCTCCGAGCAACGTGCCCTGTTCGGCCTCCACCGCGATCGTAGCATGGCCGACAATGCAGTTTCCCGACCCATCATCACGAAAGCTCGTTGTGTCTTGAATCGCCAGAACATGCAGACCGTCAACGCGCCCGGACGTGACCTTCCCGGCCTTTTCGACAATCTTTTTCACTGTCACCTTCTCGTTCCTCAAAAACCGACCAAAGCGAACCTCACCTGCGCGATTGCCGCCGACGCTACGCACCGAAATACCACGAGGACCGACCTCGACAAGACGACCATGCAAAAAGCGTTCAGCCTGATCCAAACGACAATCACCAAAATGCGAACTCGAGTTTTGCATCTCTACCCCCTTGAAACAGCAAGACAGGAGATAGAACCGATATGACAAAACGGCAAGGTTCAGAACCTAATTCCGCGTGCGGGAAAAGATGTGTGCATACAGTAGGCTTTGGACCGGGGCCGCGTTGGCGATCTTCCACGCGAGATACAACAGATAGATGACCGAGGCGATTTTCAAAACCGTATAGCTAAGCGGGAACCGGTCGAAAATCTGCACCAGTCCTGCCCCGACCAGCAGCACCATGAAAGTGAACCCCAACCCGATCCCCAACATATGCGGAATGGTCCTGCGAAATCCAAAATTCGCGCCCGAGGCCATCAGCATCAGGTTGTTGGGCCCAGGCGTGAT
>CAXXPZ010000106.1:0-9500 GCA_963422555.2 uncultured Ruegeria sp.
CGCCATCCGGCAGGGTCAGTTTCTGACTGGCGCCAAAGACCGCATCCAGAAAGCTGATCTGCAGGGTATATCCGCGATTGTGCCCCGGCGCGTGGAATTCATGCGTGCGTTGCTGGCCATAGCCGCCACGCCCGCGCATGAACTCGGCAAAAATGTCGGACATGTCGTCGGGATCGCCATGGGCTGTGCCCGAGCGATAGGGGTTTCCCGCGGCCTCGGCATATTCCCGGTAATACTGCTGTTGCGGGCGTTCCTGCCCCGAGGCATCAATCTCACCCTTGTCGTACCGCGCGCGAGTTTCAGGGTCTTTCAGCAGGTCATAGGCTGCGGCAGCGGCTTTGAACCTGGCTTCGGCCTCGGCATCACCGGGTTTGAGATCGGGATGGCATTCCTTGGCGATACGCCGATAGGCTTTTTTGATGTCGGCGTCGCTGGCGTCTTTCGAAACGCCGAGGGCCGAATAGGGATCGTCGCTCATCTCACCTCTCGCAGATGTGGGCAGGGCTGATCTTGATGAATGTGTTTTATCATGCGTTTTCAACCGGTCAAAAGGAAGGGGCTATTGAAATGCCTCGCCAAACCCGTTTGGTCTGGTAATATCTGCATAAGTTGAACTGTTGCCGCCAAAGAGGTCCCCGATATGTCGCGCAGAATCAAATCCGCCCTGGCCCTGTTGGCGGGGAACGCCATCGGTCTTTTACTCGCATCACTGCTACTGGCCGGATTTGCGATCAAACCGATCTCTTTCATTGTTGTGGTGATTGTCTTTACCGTTGTTCAGGTCGTGGCAGAGCCATTGATTCTGAAGCTGGGGGAAAAGAAAGCGCCCGCGCTGAAGGGCGGCATCGCGCTGATCGTGATTTTTGTGGGCTTGTTGGTGACGGATCTGATTACGGCAGGGTTAACCATTGGCGGTGTGTCGAACCTGCTGGCCGCGACACTGCTAGTCTGGCTGGGGGCGCTGATCGCCAGCATCGTGCTGCCGATCTACCTGTTCAAGGAACTGCGCGAACCCAAGAAGTAATCATAGCGCGTTCAGGCTGGCCTCGATCGCCTGCCACAATTCTTCGACAGGTTCACAGCCGACGGACAGGCGGACAAAGGCCGGATCGACATCGTCGCCCCATCGCGCGCGCCGCTCGGCTGAACTGTGGACACCACCGAATGACGTGGCCGGGCGCAGCATGGGACAGGCGTTGATGAATTGTTCGGCCTGATCTTCACTGTCCAGCGTCAGCGACAGCAGGAACCCGAACCGCGCGGTCTGGGCCTGTGCCAGCGCGTGGGACGGATCATCTGGCAGGCCCGGATAGCGGATGTGTTTCACAGCATCATGTTCCGCCAGCTTCTGTGCCAGAATTTGCGCCGTCGTGCACATCCGGTCGAACCGCACATCCAGCGTTTCCAGCCCGCGATGCAGCAACCATGCCTCATGCGGGCCGGGGATCGCGCCGGACACGCGCCGCCATTCCTCGACCCGTTCCATGGTCTGCGCGTTGCGGCTGGCCACGTGACCCATCAGCATGTCGGAATGCCCGCCCATCGCTTTGGTGTCCGAAGACACCACGATATCAATTCCCAAATCCAGCGGACGTTGGCCCAGTGGGGTCAGGGTTGTATTGTCGGCAATCGTAAGGCCACCCGCCGCGCGCACCTGTTGCGCCACAGCGGCCAGATCGATCATGTCCAGACCGGGGTTTGAAGGGCTTTCGACAAAGACCACATCAAAACCCCCGAACCCGCCATTTGCAAATCCGGTGGTCGGACGTTCCTCGACCACAACGCCGAGGTTTGACAGGAACCGGTCTGCCAACAAACGGGTCACGTAATACCCATCGGATGGGATCAGAATGCGGGAACCGGCCTTGACCGTTGCAAACAGCGCTGCCGAGATCGCGGCCATGCCGGACGGGAAGGACAGACAAGGCGCCTGTTCCAGATGGGCCAGAACATGTTCCAGATGTTCCCAGGTCGGGTTACCGACCCGCCCGTAAGTGGCATGACCGTCCGGTGCGCCCGGCAGATGAAACATGCTGCTTTGCGTCAGCGGCAGCGCGACAGGGTCACCTTTGTGCAGTGAATTGCCACGCAGGTGCAGCATCTCTCCGGTCTTGGGTGCCATGGCCTACCGCCCCGGAATTTCGTCGCGCGGTGGGGCGGGTTCCCAGTTTTCGATGATATCGACCGCCTCTTGCGCGGTGTCGACAAAGCGGAACAGGTCCAGATCCTCGTCCGAGATGGTACCCGCATCAGCCAGGGCTTCCCAGTTGATGACCTTTTCCCAGAAGGCGCGGCCAAACAGCAGGAAGGGCACCCGCTCCATCCGCCCGGTCTGGATCAGGGTCAGGGACTCGAACAGCTCATCCATCGTGCCGAAACCACCGGGGAAGATGGTGATGGCGCGGGCGCGCATCAGGAAATGCATCTTGCGGATGGCGAAATAGTGAAAGTTAAAGCTGAGCTCGGGTGTCACATACAGGTTCGGGGCCTGCTCATGCGGCAGCACGATGTTCAGCCCGATGGAACAGCCGCCCGCATCCTGCGCGCCGCGGTTTCCGGCCTCCATCACGCCAGAGCCGCCGCCGGTGACGATCACATTCTCACGGCAGCCGGTTTCGTTCGATTTTTCGGTCATCAACCGGGCGAACTCGCGCGCCTCATCATAATAGGTCGACAATCCGGCCAGCGTTTCCGTCCGCGCCGTGTGTCTCTGCGATGGTTCAGGAATACGCGCGCCGCCGAACATCACGATGGTCGAGGTGATCTCACGCTCGGTCATGATCATCTCGGGCTTCAGCAGTTCCAGCTGCAGGCGCACGGGGCGCAGTTCGTCCCGGCACAGGAAATCGTCGTCGGCAAAGGCCAGCCGATAGGCCGACGACCGGGTCTGCGGCGTGTCCGGCACCTCACGCGCGGTCGAGCGGTCGGTCTGCGCATCGCGGAAGGGGCTGAGGCGGTCTTCTCTCATGGGTGAACGATCCCTGCTTGCGTGTTTTCCAAACAGCTATAGGGTTCGCAGGCAGAGTGCCAGTCACGGATAGACAAGAATGGATTGGAAGACGGAAATTTTGGCCGCGGTGGATCGCATCGACGGGCACGCACAGATCACGCCCGTGATGAAAAGCCATGCGCTGGGGCTGGAGCATCCGGTCGAAATGAAGCTTGAGCATATGCAGCACACGGGCAGCTTCAAGGCGCGCGGGGCGTTCAACACGTTGCTCGGCATGGATGTCCCCGCAGCCGGTGTTGTGGCCGCATCCGGTGGCAATCACGGTGCGGCGGCGGCCTATGCGGCGCAGACACTGGGGTATCCCGCCAAGATTTTCGTGCCAGAGCTGGCAGGCCCGTCAAAGATCGCATTGATCCGGCAGACCGGGGCGGATCTGAGCGTTGTGGATGGTGAATATGCCAACGCGTTGACCGGGGCGCAGCCCCACGAGGATGCGACCGGCGCGATGCAGATCCACGCCTATGACGCGCCCGCCACCGTGGCCGGGCAGGGCACCTGTTTTGCCGAATGGGATCGGCAGGGTCTGCAGGCCGACACGGTTCTGATCGCCGTCGGCGGAGGTGGCCTGATCGCCGGGGCTCTGGCCTGGTTTCAGGGCGCGCGCAAAGTTGTGGCGGTGGAGCCTGAAACCTCCTGTGCGTTGCATGCCGCGCTGCAAGCCGGCCAGCCAGTGGATGTCAGCGTCTCGGGCATCGCCGCCAACGCGCTGGGCGCACGTCGGATCGGGTCGATCTGTTTCGATCTGGCGCAAGGGATGGCTTCGGTTCTGGTAACGGACGAGGCGATCGCGCAGGCGCAACAGGTGTTGTGGCAATCGCATCGCATCCTGGTGGAACCGGCGGGCGCGACCGCGCTGGCGGCGTTGTTGTCGGGGGCTTACCGACCCGAACCGGATGAGCGTGTGGCCGTCCTGATCTGCGGTGCAAACCTGGCACCCGATCCGTTGATCCCCTGAATCCGCCAATTCGCCGCATTTATTATGGTCTGCGTCGCATTGCAGCCAGTCCCCCGCTTGCGTATAGGCAAAACCAACGTGAACAGAGTCTGCAGGGAGCACCCCCATGTCCAACGCGCAACTGGAAGCCGCCATCGAAGCCGCCTGGGAGGCGCGCGATACGATCACACCCGCCACCACCGGTGAGCAGCGCGAAGCTATCGAAGACACGCTGAACGCTCTGGACAGCGGATCGCTGCGCGTGGCGGAAAAGCTGGGCAGCGGTGACTGGCATGTGAACCAGTGGGCCAAAAAGGCGGTTCTGCTGGGGTTCCGTATCAAGGACATGGAAATCCAGTCCGGCGGTCCGCAGGATGGCGGCTGGTGGGACAAGGTCGACAGCAAGTTCGCCGGCTGGGGTGAAAACCAATGGCGCGCCGCAGGGTTCCGCGCGGTGCCCAACTGTGTGGTCCGCAAATCCGCTTATATCGCGCCGGGCGTGGTTCTGATGCCGTCATTCGTCAATCTGGGCGCCCACGTTGACGAAGGCACCATGGTCGACACCTGGGCCACCGTCGGGTCCTGTGCGCAAATCGGCAAGAACGTCCACCTGTCCGGCGGCGTGGGCATCGGCGGCGTGCTGGAGCCGATGCAGGCGGGGCCCACCATCATCGAGGACAACTGCTTTATCGGTGCCCGCTCCGAGGTGGTCGAAGGCTGCATCATCCGCGAGGGCTCGGTTCTGGGCATGGGTGTCTATATCGGCAAGTCCACCAAGATCGTTGACCGCGAAACCGGTGAGGTCACCTATGGCGAAGTACCGCCCTATTCGGTGGTCGTATCAGGCTCGATGCCGTCCAAGAACAACATCAGCCTTTACTGCGCCGTGATCGTGAAACGGGTGGATGAAAAGACCCGTTCGAAGACCGGGATCAACGAGCTGCTGCGCGATTGATCGTCATAGATTGGCGCGTATGAACTGGGTCGCCGCGGCAATCGCATCGGCCCTTTTTCATTGGGTATTGCTCAACTCACATTTGGGAAGAACGGTGTCGTTGTGTTGAATGTCTGTATTGCGGGACGAAGACGAAGCCGCTTTCGCGGCACTGGCGCTTTTGACCGCGGCGTTGAATGATCTCGTGAGTGCGCGTTTTGCGATCTTTCTGACCTGTCTGACGATTGATGCTTTCACAGTCGACACAGGAAGTTCCAATGACAGAGAAGGAACAACACCGCTGCGAGCGCGGATGAATGACGGCATGCGCATTCACGGGATGCGCGACAAAGCTCGGAATGCTCATATTCGAGCGGTCAAGGATTTCGCCGGGTTCCGGAGGCGCTCGCCCGATACAGCAACACCGGATGATCTTCGCGCCTATCAACTGCGAATGATGGATACCGGCGTGACGCCGACGACGTACAACGCGGAGATCATGGCGCTGAGGTTCTTGCTGCTGCGCCCAGCCAAGGTCTGAAGTATCGCCGCGCTCAGCATTTCCTATGGTGCGGGTCTGCGGGCATCTGAGGTCTGTAACCTCAAGTTCAACGACATCGACAGCGACCAAATGCTGATCCAGATCGGAGAGGACGAGGGTCGGAAGGATCGCAAGGTCATGCTGTCGTCCTCTCTGCTGGAGTTACTGCACGACTATTGGCCCGAGGTGAAGCCTGCGGGCTGGCTGATTGAACCGCCCCGGGTTTACCGGAGACTTTTTTGCTCAAGACTCAGGCGACTTTATCAAGGGTGTTCAGGTTTGCATAGAATGCGTCCTCCAGTTCTTGTGGCGGCCGGTGCCCGATCGCGCCGTGCAGCCGCTTGTTGTTGTACCAGCTGACCCAGTCCAGGGTTTCCCACTCAACCTGGCCAACCGTTTTCCATGTGCCGAAGAACTCAATGACTTCGGTCTTGAACAGGCCGATGATGCTTTCTGCCAGGGCGTTGTCATAGCTGTCTCCGACGCTGCCGACCGATGCGTCGATCCCGGCCTGGGCCAACCGCTCTGTGTACCGAACCGCCAGGTATTGCGACCCCCTGTCCGAATGGTGAATGAGCCCGTCTGCCTGTGATGGTATTCGTTGGCAGATCGCCTGGTTCAGCGCGTCCAGCACGAAGCTGGTGGTCATGGACGTGGACACGCGCCAGCCCACGATCTTGCGCGCAAAGACATCAATGACAAAGGCCACGTAGACCATCCCGGCCCAGGTCGACACATAGGTGAAGTCGGAGACCCAGAGCTGGTTTGGTGCGGTGGCCGTGAACGCGCGATTGACCTTGTCTTCCGGGCAGGCCTGTGCAGGGTCCGGGATCGTGGTCTTCTTCTTGCCGCGTGTAACACCCTGCAACCCCATGACTTTCATCAGGCGTTCCACCGTGCAGCGTGCGATGTCATAGCCTTCTTGGCGCAGTTGATGCCATACCTTGCGCGCGCCATAGCGTCCCCGGCTGGCATCAAAGACGCGCTGGATTTCCCGCGCATCCTTATCGTCCTTCCTGGCCCGATCCGAGGCTTTGTCCGGGCTGCGCCGGATAGACAGATGTGCATAATAGGACGATGGCGCGATCGGCAGCACCCTGCAGATCGACCCGACACCGAACTCGTCCCGATGATTATCGATGAATGCGATCATTTCCGGAATGGGCGGTCGAGCTCCGCCTGTGCGAAATACGCAGAGGCCTTCTTCAGGATCTCATTGGCCGTGCGCAATTCCTTGTTCTCACGCTCCAAGGCTTTCAGACGTGCCTTCTGCTCGCTGGTCAGCCCATCGCGTTCGCCGGCATCGCGCTCCGCCTGCTGACACCAGACTCTGAGACTGTCCGGCGAGCAGCCGAGCTTTGGCGCGATCGCGTGGTAGGCCGCGTTGTCACTGGCGTAATCCGCGCGATGATCTTTATAAAGCCGAACGCCGCGGGCGCGAAACTCAGCCGTGTACTTCGGGGGTGACTTTTTCTTCTCCATGGGCTCATCCTTTGAGAGTTTTACTCTCCGGTAAACCCGGGGCGGTTCAGGCAACGAGGCCGAAGTCCTGCAAGGCGCGGTCGAGAACGTCCAAGCTGCACAAGACCTGAACGACCGGGCAGCGGCACTACCCGGCGGCGCGAACGCAGAAGAATTCAAACAGATTTTGGCAGCGGCCCCGGACACATTCATGGGCGTCCTGCAAGCCTACGCGTCCAACCCCGGTATCGCCGCGTCGTTCCTTGGCGAGACGGCAGCGGAAAGCCTGCCGCAAATGGGCGCGTCCGCAGCCGCTACGCTGGCGACCCGTTCGCCCGCATTGGGCGCAGCCGTGCTTGGCGGCGGCACCGTCGCACAGGAATTCGGTTCGAGCGTAAACGAATTCTTTGCCGAGAAAGGCGTGTCGCCAAAGACACCCGAAGATGCAGCCGCGCTTATCCGTGATCCGGCGTTTATGGCCGAAGCCTCACGGCGCGGTGTCGGACGCGGTGTCGTTATCGCTCTGGCGGAAATGGCCGGGCAGGGCGTCGCGGCCAAGCAGCTATTCAAAGGCGCGGTCAAAGAGGCAGGCAAAGACGTCACGGCGCAAATGGCGACTGGCGCAGGCGGCGAAGCTGGCGCGCGTGTCGCCACCGGCCAAGAACTGTCCGCCAAGGAAATCGTAACCGAAGCGTTGGCCGAAGGCGTTGCCGCCCCGGTCGAAGTCGGCGCGACCGTCTACCAGTCCCGTAAGAACGCGCAAGCAGCGGAACAACCGCCCGCCGTGATCGAGGACAGCCGCACCCCGGCAGAGGCATTGGCCCTTGGTTTGAATAGCGAACGTGCCGGGCAACTGCGGAAGTCTGACGTGCAGCCTCTCGAAGCGTCAACGAAAGTTCCTGGCACTGCCCGGATCGTGGAACCTAGCCGTGCGACCACTGGTGCACAAGGCGGGGCAAAGCCGCCTTTTGCGCACGCCGCTTTCGCTGACGCAGAAACCTCTCGCGGGCGCGGCACGCTTTTTGTTGCATCGCAGAGGATTTCCCGATTGCGGTCATTCATCGGCGCAAGATCCGGCAAGACCCAATTTGCGCTTTCGCCGCGATCAGGATCGACCATCAAGGAGCGCAACAAACCCGCCTTTTGCTGCGACCTCACCAATGGCTGCTTTTAGCTCTCCCGATATTCGACGACGCTGTCGCCGTTCAAAATGAGTTTCCTTCCTGGCAAGGAGTCAAAAAACTTAAGCAATTTGGCGCGCGCCTCAACGCTACGGTCCTTGAAGTGACGCGATCTCATTTTCGTTTTGAAGCCTTGTTGGACACCGTACTCCTCCATGATCTCTGCGTGGAACGGCCCCAAATCATCTCGAACCCACCAACCTGCCCAAAGATCCTGTGTGTCTTTGGCGGCGGCCTCGGTTCGATGGGTCAGTGTTTCAATGTCCAGATCCGTGTATATTGAATATTCAATAGCCATCACAACCTCCCGATGGTTCCGTCAGGGCGAATGATAATCACATCGCCAAGCCCTTCAATTGGCCAGTTTTTAAACTGTTGTCGAAGAGCCTCTTCATCTACTTCACTGTCTTGCAGACCGATTACGATGTTTGAGGCCTGTCCGTCTTCGACTTTTTCTTTGACCGTATCCCAAATGTTTCGCGCTGCGGAGGTCGACGGCGCGTAGTGATCGTAAATCTCTCCGTTGATCAAATAGTCAGGATTTTTTTGTCCGTCGACCGCCGGGTTCTGAATGATGTCAAAGCCATTTTGCCCCAGAATCTGGGCAGATTCATTTTCTCGCCGATGCCCGCGTTGTGTCGCCTCATCTGAATTGGGATTGATTGGTGTCGGGTCACCTGGCCTGACCGCAACGATGTTCGGCCCTGTTCCCGCAGGGATCGGAGTCGAAATGAGGTTGTCGGTCGGATCATCAGGGATCGGCGATCCGGTGTGATTAGGCAGACCCAGCTCTTCAATCGGGTACGTTTCAAGCCATTGTTCGATCCGTTCCGGAGTGAAGCCCGGCAGTTGCCCCAAGCGGCGTTCATCTTCCGTCAGTTCGGGGAACACCTCGATCCAGCCTTGTGCCAGTTCGCCTTCCTGAAGCCTTAATTCACCTTGTGCAAATGCCTCGCCAGCGGCTTCAATAAAATCCTGTAAATCGTGCTGCTTGGCGGGGTCGCCGCCAATGCCTGTTTCCAGAATGGTGCCGGGATTCAACAACTCGTAAATCGCTGCGGCCTCTGCGCCGATACGCGCAAATTCGGGGTTCTTGGGTAGGGCTGGATAACCGCCGCTACTGATTCCTTCCTGCACGAGGGCATATGCGGTTGCGGCCAGACGGCCTTCGACAGTTGTCACATCGACCCCAAGTCGCGCGCCTGCCGCGTCTACACGCCGATCACGCATAGCTTCTGTCCAGTCTTGCAACGCATCAGATGCAAGAAGCGCCGCGCCAACGCCAGTCAGAGCGCGCAAGCCGCGTATCGCATCGGTTGGGTCGAGAGCAGGGACACCATTTGCCGCAGGTGCAAAATCAGCGAGCACCACATTGCTCTGTACTCCCGGCAAAACAGGTTCGGCATAGCACCGACAATTGTGTGCCTCGCCCGGATGAC
>CAXXPZ010000107.1:0-16060 GCA_963422555.2 uncultured Ruegeria sp.
GTTTTGGTCATCGACCACCCCAGCAATGGCGTGGTTTCATCGAACCCTTCGGAATAACGCTCAGCGACAATGCGGCCGTTACGAACGACTACCACAGCCCGATATCCTTCACCCAGCAGGGTTTCATCAGACAAGACACTCAAGATCGCCGGGTCCTGAGACAGTTTGACATCGTTGCCCCACGGCCAAAGGCCATCCGACAACGGTGCCAGCGCCGCAAGGCGTTCATCGCCAAGGTCCGCGTCATGCACATTAGCGCAGCCAAGACCCTTTCGGTAGTGCGACGTGGCGGGTGCAAAAAACCTGAAAACCCTTGCGGTGACGCTTTGCCCCTCGTGATCTACATCTACCGACACCTGCCGGAGCAACGGGTGACCGGGGGCTTGAACATCGACGGCCAGAACCTCATCCGCGTCACGGCCAGCGATGAAAACATTCGAACAGACGATCTTTGCCGAGTAGTTCGTCCCGACCTTCAACAAATCCGGCGGAGCAACCAGCAAATAGCCCGCAGCCGCAACAACGCCAACAGCCAATATGCCGGCGGCAATCTTCAGTGCTTTTCCTAACATCGACTTATCAAACCGGTTGATCCGGTGCCTCATTATCGCTCAATACCCGCAGAAACAGTGTCGTGGTGCGCCACCCAAGGCCAGCGTTCCGTTGCGTTTCTTTGCAGGAAATCAGCGCGAGCGAACAGCGATAATAAGTCCTGCCAGTGCAATGAAGGCGATCCCCAGGATCTGCCATCCCCCAACCGGCTGACCAAAGGCGAACCAGGCAAAGACCGGCCCAAATATCATCACCGAATACTCAAAGACCGATACATAAGACGGCTCGCCCAGTTGATAGGCTTTGATGATCATGAACACCGCGCATACCGAACCGACAGCCTGCAATACAATCAGCGGCATTGCCTGCCAAAGCGACCATTCCCAGGGACGGGTGATGAATTGCACTTCGTCCCCCGGCTGCCACATCGGCCAGACCATCAGGATAATGCACCCAACAGCGCCTAAAAGTGCCAGGGCGACCCACATCCCTGCCAGCAATGCCACGGTGCTTTCGCCGCTGCACAGGCTACGGGTAGAAATCGCAGCCAGCGCATAGAAAAACCCTGCACTTACAGAGATCAGGACGTCGAAGTTAAAGTCGGCTGGATTTGGCTGCAGCACAAGGATAATCCCGAGAAATCCGAAAGCAACCGCAAGGATGCGCCACGGCCCAATCCGTTGTTTCATGAACCCGGCCGTGATCAGCAAAACAAAGATCGGCGAAGTGAACAGCCCGGCCAAAGCCTGCGCGATCGGCATCATGGCCAGCGCGGAAAAGTAGAACAACATCGAGGTCGCCACCAACAGGCTGCGCAACCCCACAGCCCAAAGGCGGTTGGGCATCAGCGTTCCCAATCCCAGAAAAGGGAGTATGGCCACCAGCGGCGATGCCATCACCGCGCGCAACAGATGAAATTGCCAAAGACCAAGATGTTGCGATAGCGGAGCAATGAAGTTGTCGATCACGCCGATGATGGCCATCGCGCGAATCATGAATGCCGCAGCCACAAGCGGGCGATCTGTATGAACTGTAGGCATGTTCACTCCATTGACCAGCGGGAAAATGGACGTCCGCCTTCAGACATACAGAGGCGCTGATTCTGGCGCGAAGATCAATAGGGGGACGGGTTGCGACCATTCTAATCCCGGATCGCAAGGATCGTTCGAATAATCTGCGGGTACGTTTTAGGCCGCCGCCTGGGCATGAAACAAATTCTCCTGAACTGATCAAAGTCTAAACGGAGCCCCAGAGTGCATACATTGCCTATCAAGAAAGCGTCGTAGATACAGGACTATACTATAAATTATTGTATTGAGCCGCAAAAGGCGGGGCGGCAATACTCGTCAAAGCGCAAGCCTCCACGCGGTGATACACTTCGGGTGAATGAGTTTTTCTTATTTACCCCAGAAAGTTCTCAATCATATTTAAAGTAATCGGCGGGAACCGCCGCAACCGGTCACGAATAGTCGGACACCAACAGGAAATCGGGCGCTACGTCTTCTTCGATGGTCGCGAAACGCGGGATGGGGTCTTCGAATACGTTGTCGGTGCGGTCATCGTTGACGGTTGAAACCTCGCCGATCAGGCAATCGCCCTTTTCCGCCCAGAATGCATGCCAGATGCCAGGCATGAGCGTAACGCTCTGACCCGGTTTCAACCGCAGCAATTCACCGGGCTGAATCGTGATCGGGCAACCGTCGCTGGGCACGACCACTGCATTGTCCCGGTCGATTCCGCCTGCGGTATCCGAGGCGTAGATCTCCATCACCAGATCACCGCCGCCGCGGTTAATGATATCCTCGGCCTTGAGGATGTGGCGATGCATCGGTGACAGTTGTTTTTCGCGCGAAACCAACAGCTTCTCGGCGTATAGCATTCCGCGCCCCTGGCTCAGATCATTTACGTCGCCGTTGCGTAGGGTGAACAAGAACAGACCCAGTTCGTCAAACCGGCCCTGGCCGTAATCGGTAATGTCCCACCCCAGACCACGGGCGCGGATGCCTTCTGCCTGTGCACTGCGCATCTGATCCGGTGACCAGTCTGAAAAGGGTGGCAAAACCGCCCCAAAAGAGCCGATAAAAGCTTGAGCTTCGGACTTTATCCTGTTGATTTCAGAACGTTTCATATTGATCTCTCTGTTATCAAAGCTCATGAGCCCAGGGTGCGTTTGCCCCTGCGCGCGATACTGTGATTGCGGCAACTTTTGTGCCTTGTTTCAGGGCTGTCCGCAGGCCATCGGCGGGCAGCGAACACAGGCCGGGTTTGCTTAGGTGGCCAGCGCTGTCGAGTTCGGCCAGAACACCTGCATTAAATGTATCGCCGGCACCGACCGTATCCACGACCTGGACCGTGTCGACCGGGACTGTCACCTCGGTCCCGTTTGCCATATAGCCGGTCGCGCCCTCGCTGCCGCGTGTCAGGATCACCAGCGCGGGGCCTGCCTGCAGCAGCAGAGGGATCTTTTCAGACAAGCTCTCAGGTCCCGGGATGATCCAGTTCAGGTCTTCGTCCGAAACCTTGACGATATCGGCCTGCGCGATCATGCGATTCAACCGGGTGCGATAGCGGGTTTGATCCTTGATGAAATCACCCCTGATATTCGGGTCCAGCATCACCGCCCGATCCGGTCCATGCCGCGACAGCAGATCGGCATAGGCATCCGCGCAGGGCTCACACGCAAGGCTGATCCCACCCAGATACAGCGCTGAGACACCCGGCAATTGGGCAGGCATGTCTGCGGGGGTCAGCATCCGCCCGGCGGTATTTTCGTCGACAAAGCTGTAGGTGGCCTGACCGTCCTGCAATTGCACGAAAGCCAGCGTCGTAGGGCGGTCAGACTGTATAACATGGGTGGTGTCGACATGGCTGATTTGCAGCGCCGCAATCAGTTGCTGACCGAACATGTCCGATGAAAGACCTGTCAGCATTCCGGCCCGGGCCCCCAACCGTCCCAACGCAACGGCGGTATTGAAAATCGCCCCACCGGAATGGGGCACAAATCCTTGCTCGCCTGAAACCGTGGGTTCGGCGATCATATCAATCAGAGCTTCTCCGCAGCAGAGGATCATGTCGGGACCCCTTTCTCAAATCGGGCCGATGGCGGGTTCAGGTTTGCGCCAGCGCATTTTTACAGAAGTTGTTAGCGCCAATAATGCCGAACTCTTTTTGCTCGGACACATATAGATTCATACCACGCCTCAGATCATCAAACCGACCGCTGGCATTGAAAGCGTTCAGAAAGGCCTGACCAAACAGCCAGCGGTTTTTTTTCGGCGACGCCACCCACCAGAAAGACACCTCCGGCCGGGATCAGGGCAACCGAAAGGTCACCCATGATCGCGCCCAGATGTTCGGTGAACATGCGGGCTGCTTTAACGGCGCAGGCATCCGTACCGTCTTTTGCATCTTGCAAGATATCCTTGGCGGTTCTGACCGGCATGTCATCCTGACCTTCTGCCATGCAGATGGCCTGATACAGGACTGGCAGGCCGGTGCCGCTCAGGAACATTTCAGCCTCCAACGCCAGGCTGTCGTCAAAAAAGCAATCCGGAGCGATATGTCGGGCTGCAGCGAACACTTCCACTTCGTCGCGATGGCGCGGAGACAGGCCCATATGGCCGCCTTCGCCGGATACCGTGTGGTAATGCCCCTCGGAATACAGCAGTGCCCCGACGCCCAGCCCGGTGCCGGGACCAACGACCAGACGGGTTCCGGCAGGTGGCGTTTCGGCGCCTTGCAGCACCGCGACGTCGGCACTGGTGATATCGGCCACGGACCACGCGGCAGCGGTGAAATCGTTGATCACGAATGTCCGCCGCGCGCCCGTCGCGCGGGCCAGTTCCGCCTCTGACAGTGCAACCTGTGCGTTGGTTAGGTGAATAATACCATCGCGAACCGGTCCGGCGCCAGCGGCCACCACAGCGCGGGGATCGGTGCCAACGGCGTCGCGCACGTCGTTCAGCGCAGCACGCAAATCTTCCAATGTACCCGTCGGGTATCTGTGCAACTCGGTCAGATCCCCGTTGGTCACGACACCCAGACGGGTATTGGTGCCTCCGACATCGGCGATCAGGTTCCAATGGTCGTGCATGGTGCCAGTGGGGGGCACCCAAGGCGTTGGCAACCCGGCTGACGTCAGAGCGGATTGCAACGAGCCCAATACCGCCGGATTCCCGGTTTGAACACTTACGCCTGACATCGAGAGTGTGAACAGTGTGTTGTGGATGGTTTCAAACTGATCAGCCAGATCAGTTTCATCTTCCGCAATCACGGTAACCTGAACAGGCACGCATGGGTTATGTTGCAGCGACAAAGATGTCAGCGAAACCAGATCATTGGGGTGCCGAGATAGGACACCCAACCAATCCACCGGCGCGGCGATGACCGCAAGGCCCTGGTCCCACCCATTTGGAAGATGCGCGCCCAACCTGTCGTGCAAATCCTGAGGATATGTCTTGTCAAAGATCGCAGCCAGAAAGGCACCGTATTCAGGATCGTTCAGGTTAATCTCAACGCCCAGATTTTGCAGCCCCAACCCGCGCATCGCCTGAATGGCGTTCCCATGTGCCAGCAACCGGTGATGCAGGCTGCGGGCCTGAAAGCGCTTGTCGGGGTTTGGCGCGGTGTCCACGGTCAGCATCGGGGCCATACTATAAAGCTGGCCACCAAGCCGGGCGGCAACGATTTCGCCGAAATCGGCGAACCAACTTGCGACATCCCGGTTGCGCCATCCCCCAAGATCATCAAGTTCCGGGGGCAGGGCGGTGGCATCCAGAACCGCGCACGGACGCAGACCGCGCGCCAGCAACCGATTCGTCAGACGCTCAATCCGGTCCAGCTCTGCCTCATCCGGCTGCCCGCGCCCTTGCGGCAAAACCGCATGCCAGGGGATCGGGAACTGAAAACTGTCCAACCCTCTGGTCTGCGCCTCGGGGCCGGGGTCGGTCGCCGCAAGACCAAAATGGAAAGTGTCCGGAAAGTCGGAACGGGTGTATTTCATGCGTGCTACCTGTTCGTGGACGAGATCAGCCATCCCGCCCCCTAACAGTTTATGTTAGCGTTATCAAATTTTTTGACGACCGCGTCGCTTTTCAGGCGGGACCTGATGAGTTTGACCCAGGGGTTACCGCATCGCAACCATTTATGCCTTGCCGTTTTGGAGACTGATCCGGCGCTTCAAGGCACAATCCAAGGCGCTGCCAGTGGATCGATCTTAGTTCCCATATCATCGGTGTTCCCATATCATCGGTCTGGATTTTGTATCCAATATCCGTTAAGGAATCGCAAACGCCACAGTTCCGCCTGCTGGAACACCGCCTAACGGAGACCTATTCAATGGCTGCAAACGTATTTTCGGGTACTATGCCTGCGCTGATGACCCCCTGTACTGAAGACCGGGCACCGGATTTCGATGCGCTGGTCCGGAAGGGGAAAGAGTTGATCGACGCGGGTATGTCCGCCGTTGTCTATTGCGGGTCTATGGGTGACTGGCCGTTGCTGACAGATGAGCAACGAATGGAAGGGGTCGAACGGCTGACTGGTGCGGGTTTGCCCGTGGTTGTCGGCACGGGGGCGATCAACACGAAAATCGCCGTGACCCACGCAGCGCACGCGCAGAAATGCGGCGCGGTGGGGCTGATGGTTATCCCGCGTGTGCTGTCGCGTGGCAGCTCTGCCGGGGCGCAGAAAAGCCATTTCAAGGATGTCTTGTCCGCGGCACCCGATGTGCCTGCGGTGATCTACAACAGCCCCTATTACGGCTTTGCCACGCGTGCGGACTTGTTCTTTGCCCTTCGGGCCGAGCATTCCAACCTGATCGGGTTCAAGGAATTCGGCGGTGGGGCGGATTTGCGTTATGCGGCGGAAAACATCACCAGCCGGGACGATCAGGTCACCCTGATGGTCGGCGTCGATACCGAGGTTTATCACGGCTATGTCAATTGCGGCGCCACTGGTTCGATCACCGGGATCGGTAACGCTCTGCCGCGCGAGGCGCTGTTGTTGGGTGCCCTGTCAGAGAAGGCAGCACAGGGTCACGCCGAGGCGCGCCAGCGCGCGCAGGAACTGACCGAGGCATTCCATGTCTTGTCCAGCTTCGACGAAGGGCCCGATCTGGTTCTGTACTACAAGCACCTGCTTGTGCTGAACGGCGAGCCGGAATACCGCCTGCATTTCAATGAAAGCGACGCACTGACGGACGCTCAGCGGAACTATTGCGAACAGCAATATGACCTGTTCCGCAACTGGTTTGCCGACTGGGCGAAACAGGGCGGGGTGATTGCAGAGTGCATGTGATTGACAGCCATACCGGTGGTGAACCCACGCGGGTCATCCTCAGCGGTGCGCCGGATCTGGGCACTGGCCCATTGGCCGAGCGCGCCAGGCGGCTGGCAAGCGAACACGAACAGTTCTATCGCTCGGTCATGCTGGAGCCGCGCGGCCAGCCCGCGATGGTGGGCGCGCTGCTGGTTGAACCGGTTGACCCGACATGTGTGACAGGCGTGATCTATTTCGATGTCGACGCGGTTCTGGGCATGTGCGGTCACGGGACGATCGGGCTGACCGTGACCCTTGCGCATATGGGCCGGATCGATATCGGCACACATCGGATCGAAACGCCCGCCGGTGTGGTGACAGTCGAATTGCATGACGTCAACACCGCCAGCGTGACCAATATCGAAAGCCGCAGGGTGCACCGCGCCGTCACCTTGAATGTTGCTGGTCACGGCGCCATCACAGGGGATGTCGCCTATGGCGGCAACTGGTTCTTTATCGTCGATCCCAGCCCGATACCGGTTGAACCGGAAAATATTGGCGCGATGACCGATCTGACAATCGCAATACGCAAAGCCTCGATTGCACAAGGGTTAGGTGGCGAAAATGGCGAACTGGTGGATCACGTCATCTTGCAGGAACCATCCCCGCGTAATGGGGTGCACAGCCGCAACTTTGTCCTGTGTCCGGACAACAATTATGACCGTTCGCCCTGCGGCACCGGCAGTTCCGCCCGGCTGGCCTGTCTGGCTGCCGAAGGTGAATTGGCTGCGGGCGTTGAAATCGTGCAGGAAAGCGTCATTGGCAGCACCTATCGCCTGTCCTTTCTGCCAGGGCCCGACGGTGGCGCCATTCCCAGGATCACCGGTCAAGCCTTTATCATGTCCGAGGCGAACCTGATCTTTAATCCAAAAGATCCGTTCCGGGCGGGGATCGAACATTGACCCCCGCGATCCGTTTTCTGAAGGAGGTCCCATGCGCAGCAGCAAGACCATTCATGTGATTTCCGCCCATGCCGAGGGTGAGGTGGGCGATGTCATCGTGGGCGGTGTCGCGCCGCCGCCGGGGGATTCCGTCTGGGACCAGCGCGGTTTCATCGCCAGCGACCAGACCTTGCGGAACTTTGTCCTGAACGAACCTCGTGGTGGTGTGTTTCGCCATGTAAACCTGCTGGTACCGCCGAAAAACCCCGAGGCAGACGCGGCGTTTATCATCATGGAGCCCGAAGATACGCCGCCGATGTCCGGGTCAAACTCGATCTGTGTTTCCACCGTTTTGCTGGACAGTGGCATCTTGCCGATGCAGGAACCCGAAACCCATCTGACGCTTGAGGCCCCGGGGGGGCTGGTGCGGGTGCGGGCCGAATGTCGAAATGGCAAGGCCGAGCGTATTTTCGTGCACAACGTTCCCAGCTTTGCCGACAAGCTGGACGCGCAGATCGAGGTCGAGGGAATTGGAACCCTGCGCGTTGATACCGCCTTTGGCGGTGACAGCTTTGTCATTGTCGATGCCGCCGATCTGGGCTTTACCCTGACCCCGGACGAAGGCGGTGATCTGGCCCGTACTGGCGCGCGCATTACCGATGCGGCCAATGAACAGCTGGGGTTCAGCCATCCGACCAAGGCCTGGAACCATATCTCGTTTTGTCAGATTGCCGGACCGCTGGACCGGCAGGGCGATGTTCTGACCGGACGAAATACGGTGGCGATAAAACCGGGCAAATTGGACCGTTCGCCGTGTGGTACCGGAGCCTCGGCCCGGATGGCAGTGTTGCTGGCCAAGGGGCAGATGCAGGCAACCGACCGCTATTATGCGCGTTCGGTCATCGACAGCGAGTTCCGCTGCCGCATCGTGGATCAGCTTGATCTGAACGGCCGGGTCGCCATCACGCCGGAAATCTCGGGCCGGGGATGGATCACCGGCACGCATCAGCACATGCTGGACCCTGATGACCCATGGCCGGACGGCTACCGCCTCAGCGATACCTGGGGGGCGTGAGATGGGGGCGAAACGCGCAATCTCCCGCCAGAGCTTACCGGATGTTATCGCCAGTGACCTGCGCGAAAGGATTCTGAGCGGAGACTTGGCCGAAGGCGAAACCATCCGGCAAGAGGCGCTGGCCGAGGAATATGACGTGTCGCGCATGCCGGTGCGCGAAGCGTTGAAACAACTGGATGCCGAAGGTCTTGTGCATCTGGCCAACAATCGCGGTGCGACCGTCACGGAACATTCGCTGGGCGAAATTGCCGAGATATTCGATCTGCGAACGCTGCTTGAGGTTGATCTGTTCCGACGGGCCATTCCTGTGATGACTGCAGCCCAACTGGGCCTGTGTCAGGATATCCTGACACAGATGGAGGCATCTTATAACGCCAATGATGTCAGCCAGTGGGGAGCGTTGAACCAACGGTTCCACGCCGCGCTTTACGGTGCAGCCGGGCGCAATCTGACAAACGAGATGCTGCACCGGGTGGCGCTGCAATCCGACCGCTACATTCGTATGCACCTGAGCGTCATGAAACAGCGCGAACCGGCCCGCAAGGAACATCGCGAACTGCTGAAACTGGCGCAGGCCGGTCAGGTCGACGCGGCCTGTGCACTGCTGGCCCAACATATCGGGCGCGCCAAAGAGCAGCTGCTGACCCTGATGGCCGACCGGCGCCCGGGTCAACCCTAGCTGCCTTGCGTGAACATCAGCCGCGCGGTCACAGGCACGGTGCGGGTGATGCCCGGCAGTTGCGCCAGTTCCATCAGCTTGTCTACGCCTGCAGATACCCCTGCATCCTCGGTGCTGATGAACACCATATCCTTGGTCGACACCATGACCGAGGTTTCGGACAATCGCAGAATGAACCGCCCCGGGTTTACCGGAGAGTAAAACTCTCAAAGGATGAACCCTATGGAGAAGAAAAAATCACCCCCGAAGTACACGGCTGAGTTTCGCGCCCGCGGCGTTCGGCTTTATAAAGATCATCGCGCGGATTACGCCAGTGACAACGCGGCCTACCACGCGATCGCGCCAAAGCTCGGCTGCTCGCCGGACAGTCTCAGAGTCTGGTGTCAGCAGGCTGAGCGCGATGCCGGCGAACGCGATGGGCTGACCAGCGAGCAGAAGGCACGTCTGAAAGCCTTGGAGCGTGAGAACAAGGAATTGCGCACGGCCAATGAGATCCTGAAGAAGGCGAGCGCGTATTTCGCTCAGGCGGAGCTCGACCGCCCGTTCCGGAAATGATCGCATTCATCGATAATCATCGGGACGAGTTCGGTGTCGGGTCGATCTGCAGGGTGCTGCCGATCGCGCCATCGTCCTATTATGCACATCTGTCTATCCGGCGCAGCCCGGACAAAGCCTCGGATCGGGCCAGGAAGGACGATAAGGATGCGCGGGAAATCCAGCGCGTCTTTGATGCCAGCCGGGGACGCTATGGCGCGCGCAAGGTATGGCATCAACTGCGCCGGGAAGGCTATGACATCGCACGCTGCACGGTGGAACGCCTGATGAAAGTCATGGGGTTGCAGGGTGTTACACGCGGCAAGAAGAAGACCACGATCCCGGACCCTGCACAGGCCTGCCCGGAAGACAAGGTCAATCGCGCGTTCACGGCCACCGCACCAAACCAGCTCTGGGTCTCCGACTTCACCTATGTGTCGACCTGGGCCGGGATGGTCTACGTGGCCTTTGTCATTGATGTCTTTGCGCGCAAGATCGTGGGCTGGCGGGTGTCCACGTCCATGACCACCAGCTTCGTGCTGGACGCGCTGAACCAGGCGATCTGCCAACGAATACCATCACAGGCAGACGGGCTCATTCACCATTCGGACAGGGGGTCGCAATACCTGGCGGTTCGGTACACAGAGCGGTTGGCCCAGGCCGGGATCGACGCATCGGTCGGCAGCGTCGGGGACAGCTATGACAACGCCCTGGCAGAAAGCATCATCGGCCTGTTCAAGACCGAAGTCATTGAGTTCTTCGGCACATGGAAAACGGTTGGCCAGGTTGAGTGGGAAACCCTGGACTGGGTCAGCTGGTACAACAACAAGCGGCTGCACGGCGCGATCGGGCACCGGCCGCCACAAGAACTGGAGGACGCATTCTATGCAAACCTGAACACCCTTGATAAAGTCGCCTGAGTCTTGAGCAAAAAAGTCTCCGGTAAACCCGGGGCGGTTCAATGTCAGTGTAAAACTCGACATCCGCGCCGACCAGTGACAGCGTGGCGTCAACCTCGACGGTAGTGCTGGCGCCGACATCCAGTTTGGAAACCGCATCCATGTCAATCTCGGCAGTCAGGGTCGCGGCGGGTGCCTTGCGGAACACATGTTCGAACATCCGTTCATTGCGGATGTCGACATTTGTCTCGACCGAAGACAGATCGATATCGATATCGACCTTGCCATCCTCTCTCACGTGACCTGACAGGTTGGTAAAGGAATTGACCTCACCAATGTCGTCAATCTTGATGGTGCCGTACGCCAAATGCGAGGCGTCAGAATTCAATGTCCAGTCTGCTGCCAGTACCGGACCTGCAATAAATGTCGACGCAATCGTGATTGTTTTGAGCAGAAGTTTCATTTCTTTCCTCCAAATTGTATGTCAGTTCAGACCAAGCGGGCGCGGCCCCATGCAAAGACAAACACACACAGGCTTCGATTTATTCGATGAGTGGTGAAATGAATTCCGAACAGGCCGTTCGCGGCGCGATCCAGACGCATTCCAAACGTGTTTGGCGGTTCGGTCTTGCGCTGTCTGGTGCCTCGGATGTTGCGGATGATCTTTTGCAGGCGACATGCCTGCGCGCGCTGGAACGCCATCATCAGGTCACATCCCATGACCGGCTGGACAGCTGGTTGATGACAATCTGCCGCTCGATCTGGCTGAACGAGCTGCGCGCGCGGTCCGTACGCAAGGCACAGGCGTTGTCGGTCACGCCCGAGATTGATTTAAGCTCTATTCGCACATCGTATTGATGTGTTATATTTTGTCTGAAATACAGGAGGATGCGCATTATGGACCGGAAAGCCTTTCTTGCCTGGTTGTCGGAGGTCGACACGTTGAGCGAGGCGCAGAAAGTAGAGGTCGGTGAGGTTCTGGCCGGTCGCCCAGCGGGTGAAGCCTCGGTTGCGGCAGTTGATCTGGGTGTTGGAGAAGACCGGACCTGCCCGCATTGCGGCGCACACGGTGCAGTGGCCAATGGCAAGTCGCGGGGAATGCAACGCTATCTTTGCCGATCCTGCAATCGAACCTTTGGAGCGGTGACGGGTACACCACTGAGCGGCCTGCACCGCAAGGATCTTTGGCTGACGTTCAGCGAATGCCTCGCCAATGGCGATACGGTGGCAGTTTCGGCAAAGCGCTGTGGCATAGCCGGGAGCACCGCCTTTCGCTGGCGACACCGCTTCCTTGCCGGGATCAAATCCACCGCCGAAAAACTGAAGGGCATTGTCGAGGCCGACGAAACCTATTTTCTTGAAAGCCGCAAAGGGGATCGTGTTTGGACACGGGCCACGGAAGGCAAATCCTCTGCAAAAAAGCCGGACCGAAAGGCCCGAAAGCGCGGGGGCAAGGCAACAAAGCGGGGCCTGTCCGATGAGCAGGTGCCGGTTCTGGTCGCGACAGATCGCTCCGGCACGACCGTTAGTGCCGTCCTGCCTGCGGTCAATGCTGCCGCTCTGCGGGAGGTTCTCGCGCCGGTCATGGACAAGGATGCACTGCTGGTGACCGATGGGGGCACCAGCTATCCGCCGTGTGCTGCCGCCCTGTGTGTCAGCCACGAAGCGCTCAACCAGTCTTCCGGTGAACGCGTTCGCGGCGAACTCCATATCCAAAACGTCAACAACCGTCACTCCCGCCTCAAGGGGTTTATTGGTAACCGCCGGGGGATCGCCACAAAATATCTTGCCAGCTATCTGCGCTGGTTCCATCTCATAGTCCTGCAGAAGAACCCAACCCCGAGGCACTGCCTCGCCAGCGCCCTCGCTGGAATGAGCATCAATACGATGTACGAATAGAGCCTTGATTTAATTGCAACCGGGCCCGATTCAGAAACGAATATTTTCGCTGCTGAAGTGTTTACAAAGGTGATGGAACTGCCAGAAGCGCAGCGCGAAACGGTTATGCTTGTGTTCGTCGAGGGCTATAGCTACCGCGAAGCGGCTGCGATGCTGGACGTTCCCATCGGGACAATCATGAGCCGGCTGTCCAACGCCCGGCAGAAACTGAAAACCGTGATGCAGCACGATAAGACCGATACCGTGCGACGGAGTGGCAAATGAAGTTTTCCGACGAAACACTTCTGGCCTATCTGGAAGGCAGCCTCGATGAGGTTGAGGCCCGCGCCGTTGAGGATGCGGTCGTGGATGACCCTGTGCTTGAAACCCGTCTGATGACACTGGATCCGTTTGTGCCTGTCGTACAGCAGGTTTTTGAACAAGTGCCCGCTGCGGTTCCACAGGTTGACCTGCCCGAACCACAGCCTGTGCGGGCGGCCACGGGAACTGGGCCCTGGCGTTTGCTGGGTGTTGCGGCCTCGGTCGCCGTCATTGCAGTGTCCGCGACGGTCTGGGCAACGCGCCCTGCGGAACTGGGCTGGGCCCAGCAAGCGGCAATCTATCAATCGCTTTACGTTCCAGACACCATCGCCAGTTTGGACAGATCTGCGCCAAACCTCGACATGCAGTTCGCGCAAGCCGAAGCGCAGCTGGGGCGGTCTCTGAATCGTGAAGTACTTGAGGCGCTGCCGGGTCTGGATCTGAAGCGGGCGCAGGTCCTGTCGTTCAAAGGCAAGCCGTTAATTCAGATCGTTTTTGCCAACGCCCAAGGGCAACCCTTTGCGTTCTGCGTCATCCGGCAGGGCGATGCAGCACCCAACAAAGACGTCAATCAGGCGGTTCTGAGCGGCTTGGCTACCGCGACATGGGCACAGGACGGCTATGGGTACATGCTGCTGGGCAGTGACGCGCAAACCGATCTGGGGGATGAACTGACCGTCCTCAGGGATGTCTTTACCGGCTGAACGGTTCAATTACGGAATTGCCCTTGTGAAGCGGCGCAAATGCCCGAAGAATACAGGGTATGACGCCTAAACCTACCCCTCCAGACACAGATGATGACGACGCGGATCTGGGTCCGCGCAGTATCTACGATACGGACCCACCCGACGAGGATGATCTGTGGTTTCTTCCGCCTGAGGAAGACTCGGCACTGGATGACTTTCTGCGGCCCGGGCCCCGGGCGGATCAGCAATTGCTGTTCGATCCACGCGACTGGCGCGCCGCACAAAACGACCTTTCGTTTGAGCTGGCTGAGCTGGCGGTGACATTTGGCGCTTTGGACGAACGGTTGCGGGCCAGGCCAAAAGGGTGGGGGCACCGTCTGGCGCTGATGGATGTGTCGGATCTGGGTTGGTGGACTGGTGATCGGATCAGCGTCGATCGGCTGGCCCTGTGGGCCGGGTTGCGGATCGGTGCCACCAGCGATGACGTGCAGGCCCTGTTCCGCGCCGGATGGGCCGTGCGGCGTCTGACCCAGGGTGCGGGCCCGGGCGAGGGCGGTTGGGTATCCGGCCTGACCGCATTTCTGGACCGTCAGGCGCAAGGCATCGAAGACGTCCCCGAAGCAGTGGCCGATCTGGCCGACGTGATGCGTGATGTCGCCAGCCTGCATCCCGCCACGCAGGCAGCCATCAGTTTTCACGCGTGGCGCGCGCTGTCTGAAAGGATCGGTCAGGATACCGAGGCCGCCATCATCGCAGCCCGCCACGGTGCAGCCATGGGGCGGGGCGGGGCCAAGTTCATGCCGCTGGCCCTGTCGGGACCCGGCGCGCTGCGCGGAGCCGGCGAACCGGCCGAGAAGCTGGCGGCGTGGTTCCAAGGGACCGGTCAGGCCGCGCTGGCCGCGTTGCTGCACCTTGATCGGGTTTCGGCCTGGGAGGCACGCGCACGGGCCGAGACCCAGGATCTGAGCGGTCGAACCCCGCCGGTTCTGATTGATGTGCTGACGGCCTGGCCCATGGTATCCGCGCCGCTGGCCGAGGAATTGACAAATGCATCACGCGCAGCGGTTCAGAGGAACCTCGACGGGTTCATGCGGCGCGGACTGATCCGAGAAGTAACCGGGCAGGGCCGGTACAGGGTCTGGACCGCCGATCTGTAGGCCACCCAGAGGATCCTCAGGTGGCCCAAAGCATCAGAACCAGCGTCCTATGGCAAGCGCACTTGGGGCTATGGCCGTTGCATCCGAAGTGGTGCACAGAACCTTGATTACCACCTGCGCATCAGTGGGTGTGTCGCAGCCTAGAAAACGTCCCGTTGCGCCGCCGCCACCGCTGACAATCGGTACCGAGCCTGCCGCAAAAGGCATCGGAAACGTCCAACTGGACGTTGGAGAGGTAAAAACGGCGCCCTCTGCCGAATTGCAGGCCACCGCGCCCAAGGTGACCGAACAGATTTGCGTGCCATCGGCAAAGCGGACGTAATCACCGCTGGCATTGCTACCCCGTTCGATTACGGCCCCTGCCGGTGTTCCGCCGCTTTCGGAAACCGGTCCCAGCAGATTGCCCGGCCCGTATCCGTAATCAGCGCGCATCAGGCACCCCTCTGTCGTGTCCTCGGCGCTTGATTGCACTGCCGCGCCGCTGGCGGTACCTGTGGCCGGATCGATCCGTAGCGCATCCGTCCATGTTCCGCCATCAGGCGAGACCTTGATCGAAAACCCGGTGCTGCCCGACAGACCCATCTCGGCATGACCTGTCCAGTTCGACTGAAACAGCAAGGACGCGGTGTCACCCGCACCCGCCTTGTTTATTTTCAACTGGTGGCCACCGCCTTCGTGGCTCAGCAACGTGGCCGGGCTGCGAACCGACAGCCGATTGGTGCTGTCATATCCGGTTGCAACACCAATGCCGGGTAGGTTCTGAGTGGATATCGGCGGGTCGATCCAATCCGATCCATCCCAGACCTTGACCTGCCCCGAGGACAGATCCGATGCGCGCCATCCAGTTTCGGGGGCGATAAAGTGCCAGGCCATATCGATCCAGGCAGCGATCTCTCCCGCATGTCCGCTCCAGTCGCTTGTCGGGGCCGCGCCAAGCGCATGGATTTCGCCCTGATCCGGAACTGCCGGAGGCGTGGTGGCATTCACCGTCGTCAGGCACAGCTGCACGGTCAGATCCAGCTGGCGCAGGGCTTCGTTATGGGTGACGTGTTTCTGCGCTTGTGAAGGTTGCAGGAACGG
>CAXXPZ010000108.1:0-14676 GCA_963422555.2 uncultured Ruegeria sp.
CTACGCTGACCATCCCCGATAGCCGTTTTGCCCATAAAGGCGGGCGCGACGGTCGGATGCATACGGAACATCTGGGCCATCTGCTAACGCAGATGCAGTGGCTGCAACGCGTCTATCCCGGCGCCAAATGGTGACACCTGTCTGATTTCTTTCAAAGAAATCAGACAGGAATTTTTCAAAAATTCCGCCCCCGACGCGCCGATACGCAAATCAAGAGGCAAGCGAGACAATGCATGCGAGCGTAGATCAGATATGGCAATGGCTGGATGCTGTGCCCGACCCCGAGATCCCGGTGATCTCGGTCGTTGATCTGGGCATCGTCCGTGACGTGCAATGGGATAACGAAACGCTAAATGTCACGGTGACCCCAACCTATTCCGGCTGTCCCGCAACCTCGGTCATCAGCTTGGATATCGAAACAGCCCTTCGGGATCACGGGGTCGAGCATCTGCGGATCGAAACCGGCATCTCTCCACCCTGGACGACCGATTGGCTCAGCGAAAAGGGCCGTACCAGGCTGGAAGAATATGGCATCGCACCGCCACAACCGGCAGGTGGGCCGCAGCGCTGCCCTCGCTGCAGCAGCCGGGCAGTGGAAAGGGTCAGCCAGTTCGGCTCTACCCCTTGCAAGGCGCATTGGCGCTGCCGCGATTGTCTGGAACCCTTTGACTATTTCAAGTGCATCTGACGGAGGAGCACCGGATGGCACGCTTTCACGATCTGAAAGTCACCGACATTCACAAGACCTTTCGCGATGCGGTTGTCGTGACGCTGGAACCGGTGAACGGGTCCGCTGCAGAGTTTGATTTCACCGCCGGTCAGTATCTGACCTTTCGGCACGACTTTGATGGGGAAGAACTGCGCCGGTCCTACTCGATTTGCGCGGGCAAGGATGATGGCGTCCTGCAAGTGGGCATCAAACGAGTAGATGGCGGGGCGTTTTCCAGCTGGGCGAATTCCGACCTCAGGGTCGGAGACATCGTGCAGGCCATGGCACCGATGGGCAGCTTTCACACGCCGATAGACCCGACATCGCAACGTCAGTATCTGGGCTTTGCCGGTGGCTCTGGCATCACCCCGGTCCTGTCGATCCTTCGCACGACATTGGCGCGCGAGCCCAAGTCGCGGTTCACGCTAATCTATGCCAATAAGGGCATCAACACGATCATGTTCCGCGAGGAACTCGAGGACCTCAAGAACCTCTATATGGGTCGCCTGAACGTGATCCACATACTGGAAACCGACTCGCAGGAGATCGACCTGTTCACCGGTATGGTGACACAGGAAAAATGCGCCGAGTTGTTTGAACACTGGGTCGATATCGAAAACGTCGATACGGCCTTTATCTGCGGGCCAGAACCGATGATGCTGGGCATAGCCGCCGCCCTGCGCGCCCACGGCCTGACGGACGAGCAGATCAAGTTCGAACTGTTTGCCAGTGCCCAACCCGGTCGTGTGGTACGCAGATCCGGGGCGGCAGAGGCCGCGTCTAAGGCCAACCAGACGCAGGCGTCAATCACGCTGGACGGAGCGACGCAAACCATCACCTTGCCCAAGGATCAGTCCATACTGGAGGCTGCATTGGAAAATGCCATGGATGCGCCCTTTGCCTGCAAGGCGGGCGTCTGTTCCACCTGCCGCTGCAAGGTGATCGAGGGTGAGGTTGAGATGATCGCCAACCACGCGCTCGAGGATTACGAGGTCGAAAAAGGCTATGTGCTGAGCTGTCAGGCCTATCCGGTGACTGACCGAGTTGTCGTCGATTACGACCAGTAGAGAGGGAGAACCCATGTCCGACGCCATGTCCATCGACAGCTATCTTGCCGCGGGTGGCGTGCTGACCAACCCGACCAATGTCCCGCCAAGGTACAGGGCCGAATTGATGAAGCTGATGGCAACCTTTGTCGACAGCGAACTGGCTGGTGCGGCAGGTTTTGCGGATGCCATCAATCTGGGCCCGGGCATCAAGGAACGCATCGCCGCCGCTCGGATCGTGCTTGAGAAAACAGATAATGCCGACCGTGTTCTCCGGATCATGGGAGAGTTCGGCGTGGATACCGACAGATACGCCACGCATCATCCGTGGACGGCGCGGCTGGCACGTGACGCGGATATTGGTGCAACGCGCAGCGAACATGACATGCGGCTGGCCGTTTTCAACTATCCCATCGTCGGCTGGATCGACGCCGTGGTCATGAACCTGCTGATGAGCCATGCGGTGGCGGAACAACTGGCCGAGCTTTCGGCTATCTCATACCAGCCCCTGGCGGACGCATTTCGCACCATCGCCCCGATTGAGGCGCATCATGGAGAGCTTGCCCTTGAAGGCGCCGTCAAGCTGGCCGAACAAGGCGACACCGCGCAGATGCAAAGCTCTGTAAATTACTGGTGGCCGCGCGTAGCCGCGAGCTTTGGCAAGGGAAGTGCTGAAAAAACCGAAAACCTGCGAAAAATGGGCCTGCGCCGCCTGACGGGGGCCGAGTTGAAATCCCGTTGGACAGCCAAGGCGACGCATCTTGTTGAGCAATTGGGCCTGAATACGCCCTGAAGGGTCAGCCCGACCGCTTGCGACTGATCAGTCCGTATTTCAGGGCAAACGACCTGAGCGACCGTCGCCGGGATTTTTTCGGTTGCAGACCACGCTTGGCCGTCGCGCCGCCCTGACGGTTGAATTCGTAGACGTCGATGATCCTTTCGGCGCAGCCGCAGGCTTCGCCCATACCGACCTTGGCGAAATAGAATTTCTCGAAACGCTCGGGGGTGTTCATCGCGATCCTCCTGCGCTGATTAAACTCTAAAAATCCGCGAAACCCAAATCACATCCGCGCAGGTGGGTGATCACAGCCCGCCCAAACCTTCTAGCGTAAGATTACTGACCAGCACGGCATATTCTGCCCGAGCCTTGGCATCCGCGCCGATATTCCACATGTAGAACCAATTCAGCATCCCGAAAATCGACATGGTCGTGGCGCGAAGCTTGGCCGGGTCATCCCGGAACACATCCGGAGCGATGTCGGCGACGATGTTGCTCAGGAAGTCCACCAGATCCCGCTGGTAGCCGCGCAACAGTTTTTGCTGATCCGCTGGCAGGGCCGACATGCCGCTGGTCTGAACCCGGTGTTCGTCGTCTACACCCTGATAGGCCAGCAGGATTTCATGCACGGCCTTGCGCAAACGATCCGGTGCGGCCAGCCGGTCCATGTCCAGCCCGCAAATGTCGTCCCGCAACTGCTGCAGATAGGTGTTGAGGATATCGAACAGGATGGCATCCTTGCCATCGTAGTAGTGATAGATATTGGCCTTCGATATCCCGCATTCAGCAGCAAGCTGCGACATCGAGGCCCGGTCAAAGCCTTCGCGCGCAAAGACACGCGCTGCGGATTTCAGAATGTGGGCGCGTTTGTGGTCGTGGTCTTTGGCTATGGTGCGGGCCACTCTGGTCTCTCCGGTTGCGGGTTAGCTGTTGCGGTTGTCGATGACACGCCGAGCCTTGCCCTGGCTGCGCTCAACAGCGCCGGGGTCGCCTACAATGATCTCGGTAGAAACGCCAACGACATCTTTGATGCGACGCGTCAGCATTCGTGAAGCTGCAGTCCGGCTTAGCTCATCCGCGGCGTCCGGCAGGGCCTCGACATGAACGCGCATGGCGTCCATATGACCGGCCCGGAAAAGTTCAATCTGGTAGTAGGGCGCAAGACCGCCGGTGGCCAGAACCTGTTCTTCGATCTGGCTGGGGAACACGTTCACGCCGCGCAAGATGATCATGTCGTCCGAGCGCCCGGTGATCTTTTCCATCCGCCGCATCGATCGCGCCGTTCCCGGCAACAATCGCGTCAGATCGCGAGTGCGATAGCGGATCATCGGCAGCCCTTCTTTGGTCAGCGTTGTAAAGACCAGTTCACCCATTTCACCATCAGGCAGAACCTCGCCGGTTTCAGGGTCGATGATTTCGGGATAGAAATGATCCTCCCAGATCACCGGGCCATCCTTGGTTTCAACGCATTCATTGGCCACACCCGGCCCCATGATTTCGGACAGACCGTAGATATCGACAGCATGCATATCAAAGGCCTGTTCGACTTCGGCGCGCATCGAATCCGTCCAGGGTTCGGCCCCGAAAACGCCCACCGAAAGTGAACTTTCACGCGGGTCCAGCCCGACCTTGTGAAACTGTTCCAGAATGTTGAGCATATAGGACGGCGTCACCATGATCCCGTCCGGCTGGAAATCGGTGATCAGATCGACCTGTTTGGCCGTTTGCCCCCCGCTCATGGGAATGACTGTGGTGCCAAGACGTTCAATGCCGTAATGCGCGCCAAGCCCGCCGGTGAACAGGCCATAGCCATAGGCGCAATGGATGATATTGCCCCGGCGCAAACCGCTGGCGCGCAACGAACGCGCCACCAAATCCGCCCAGTTGTCGATATCGCCCCGCGTATATCCCACGACTGTCGGTTTTCCGGTGGTCCCGGACGACGCGTGGATACGGATAATCTGTTCGCGTGGCACAGCAAACAAGCCGAACGGATAGTTGTCGCGCAAGTCGTTCTTGTAGGTAAACGGGAACCGGCCCAGATCGCCCAGCGACTGCAGATCGTCGGGATGCACGCCTGCCTCGTCAAACCGCTGACGATACATCGGGGGTTGTCATAGGCATGGCGCAGCGACCATTTCAGACGATCCAGTTGCAATGCGCGGATTTCATCAATCGACGCGATTTCGATCGGATCCAGATCCGCCTTGTTCGGAGTCAAATCCTTCATCCCATCCCTCCCTTGTGTCAGGCTTCGTCAAAGATCGTTTCGCCGATTGCACGGGAAAAGCCCCGGAATTCGGCAATTTTCACGTTATCCTGATTGGTCACGGTCACATCATAAATTCCGCTGCGCCCGGTCAGGCTTAATTCGGTGGCATGCGCGGTCAGACGATCCCCGGCCTTGGCCGGCGCGACATAGCTAACGACATTGTGCTGCGCCACGGTCGAGCGGTTGCGGCTGTTGCAAGCAAAGGCAAAGGCACTGTCGGCCAGCATGAACGTGACCCCACCATGACAAATGCCGTGCCCGTTACAGTGATGATCTGCGACCTCCAACGTCAGTGTTGCGGTCCCCTCGTCAATCTCGACCAGCTCCATCCCGGCCCATTGCGAGGCCCGGTCCCGCGCCCACATGGCGGCAGCGGCTTTTTCCGCGCGGTCCTTTGGTGTCATCTCACTTCCCCCGAAACATCGGCGCGCGTTTTTCAAGAAACGCCGTGACGCCTTCGGCATAATCCGCGCTTTGGCCGCAGATGCGCATGGCATCGGCCTCAACTTCCAGATGGTCCGACAGCGTATTGGTCGCAGCGGACTGTATCACCTGTTTGGTCATGCCCAATCCCAAGGTTGGGCCATTGGCAAGCTGTTCGGTCAACGCACGGGCCTCTGACATCAGAGAGTCATCGGCAATGGCCTTCCAAATCAAACCCCATTCTGCCGCCTGAGGCGCCATCAAGGGCTGCCCGGTCAGGGCCAGCCCCTTGGCGCGCGCTTCGCCCACCAAATGCGGCAGGTGCCAGCTGCCGCCGGTATCGGGGATCAGGCCGACCTTGGAAAAGGACTGGATGAATTTGGCGGATTCAGCCGCCAGCACCAGATCGCAGGCCAGCGCAATATTTGCCCCTGCCCCTGCGGCCACCCCGTTGACGGCACATACGACAGGAATGTTCAAAGATCGGATCAACCGCACCAGCGGCGCATAAAATGTGCGTACCGTGTTGCCAAGATCCGGCGGCCCATCCATCGTCGCGGGGTTTCGATCCCCTAAATCCTGCCCGGCGCAAAACCCGCGCCCTGCCCCGGTCAGCAAGATTGCACGAGCCCCGTCATCGCGCGCACCCTCAAGCGCAGCGCGCAAGGCCAGATGCATCTCGTCCGTGAAACTGTTCAGACGATCCGGACGATTTAACGTGATTTCAACCCATTGGCCGTGGTTTTGCGAAAGAATAGTATCAGACATGGCCCATTCGCTTTGTACTTGTTTCAAAAAAAAATCCTGCATAAACCGAACGGTTGGTCAATAAATAATGCAACTTTGAAACCTGACTGCCTGAGGGATGAGTCGAGCCCGGTCTGAATGCGGCCCGCTCAAAGGCGTTGATGGTTACAAAACCAGCATCAACGATGCGCACGACTCGTGCTTTTGAGGAGGAGACCCGGTCATGAAACTTTCCAAACTCACCACGTTGCTGGCCTCGGCGACACTGGCGGTATCCGGCAGTATCGCGTTTGCCGCCGACTACACGCTGACGATTTCCAGCTGGGCGCCGCCAACGCACGGGATCAATGCAAAGATGTGGCCCAAATTCGTCGAAATGGTCGAAGAGGCCACGGACGGCAAGGTCACCGCCGAGTTGAAACTGGGGATCGCCCCGCCACCCGCGCAGATGGACCTGATCATGGATGGTGCGGCTGATGCCTCGATCATTTTCCACGGCTATCAGCCCGGCCGCTTTGTCACTACCAAGCTGATCGAACTGCCCGGTTATGATGGCACCGCCGAAGAGGCTTCGGTGGCCTATTGGCGCGCTTATGATGCGCATCTGAAGGCCGCTGATGAGCATCGCGGCGTCAAGGTGATCGCGCTGCATACGCATGGCCCCGCGCATCTGCATTCCAGTGCGCCAGTGACCTCACTGGACGAGGTGTCCGGCCTCAAGGTTCGTATCCCCGGCGGTGTCGGCGGCGATGTGGGCAAGGCGTTGGGTGCAACCGGCATTCAGGTTCCTGCCCCCAAGGTTTATGAGACATTGGCGTCCAAGGCCGCTGACGGAGTGGTCATGCCACTGGAATCCCGCAAGGGTTTCAAGCTGACCGAAGTGGCGCAGAACGTCTATGAAATGCCAGGTGGGCTGTACCGTGGGTCTTTTGCGTTCATCATGAACGAAGATACCTTTGCCGATCTGCCCGAAGACCTGCAACAAGCACTGGACGAACAGGTCTTTGGTGAACCGCTCAGCCGTGAGATCGGCAAGATCTGGGATGAAATCGACGCCACCGGACGCGAGGCAACCGAAGCCACCGAGGGTAACGCGATCAACGCGGCCTGCGACACGGATCAAGAGAAATTCTCGGCCATTGCCGAAGATATTCGGACCAAGGTCATTGCCGAGGTCGACGATGCGGGCGTGGATGCGCAGGCCGCTTATGACATGATCAAATTGGACATGTCCTCGAACTGATCAAGACCGGGGCGGCTCGCGCGGCTGCCCCGACGCCATGCCTGACAGAGGTGTCGATGTCCCCCTTAATCCAGCTTCTACGCCGCGCCAGTGTTGTTCCGGTGGTCGTGGCCAGTATCGCGCTGTTCGTCCTGATGATGATGACCTTTTGCGATGTTATATTGCGTTCCGCTTTCAACGCGCCAATTGAGGCCGCGACAGAGCTGACCCGCATCCTGATGGCGGTTCTGGTCTTTTCGGTCCTGCCGATAATCTCGACCACAAACGGTCATATTGCCGTGGATCTGACAGATGGTCTGTTCAATCGCCTGCACCTTTCGCGTGTACGTGACCTGATCATCCACCTTGTGTGCGGGGGCATGCTGTATTGGCCTGTGCAACGCGTCTGGATCCTGGCCGAACGGGCGCGCGATTATGGGGACGTGACCGAATACCTGTCGATCCCGACCTATCTGATCGGATGGTTCATCACCCTGTCTCTGGCGGTGACCGCCGTGGTGATGATCGCCACTGGCGTGCTGCGTTTCTTTGCCCCACACATCCTGTCGGAGCCCGCCCAATGACCGCAGCACTGATCGGCTTTGCGATAGTCCTGATCCTTGTCCTGATGCGCCTGCCTATTGTGTTTGCGATGGGGGTGGTCGGCACGCTGGGCTTTGCCTATGAACGCGGCGGTTCGATCCTTGACGCGCGCGGGTTAAAGGCCGCGATGTCCATGGTTGGACGCCAGATCACCGACACTGCGCAGGATTACGGGCTGTCGGTCGTGCCGCTTTTCATCCTGATGGGGCTGTTCGTAAACAAGGGCGGCATGGCGCGCGAGCTTTATGCCGTGTCCAACGCCTTTCTGGGCCATATGCGCGGTGGTATCGCCATGGCAACGGTTGCGGCCTGCGGCGGGTTCTCGGCCATTTGCGGATCATCCCTTGCCACCGCCGCCACCATGTCCAAGGTCGCCATGCCGCAGATGCGCCGCTATGGCTATTCCGATGAGCTGTCGACGGCGTCGATCGCTGCGGGCGGCACGTTGGGCATCCTGATCCCGCCTTCGGTCATTCTGGTGATCTACGGTCTGCTGACCGAAACCTCGATCGGCAAGCTGTTCATGGCAGGTATCATCCCCGGCCTTCTGGGCATCTTCTTTTACCTTTTTGCTGTCCGCTGGACAGTGTGGCGCAATCCCAGCGCCGGACCGGCGGGTGAGCGTGCAAACTGGACCGAACGTCTGCGCGCATTGGGGTCTGTTTGGGCCGTTCTGCTGCTGTTCTTTCTTGTGATTGGCGGGCTGTATGGCGCGTTTGACTTTGAACCGCTGAACCTGACCTTTTCACCCACCGAGGCTGCCGGGATGGGCGCCGCCGGGGCCTTTCTGATTGCCCTTTTTCGGGGCGGGCTGACGGTTGAATCCACTTTTGAAGTCCTCAAAGAGACCTGCTTTACCGCCTCGGCCTTGTTTGCCGTACTGATCGGCGCGCAGATTTTTTCGAACTTCATCAACCTTGCCGGATTGCCCGAAGCACTGATTGCGATGGTAACCGCCTATGACGTATCGCCCTTTGTGGTGATCCTGATGATCCTTGGCATCTACATCATTCTGGGCTGCGTGTTCGAGTCCCTGTCGATGCTGCTGCTGACGGTGCCGATCTTTTTTCCACTGGTAACCTCGCTGGGGTATGATCCGATCTGGTTCGGCATCTTGGTGGTTGTTGTCACCGAGATTTCCCTGATCACCCCGCCGGTTGGGCTGAACGTTTTCATACTGAAGGGCGTCGTCGGGGATGTATCTACCGGCACGATCTTTCGCGGCGTTACCCCGTTCTGGATCGCTGATATCTTTCGTCTGGCATTGATCGTGCTGGTGCCCATCGTGGTTTTGTACCTGCCACAGCAAATGGGCGCGCTGGGTCACTAAGCCCGGCTGAATGACTTACAAACAGGAGATCGCTTATGTCCCTGCATCAAATCTCAAGCTTTGCCGCCGGTGTGTGGATCGCACCCGGAAACGGTGCGCGTACCGTCGCCTCGGCCATCACCGGTGCGCCATTTGCCACGGCTGGAAACGCCGATCTGGACGTTCAGGCCATGCTGGACTACGCGCGCAACACCGGCGGCCCTGCACTGCGGCAGATGACCTTTCATGGCCGTGCGCGGATGCTGAAAGCGCTGGCGCAGGATCTGTCGCAACACAAACAGGCGCTTTATGATCTGAGCTTTGAGACAGGTGCGACGCAGAAAGACCACCTGATCGATATCGACGGCGGTATCGGCACCATGTTTGTTTTCGCCTCGAAAGGGCGGCGCGAGATGCCGGATGCCCATGTCTATCTGGACGGCGAGACCGAGCAACTTTCGCGCAATGGAACCTTTCTGGGGCAGCACATCTGCACGCCCCTGCAGGGAACTGCGATCCATATCAACGCGTTCAACTTCCCCGTTTGGGGTATGCTGGAAAAACTGGCCCCGACCCTGCTGGCGGGCGTCCCAGCCATCGTCAAACCTGCAACCAACAGCTGCTATGTTACCGAACTGGCAGTTCGGATCTTGCTGAACAGCGGTATTCTGCCACCAGGCGCGTTGCAATTGGTATCGGGCGGTCTTGGCGACATGTTGGATCACCTGAATTGTCAGGATGTGGTCAGCTTCACCGGTTCGGCGGACACCGCGCTGAAGCTGCGACAGACACCTGCGATCATCCGGAACTCGGTCCGTTTCGTGGCAGAACAGGACAGTCTGAACGCCTCGATCCTTGGCCCGGATGCAGTGGTCGGAACGCCCGAATTCGATCTTTTCGTCAAAGAAGTCAGCCGCGAGATGACGGCCAAGGCAGGACAGAAATGCACCGCGATCCGCCGCATCATCGCGCCCCAATCACAGGTCGACGCGGTGATCAGTGCCGTGTCAGATCGGTTGGCCCGCGTGACAATCGGTGATCCCCGTTTGGACAGCACTCGGATGGGTGCGCTGGTATCAAACGCACAAAAGGCCGATGTCTTGGCCAAGGCGGGTCTGATCGGAACCGAGGCCGAACGGGTTTTCGGCGATCCTAACGACTTTGACTTGCAGGGCGATGACGTCTCGGGCGGTGCCTTTGTTCCGCCGATGCTGTTTCATTGCGCCAACCCGGACACAGCCGTTCACGTGCACGAAACCGAGGCTTTCGGCCCCGTCTCGACAATCATGGGCTACCGAGATGTGGATCACGCCATTGCGATTGCCAATCGCGGATGCGGATCGTTGGTGACATCACTTGTCACGCATGACACGGATGTTGCCCGCGACGTTGTTATGGGCACGGCGGCATTCAACGGGCGCATCTACATCAACGACCGCGACTCGATGGGCGAGTCGACCGGCCACGGCTCACCACTGCCGCATATGGTGCATGGCGGACCGGGACGCGCGGGCGGAGGCGAGGAAATGGGCGGCGTGCGTGGCGTCGAACACTACATGCAACGCACGGCCATTCAGGGCTCGCCCGAAATGCTGACCCGGATCGGACAGAAATGGGTGCCCGGCGCGTCCGAAATCACTAAGACCCCGCACCCGTTCACCCGCAAATTCGACGACCTGAGCATCGGGCAGACATTGCACACCCAGGCGCGCACGATAACTCTGGAAGACATTGAACATTTCGCCCATTTCACCGGCGACACATTCTATGCCCATATGGATGAAGAGGCCGCAGCCCGGAACCCGTTCTTCCCCGGACGCGTCGCCCACGGCTATCTGCTGCTCAGCTTTGCCGCCGGTTTGTTTGTAGAGCCCAGCGAAGGCCCCGTGCTGGCAAATTACGGGCTGGACGGGCTGCGCTTTATGAAACCCGTCGAACCCGGTGATGCCATAAAGGTTCGCCTTACGGTCAAACAGAAGACCCCGCGCAACGAAGAATACGGCGAAGTCCGCTGGAACGTGACGGTCACCAATCAGAATAACGAGGCTGTCGCGGAATACGAGTTGCTGACCATGTGCGCCTGCTGAAACCCAGACCCTTGGGGAATGTGTTTTTCTTATTTCCGCGAATGGGTTAATCTGTCTGCATGACCAGCCAGGACACGTGGTTCGAAACGGCAATTGCCGAATTGGCGGACCCGCAGGATCAGCGGGTGTGGTCCATTATTGTGTCTCTGTTCGGTGATCTTGCGCAGGAAGCAGGCGCCCAAATCTCAGGCGGTGCCCTAACGCGCGTCATTGAACCCATCGGCATCAAACCCGAGGCGATCCGCGTCGCGCTGCACCGGTTGCGCAAGGATGGCTGGATCGAAAGCGACCGTATCGGACGGGTCTCGCGCCACTTCCTGACCGAATATGGGCGCACGCAATCCATCGCCGTCACGCCGCGGATTTATGCCCGCGACCCAATACCTGTCCGCCAGTGGCACCTGCTGATCGCCGAGGACGGTTCCGGCACGCAGTTGTTGGAAGACGTGATGCTCAGCCATGACTACACGCCGATCAGTCGCAATGTTGCACTGGGCCCCGGCCCCGTGCCGGACCAGACCGAAGGGTTGCTGGCGTTTGAGGTTCTTGCTCATTCAGCCCCCGAATGGGTCCAGAACCGTCTGTGCCCTGCCGATCTGCGCAATTCCTGTCGCACATTGCTAGAGGCCACGCGCCGCGCCGCGCGCACGCGGTCCGCAACCTGGCAACCGACACCCACGCAAAGCGCCACACTGCGTTTGCTTTTGGTGCACCGATGGCGACGGGTGGTGTTGCGCCAGCCCGACCTGCCACTGGCCTTTTTCCCGTCAGATTGGGTTGGGGCTGAGTGTCGGGACGCGGTGTTTCACCTGCTTGACGGACTACCCCGCCCTACCCCGGATGTCCTGAACGCAGCCGAATGACCTGACGGCACCCTATTCACAAACCCGCCAAGCACCCTATCATGGGCCCGAACAGTGGCCCGAATTCGAAAGGTGGGCACCAATTTCAGAAAGCACATATTACCTACAGGGATAGCACAAGACCCTGACACCCCTCCCCTGACCGGAGAGATTTGAAATGACAGTATTAGTAACAATTGCCGTCCTCTTCGGACTTTTCCTGCTGATGATGAACCTTTGGACACGTCGCCTGACGCGACAGGGATTGGAGGCTGTCCCTCAGCTTGGCCAAATCGTGCCCGTACCTGGGGGCAGCATCCAATTTGTCGAACGTGGGGATCCGGACAATCCAACCATCGTCATGATCCACGGGCTTTCCGGTCAACTCCAGCACTACACTTATGCACTGATGGATGAACTGGCGGACGAATTTCACGTTGTGGCCGTCGATCGCCCCGGTTGCGGCTATTCCACCCGCGACAGCGCAGATGTGGCATCGCTGCCCGAACAGGCCCGGATGATCCACGCATTTCTGCAGGATAGGGGCATCGAAAACGCCATTTTGGTCGGACACTCGCTGGGTGGCGCGATCTCTCTGGCCATGGCGCTTGATTACCCGCAGTCGGTGCAGGCGTTGGCATTGCTGTCGCCGCTGACGCAGAAAATGCCCGGGACACCACCGGTATTCAAACCGTTAGAGATCCGCAGCGAATGGCTGCGCAACCTGATCGGCCACACGATCGCAGTTCCATTGGCCCGCAAGACAGCCCCGATGGTGCTGAAGGATGTTTTCGCGCCCGAGCCCGCCCCGTCAGATTTTCTGGACCGCGCCGGGGGCGCTTTGGGCCTGCGCCCCTCGGCATTCATCACCGCATCGCAGGATGTGTTGGGTATCGAAGCCAGCCTCGGACCGCTCAGCCGACGCTACAAGGATCTCAGGGTGCCCGGAGGCGTCCTGTACGGTGCCGAAGATCCAATCCTGTCCGCCCACGAGCATGGCACACCGATGACGGATTTTGGTCTTGCCTATCAAGAGATGGAGGGGCGTGGTCACATGATCCTCATCACCGCCCCGGCCGACTGCGCAGCCTTCATCCGTAACGTCGCACATTCCACTGCGCCATGAAATCCGCCCGCACTGCGATCTGTTACAAGAAACCCGAACGGGGCAGCTTTTTCCTCTTGACCCTCCCCGGCCCCTCGCTTAAATCGCCTCTCACTCATGGCGGAGTAGCTCAGTTGGTTAGAGCAGCGGAATCATAATCCGCGTGTCGGGGGTTCAAGTCCCTCCTCCGCTACCAAAATCCCACTTAGATAAAACGCTAATAAATCAAAGGCTTTACCTAAGTCGAACTGCCACCTGACGCAGGTTGGTGTGGGATGTCTCAGCACGTCAAGATCGTCAAAACTTAGGGTTTTCGCACATGTGGGAGTGGAAAATGAGTGGAAAAACAGACGGGCAAATGTAGCGCGGCGGCAGCTTTCGGACAATTTGGCACGATTTCCCGGACAACTTGACGGCGCTTAGGCGAGTTCGGACCACGAAGCTGCCGTTTGCCGCCCTTGCTGCACTAAGCCTTAAGCACGGCAGCTTTTGCGCTGATATAGCGCGGCGCGGCTATTGGCAGTCAGCGGCGCTGTTGTTGGCAGTGGCACCTTTGCGAATCCAACCGCTACAGCTATAGCGCGGCGGTATAGCCGGACGCCGCCTTCGGGACATAGGGACGCAACAATCAGGACAAATTGGCGTGGTTTTTTGGTGAGTTCGGCCACCTTCCGGACTTTCGCTGCATCCGCAGTATTAGCGGCCACGAAAGGCAGTTTTGCATAGATAGCGATCTTTGCAATTTTTCGTGGGATGTCAGATCCGAGCCCAAAGCCTCGGTGCAACTTCCATCACTCTGCCTGTCTTGCAAAATGGTTACAGCTAAGGCTTGTAACGAAGACTCGTAGTCCTCGGTTTTACGCCGTTCCCTTCAATTAGCGTTGTTTTAATTGACACATTGCCTTGCATGCGGTCCGCTAAACTACGTCATCTGTTTTAACGCAAGGATTTGATGTCATGCCAGAATCGCTCAACCTGCATAAATTTGAAAACCTAAGTCCTTTCCAAATCAAAGACGAACTTATCAAGTTGGCGCAAAAAGAGGCGCGGCAGATGGCTCTGCCATACCTTAATGCCGGTCGAGGGAACCCTAACTGGATCGCTACTAAAGCGCGGGAGGCATTTTTCCTTTTAGGGCAGTTCGCTATGACAGAAGCACAGCGCCATCGCAATGAGCCGAAGGTCGGTCTGGCTGGGATGCCGCAAGGGCCAAGCTGTTATGACCGGCTAAAAGCGTATTGCGCCAAATCGGTTGAAAGAAACGGCCCTCCAGATGCGGAAACTTTGGTGGCTGTAGTGGATTTTGCGATTGAGAGATTTGGTTTTACGCCAGACGATTTCGTGCTCGAGTTGACCGACGGCATTATTGGCGACCATTACCCGATGCCCGACCGTTGCATGGAACACAACGAAGCGATTGTCCACGAATACGTTATGTGGGCGATGTGCGCACGGCACCGACCGGATGCGAAGTTCGATATCTACGCAGTTGAGGGTGGAACCGCTGCGATGTGTTATATCTTCAAGGCACTC
>CAXXPZ010000109.1:0-8251 GCA_963422555.2 uncultured Ruegeria sp.
TCATCGAAAGTAAAGTAACCGCCGTCCACATCACTGGCATAATAGCTCATTGATCGCTGACCCCCAAATTGTCATCTCAGGTTTCTATGCAATCTGTTACCCCAAACTTCTGAAATTCGGCAATGCGCCTTTCCGACATTTCAGGACGATCCCACGATGATTTTGGTTGATTCTTGCCGATGCAGCGCTCGACCACCTCGTCCGCAAAGAATGTCATATTGAATTCAGTCAGAGGGGTAGCTGGGTAGTTACAGCATGGTTAACATCCACGCCGCGTTCAGCCATGATTTCCGCCAGGTCCCGAAACGAGACAGGATAGCGAAGATTGAATGCCACCGCAAATAGAACGACAAATTTTGGATAATGGCTGCCCTTGAAATCAATCATCGTAAAGTCACACCAGTCAGGAAAAGCTCCAAACAATAAGCTTAAAGCGTTTCGGGATTAACCTTAGACATACCCGGCCGCCTTGACGTAGTTCCAACACTCGGTGGGATCGTACAGATCGCGAATTTCCCCGATTGCATTGAACACTCCGGTGAAGGTTCTGGCACTGATCCTTCGTAAGTGGGCCTTAAGTTTCGAATAGGCCTGTTCGATGGGGTCGAGATCAGGCGAGTACGGAGGCAGGTACAGGAACCAGCATCCGTGATCCCGCAGGGCTTGGGCAGCTTCCTTGTTGCGATGCGTAACGAGGTTGTCGAGGATCACCACTGTCCCAGGTTCGATCTCTGGTACGAGCACCTCGCGGATGTAGGCAGCGAAAGCAGGACCGTCCATTGCGCCCTTGATGACCCACGGAGCGATCAGTGCATCATGGGTCAGGCCCGCGATCAGGGTTTGCGTCCCCCAGTTGCCAAAAGGGGCGTCCATCGTCAGCCGCTCGCCGCACGTGGCCCAACCGCGCAGACGGGTGAGGTTCGTTTTCACAGCGGTTTCATCAATGAAGGGTGTTGTCACGTTAATTCGCGATCCTCATAGAGATGCTGTTGTATGAAATTCAGGCTGCTTGAGTGGCGGCATTCCAGGCGTCAAATGCCTTGAGGCGGTGATATCGGATTGTTAAGGCGGAGCGGCGGCGAGCGGGGACACAGAAGCAATTCCGAATGGCTGAATGGGTGGCTATGAACCTCTGTAAACCTTCTGGGGAGCGATGGCCTTGCATCGTCCGTTCCCGGTTTCGGAAAGGGAGATGGCTGTTCTCGGCTCGATTGTTCAAACCCTTGTGCGACCAGTGATACAATCCCGGCGCGACCTCTCGCTTGGTAGCGCCATACGAACGCAGTTTGTCCGTGATGATCCGCTTGGGAATGAAACCAAGACGTTTTATCAGGCGGCGCAACAGCCGTTTTGCCGCCCGTTTGTCCCGTTTGGGCTGGAGGATTTCGTCCAGCACGACGCCGTGCTGATCGACCGCGCGCCAGAGCCAATACTTGCGACCAGAGATTCTGTCTCTGCCGCAGGTTTCGAGTTACCGCCGGCCCGAACTTGATGACCCAACGCCGGACAGTCTCGTATGATGCATCGATCCCGCGCTGCAACAGCATCTCTTCAACTTCCCGAAAGCTCAGATTGAAACGAACGTACAGCGATACCGCGTGCGCGATGATATGAGGTGGAAACCGGTGGCAATTGTAGCTAATCGACGATAATTTCATCGAAATCACCTACGATCAACATCTGGCGTGAGCAACCGAAGAACAGTTAACGTGACAACACCCTTTGCGGCGGCATTGTTCGCTGGGCGGGCGACACCCACGAGCTAATCTCTTTCGAAGACGGGCGATTTGTTCGAAAACTCGATAATTTCCAAGCGGTATGCATCGAAGCTTTGGGGACTGAATACAAACTTGATCCAAAGGAAATCGCCGAGGTGGTCGGAATGACGGATGACCAGCGCATGTGGGTTAGGTACTTATGAATGTCCAGGCGGTTATATGCAAGTTGTATGCGCAAAATTGACGCGCATGAAGCCTGTCGATATATTGGGCGTATCAGGAGGATTTTCGAATGAATGCCGCAGCGCGAAAGCCAACAAATCTGTCGCTCGACAGCGCCTTGCTTTCTGAAGCCAAGGATCTGAAAGTAAATCTATCCCGGGCGGCTGAAGAAGGTGTTCGTCTGGCCGTGAACTCGGCCAAGGCACGGCAGTGGAAATCTGAGAACGCCGCCGCTCTGAGAAGCTCCAATGCCTATGTCGAACGACATGGGTTGCCTCTGGATGGTTACCGACAGTTCTGATGCCTAAATACGACGTATTCCCCAATCCGTCCGGTGACGGATTTCTTCTCGATGTTCAGACGGATCTTCTGGGTGATCTGAACACGCGTGTTGTTGTGCCACTCTTGCCGAAATCAAAAGCACCAAAACCTGCGACCAGGCTTAACCCGGTTTTTGATATAAATGGCAAACCTATGGTTATGGTCACCCAGTTTCTGGCTGCTGTTCCGGTTGGAGTCCTTAAGTCTCAAATTGCCAATCTGAATGATGAATTCGAACAAATCACAGTCGCAATAGATATGCTCATGCAGGGGTTCTGATTGATAACTACCACCGCTGTTGCCAGCACGTGACTCACGAAAATCCTTTACCATATAACGGATTACGCCCGATGATCGCTTGAAGCTGCAAAGTTAGAATGTCCCACATAAGCAAAGTATAAATAGAACACTTCACTGCCGAGCGGACAGGATTGCGGTGCGCCTGAGTTCATCGATGTACTGGCAATTTTGATAAAGTGCGCGCTAAATGTTGATATGAAATTTGAGCTCCTCAAAAACAGTCGGATAAAACTTCGCCATCTCAAGGTTTTCGTGGACGTTGGCGCAAGCGGATCCGTTACGGAATCCGCTTCGAGAATGCACACATCGCAGCCAGCGCTATCAAGAACTGTAGCTGAGCTCGAAAGCCTTCTTAAGTGTCGTTTGTTCGACCGAACGACGGCGGGCGTAGCCTTGACGCCTGAGGGACGTCGCCTTCAAGCATATGTTCTTGCGGCGTTCGACCAGCTAGAAGATGGCCTCAATGCAGTTGGGCAGGACTTTCAGAACCAATATGTCCGCTGCGCCATACTACCTAGTGTTGCGCGCAAACTGTTCCCTCGTGCGGTGGCACGGTTTAAAGCAGAGTTCCCCGACGTCTCGATTGAGATTAACGATAGTGGCGATCCTGCCATTTTTGATGCACTCCGCCGTGGTGAGCTGGATTTTGCCGTTGGCCGCCTCAGCCCGCCTCATCGCATGGATGGCCTTGGTTTCAGACATATGTACAACGAACCGCTGAAATTTATTGTAAATTGCTCTCATCCACTCGCAGTCACCGACATTCTGACCGTCGCCAATCTTGCTGAATTCCCAATGGTGTTGCCCCCGACCGGAGTGATTATCCGTGCTGAGCTGGACCGGTTTCTGATCGCGCACGACAACGCCATAGTTCCAAACCGTATCGAGACTTTGTCATTCGAATTCATTCGGGCCTTGGTGGCCGATTCTGAAACCATCGCGTTTTGCCCAATCGGAGCCGTAGAAAAAGAATTAGAGTCAGGGCAATTTGTTGGACTGAATTTTGCTGGCCCACCGCTGATGGGGTCGATTGGCATTACCAGCAACGCGATACGAACACTAAGTGTTCCCGCGCAAAGGTTGACACGGCTGATCGTAAGCGAAGCAGAAACTTATAGTGATTGAATTCAAAACTATACTGACCGCTATATCAGATTTGATATGGCCTTGTTTCGATAGGTATTTTCTGTCCCCCGGCGGTAATTGCTAGACGTAGCGGCGAACAACCACACGCTTGAAAGAGACACCCAATCATGTCTCCTGCCTATAGCGTATTGTTCTGGAGGGTCCCAATGAAAAAACTAATTGCCGCTCTGACTATGTCTGTCGCAGTGTTGCCTGGCCTGGCAAGCGCAGAATACCCGGAAAAGCCGGTCGAATTTGTCATCCCCTTCCCTCCCGGCGACTTGGAAGACCTGTTGACCCGAATGATCGCAGACGAATTTCAAGAGACTTATGGCGTGCCTGCAGCAGTCGTTAACAAGCCAGGCGGCGGCGGCGGCCCGTTTCCCGGTTCAATTTCTGTCGCAGAAGCCCCGGCTGACGGGTACACGATTGGGTCTTTTGTGATTGGTGTACCAGTGGTCGGCCCCGAGATCGGTATCCCGGAACTGTCACCGAACCCGTTCGATCCGATTGGCATTTTTCTAACCTATCCCTTTGTGATCGCAGCCAGCGGCGATGCACCCTATGAAAGCATCGAAGAACTTGCTGCATATGCGAAGGACAACAATGTCACCTTTGGTCATTTTGGTGCCCGCTCGATTCCGCGTCGTCACATGGTCGCTGCGGCCCGATCGATGGGGTTCGACTTTTCGTCAGAGGCAGGATTTGACGCATTGGACTGCAACACGCTGGCGTCAGGAGATGCGGATGTGATTTCGACCACTTTACAACTGGTCGCGCCCTGCATTGACGACCTGAACGTTCTGGCCGCCGTCACCAATGAACGTATTTCCACGCTAACCGACGTGCCCACCATGGGTGAGATCGTGCCCGAGCTGGACCTGTCCACCTGGAATGGCTTGTTCGTCCACAAAGACACCCCTGCCGATGTCCGCGCCAAGATCGAAGAGGTCGCGGTCAAGGCGCTGAACTCGAACGAAGCCAAGGAACTTGCCGCCAATACGGGCGCCGTAATCTATTGGAAAGGGGCCGAGGAATCCAACGCTCAGATCGAAAGTGATATCACAATTCTGGGCAAAATTGATGAACTGGTTGGTGAAAACTGATACCGAAGGCCACTGGATGTCCGATGGCCTGCTTTGCAACCTCCAATCAAAAAAGGCGACGGTTTGTCCAAGACCCGCAATATCCTTTGGATCATGTGTGATCAGCTCAGGTATGATTATTTGAGCTGCTATGGTCACAAGACCCTAAAGACCCCAAATATCGACAGGCTGGCCGCGCGGGGCGTGCGTTTTACCAACGCCTATGTTCAATCCACCATCTGTGGCCCCTCGCGCATGTCGGCCTATACGGGGCGGTATGTCCGGTCTCATGGCTCGACCTACAATGGTGTACCATTGCGCGTCGGCGAACCAACACTTGGCGAACATCTGCGCGAGGTCGGTATGCGCGCCGCCTTGATCGGCAAGACCCACATGGCCGCCGATCACGAAGGCATGGAGAGGCTCGGCATCGCGCCAGACTCGATCATCGGGGTACACACTGCCCACTGCGGATTTGAGCCGTTCGAACGCGACGACGGCTTGCATCCGGTGGGCGGACCTTATGCAGAACCAGAATACAATCGCTATCTTGCTGAACTCGGGTATGACTCGGACAGCCCCTGGGAAGATTGGGCCAATTCCGCCGAAGGTCCTGACGGCACCGTTCTGAACGGTTGGCTTTGGAACCATGCCGACAAAGCCGCGCGCATAGACGAAGAACATTCCGAAACACCCTATATGACGCGACGCGCCATGGATTTCATGGCCGAGGCGCAGCAGGATGGCCGCCCCTGGTGCGCGCATCTAAGCTATATCAAGCCGCACTGGCCCTATTTAGTCCCCGCCCCTTATCATGACTTGTATGGCCCTGGAGATGTACAACCCGTCATGCGCAATCAGACCGAACTAGACGACGGCCACCCCATCTTCCGTGCTTTTGCCGAGGAGCGGTTTTCTCGTAATTTTGCGCGCGACGGTGCGCGCGAAAAGGTTATCCCCGCCTATATGGGCCTGATCAAACAGATCGACGATCAGTTGGGTCTGCTATTTGCCTTCATGGAACAGCGCGGATTGATGGACGACACCATGATCGTCTTCACTTCAGATCACGGCGATTTCCTGGGTGATCACTGGATGGGTGAAAAATACCTATTCCACGATGTGTCTGCCAAGGTGCCCATGATCATCTACGACCCCGATCCGGCTGCGGACGCTACCCGGGGTCAGATTTCAGATCAGTTGGTTGAGATGATCGATCTGGCCCCCACCTTTGTAGAAACCGCAGGTGGAACACCGAAATCCCACATATTGGAGGGTCAGTCCCTGTTGCCACTGCTAAGGGGCAAGGACAGCCCCGCCAAGGACCACGTCTTTTCCGAATTCGACTTCGCCCCCGAAGCGGTGCGCCTGAAACTGGGGCTGTCGGTTCAAAACAGCCGGTTGAGGATGGTATTTGACGGGCGCTACAAGCTGATCGAGTGTCGCGGGCTGAGACCGATGTTGTACGATCTGGAAAAAGATCCGGATGAGTTGCGTGATCTGGGCACCAACCCAGCGATGGCCGAGATTCGTACCCGTCTTTTAGATGCCATTCACGCCTGGTTTCTGGACGCCCGCAATCGTATCACTGCAAGCGACACGAGTTTTACGCAGGATGACGACCTTCTATCTCAGGGCGGCGACCCAGTTCTGCGCGAAGGTTTCATAATCGGATACTGGGATGAAGAAGAACTGGAGGTTGAACGCAAACGGCTTGCGCGGCATGATCAAGGCAAATGACAGCGCGCCCAAACACAATCTCCAAGCACTGAAAGTTGGCAGACCGACTGGGTGGCGACTTGAAAGCTGCCTATCGGTTCATTTTGGGCGTTTCAATACAAATGTTTCTTCTATCGCGCCGTAGTCCTTATAGCCCAACCGGGTCAGCGGCTGATAAGTTTTTACCTCGAACCGATCCTCGACAATGCAATCATCGCGGATGTGCACGGCCTCGACAAAGCCCAGAACAAGATGATTATTCTCGCCCGGCAGGTCGATCACCCGGTTCAACCGACATTCCAATGAGGCCGGAGCATTTGCGACACGTGCGCAGTCGATGGTTTTGCAGGCCGCCTTTTCAATGCCTGCATGGGCGAATTCGTCAACCTCACGCCCCAGCGGCGCGGATGAGGCGTTGACTGCATCGCGCGCAGCATACTCGGCCACGTTAATACAGAACACGCCGCTGGTCTCAATATTCGATACAGTGTCATTAGACCGGGTCCGGTCAGGTTTGCTCAGCGTTGAGGCGAACATGACCTGCGCCGGCTCATAAGCTGTCAGGTTGAAAAACGAATACGGCGCAAGGTTGTCTGCCCCACCTTCATCGCGCGTGGATATCCAGGCGATGGGGCGCGGGGTGACGATTGCGCTCAGCGGGTTATGGCGGAACGGATGGCCGTCAGTGGTGGCGTAAAACATGTCGTTTCAATTCGATTGGCCACCAAGGCTGGTGCCGCCGCAGACATACATGACCTGACCGGTCACAAAGCTGGCCTTGTCATCCAGAAAGAACCCGGCAGCGTTTGCGATATCCTCAGACGTGCCAATCCGGCGTACCGGCACGCCATCGGCGATCTTGTCCTGCAATTCACCATCCTTGGGCACGATGCCCCAGAAATTTTCGGTCAGAACCGGGCCCGGAGCGATGACATTTACCGTGATCCCCTTGGGCGCCAGCTCCAGCGCCCATGTGCGTGCCATCCCATGTACCCCTGCCTTGGTCGCGGAATAGGCCGATCGGGTCGGCATCCCCATCGACGCGCGGGACGAAATGAACAAAACCCGACCTGATCCGCGCTGCTCCATCCCCGGCAGAACCGCCTGGGTCAGCGCCATGGGCGCAGCCAGATGTAGCTGAGCCAGCGTCAACACATCCTGCGGCGACGCATCTGGCAGCAGGTTGGGCAGGATCATGCCCGCGTTGTGCACCAGCGCATCGACCTGATGATCTGCCGCGATCTGCGCCGCGACCTCGGCGGTGTTCGCCGCATCGGTCAGGTCGGCGGTACAACCAAACAGGTTGTCATGCTCGGTGGTCGGCATCTCAAGCCCCAGCGAGATCACCTTTTCGCCCTGCCCCAGCAACAGATCGGCAATCGCTGCACCGATGCCGGAATTGCCGCCCGTGATCAAAGTGGTTTTCATGCACACTCTCCTTCGATCATGGCGACGACACGCAGCGGGCTGCCCGATCCGCCCTCGATCTTCAGCGGGCAGGCGACGATGATGGCACCAAATGTGGGCAGTTTGTCTAGATTGGTCAGGCATTGCAGGCCAAAGCGCCCGTTACCGTGCAGGATCGCATGGGCTGGCAGCGGCGGGTTGAAATGGATCGCCTGCCCTGCATCAGTGCCCACAGTTTCCACCGCCAGACCAACGCAATCACGCTCATGCACCAGAAATTCCATCGCGCCCGCATCGGGGCCCGGCGAATGGGCACCATCCTCTTGAAGGTTCAAATATTCAGGCGTGCCGACG
>CAXXPZ010000110.1:0-2500 GCA_963422555.2 uncultured Ruegeria sp.
GCGGTTCATATCCTCATGGAGTTCTTCCAACCAAGAGGTACTGGCTAAACACCACCCGCTCCGCTCGAGGGATTCTCGGACATAACGGCTATGAACGAGATAAGTCATTAAATCCGCCTCCATATTGGCGCATAGCGCCAATATACACCGAGGTCGCCTCTCCAGACAGGTCCCGAATCCGGGGTCGGATGCAACGCTTACCTTGCTTCCACAGTGCTTCCAGTTGTGCTGGCGCATAGCAAAAAGCCTCGCGTTGTGCGAGGCTAAGTGTTTGTTTTCCGACCTTAAAAGTTGGTTGCGGGAGTAGGATTTGAACCTACGACCTTCAGGTTATGAGCCTGACGAGCTACCGGGCTGCTCCATCCCGCGACACTTTAGGTTGGTCTACTGCCTATTCGGCTACTTGAGACCGATTTTTGGCCTATCGCTTACGCTACTTGAGGCCTGGTCGTGTATTTTTCATCGTAAGAGAGAAAGTTTGTTTTGGGGGATTTTTCTAGGTTTGGCGATGACCTACTCTCCCGGGGCTTAAGCCCAAGTACCATTGGCGCGGCAGTGCTTAACTTCCGGGTTCGGTATGGGACCGGGTGTTTCACTTGCGCTATGACCACCAAACCGAGGAAAATCCCCGTCGCGACTTTGCTTTGCAAAGCGCGACGTGCAGGAACGCGTATTCGCGAAGCGGATGCGCGTTCCTGCACGGTTGTTGTTTCAATCAACACCGCAGCGTGTTGCTGCGAAGTTATCCATGTTTAATGAGGTGTATGTTTTTGATTTGTCTTTCCATTACTGGATCAAATCAAGCCTATCGGGCGATTAGTACCGGTCAACTGAACGCATTACTGCGCTTACATCTCCGGCCTATTGACGTGGTGGTCTTCCACGGCCCTCAGGGAGACCTTGTTTTGAGGGGGGCTTCCCGCTTAGATGCCTTCAGCGGTTATCCTGTCCGATCATAGCTACCCAGCACTGCCGTTGGCACGACAACTGGTCCACCAGTGGATCGTTCACCCCGGTCCTCTCGTACTAGGGGCAACTCCTCTCAAGTCTCCTACACCCACGGCAGATAGGGACCGAACTGTCTCACGACGTTCTAAACCCAGCTCACGTACCTCTTTAAACGGCGAACAGCCGTACCCTTGGGACCTGCTCCAGCCCCAGGATGAGATGAGCCGACATCGAGGTGCCAAACACTGCCGTCGATATGGACTCTTGGGCAGTATCAGCCTGTTATCCCCGGCGTACCTTTTATCCGTTGAGCGATGGCCCTTCCACTCGGGACCACCGGATCACTATGGCCGTCTTTCGACTCTGCTCGACTTGTCAGTCTCGCAGTCAGGCTGGCTTCTGCCATTGCACTCAACGAGCGATTTCCGACCGCTCTGAGCCAACCTTCGCGCGCCTCCGTTACGCTTTAGGAGGCGACCGCCCCAGTCAAACTACCCGCCACGCAGGGTCCCGGATCCGGATAACGGACCGCGGTTAGACATCAAGAGTGCGAAGGGTGGTATCTCAAGGGAGGCTCCACCGCGACTGGCGTCACGGTTTCAAAGCCCACCACCTATCCTGCACATCACAATCCTGATGCCAGTGCGAAGCTGTAGTAAAGGTGCACGGGGTCTTTCCGTCTAACCGCAGGAAGCCTGCATCTTGACAGGCAATTCAATTTCGCTGAGTCGATGTTGGAGACAGCGGGGAAGTCGTTACGCCATTCGTGCAGGTCGGAACTTACCCGACAAGGAATTTCGCTACCTTAGGACCGTTATAGTTACGGCCGCCGTTTACCTGGGCTTCAATTCAAGGCTCTCACCTCTCCTTTTAACCTTCAGGCACCGGGCAGGCGTCAGACCCTATACGTCGTCTTGCGACTTCGCAGAGCCCTGTGTTTTTAATAAACAGTCGCCACCCCCTGGTTTGTGCCCCCAGCCCCTAGTTGCCTAGGAACCGGGCCTCCTTCTCGCGAACTTACGGAGGTATTTTGCCGAGTTCCTTCAACATCGTTCTCTCAAGCGCCTTGGTATTCTCTACCAGTCCACCTGTGTCGGTTTAGGGTACGGTCTTATAGGAGGGCTATTTCCAGGAACCTCTCAGCAGCCCATTCAATCCAATAAGGATGAACTACCTCTGAGATCCGTCACCACTCCACGGCCTAGGAATATTAACCTAGTTCCCATCGCCTACGCCTTTCGGCCTCGGCTTAGGGGCCGGCTTACCCTGCTCAGATTAGCTTTAAGCAGGAACCCTTGGACTTTCGGCGAGAGTGTCTCTCACACTCTTTGTCGCTACTCATGTCATCATTCTCACTAGTGATCTCTCCACCGGATGGCTCACGCCCCGGCTTCATCGAAAAGACTTGATCCTGCGCTACCGCCTATTCGGCTACTTGAGCGCGTTTACACGCACCAAAATGACCGGCGGCAATACAGGATAAATCTTATGTCACACTACGCTCTGCTACCATGCCTTACGGCATCCTAAGCTTCGGCTCATGGCTTGAGCC
>CAXXPZ010000110.1:7500-24017 GCA_963422555.2 uncultured Ruegeria sp.
CCAACGCCTTGGACAGTTTCAGCGGCTCGTTCACATCCCAGTCTTTCTGCGGGGCAAGGCGGATATGGGCACCATTGGCGCCGCCGCGCTTGTCCGACCCGCGGAAGGTCGAGGCCGAGGCCCATGCGGTCGAAACCAGCTGAGACACCGACAGACCGGTCGCTGCGATCTTCGCCTTCAGGTCAGCCGCATCCGCATCGTCGATCAGATCGTGATCCACGGCGGGGACGTTGTCCTGCCACAGCAGTTCCTCGGACGGGGCCTCGGCTCCGACATAATTCGACCGGGGACCCATGTCGCGGTGGGTCAGCTTGAACCATGCACGAGCAAAGGCATCGGCGAATTCGTCCGGGTTCTCGTGGAAGCGTTTCGAGATCGGGCCATAGATCGGGTCCATGCGCATCGCCATGTCGGCGGTGGTCATCATGGTCTTGACCTTCTTCGACGGATCACCCGCCGCCGGGGCCATGTCTTCTTCCTTGACGTTGACCGGTTCCCAGATCCAGGCACCCGACGGGCTTTTGGTCAGGTTCCAGTCATAGCCGAACAGAAGGTCGAAATAGCCATTGTCCCATTTGATCGGGTTTGCGGTCCAGGCACCTTCGATACCGCTGGTGGTGGTGTCGTCTCCCTTGCCGGAACCGAACTTGTTGATCCAGCCAAAGCCCATCTCTTCGATCGGGGCCGCTTCGGGTTCAGGGCCGACAAGATCGGGATCACCTGCGCCGTGTGCCTTGCCAAAGGTGTGGCCACCTGCGACCAGAGCGACGGTTTCCTCGTCATTCATCGCCATCCGCCCAAAGGTATCGCGGATGTCGCGGCCCGAGGCCAGCACGTTGGGCTCACCGTCCGGGCCTTCGGGGTTCACATAGATCAGCCCCATCTGAACGGCCGCCAGCGGGTTTTCCAGATCACGCTCGCCGGAATAACGGCTGTGAGGATTGTCGGTCGGCGCCAGCCACTCGGTCTCGGTGCCCCAATAGATGTCTTCTTCGGGCGCCCAGATGTCTTCACGGCCACCGGCGAACCCAAAGGTCTTGCCGCCCATCGACTCGATGGCGCAGTTGCCAGCCAGGATCATCAGGTCGGCCCAGGAAATCTGGTTGCCGTATTTCTGCTTGATCGGCCACAGCAGGCGGCGAGCCTTGTCGAGGTTGCCGTTATCCGGCCAGCTGTTCAACGGCGCAAACCGCTGGTTTCCGGTCGAGGCACCACCACGGCCATCCGCTGTCCGGTAGGTTCCGGCACTGTGCCAGGCCATACGGATGAACAAGCCGCCATAGTGGCCATAATCGGCAGGCCACCAATCCTGCGAATCCGTCATCAGCGCATAGAGGTCATCTTTCAGCGCCTGATAGTCCAGCTTTTGAAACTCTTCTGCATAGTTGAAATCTTCGCCCAACGGGTTCGACGCGGGCGAACGCTGATGCAGGATGGAAAGGTTCAGCTGGTTGGGCCACCAGTCCCGGTTGGACCGGGTCCCGGCACCATGCATTATCGGGCATCCGCCCGTGTTGGGGTTGTCACTTCCGTCCATGTCTTTCTCCATTCCTGGCTGAGGCGTGTATACGTCGCGCGGTCAAATACGGTCAGGAATAACAAGGCTGAATGACATCACCGCAAAAAGCGGTCCCACAAACGCGAAACGCGGGGATTGAGGGGGTTTTTTGCAGCCATGCGCAGAAATTGCATCAGCGACTCGTTCTTCCAGTACGTCTTCACGTTAGCAAGATAGTGCCATGCAAATAAGTTTTGTTTTCGGATGGTATTAATAGGAATTAATTATTGATCGACCCACAGGACGACAGCTTCGGTCAAAACAGGGTTGGGTTTCGGATTGGCAACCCCAATCAGTGGCCGCTGACTTTCTTATACAGCGCTGATTTGTACCCGAAGGGGATGCCAATGACGCCGATCAGCCATCCGGTTGTCCGTGCGATCTGGATATATCTGCGATCCGGCTGGAACGGCATCAGGATTACGGCGGCAATCAGGGCCAGGGCCCGAAGCGGAATGCTCAGAAACCCAAGTCCCGCACTGATCGGCCTGCTTTTGAGCTTGCGGCGCATATGCGTGTTTGACTGATCCCGTCCGCGCGCCGCCTGATACCAGAAGGACAGCCGCTCGGGCGGGATGGTTTCATAGACAAAGGCATCCGGAACCCACCCGGCGGGCAGGCCCTTGGCCACGGTTTCAGCGTAGAATTTCGCGTCCGTACCGCCGGTCATCCGCATGGTTTCATCGAACCAAAGCCCGACCTCGCTGAACAGACGCGTCTCGCCCAGCCAATTGTTGGTCACAATGGTGACGCCACCGGTGTCATTCAGGGCGGAACGTTTGGCAGCCGCCTGCTCCTTTGCCAGATAACGGTTGCCGATATTTCGCAGCATCAGGCGCTGCGCTGCCGTTTCCTGACCCGAGGGCCCAGCCGCCCGTAGAGGGGCCCCCAGCAGCACCGCGGAACTGCCCCTGTACCCGGCAACCAGCCGATCCAGCCAGTCTTGAGCCACAACCTCGTCATCGTCGACAAAGCACAACAGGTCCGACCTGGTGGCAATCGCCTCGCGCGCCGCGCGATTGCGTCCAAAAGGTATGCCCAGTTCGGGTTCCAACACATAGTCAACGGGGGCGCCGTTGGGCAAAGCCTGCCCGACGGCCTGAACCACATGTGCGCTGTTGTCCGTATTGTCGTTTTCGACCACCAGAAACCGGACCGTGCAATCTGCGGGCAGATCAAGCTCACCCCAACTGCGAACCAGTGCGGCCAGCATCTCGGGGCGCTGCCGGGTCAGGGTTGATACGGTGATCTTCAGATGGGTGGAACGGTTGGTCATAGGGTTCCGTTAGTATCAACATCATGGCGTTGATCAAGTCGGATCGCTGCGCGCCTATTCCCCGTTTCCGGCTTTAGATATGTCCGCACCGTTCCCGGTCATCAAGGCCTCAAGCCCGACCCGGTAGTTCGGGTACAGCAGCGACACACCCAGTTCCGCCTTGATCCGGTCATTCCGGACACGCTTGTTCTCATTATAAAAACTGCGCGCCATCGGGGTCAGATCAGCCTGATCGAAGGGAACAGCGGGCGGCAACGGCAGACCCTGCAATTCGGCGGCATATCCGATGACATCCTGCGGCGGCACAGGCTCGTCATCACAGACATTGTAGATCGCCCCCGGATTGGGTCGCGCCATCGACGCGGCCAGAACCTGCGCGATATCCTCGACATGGATGCGCGAAAACACCTGACCCGGTTTGATAATCCGCCGCAGCCCGCCGCGTTTGAGTTTGGAAAACGGCCCGCGACCGGGTCCGTAAATCCCTGCAAGGCGAAAGATATGCAACGGCAGGTTTGGTATCCCGGCCCACTGAGTCTCGGCCAGGACACGCCAACGACCGCGTTTGGCGGTCGGTGCAGGCGGCGTGGCTTCATCCACCCAATTGCCCTGATGATCGCCATAGACAGCCGTGGTCGACAGATACCCAACCCAACGGAACTGCCCCGCCCGCGCCGCGATTTCGTCGCGCAGCTCGGCCAGCACCGGATCACCGTCTGCAGTGGGCGCGGTCGAGATCAGCAGATGGGTCACGCCATCCAGATCCGGCACCCGCCCCGGCCAGATCAACAGCTCGGCCCCGGATGCGCGAATGGCGTCCACATGATCCGCGTCGCGGGATGTTCCGATGACCCGCCATCCCCGCGGCACGAGGCGGTGCGACAGGGTCCGGGCCGAATATCCGTGCCCAAAAGAAAAGAGTGTTCCAGTCATGACCTCTTGATGAAACGCGATTTCCCGGGATGCAAGCACAGATGGTTGCCCTTGATTCGAATCCGGCAATGCGCATTCATTGATGCATGACCCAGAAAACACCGAACCTGCACGCGGCCTATGCGCTGAACTCGCCCGAAGACAGCAAACGGCTTTATGCCGAATGGGCGGGCGACTACGACGAAGATTTTGCCGCGCTTGAGGATTATCAGCTGCATATCCACACCGCCCGCGCCTTTGTTGGCGCCGGGGGTCAGGGGCCCGTACTGGATGTGGGGGCGGGCACCGGGTTATGCGGCGCTATTCTGGCGGGCCTGGGCGTTGGTCCCATCGATGCCACCGATATCAGCGCCGAGATGCTGGATGAGGCGATGCGCAAGGACATCTATCGTGACGCAATCGAGGCAGATCTGAACCTTGGTATTCCGGTTCCGCGTGACAGCTATTCCGGCGTGGTGTCTTCGGGCACATTCACCCATGGCCATCTGGGCCCCGAAGTTCTGCCAGCGCTGCTGCGTGTGGCGCGCCCGGGTGCTCAGTTCGCGCTGTCGATCAACGCGAAGCATTATTCCGAACATGGCTTTGCCGATGCGCTGCACCAGTTGGCGCAAGGCAAGATCGAACATCTGACCTTGTCCGAAGTGCGCATATACGGCGACCTCGCTGCTGGCCCCAACAAGGACGACACCGCCCTGATCGCCCTGTTCGAACGCGGCTGATCCTGCGCTGTGGTCTCTTAGGTATACATCTGCTTTTTATAGGCCCGGGTCCGTGTCGTGGCGTCGGCAGAACCGTCGTGATAGGTGCCAAACCACTTGTCGAACGGGATTTCCGAGGTGCCATAGTTGCATTCAAAATACCGGTGATGCAGCTGGTGAAAGAAATCCCCGGCACGCGCGGCATCAGTATCCCTAGCCTTTAGCTTTTCAAAACCGGAATGAGACAGAACCGGGCTAACTTGCTGAAAATAAGCGTGGAACAGCAGGTGCATGGGGTGCGACGGCACGATCAGGTGAACGAAATACGTCGTGAAGTACAAAAGGTTCTCGAACCAGTGGTTCGAAATACCCGACCACGGCCCGGTATTGACGTTGCGATGATGCACGGCGTGCACATGTTTATACAGCTTGGGGTGATGCTCCAGCCGGTGCACCCAATAGAAATGCAGGCCCGACCACATCGGAATGAACAGCATCCAGACCACAAACCACACCGGAGCACTGGCCCAGGTGACAGTTGGCACGTACCCGTTGGCCATCGCCCAGTAGATCAACCACTGATAGACGGTCGCGACGGTCATTGCGCTGCCCAATGTCCACCAGATATTGTCCCAGACCTGACTGCGAAACGTAAAGGTTCCGTTGTCGCGGGTCAGATCCCGGCGGTCGAACTTTTTATACATGCCCTGTCCTTTGCGCATGTACAGCCACCAATGCAGCCCGCCTGCCACCAGGATTTGCGGCACCATGTTCAGCAGCCAGATGCGGAACATCCAGCCAGGTGCAAAGTTCTGCATCGAATCGAGCGGTGGAAAAAAGAACGCATAAGCCGTCACCGCCAGCACCATACACAAGGTCAGCGCCGTGATCTGCAGCCACGCGCCGCTGTACCATTTCAGAACGGCAGAGGGGCTTGGCGGCCAATGGAACAGCGGGTTCAGTGCCACAGGCCCGTCAGGGCGATAGTTCCAGCGGCCGGATTCGGGATCCTGTGCGGTGTCGGTCATCGCGTTGTCTCTGAGGCTGATGTCATGTGGCATAGTCCGACCCTTCGGCATCCAGCAGCGCCTTGATCTCGCGCATGTGCGCTTCTGCCTGTCCGGGGTAGTCGTCCAGTTCTTTTGCGGTTTTCTCGGCAATCTCATCCGACAGGACCCGCAGTTGCTGCCCGGTTTGCAGAGCCCGGATGTAAGTTTCAGCCGCGCGTTCAAAATAGAAAAGCCGGTTAAACGTATCTGCCGGGTCGCTGCCGATCACCAGAACGCCATGGCTGCCCATGATCATGACCTTCTTTTTCGGGTCCGACAGCATCGAGGCACAGCGCTCGCCTTCGTTGTCAAAAGCCAGCCCGCCAAATTCCTGATCAATCACATAGCGGTTATAGAATGTTGCAGTGTTCTGATCGATCGGCGGCAGCGTGCTGTCGGCCAGACAGGCAAGAACTGTCGCAAATATCGAATGCACATGCATGACGCATCTAGCATGCAGGCAATGACGATGAATCGACCCGTGCAGCCCCCACGCGGTCGGGTCCGGCGCGCCGGGCTGGCCCATCACATCCGGGTCATTGGCATCCAGCAACAGCAAGTCCGAGGCACGGATTCGGGCGAAATGCATCTGGTTCGGGTTCATCAGGAACTGCGTCCCGTCATCACTCACCGCCAGACTGAAATGATTGGCAACCGCCTCGTGCATGTTCAGACGCTCGGTCCAGCGAAAGGCGGCGGCCATATCCACACGTTCTGACCAGTGATCGATATTGGGGCGAAGATTTGCGACACTCATTCTGGCACTCCCATGGGACTCGGCTGCGGCTTGCAGAAAACCGTGCCCCTGAGCGCCGGATTTGACCAACGAAAAATTTGTGGCTATCCCATTAGCTGAGCTTATGGCGAGGTTATATCATGCAGAATTCGCTTCCGCCGCTGGGTTGGCTGCGCACGTTCGAGGCCGCCGCAAGGCACCTGTCCTTTACCGGTGCCGCGCGTGACCTGAACATGACGCAAAGCGCGGTCAGCCAGCAGATCAAATCGCTTGAGGGGTATCTTGGCCAACCCTTATTCCTTCGACGGCCCAAGGCACTGGAACTGACCGAGGCCGGAATCACTTACCTGCCCGTCGTGCGCGAGGCGTTCCGCACTTTGCTGCGGGGAACCCGGGCGGTGACAGGGGCGCAGCAAAACGCAGTGCAGGTGCAATGCAACCTTACCTTTGCAGTCAACTGGCTGGGCCCCCGACTGCCCGCGTTCCGGGCGCTGTACCCGGACGTGCAACTGAACATCTTTACCGAGTTGTGGGAACCGCGTGAAATGGCCGAAGGCGCGGCGGTTGAAATCCGCTATTCCCTGCGGCCAGCCGACACCGTTCGGACCGAGCTGTTGCACACCGACCATTATTACCCGGTCTGCGCGCCGGAGTTTCCGGTGACATTGGAAAATCTCCAAAACCAACCCTTGTTCGACTGTTCGAACCTGTTGTCCAGCTGGATGACATGGGCCGAAGATCAGGCTCTAACTTGGGATAATCCACCGATAACATATGCAACAACCTATCTGGTCTGTCTGTCGGTCGCGATGGCCGGGGGCGGGCTGTGTCTGGCCCATGACGCCATCGCCCAGCGCCTGATGAACGAGGGGCGCCTGATCGCGCCATTCAGCCACCGCGCGCCGATGGCCGAGGCCTACTATCTGCTGCTGTCACCTCGGGCCGAAGAAACACCCGGCGCGGTTGCCTTTGCCGACTGGATCAGGGACCAGTTCGCAACGCCGTGACGCCGATCACTCTGACAGGCGCTGCCCATCTGCGTCGATCAACATTTCGCCATCTTCCTTGTGCCACGGCGCATTGGGCCAGGTCTCAAGCAAATCCAGAACAGCGCCTGAGGGTCGGCACAATCTAACCCCGTTTCGACAGGCCACGATTGGCCGGTTCACCAGAACCGGATGTTCGATCATCGCCGTCAGCAACTGCTCATCCGACACGGCAGAATCTAGCAGGCCCAACTCCTCTGCCGGGGACTTGCTGGTGCGCAAGGCCTGCCGGGGTGTGATCCCGGCAGCAGCGAACAACGCCTGCAATTGCTCCCGCGTCCAACCCGTTTCAAGATATTCCACGACAACCGGCTTGTACCCGGCATCCCCGATGATCTTCAGCACGTTGCGAGAGGTCCCACAGTCTGGATTGTGATGTATGACAATGTCCATGGCCGCAGCTTTAACCAGCCTTTCGTGACGGTTTCATGATACCGGTTTTGCGGGGGTTGCACCTTTTCGCCCATTAGGGAAAGTTGGGCCATGGAAAATACGCCCTTCCCCAGCTGGCCCGATGTCGCCCCCCGTCTGATCGCCGTTGCCGCAGGCCGCGACCCGGCTGATATGGTTATTCGCGGCGGTATCTGGGTGAACGTTCACAGCCGTGAGACCCTGCCGAACCACGATATTGCCATTGCCGCAGGACGTGTCGCCTTTGTCGGCCCTGATGCTTCGCATTGCATTGGTCCTGACACGCAGATCATCGAGGCAAACGGGCGATACATGATCCCCGGCCTGTGTGACGCGCATATGCATATTGAATCCGGTATGCTGACCCCGGCTGAATTCGCCCGCGCTGTCATTCCGCATGGAACGACCAGCATGTTCACGGACCCGCACGAAATCGCAAATGTGCTGGGTCTGGACGGTGTTCGCATGATGCATGACGAGGCTATGATGCAGCCGGTCAACATCTTTACCCAGATGCCATCCTGCGCGCCGTCGGCCCCGGGACTGGAAACAACCGGCTATGAGATTACCCCAGAAGATGTCGCCGAGGCGATGGGCTGGTCCGGCATCATCGGCCTAGGCGAAATGATGAACTTTCCCGGCGTCATCAATGGTGACCCCAAGATGCTGGCCGAAATTGCCGCCACCCAGCGGGCGGGAAAAACCGTGGGCGGACACTATGCTTCGCCTGATTTAGGGCCTGATTTTGCAGCTTACGTGGCCGGTGGTCCGGCAGACGATCACGAAGGCACCTGCGAGGCGGACGCCATTGCGCGGGTGCGACAGGGGATGCGGTCGATGATGCGGCTGGGCTCGGCCTGGTTCGATGTGGAAAGCCAGATTACAGCCGTGACGGAAAAGGGTCTGGACCCGCGCAACTTTATTCTGTGCACCGACGATTGCCACTCGGGCACGCTGGTCAATGACGGGCATATGAACCGCGTGGTCCGGCACGCCATTGCCTGCGGCTGCGATCCGTTGATTGCGTTGCAGATGGCGACCATCAACACCGCCACCCATTTCGGGCTCGAACGCGAGATCGGCTCGATCACCCCGGGTCGACGGGCGGATGTGATCCTCAGCTCGGACCTGACCGATCTGCCCATCGAGACAGTGATTGCCCGAGGTCGGGTCGTGGCCGAAGGTGGTGTGATCGCAGTTGAGTGTCCCCACCTGAACTGGCCGGATACCGCGCGTAATACTGTGCATCTGGGACATACGCTAACCGCTGCCGACTTCGAGATCGAGGCCCCCAAGGGCGCCAACCGGGTGCAGGCCAATGTAATCGGCGTGGTAGAGAACCAGGCGCCGACCAAGGCGTTGAAATCCGAACTGCCGATTATCGGCGGACTGGTCGAAGGTGAAGGCGAAGTCTGCCAGATCGCCTTGGTCGAACGGCACCGCGCGACCGGCGGGGTGACCAACGCCTTTGTCTCGGGCTTCGGGTATCAGGGCAAAATGGCCATCGCCTCAACCGTGGCGCATGACAGCCACCACATGATCGTGGTGGGGACCGACCGCACACAGATGGCGCTGGCCGCAAACCGGCTGGCCGAGGTGGGCGGCGGCATCACCATTTTCCGCGATGGGCAGGAACTGGCATTGGTCGAACTGCCGATTGCCGGCCTGATGTCTGACAGCCCCGCCGCACAGGTTGCCGCCAAAGCCGACGCCATGGTTGCCGCGATGCAGGCCTGCGGCTGCACCCTCAACAACGCGTATATGCAGCATTCCCTGCTGGCCCTGGTCGTGATTCCCGAATTGCGGATTTCCGATCTTGGACTGGTGGACGTGCGCACATTTGAAAAGATAGACCTTCTGGAACCGTTAGCATGACAAAAATAAGAATTCCCGACGCGCCCAAACCCGAGCAGTTCACCGACCCCGAGGCCGCCGTGGCCCGGCTGGAAGACCTGTATGAACAGGCCACCCGCTTTTTGTGCGAGAGCTTTGCCGAAGCGATCGAGCGGGGCACACCCTGCGCTCGATTCAGAGCCTATTACCCTGAAATCCGCATCAAAACGTCCTCTTACGCGCAGGTCGACAGCCGGCTGAGCTTTGGCCACGTCTCGGAACCCGGTGCCCACGCAACAACCGTCACACGGCCAGACCTGTTCAGATCATACCTGACGCAGCAGATCGCTCTGTTGATCAAGAACCACGATCAGCCGGTCACGATCGGCGCGTCGGATACGCCGATCCCGCTACATTTCGCGGTCGCCAACAACCCGGGCCTTAACGTTCCGCAACAGGGCGCGGCCGGGTTTACTCTGCGTGATGTGTTTGACGTGCCCGATCTGACCACAACCAATGATGACATCGTCAATGGCGTTTACGATTCTGAGGCCGAGGTCGGTCCGCTGTCGTTGTTCACCGCCCAACGCGTGGATTACTCACTGGCCAGACTGGCGCATTACACGGCGACCGATCCCAGCCATTTCCAGAACCACATCCTGTTCACGAACTACCAGTTCTACGTGTCCGAGTTTGAAAACTATGCGCGCCAGCAGCTGGCCGATCCTGACAGCGGCTATACCAGCTTTGTCTCAACGGGAAATGTCGAGATCAGCGACGCTGAGGCCACGCTGGAACAGCCGCTGAAGCTGCCGCAGATGCCGACCTATCACCTCAAACGCGCGGACGGATCGGGCATAACACTGGTCAATATCGGCGTTGGGCCATCGAATGCCAAAACCGCCACGGACCATATCGCGGTTCTGCGCCCCCATGCCTGGCTGATGGTTGGCCACTGCGCCGGGTTGCGCAACACACAGGCGCTGGGTGATTTCGTTCTGGCCCATGCCTATCTCCGTGAAGATAAGGTGCTAGACGACGATCTGCCGGTCTGGGTCCCCATCCCGCCACTGGCCGAGGTGCAGGTGGCGTTGGAACATGCCGTGGCCGAGGTGACCGAGCTGGAAGGGTACGAGTTGAAACGGATCATGCGCACGGGCACGGTCGCCTCGGTCGACAACCGCAACTGGGAACTGCGCGACCAGTCGGGCCCGGTGCAACGGCTCAGCCAGTCGCGCGCCATTGCTCTGGATATGGAAAGCGCGACAATCGCCGCAAACGGCTATCGGTTCCGCGTTCCTTACGGCACGTTGCTATGTGTTTCAGACAAGCCCCTGCATGGCGAATTGAAGTTGCCAGGCATGGCTTCAGCCTTTTATACAACGCAGGTCAGCCGCCATTTGGCCATCGGAATTCGCGCGATGGAGCACCTGCGCGGTATGCCGTTAGAGCGTCTGCACAGCCGGAAATTGCGTTCTTTCGACGAAACGGCCTTTCTCTGACGTAAAAAAGCAACGTTTTCCCCATATTTTTAGGGTTTTCGGCGCTACTATTCGTTGTGTTCAGCCACAATATCCCGTTACAGTTACGCGGTGAGGCCCTATCTATCGGGCACGTTAAGGAGACCAAGAAATGGCAAAGCCTATGACAAAGACTCAGCTGGTGGCTGCTCTCGCTGAGGAAATGGGAACCGACAAGAAATCCGCAAACGCGGCGCTGGAGGCCATGACCGGCCTGATCACCCGCGAAGTTTCGGCCGGTGGTGCAGTAACCCTGCCGGGCGTCGGCAAAATCTACTGCCGCGAGCGCCCCGAGCGCATGGTGCGCAACCCCGCGACAGGCGAACAGTTCAAGAAAGAAGCCGACAAGGTGGTCAAGATGACCATCGCGAAGGCGTTGAAAGACAGTGTGAACGGCTAAGTCGTCACTTCGTTCTAACGAAAATCGAGGGTCGCCAATGGCGGCCCTTTTGTGTTTCGCCTAGTTGCTCAGTCTTGCGACCTTGATGAAAATCGGGAACAGTCGCCTCGATTTTCTCAGGAGGCCTAAATGGATCTGCGCGCCGTCGCCATGGGGCTAGTGTTTGCCTTAATCTGGTCCTCGGCCTTTACCTCGGCCCGGATTATTGTGGTCGACGCGTCACCGCTGTTTTCGCTGGCCTTGCGGTTTTTGGTCTCGGGGCTGATCGGTGTCGCGATTGCGCGCGCGATGGGCCAAAGCTGGCATCTGACCCGCGATCAGTGGCGGGCGACGATCCTGTTCGGGATTTGCCAGAATGCCCTTTATTTGGGTCTGAATTTCTATGCCATGCAAACGATCGAGGCTTCGGTCGCGGTCATCATCGCATCAACGATGCCCCTGCTGGTGGCGTTGGCAAGCTGGTTGGTGCTGAAGGAAAAACTGCGCCCCTTGGGTATTGCCGGTCTGTTTGCCGGGTTTGCCGGGGTCGCGTTGATCATGGGTAACCGGATCAGTTCCGGTGTCGATCTGTTCGGCGTGGCCCTTTGCGGGCTGGGTGCGCTGGCCTTGACCTTTGCCACGCTGGCCGTGCGCGGTGCGACGTCCGGGGGCAATTTCATGATGGTCGTGGGACTTCAGATGTTCGTGGGCTCAGCGGTGCTGTTCCTCGCAGCGCCGGTGTTCGAAACCATCTATGTCCACCCAAACGTAATCTGGGTACTGGCGTTTTCCTATACGGTCCTGTTCCCTGGTCTGCTTGCTACACTGATCTGGTTTCTGCTGCTAAATCGAATCGGCGCTATCCGCGCGGCGACCTTTCATTTCCTCAACCCGGTCTTTGGTGTGGCAATCGCCGCGCTGCTGCTGGGTGAAAAACTGGGCCCGTTGGATGCGGTGGGCGTCGCCATCGCAACACTTGGAATTCTGGCAGTCCAGCTGTCCAGACAGCCCGCTCAGCGCAGCAAAGCTTCGACCTGACGCAGTACATCAGGCGCATCCGGTCTGGTATTCGATCCCCAGGTCGCCACAACCGATCCGTCGGGACCGATGAGGATTTTGTTAAAATTCCACGCAGGCACAAAGCCGGTCTGATCGGCAACGGCTTTGTAAAACGGGTGGGCCTGCGCCCCTTTGACCGGAGTGATATCGGTCATGGGAAGGGTCAGGCCATAGTTCATCTCGCAAAACTGCTTTACGTCCTCGGCCGAATCCAATTCCTGATTGAACGAATCCGATGGGACGGCCAGAACAACCAGACCATCCTCGGCATAAGCTTCATGCATCTTTTGTAGGGCCGAATACTGTCCGGTGAACCCGCAATGCGAGGCCGTGTTGACCACCAGAACCGGCTGCCCGCGCCAATCCTCGATTGACAATGTCCCGCCATCAATCGATTCGAACGCCCCCGTCAGCGGGGCGGCCTGAACCACTCGGGCCAGCAACAAGAGAACCGTCAAAGCAAGAAATCTGATCATGGCGCCACCTTCTATATCAGAAATACGCGCCAACATAGCGGGCAGATCAGCGCACGACCGCGCGAGGTGCCTGAAATATGATTTTGATTTCCGCCGCATTATACCCAAATACTGGTCCAACCCTATCAACATCCGGAGGATGCCATGACTCGTTATACCAAAGACCCCGAGGCCATCGCCGCCCTCTCACCCGAAGAATTCCACGTCACCCAGCGCAGCGGCACGGAACGCCCCGGCACCGGCAAGTTGCTCGGCAATAAGGAACCGGGGATCTACGTGGATATCGTTTCGGGCGAGCCGCTATTCGCCTCGACCCACAAATACGAATCCGGGTGCGGCTGGCCCAGCTTTACCAAGCCCATCATTCACGAACATGTCGAGGAATTCCGGGACCAGACGCTGGGCATGATCCGGACCGAGGTGCGTTCGAAACACGGCGACAGCCATCTGGGCCATGTCTTTCCTGACGGTCCGCGCGAACAAGGCGGGCTGCGCTATTGCATCAACTCTGCCGCATTGCGGTTCATCCATCGCGACGAGATGGAGACCGAAGGTTACGGCGAATACCTGATCCATGTGGAGGAAATCCAATGACTGATGAACGCGCTGTTCTGGCCGGGGGCTGTTTCTGGGGGATGCAGGACCTGATCCGCAAACTGCCCGGTGTGGGCCGCACCCGCGTCGGTTATACCGGCGGTGATGTCCCCAACGCCACCTATCGCAACCACGGTACCCATGCCGAAGGGATCGAGATCTGGTATGACCCCACCCGGATCACCTATCGCGACCTGCTGGAGTTTTTCTTTCAGATCCATGACCCCACGACGGTCAACAGGCAGGGCAATGATCGCGGGATGAGCTATCGCTCGGCCATCTACTATGTGGATGACGCCCAGAAACAGATGGCTGTGGACACGATTGCCGATGTTGAGGCCAGCGGCATCTGGCCGGGCAAAGTGGTGACCGAGATCGAACCCGTCGGTGATTTCTGGGAGGCTGAGCCCGAACACCAGGACTATCTGCTGCGCATCCCGCACGGCTATACCTGCCACTTCCCGCGTCCTGACTGGATTCTGCCCAAACGGGCCAGCGCAGCGGAATAAGGCATTAGCCCCCTGTCAAAAGGGGGCTAACCCACCGCCACTCTTGGCCGACCGCTGGCCTCGACGGTGATCAGCGCCTCGACAAAAACGTCCTGCGCCTCGACCTTTGCGGTTCGAATATCCTGGTCCACCACGACACGAATATCTTCGGCTCCGGCCTCGCGCACCGCCTTTTCTGCTTCGCTGCGCAGAACATTCTCCGTAACTGCCCAGCTACCCAGCACTTCGTAGATCGCCTGAGTCTGGTCAGATGGAAGCCTCGAAAAACCTGGCTTTTTTATGCGTGTTTTGATTCACTGGATATGGGAGGAATTGGAGATGCACGACCCCGGTCTGTTTGATCTCTCGGATCATCTTGAACGCCTGTCGCAAACGGGCGATCCGCTTGAAGCGTTGGATCGCCATGTTGATTTTGAGGTATTTCGTCCGGTGCTGGTGGCCGCGCTTGGGTATGGCGATCGACCGAAAGGCGGGCGGCCGCCTTATGATCCTGTGACGATGTTCAAAGTGTTGGTTCTGGCTTCAATGCACAATCTGAGCGATGAGCGGATGGAGTTTCTGATCCGGGATCGCTTGAGCTGGCTGCGCTTTCTGGGCTTCCAGATCGGCGGGGCAACACCGGATCAAAAGACGATCTGGCTGTATCGGGAGAAGCTGACCCAGACGGGCGCGTTCAAGGCGCTGTTTGTGGCTTTTGAAGAGCAGCTCCGGGACCGGGGCTTCAAGCCCGGTGGCGGTCAGATCGTGGACGCCACCTTGGTCTCGGCCCCCCGCCAGCGGATGACCAGGGAAGAAAAGGCGCGGGCCAAGGCGGGCGAGAGCGCCCCCGAGGTCTGAACCGCCCCGGGTTTACCGGAGACTTTTTTGCTCAAGACTCAGGCGACTTTATCAAGGGTGTTCAGGTTTGCATAGAATGCGTCCTCCAGTTCTTGTGGCGGCCGGTGCCCGATCGCGCCGTGCAGCCGCCTGTTATTGTACCAACTGACCCAGTCCAGGGTTTCCCACTCAACCTGGCCAACCGTTTTCCATGTGCCGAAGAACTCAATGACTTCGGTCTTGAACAGGCCGATGATGCTTTCTGCCAGGGCGTTGTCATAGCTGTCCCCGACGCTGCCGACCGATGCGTCGATCCCGGCCTGGGCCAACCGCTCTGTGTACCGAACCGCCAGATATTGCGACCCCCTGTCCGAATGGTGAATGAGCCCGTCTGCCTGTGATGGTATTCGTTGGCAGATCGCCTGGTTCAGCGCGTCCAGCACGAAGCTGGTGGTCATGGACGTGGACACGCGCCAGCCCACGATCTTGCGCGCAAAAACATCAATGACAAAGGCCACGTAGACCATTCCCGCCCAGGTCGACACATAGGTGAAGTCGGAGACCCAGAGCTGGTTTGGTGCGGTGGCCGTGAACGCGCGATTGACCTTGTCTTCCGGGCAGGCCTGTGCAGGGTCCGGGATCGTGGTCTTCTTCTTGCCGCGTGTAACACCCTGCAACCCCATGACTTTCATCAGGCGTTCCACCGTGCAGCGTGCGATGTCATAGCCTTCCCGGCGCAGTTGATGCCATACCTTGCGCGCGCCATAGCGTCCCCGGCTGGCATCAAAGACGCGCTGGATTTCCCGCGCATCCTTATCGTCCTTCCTGGCCCGATCCGAGGCTTTGTCCGGGCTGCGCCGGATAGACAGACGTGCATAATAGGACGATGGCGCGATCGGCAGCACCCTGCAGATCGACCCGACACCGAACTCGTCCCGATGATTATCGATGAATGCGATCATTTCCGGAACGGGCGGTCGAGCTCCGCCTGTGCGAAATACGCGCTCGCCTTCTTCAGGATCTCATTGGCCGTGCGCAGTTCCTTGACCTCACGTTCCAGGACTTTCAGACGTGCCTTCTGCTCGCTGGTCAGCCCATCGCGTTCGCTGGCATCGCGCTCCGCCTGCTGGCACCAGACTCTGAGACTGTCCGGCGAGCAGCCGAGCTTTGGCGCGATCGCGTGGTAGGCCGCGTTGTCACTGGCGTAATCCGCGCGATGGTCTTTATAAAGCCGAACGCCGCAGGCGCGAAACTCAGCCGTGTACTTCGGGGGTGATTTTTTCTTCTCCATAGGGTTCATCCTTTGAGAGTTTTACTCTCCGGTAAACCCGGGGCGGTTCACTCAACTGTGGCCCCCTCATTGCCGCTCGCCTCCGTCAAGCGATTCACGTCAGGTTCTGTAGCGCGACATTGCTCGTGCAAGTGCGCGACATTGAAGGCGGGTGACGGTGACGGGTTGCAGAATGTCAATTTGGTGCACTCATTTCAAGGTTCGATTTTGTTCTTTGGTGTGGTTTTGTCCTCCTTGTTTTTGGCGTTGGAGCGGGTTTCATCTTCAATGTCGCTGAGCGACATTGCAGCGGCATGAGCTGCGCGACGTCGATAGCTCTCGACATTCATCTCG
>CAXXPZ010000111.1:0-31838 GCA_963422555.2 uncultured Ruegeria sp.
GACGATCATGCCCGCCATCATCTCCATCAACGAGGCGACATTGTCTTCGGGTTCGAATACGTTCTTGGCGCGCGTGATCCCGCGCGCGGCCATGTCATTGCGCAGCTGTGCCAGCGGTTTTTCGTTCAGGAACCCGGTTAGATAGAAACTGGCATAGGGCAGCAACTCACCCCGGCCCAACCCGATGAACAAAGCGTTGAACTCGCGTTCGGCAGCGGCGGGTTTGGTGACCTTGGCCACCCGCGCCATGGCTTGAATGGCCTGACCCAGATCGGTGTCATCACCGCCCAGCCCCGCCATCTGGTCCAGCAGCATCTGATCAGGCGGGCCAGCCAACAGCAGGCCCAGAAAATTGTAGAAATCCGCGCGCAGGCGATCCTCGGCCGAGACATCCATGGTTTGCGCGTTGTTGGCGGTCATGCGGTCATCCTTCAAATTCAAATACCATGCGGCGCGGGGCCGGGGAGTGGTCGGTGTCTTCAGACTCAATCGGTTCGGCTATTTCGGTCACCTCGGCCACATGCACCGGGTCCGGTGTGGGCTCGGGTGTATCGCAGGCGATCTCTGGCTCTGCGGATTCTGTGGATTCTGCGGGATCAGCTTCGACCTCGGGCTCTGCCGCGTCGTTTTCTTCTGCCGCAGCCAGCGCCTCGACATGGGCCAGCATGCCTTTGCCAACCTGATAGGCGGTCTGGATGTTTTCGATCACGCAGGCGGCGTCAGTATAATCCTCGCCGTAATCGACCAGACCGTCGATATTGGCCAGAACCGGGTTCAGCCGCCACAACCGCCGCAGCGCGCGACGACGCACCCGGTCGGGGACGGCCTTGGCCATAAAGCCCGAGACATCGTCGCCCGCCTGCAATGCATCCGGATCGGGAAGGTTGAATTCAGCCAGAATTTCAGCGTCGGATTTTTCGTCCAGTTCAGCTTGCTGTTCGGCTAACGCCTGCGCCTCGATTGCGGCGGTCTCGGCCTCAGCCTCGGCTTGCACGCCGGCCTTGCGGCGAGACCAGAAGTCACGCGACTGGTTCATTGCAGGATCCTCCGAGGTGCGCGGTACACGTCCGATTCCTGACGGATGCGTTCGTCGCCGCGCCCGTCTTCGACCAGATCGGTGCGTTTCTTGTCGCGTCGGCGTTTTACGAACACCTCTTCTTTATGATGTTCTAGGGCAAAGTCACGCACCCAGGCGATCAGGCCCTCGCTCATCGGGATTTTTTCAACGATCTCTTCGCCTGTGTCGGCATAGTCCTGACCTTCGAAGGGTGAGGCCGTGACAAGCGCGACGTTCAGGGGGTGATCCCCCTGCAGCTCGTCGCGCAGAACTAGATATAATGAGGGCTGCCCGTCCGACAGATTCACCATGTAAGCTTCCGTTTCATCCACCCACAAGGTCAGGGGCAGGGTGGCGGCATGGTATTCGACCGCGTCGCCTTCGCGCCGCAATTCCAGCCAATCTGCCGGACCTGCGCCGGGCAATGCAGCTACGGCACGCCAGTTCCAGCGGGCCCAACGGGTCACACCTGGTGTCTTGCGCACAACGATGCCGATGGGCATTTCAATCTGGCTTGCGGCCCTGGCCACTGGCTCCTCCCCAAAAGGCTCTCGTGAGCCTTCTCCTTGATGTACTATGGTACATAAACTAGCCCTGTGCCAAGTCCACTTTGATCTCTGAATGTCGCGTTCACCATTTATTTATTCGATATCCGACCGATCTTGCGAGCCGGTCGAGAGAAAATATGAAAAATATTGCATAAAGCTTTCGTGATCGTCGGCGATTGCATTGCCTCCGCCCCGATTAGGTCTAAGGTGCAGTGGACCAGCAAGCAGCCCCGGGGGAAGATATGGCAAGCAAGCTATTATTATGTGATTGCGCGGGGACGCAGACACTGAATTCGGAGCAGATTTCCCGGACCTGCGAGACCGCATGTTCCAAGGTTCACACTGCCCTGTGCACGCGCGAGCTGGAGGCGGCGGCCACCGGGATGCGGCAGGGCGATCAGATCGTGATCGCCTGCGGACAGGAAACGGCGGTTTTTTCTGATCTCGCGGATGAGCTTGGCGTGGATACCCCCGGTTTTGTTGATCTGCGCGACCGTGCGGGCTGGTCGGACGAAGGGCAGGACGCGACGCCCAAGATGGCCGCACTGGCGGCCGAGGCGCTGTTGCCGCAGCCCGTCACCCCGGGCATGGATATCATCAGCGAAGGTACTTGCTGTATTATAGGCCCGGGTTCGGTTGCCTTCGATCTGGCCGAGCGTCTGTCGGACGCGCTGGCCGTCACGGTTCTGGTTACGGATGATTCTGAACCGTTGGGTCGTTCCTATGATGTTGTCCGCGCCAAACTGCGCGATCTGTCCGGGGCACTGGGCGGGTTCACTTTGCGTCTGGATCAGGTGCAGCAACTGGAACCCGGTGGGCGCGGAACATTCGTCTGGACCGCACCGCGTGATGGAGCCAATTCGCGCTGTGACATTTTGGTTGATCTTGCAGGTGATGGCCCGTTTGTCGCTGCCCCCGATAAGCGTGAGGGGTATTTGCGGGCCGATCCGCGCGATGCGGTGGCTGTGGCCAATCTGGCTTTTGATGCCGCGCAACTGGTCGGGACTTTTGAAAAACCTCTCTATGTGCGGCTAGACGAGACCTTGTGCGCCCATTCCCGGGCCGAGCAGATCGGGTGTTCAAACTGTCTGAACATCTGCCCGACCGGGGCGATCACACCGGCTGGGGATCATGTAGCAATTGATCCGATGGTGTGTGCCGGATGTGGCGCTTGTGCTGCGCTATGCCCGTCAACGGCCATCACTTACGAAGACCCGCCCGTTTCCGCCGTCCTGTCCCGGATGCACATCCTTGCGCGCACCTTTCGCCGCGCAGGTGGCAGCGCGCCCCGGCTGTTGGTGCATGACGCACATGGTGCGCAGATGATCCGGCTGGCCGCTCGGTTTGGTCGGGGCCTGCCGGCTGATGTGATTCCCTTGGAGCTGAATACGATCTCGGGGTTCGGTCATGCCGAGATGTTGGCCGGTCTGGCCCATGGATTTGCCTGCGTTAACGTATTGCTGGCCCCGAAAACGGAACGGGACGCTCTGGACCGTGAATTGGTTCTGGCACAGGCCATAGCCGGTGAGAGGGCCTTGGCGCTGATTGATGAGGTCGATCCGGATGCCCTGTCTGATTTGCTCTATGCGCAACCGGTGCCCACACCGCTGACCGATCCGGTTTTGCCGCTGGGCAACCGGCGACAGATCGCCCGGTTGGCCGCGCAGGCCCTGAACCCTGACGCCGCTGAACCGCTGCCATTGCCGCAAGACGCGCCTTATGGTGCGGTTGCGGTGAATACCGACAGTTGCACGTTGTGTCTAAGTTGCGTGTCGCTGTGCCCGTCCGGCGCGCTGATCGACAATCCGGACAAGCCGCAACTGAACTTTCAACAGGATGCCTGTCTGCAATGCGGAATGTGCCGCACGATCTGTCCCGAGGATGCCATTACGCTGATTCCGCAATTCGATCTGTCGGATGGCGCCTTGTCTCAGCAGGTCCTGAACGAGGAAGACCCTTTTGAATGTGTCGAATGTGGCGCGGCCTTTGGGGTGAAATCCACCGTGGAAAGGATCATGCAGAAACTTTCCGGCAGCCATCCGATGTTCGCCACCTCGGATCAGGCGCGGCTGATCCAGATGTGTGACGATTGCCGGGTGAATGCGCAGTTCCAAAACCAGGACAACCCGTTCCAGGCCGCGCCGAAACCGCGTGTGGTAACGACCGAGGACTATTTCTCAAAGCGAAAGGATCATTGAAACTCCAGCGGAGAGCCCAAATCGGCCGCACGCATCCCCGAGACAAAGGCCAGGATGGCCTCAAGATCCTCCAGCGTCATTTCGACCGGATGGATGGGCGAGGGGCGATTGACCGCAAAGGGCGGGGTCACATCCTTGATCTGGGTAAAGGCGGGGTGCGGGTTCAGGACAAAAAACGCCTCGAACCTCTCGGACCAGTCCGGCAGGGACCGCAAAACCGCAAAGGACGGGGTCGAGCCAAGCCCGTTCATGCGGTTTTGAGGGCCGATCACGTGGCACCGTCCGCACAAAGACAGCGACAGTTCCTGACCCAAAGCTGCATCTCCGTCCACGACCTGTTCGGTCTCGATGACGGCAACGGCCAGATTGGCGCTGAACGGATCACCCTGCGCTGGGGCAAAGCTTTCGATGGTGCGCTTACCGATATCGGACAGCAGCCAGTCGCGAAAACGGGCCTGTCGGCTGTTGTCCTGGATCTGTAAATGGTAGACCACGCCATCGCGCTGGAATACCGGATCACCGGGCGGGGCAGAGGACAGGGACATACGGCCATTTTCATCCGCAACAACCCGGATGCCGGTCTTGAGAGAGAAGCGTGGAAGAATATGTTGCAACAGACCCGAGTCGGACACCTCATCCGGGGTCGCAAGGCCAATTGCCTCTTGCGACCAAGAGGGGGTGGAAGCCAGCGTCAGGCTCAGGCACAACAGGACAAAGCGCATGGCTCAGCCTAACGGCTCGGGGTCAAATGCGTCAAATGAACAAAATATGAGACGGAGACACATGCAATGAGCGGCGACTATATCCTGTCGACATGCAGCACCCGCCAGACGGGGCTAACAAAAGGTACTGACGCATGAGTGTTCGTGACGCGGTTCTTGCCAACCTGAAAAAAATCACCGACCCGGTTTCTGGACAAGATATTGTCACCTCCGGTGTTGTGCGCGCCCTGAATGTCGAGGACGACGCTGTGCGCTTTGTGCTGGAAATCGATCCCAAACACGCTGAACGGATGGAGCCTGTACGCGCTGCGGCGGAACAGGCCGCGCAGATGGTTGATGGCGTGACCAAAGTGTCGGCCATGCTGACCGCGCATTCAGAAAAGGCACCGCCTGATCTGAAGCCCAAGCCCAAACCCTCGGAAACCGGCCCGCAGGCGGTGCCGGGCGTGGATCGGATCATCGCCATTGCCTCGGGCAAGGGCGGCGTGGGTAAATCCACCGTGTCGGCCAACCTTGCCTGTGCGCTGGCTGCCGAAGGGCGCCGTGTCGGATTGTTGGATGCGGATGTTTACGGTCCGTCGCAGCCCCGGATGCTGGGCGTTTCGGGCCGTCCGGCCAGCCCCGATGGCAAGACGATCCTGCCGCTGCGCAATCATGGTGTGACCATGATGTCGATGGGTCTGATGACCAATGAAGGGCAGGCGGTTGTCTGGCGTGGTCCGATGCTGATGGGCGCGCTGCAGCAGATGATGGGGCAGGTGCAATGGGGCGCTTTGGACGTGTTGATCGTCGATCTTCCGCCGGGCACCGGTGACGTGCAACTGACGCTGAGCCAAAAGTTTCAGGTCGATGGCGCCATCGTTGTTTCGACCCCGCAGGATGTGGCCCTGATCGATGCGCGCAAGGGGATCGATATGTTCAATCAGCTCAAGACGCCGATTCTGGGCATGATCGAGAACATGTCCACGCATATCTGCTCGAATTGTGGCCACGAAGAACACGTGTTCGGCCACGGCGGCGTTGCGTCCGAGGCTGAGGCCCTGAACGTGCCGCTGCTTGGGGAAATCCCGCTGCATCTGGATATTCGCGTGGCAGCTGATGGTGGCGCGCCCATCGTGGTCAGCAAACCGGACAGCCCGCAGGCCGAAGCGTTCCGCAAGATAGCCCGCGACATGATCGCCAAAGGCAACGCATGACCCAGCCGATCTTTCCCCCATTGTTGTCGGGTCACCCGGTACAGGGCGGGGAAGACCCGTTCGAACGCGCGCAGGCCATGTCGGCGCTGGGCTGCGATGCCGGAACGGTTGTGTATAACATTCAAGCCGACAGGCTGCGTGTCGCAATCGTTTTCGCGCCCGAGGTGCCCTTGCGGGACGCCATGGCCATGCTGCCGCTCTGTGCGGTCGGGTTCCAGAATGCGCTGGGCGCTTTGGCACCGCCAGAGGTGGCCGTGCATCTGGGATGGGACGGGTTGATCTGCGTGAACGGTGCCAAATGCGGCACGTTTCAGGTCGCGGCCTCGACCGCGGATCCGGATGCGATGCCCGATTGGATGGTTGTCGGCTGGGAACTGGCGCTGCTGCAGACCAGCGACACCCCCGGAGATACGCCGGACATCACTGCGCTATACGATGAAGGCTGTGCCGAAGTGTCGCCCGCTCAGCTGGTGGAAAGCTGGTCGCGCCATATGCTGACCTGGCTCAATCGCTGGCAGGATGAGGGCAACGCCCCCCTGCACGGCGAATGGCTGGGCTTATTGCGCGGCGTTGGAGAGCCGATCGGGGATCGCGGCGTGTTCCTTGGCACGGATGAGCGGTTCGGCATGCTGATCCGCGACGGCGATGACACGCATCTGCGCCCCTTGACGCAATTGTTGGAGAGCACCTGATGAAACTGGCCCGCGCAATTCATTTTGACGAAAGCGACATGAATGCCTTTCACTCGCCAGCCCGGACCGGGGAATGGTGCATTTCCGGCGGATTCGAATTTTCCAACTGGGGCGAGGGCGATCTGGAAGGCAAGGCACGACAGGCCTTTGCCAATGGCTGGCTGGGGCTCGAAACCTTTGGCCGGGTGACCTTTGTCGCGGTGACGCAAATCGAACCGGCCGAGTTCGAGCAGGTCAGGCAGAACCTGGCGGATCACTTCGTACGCCTCTACGGCGCGCCCTCAGCCGAGGCGGCGCTGGACGTCGCGCAGGCCGAGATCGATCATATGTCCGAGATGTGCGCGGATCACCCGCCCAATACGCTGCTGACCGTGGCGCGCGAATTGACCGGGGCAGGTGTGCACGAGGCGTTTCGGGTGATCACGCCGCAGGAAACCCAGCTGGAGGCCTTGGCCGTTCACGGATCTCTGGACGAGTGATCAGATCAGATCGGCAAATCCGCCAAACTGCCCGCGTTTGAAAATAAGCCCCTGACCGGGCCGGTGCATGACGGTTTCCACATGTCCGACCAGAATCAGGTGATCGCCTGCATCGTGCATGTCCGACAGGCGGCAATCGAACCGGGCCAGACAGTCGGCCAGTCGGGGGCGACCCTCATCGTCGCATTCCCACTCAGCATGAGAAAAATCAAACCCGTTACGGGCAAAGCGCAGCGCCTGGTCGTGCTGTTCATGCGCCATGACGTGAATGGCGTAATGCTGGCAGGTGCTGAACGCGTCAAAACGGTTGGAATCCTTGCCAAGGCACCACAATACCAGCGGCGGATCCAGCGACACTGAGGCAAAGGAATTGACCGTAATCGCAACAGGGCCACCGGGCGTATTGGTTGTCACAACTGTAACGCCCGTCCCGAAACACCCCAGCGCCTCGCGGAAGTCCGGGCTTTGATCAGGACCAGGGGTGAATATCGTTTCGTTCATCGCACGCTCGTTCAAAGGACAGGTCTGAGGTGCCACGCGGTGCGGGGATTGTCTATGGCAAGCTGCACCGGATCGAGATTTTGCAGTCAGTTCAGGTCTTCCAGCAACCTGCCATGTTTGCGGGTCTCGGCGATGACGTCTCCAAATGTGACCATGCCGCGCGCGCTGAGCATGGGCAGCATTCGGACCAAAACCCGGGCCGTGGCCTCTGCATCGCCCAGCGCCGTATGACGTAAAGTCTCTGGAATCGTGATCTCAAGCCGGGTGCAGACAGCGTCCAGAGTATGCGTTTCGCTGGCGCCGAACAGAACCGCAGACAGCAGCACCGTGTCCAGAACGGGATGATCCCACTCAACTTCCATCCGGGCCGCATGACGTCGCAGAAATGCCATATCGAATGGTGCGTTGTGGGCAACAATAACCGCATCTTTGGCGAATTGATGAAAGGTTCGACCGGCCTCGGAAATGTCAGGCGCCCCCTGAACCATCCTATCATTGACCTTGTGCACACGGGTCGAGGCCGCGGGGATAGGGATGCCCGGATCGACCAGAGAATTGAGCTGTTCGCCCGCAACGATCTTGCCCTTGACCACTCGGACCGCGCCGATCTGAACGATTTCGTCCCTATGCGGCAAAAGACCGGTGGTTTCCGTATCGAAGACAACGAAACACAGATCGGAAAGGCGGCGGTTCTCAAACGCGTCGTCCACCGGCGAGTCGAGCAGATCGAAATCATAGATCAGGGGCCGGGCAGCCTCGGGTTGAATTTGCGCGACACTGTCATCGAAAATCAGCATATAGCCCGGCGCGTCCCCCAGCGGTTTCATACGTGCCGCATAGGTCTGGTTGCCATCGACGCTGGTCAGTGTGCAGTCGACCTCTAGCCCGGTTCGGTTCATCTGCGCATAGGCATCGGTCAGGCCGGTGCTTTCGAGGTAATCAAACAGGGATGCGTTCAGCCGGGGATGGGCAATCTGGGACAGTACTTCGGCGGCCTGCGCGTCATACAGAACGATCTGGTGCTTTGGTCCGGCCAGCAGCATCGCCACGGGGATGTCGGTCAGCAGCGCGGTCAGGCGCTGCTTTTCGCCGGCCAGATGCGCGGTTTCGGCCGCTACGGTCCGGGCAGTGTGCATCGCGGTGTCGGCCAGTTGATCCGCCAACCCGGCGGCGGCGGGTGCCAGATCGCCCAGATAACGGGCGGCCTGCAAATCCAGATCTGTGTTGACGCCCGCATGTGCGCGTGCGCGCAATTGGGCAGACAGTCGTTCGATCGGTTTGGCCACGTTGTCATCGAACAACAGCCAGACCCCGACGATCAGGGCAAGCAGGCCAAACGCAATGAGGATTTCCGCAAAGATATAGGCATTGATCAGATCGGGATCGCCCACACGCCGATAGCTGATCCACAGAGCCAGCGAACTGACCACCAGGCCACCTACGGCCAGCAGGCAGAAGAACAGAAATATCCTGACGCGCAGGCTCAGATGGCTTAGCATCTTCAAACTCCGCAGGTCGCCTCGATCACCGGATCATCGGCGTCGAGCCTGATCCAGCCAGCGTTCACCAGACGCCCGTCATCAGCAAATTGGGCGCCGTCGGCCAGGCTGACGCGGCTGTTGTCGGCGCAATTGACCGCGATGGGCATTTTTGACACCGGAGCCCAGCGGCCAAAGAAATACAGATCAACCAACCGCTGTTCCGGCACGCTTTCATTGGTGCGCACCGACACGGTGTCGATGGCGGCAAACCGGTCGACGAACGGCATGGCATAGGTCCAGGGGCGGTAGAATGCGCGGCTTTCGACCTCTTGAACCACAGCCAGACTGTCGGGCAGCGCGTCGCGGGTGCGGTCATACCAGGAGTATTCGCTGGCGATGGTCATGCTGATCATGCCCGCACCAGCGGCAACCGGGGCGGCCCAGCGGGGCAGGCGACCTCCGGTCAGTTTGTTCAGCACCATCACAACGCCTGCAAATGCAACGCCTGCAAAGACTGTACCGATCAGTTCCAGAAACATCTTGCCTCTCCGTTCTTCGGGCGATTTTGGCCCTTTTTATCCTCATCCGTCCCTGTTTGGGTCAGCCCAGCAGTCCCATGCCATGGCCAACCGCCGATTGCATGGTTTTTACCACGACAAACGCATCCCGCAGATGACTTCGCTCAAAGTCCGACAGATCGGACGGGGGTAGGTAATTATCCGGATTTGCACCGGATTTGACCAGCTTGACCTGATGGTCCAGCCGTGTTTCGGCGATCAGGTCATAGGCATCCATCAAGTCCCGCGCGCCAGACTGACTGAGAACGCCCGCAGCTTCGGCAGCGCTTAGTCGCGCGCGGGTACTGGCCTCGGTCAGTTGCCCCTGCAGGCTGTAGACGCGCGCCAGATCAACGACCGGAACAATGCCATTGTGTTTCAGATCCAGTGTATTGCGATGCTCGCCCGACCGGATCGTGGCAAAGCCACGCAACAGGCCCAGTGGAGGCGTGTGTTTCAGCGAGTTCGAGATCATGTGCGCGACAAAGATCGAATTGTTGCTGGCTTCGGATAATGTTTCGGTCCGCAGGTCCGCGAACAGCTCGAACGCGCCGCCGATGGGGCGCAGATCAAACATGACCGAGGCCAGCATCTGCGCTTCGGGATTCGGTTTGGCGATCCAGCCGCGAAAATATTCGCGCCAGACGCGCAGGGGCTGACACCAGCGGGGGTTTGTCGCCATCATGTCGCCTGGGCAATAGAAATAGCCACAGACATCCAACCCGTCCGAGACGGACTTCGCCAAGGCCGCGAAATACGCCATGTCCCCTTCGGTCGCGGCGTCATCCAGGATCAGGCAGTTGTCCTGATCTGACACGCCCGTCTGTTCCTGCCGACCTTGCGATCCGCAGGCCAGCCATAGATAGGGCACCGGCGGGGGGCCCAATTTTTCCTCGGCCAGCGCCAGCAGACGGCGCGTGGCGGTATCGGCAATGTCGGTGATCAGGCGGGTGACAACCTCGTGCCTGTTGCCGCCTGCCACCAGTTGCACCAGCAGTTGGGGAATTTCGGCGGTGACTTTTGCCATCTCCGCAGGCGTATCGGCATGGGCGATGCGCCGCACCAGTTCGGCGGAATTCACGGCCTGATAATGGGTCAGATCGGTCTGGGTCACGATGCCGACCAGACGACCGCCCTGAGATATCGGGATATGACCGATGCCGCGCTCCATCATCACATGCAGCACGTCCGAGCCGATATCGGATGGCGATAGCGTCACAGGATCAGGTGTCATGATTGCGGAAACCGGCGTGCCGTCGGCCATCGCATCGGCCACGTATTTGCCCGAAATGTCGCGCAAGGTCGCAATACCCAGCAACGTATCACCCTCGGTTACGCATAGGGATGAGATGTGTTTGTCCCGCATCATCCTTGCGGCCTGCTGAACCGGCATATCCGGTGGGCAGGTGGCGGGGTCATGCGCCATCAGGACGTCAATGGAACTGGTCGCCAGACTTTGCGGGCCGCTGCGCTGACCGCGTGACCGGTTGAAGAATTTTGACACCACGTCATGATTGTCGATCAGGTCGCGCACCAGATCCGGCGGCAGGACAATCAGAACTGACGGCGTGTGCGCCCGCGCCTTGGTGGCGGCCTTGCCGTCCTTCAGCAGTCCGCGTTCGCCGAACGAATTGCGCAGGCCCAGATGGGACACGACCGAGCCGTTTTCATCCGTAACCTCGACCTGTCCTTCGTAGATGACGAACAGGCCGGGCAGGGTGTGGCCCAGCTCGTAGACCGAGAAATCCTCGTCCACTTCCCAGACCTCGATTTGGTGGGCCAGTTCGTCCAGCACATCTGCGGGCAGGGCGTCATAGGGGTGAACGGATTTCAGAAATCGGGTGATCTCGTCATGGGACAGGGGCATCAATTGTCTCCGGAGGTCTGAAACAAAAGCCCCGCCCGGTGGTGTGCCGGGCGGGAGCAATCCGTCGAAAGACGCGGCCTCTGGAGCTTAACCAAAGGCCGCATCAGGCTCAATGATCCTGAGCTGCGCCCGCACCACGGGGAATGCGCACACTTTCGACCAGGTCCTTGATCTCCTGCGGGGTTTCCTTGGTCATGCTGGCAACCACATAGGCGACGCCGAAGTTGACCATGGCACCGATGGCGCCGAACGAGGTCGACTTGATCGGACCCAACAGCGGGTCGGCATCGGTGAACGAGTTGGTCCCCGGAATGAACAACCAGCCCTTGTGCAGGAAGATGTAGACCAGAGTTACGGTCAGACCGGCCAGCATACCTGCAACCGCACCGGTGTTGTTGATACGGGTCGAGAAGATCCCCATCATCAGCGCCGGGAAGATCGAAGCCGCAGCCAGACCAAAGGCCAATGCAACCGTTTGCGCCGCAAAGCCCGGTGGGTTGAGACCCAGATAGGTTGCAACAACGATGGCAACACCCATGGCGATCCGTGCCGACAGAAGCTCGCTTTTTTCCGAGATCTGCGGGTTGATTGCACCCTTGATCAGGTCGTGGGACACCGCCGACGAAATCGCCAGCAGCAGACCCGCAGCGGTCGACAGGGCAGCGGCAAGACCACCGGCAGCGACCAGACCGATCACCCAGCTGGGCAGGTTGGCGATTTCGGGGTTTGCCAGAACCAGAATGTCGCGGTTGAACTTGGTCAATTCGTTTCCGACCCAGCCCTTTTCCTCCGCGATGGCCTGCATGGATTCAGATTTGTCGTTGTAATACTGAATCTTGCCATCGCCATTCTTGTCTTCCCAATCCAGCAGACCGGTTTTCTGCCATGTGGCCATCCAGTCATAACGCGCGTCGTTGTCGATATCTTCGACGGAAACGGCGCCACCTTCCAGCCCTCCGTTGGGCCACATCATGTCGGTGATGTTCAGGCGGGCCATTGCGCCAACCGCAGGGGCGGTCAGGTACAGCAGCGCGATGAACACCAGTGCCCAGCCAGCGGACCAACGGGCGTCAGACACTTTCGGTACGGTGAAGAAACGCATGATGACGTGCGGCAAACCTGCCGTACCGATCATCAGCGACAGGGTGAACAGCACCATGTTCAACGTGTTCGAGTGATGGGCCGTATAGTCGTTGAAACCCAACTCGGTCACGATGGCGTCCAGCTTGGTCAGCAGGGGTTCACCGCTTGCGGTATCCCCGAACAGACCCAGCGCCGGAACAGGTGTACCGGTCAGTTGCAGCGAGATGAAGATCGCCGGGATCGTATAGGCAGTGATCAGAACGCAGTACTGAGCGACCTGAGTGTAGGTCACGCCCTTCATTCCGCCGAACACCGCATAGGCGAACACAACGCCCGCGCCGATCAGAAGGCCGGTAGTGTTGCTGACTTCAAGAAAGCGGCCAAAGGCCACGCCTACGCCGGTCATTTGACCGATCACATAGGTCACCGATGCCACAATCAGACAGATCACCGCAACGATACGGGCGGTCTGGCTGTAGAAACGGTCGCCGATGAATTCCGATACGGTGTATTTACCGAACTTGCGCAGGTAGGGCGCAAGCAGCAGGGCCAGCAGCACGTAGCCACCAGTCCAACCCATCAGGAACGAGCTGTTATCGTAGCCGGTAAAGGCAATCAGGCCCGCCATCGAAATGAACGAGGCCGCTGACATCCAGTCAGCCGCTGTCGCCATACCGTTGGTGACCGGGTGGATGCCGCGACCGGCGGCGTAGAATTCAGATGTGGACCCCGCGCGGGCCCAGATCGCGATGCCGATGTACAGCGCGAAACTCGCGCCAACAAACAGCAGGTTGATGGTAAACTGATCCATTATCCCCGCGCTCCCTTATTCTTCCACGCCGTATTCGGCGTCCAGTTTGTTCATGCGCCAGGCGTAGTTGAAGATCAGCACCAGAAAGACCAGGATCGATCCCTGCTGGGCGAACCAAAAGCCCAGATCGGTGCCGCCAACCGCAATACCGGACAGCAGCGGACGCAGCAGAATGCCGAATCCAAACGACACCAGCGCCCAGATCACGAGGCTGATGTAGATAAGACGCAGGTTCGCCTGCCAATAGCCCTTGTCGGCCTCGGCAGTCTGCGCGGAGTTTGTTGATTGATCCGCCATTGCGGGTTCCTCCTTCGCTTCCTCGATTGTGTCGGACACCGGGTTGATGCCGGACAAAACTCCACCGGTCCGCCATGGCGGGTCCTTTGAAGTATTCTGTTGTGGGTTTAAAACCTTGGGGTTTATTTCCCCCTTGAACTCGTTAAGTCGCCAACAATTCCATGCAGGTTTTGGGCGATTTCGTCGATCTGTCCCATGGCGTCGACATGTTTCAGAACGCCGTGGGTCTGGTAGTAGTCGATCAGTGGCGCGGTCTGCGCGTGATAGGCCCTGAGCCTTGACGCCACGGTCGCCGCGTTGTCATCGGCGCGGCGCTTGAATTCGGTGCTGCCGCACTTGTCGCATTTTCCTTCGATCGCCGGTTGCTTGTACCGATCGTGGAACCCTTCACCGCAGCCGGCACAGGTGTAACGGCCTGAAATGCGGACAACCATTTCGGCATCTTCAACATCCAGACTGACCGCAGCGCTGATCTTTTGATCGGTTGACGCCAGCAGACCATCCAGCGCCTCGGCCTGAACGGTGGTGCGCGGGAAACCGTCCAGAATGACGCCTTTGGCACAGTCCGGCTCGGCCATGCGGTCGCGCAGGATGGCTATGACGATCCCGTCGCTGACCAGATCGCCCGCGTCCATGACGGCTTTGGCGGCTTTTCCGGCCTCGGTCCCTGCGGCCACAGCGGCCCGCAGCAGGTCACCGGTGCTGAGTTGGACCAACCCGAACTTGTCTTCGAGCATACGGGCCTGTGTGCCCTTCCCGGCGCCCGGAGGGCCGAGAAGGATCAGAACCGCAGGTGTGGTGATCGTGGCAGCGTCCATCACATCCTCACTTGTTTGCCCGGTTTTCGATCAGGTCCTCGACCACCGAAGGATCGGCCAGAGTCGAGGTGTCGCCCAGCGCGCCAAAGTCGTTCTCGGCAATTTTGCGCAGGATACGGCGCATGATCTTGCCCGAGCGGGTTTTTGGCAGGCCCGGCGCCCACTGGATCACATCCGGGCTGGCAATGGGGCCAATCTCTGTCCGCACCCAGGTGCGCAGCTCTTTCAGCAACGCGTCACTGGGTTCGCGATCATTCATCAAAGTGACATAGCAATAGATACCTTGTCCCTTGATTTCATGCGGATAACCGACCACAGCGGCCTCGGCCACGGCAGCATGCGCCACCAGTGCGCTTTCCACTTCGGCGGTGCCCATGCGGTGACCGGACACATTGATCACGTCATCGACGCGACCGGTGATCCAGTAATCACCGTCTGCGTCGCGCTTGCAGCCGTCACCGGTGAAGTAATAACCTTTGTAATCCGCGAAATAGGTCTTTTCGAACCGCTCGTGATCGCCCCAGACGGTGCGCATCTGACCCGGCCAGCTGTCTTTGATGCACAGCACGCCCTCGACCCCGTTGCCTTCGATCTCGACACCGGATTGCGGGTCCAGAACCACCGGTTCGATGCCAAAGAACGGTTTCATGGCCGAGCCGGGTTTCATCGCGTGCGCGCCGGGCAGGGGGGTCATCAGGTGGCCGCCGGTTTCGGTCTGCCACCAGGTATCGACGATGGGGCAACGCCCGCCGCCGACGACCTCATTGTACCAGTTCCATGCCTCGGGGTTGATTGGCTCACCCACGGTGCCCAACGTGCGCAGATCGCTTAGATCGCATTTCTCGACCCACTCTTTACCCTGACCCATCAGGGCCCGCAGCGCGGTGGGGGCGGTGTAGAACTGGTTTACCTTGTGTTTTTCGCAAACCTGCCAAAAGCGGCTGGCATCGGGATAGGTCGGCACCCCTTCGAACATCAGCGTAGTCGCGCCATTGGCCAGCGGGCCATAGACGATATAGCTGTGGCCGGTAACCCAGCCTACATCTGCCGTGCACCAGTAAACATCGCCTTCGTGGTAATCGAACGTGACTTCATGCGTCATCGCGGCATAGACCAGGTAGCCGCCCGTGGTATGCACCACGCCTTTTGGTTGACCAGTCGATCCCGAGGTATAGAGGATGAACAGCGGGTCCTCAGCGTTCATCTCGGCAGGGGCGCAGTAATCATCCGCCTCCAGCGCCATTTCGTTGTAATCAAAGTCCCGGCCATCGACCCATGTGGTCTGACCACCGGTGCGCTTGACCACCAGACATTTCACGGTGTCCTTGCAATGCAGCAAGGCGGCATCCGCGTTGGATTTCAGCGCAGTCTTGCGCCCGCCGCGCGGCGCCTCATCTGCGGTGATGATCACCTTGGCGTCACACCCGTTCACACGCGCGGCCAAAGCATCGGGCGAAAAACCCGCAAAAACAATCGAATGGATGGCGCCAATGCGGGCACAAGCCAGCATGGCATAGGCGGCTTCCGGGATCATCGGCATATAGATGACGACCCGGTCGCCCTTGCGCACACCCAGCGATTCCAAAATGTTGGCCATCCGGCAGGTGTGGCGGTGCAATTCAGCATAGGTAATGTGCTGCGCCGCATCATTTGGATCGTCTGGCTCCCAGATGATCGCGGTCTGATCGCCACGGGTTTCCAGATGACGGTCCAGACAATTGGCCGAGACGTTCAGCGTACCATCGGCATACCAGTTGATCTTGACCGAACCGAAATCATAGTTGACGTCCTTGACCTGGGTATAGGGCTTGATCCAATCGATCCGTTTGCCGTGCTCGTCCCAAAAGGCATTGGGGTCACTGACCGACGCCGCATACATGTCTGCGTATTTGTCGGCATCAACATGGGCGCGGGCAACAGTTTCTGCGGATGGCGGATAAGTCTTGGCATCTGCCTGGGCAGCGGTGGTCATTTTTGAGGCTCCTCCCTCTGGACTGGATTACGTTGGACCGATTTTGCCCGCCGATCAGGCAATGTCGAGCCGTTTCCTCCCCGGGTTGAATAATACGGAGATCAGAAAAGAAATAAATAAATTGCTGTAATTCTTGATTTAGTTTGTAAACAAATTTCTTGATGTAGATGTATTTTGTAAATGAAATTCCATTGTCGATCTTTAATTTAATAAAACCAAGGTAATGTCTGTAATACCTGCGAATGTCGAAAAATCCCGATAACGCAGGCTTTGGGCCCTTACTTTGACCAAACCGGTCCCGGCACGCCCACGCGCGGGGGTTGGCAGGTTCCGGGTGACGCGCTAGCTTCACCTGCAAGCGTCCCGGGGAGGGGGCGTATTTAAGGGAGAGATCAATATGAACAGGATGTTGAGTGGCGCGGCCGTGGCCGCCCTTGCGATGGCATTTGTCACCGAAGCGGCAGCCACCGAATGGAATGCCTCGGTCTGGGGCAAACGGCGGGCCTTTACGGAACATGTCGAAAAGCTGTCCGAACTCGTTAGCGAGAAAACAAATGGCGATTTCACCATCAATGTCAGCTATGGGGCCTTGTCCAAGCCTAAGGAAAATCTTGATGGTATCGAAATCGGTGCCTTCGAAATGGCGCAGTTCTGCGCAGGCTATCACCGCGACAAGAACCGCGCGATTACCGTGCTGGAACTGCCGTTTCTGGGGGTGAACAATCTTGACGAAGAAGTGGCCATCAGCCACGCGGTCTATGATCACCCCGCCGTCAAGGACGAGATGGCGCAGTGGAATGCGCGGATCATCATGACCTCACCCATGCCGCAATATAACCTTGTCGGCACCGGCGATCCACGGGATCAACTGGCCGAGTTTGATGGCATGCGAGTCCGCGCCACGGGGGGTCTGGGTCAGGCGTTCGAGGCTGTGGGCGGCGTACCTACGTCGGTTCCCGCGACCGAAGCCTATAATGCGATGGAATCGGGTGTCGTCGATACAGTTGCATTCGCCCAGCACGCGCATCTGTCCTTTGGCACCATAAATGAGGCCGATTGGTGGACCGCCAACCTGAACCCCGGCACCGTCAATTGCCCCGTCGTGGTGAATATCGACGCCTATGAGGCGCTGCCAGCCGAACACAAAGAGGCGCTGGACAGCTCGATTGGCGAAGCCATCGATCACTATCTGGCCAATTATGGCGGCCTGCTAGAGCAGTGGGATAGCGTTCTGGAAGAAAAGGGCGTTGAAAAAGTGATGATCGATGACGCCGTGATCGAAGAATTCCGCGCCAAGGCCGCAGACCCGATCCGTGAACAGTGGATCGCGGATATGTCCTCTCAGGGCCTGCCCGCGCAGGACCTGTATGATCTGGTTCAGGCGACCCTGAAACAGCAACGCGGCGGCAACTGATCGCCACGACCGGGCGTCGTTTGACGCCCGGTATTTTCCTGAACACAAGGGATCACCGGAATGGCAGGACAGGCCACGGTGTTGGAAGACGGCAGTCTGATCAGCCGTCTGGACCAACGGTTATTGAGGCTCGAAAAGTTTCTGGCGCTGATCAGCGGTTTTGCCGTGTTCAGCCTGATGGTGCTAGCCGTGGTTTCGGTCAGCGGTCGCAACGCCGTGAACGCGCCGTTGCCCGGCTACGTCGATTGGATCGAACAGGCCATGCCGTTGATTGCATTTCTGGGCATTTCCTATGTTCAGCGCGACGGCGGGCATATTCGCATGGATATCGTGATCTCTCGGTTGAACGGGCGGGCGATGTGGTTGTTCGAGACGATTTCGGTCGTGCTGATCCTGCTGCTGATGATTGCGCTGGTCTGGGGCAGCTGGTCCCATTTCGACCGGTCCTTTGATTTCGGCGCCCCATTTTGGAGCTGCGACAGCTCGATCGATATCGGCATCCCGCTTTGGCCTGCCAAGCTGCTGGCACCGATTGCCTTTTCGGTGCTGTGCCTGCGATTGGCGCTGCAGGTCTGGGGGTATGGTAAAGCGTGTGTCCTGGGTCTGGAACACCCCGTTGCGGTGCCTTTGATTCAGGATGCCGCCGCACAGGCCGCCGCTGAGGCGGAACAGTTCGAAAGGCGCTCCTAACTCATGGACACGATAGAAATCGGGCTTTGGGTCACGGGCGGCCTGCTGGTTCTTGTGATCACCGGAATGCGCGTGGCCTTTGCCGCCGCTCTGGCGGGGTTGGTCGGGCTGATCTGGATATTCTGGGCCAAGTTTGGCTATGACCCCGACCGCTTTGGCAAGGCTGTGACAGTTGCAGTTAAAACTGCGGGGCAGGTGCCGCATTCCAAAGTCGCCTCTCACACGCTCAGCCTGATCCCGACCTTCATCCTGATTGGCTATCTTGCCTACTACGCAGGGCTCACGCGGGCGCTGTTTGAGGCGGCAAAACGCTGGATTGCCTGGGTTCCGGGCGGGTTGGCCGTATCGACTATTTTTGCCACCGCCGGGTTCGCCGCCGTGTCTGGCGCATCTGTTGCCACATCCGCCGTGTTCGCCCGCATCGCCATCCCCGAGATGCTGTCGGTGGGCTATAACAAACAATTCGCAGCTGGCGTTGTCGCTGCGGGCGGAACACTCGCCTCGCTGATCCCGCCCTCGGCCATCCTTGTGATCTACGCGATCATTGTTGAGCAAGACGTTGGTAAGCTGCTGCTTGCGGGTTTTATTCCCGGGGCATTTTCCGCCGTGATCTATGGCTTGTTGATCGTGGGCATCGCGGTGATCTTCAAATCCGTCGGCCCGCCCGTTACCGGGTTTACCTGGAAACAGCGGTTCGCGGCCCTGCCCGGAGCGCTGCCGATCGTTGCGGTGATCCTGATCATCATCTGTTTTGTCTATAACCCGTTTGGAGACAAAGCCTGGGGCACTCCAACCGAGGGCGGAGCCATCGGGGCCTTCATCGTATTCTGCTTTGCGCTGATCCACGGTATGCGCTGGCCCGAGTTCAAATCTGCCCTGCTTGAAACGGCAAAGCTGACGGCGATGATTTTCACTATCATCTGGGGCGTCCTGATCTACGTGCGCTTTCTTGGGTTCGCCGACCTTCCGGGCGCGTTCTCGGATTGGATCACATCGCTTGAAATGTCGCCAATGCTTATCCTGATCTGCATCCTGCTGGCCTATGCGGTGCTGGGCATGTTCATGGATGCAATCGGAATGCTGCTCCTGACACTGCCGGTCGTTTATCCGGCGGTCATGGCCCTGAACGGCGGTGAAACGGTCAGCGCGGCAGATAGCGCCTTTGGCATGTCCGGCCCGATGTGCGCCATCTGGTTCGGTATCCTTGTGGTGAAAATGGCCGAGTTCTGCCTGATCACCCCCCCGATTGGCCTCAACTGCTTTGTCGTGGCGGGGGTGCGTCCGGACCTCAGCGTTCAGGACGTGTTCAAGGGTGTAACGCCGTTTTTTGTCGCAGATGCCCTGACGATTGCGCTGTTGGTGGCCTTCCCGGGCATCGTGCTCTACCTGCCGTCGCTTGCAGGATAGAGGGGGAAAATGCGAGGCTCTGCCTCGCGCTGCGAGGTATTTTTGGCCAGATGAAGTTACGGATCCCCTGCTTCATCTGGCTGAAAATACTTCGGGGAGGCGCCAAAGGCGGCGGGGGCAGAGCCCCCAATCGCGTTGCCCTAACCGGCGCGCATCAGCATTCCAAACAGGTCGCGCGGGTCATCGGGGTCGGCGAGCATGTCCAGCGGCTCAAAAAACTCGGTGCCTTGGATGGCCTGTTTGACATAGCGCAGGGCCGAGAAATCCTCGATCGCGAACCCGACGCTGTCGAACAGGGTGATCTGCCGACTATCTGTGCGCCCTTTTGCCTGACCGGTCATGACCTGCCACATTTCGGTGACTATATGATCCGCTTCCAGCGCCTGAATCTCGCCTTCGATACGGGTTTGTTCCGGGTATTCCACAAAGATATCCGATCGCAGCAGAATATCCTTGTGCAGTTCGGTCTTGCCCGGGCAATCGCCGCCGATGGCGTTTATGTGGACCCCGGGGCCAACCATGTTGTCGGTAAGGATCGTGGCGCACTTCTTGTCCGCCGTGCAAGTGGTGATGATTTGCGCCCCCTCAATTGCATCTTCGGGAGTTCTGCAGGGGATCACCGTCAGGCCCTTGCCTTGCAGGTTGGCGGCGCATTTCGCGGTTGCGTTCGGGTCGATATCGTAAAGCCGGACCGTGTCGATGCCACACATGGCCTTGAAAGCGAGGCACTGAAATTCGGACTGTGCTCCGTTGCCGATCATGGCCATTGTAGTTGCATTTTTTGGCGCAAGGTAGCGGCCTACCAACGCCGACGTAGCCGCTGTGCGCAGGGCGGTCAGGATCGTTATTTCCGTCAGCAAAGTCGGATAGCCAGTATACACATCCGCCAGCAAGCCAAAGGCGGTCACGGTCTGCAATCCTTCGGATGTGTTCTTCGGATGGCCGTTGACGTATTTGAATCCATAAGCCTCGCCGTCCGAAGTTGGCATCAATTCGATCACGCCATGGGGGGAATGGGCCGGAATGCGCGGGGTTTTGTCAAAGCTGTCCCGCCGTTTGAAATCGGCTTCGACCTGCGCTGCGATCTGGGTGATCATTTCCTCAACGCCGACGTGATGGACAAGTTGCATCATGTTGTCGACGGAAACGAAGGGGACAAGGGCCTTGTCTGACGGTTGCATTATACGCTCCTATCGGCGGGAAGGTGGATGCCAGCGATCCTGCAGAGAACGGATCCACCAACGGTTTCAATTGTCGGGATCGACCCTGGCTGCGGCGTGACGCTGGTTTTGATGATGGACATCTGCTGCGGTGTCAGCGTGGACAGGACACAGTCAGAGTCCCCCGACCACGCCTGACTGGTCGCGCGTCTTTCGGCGTTCGGGATCTTGCCCGGGCAGATCAGGGCAAAATGCGTGCTGATACTCTTCTGAACATTTGGGTGATAGACGTGGCACCTTTCGGTGGTACGCTGTTCGACGGCCCTGTCGTGTTTACCCGGGGCCGTGGTGGAAATTGATTGTAGCGATTGCATCAGAAGCTCCGGGTTGGGCGGTCAAAGATGCGACGCCCCATCAGCGAGGCGGCCAGATCGACCATCAATGTCGCGGTGCGACCGCGTTCGTCCAGAAACGGGTTCAACTCAACCAGATCCAGCGAGCAGACCAGACCGCTTTCATGCAGCAGTTCCATGACCAGATGCGCCTCGCGCTCGGTCGCGCCGCCGGGAACGGTGGTGCCGACGGCAGGGGCGACGGCGGGGTCCAGAAAATCAACGTCCAGCGAGACGTGCAGGATTCCGTTTGCGGCCCGAACCTTGTCGAGAAAGGCGATCAGGGGTGTTTTGATGCCGTGCTCGTCGATGCTGCGCATATCTGCCAGCATGGCGCGGGCCTGTTCCAGTACGGCTCGTTCTTCTGGGTCGACGGATCGCAGCCCTATCATGCCGACGCGGTCGGTTGGCGCGGGTGCTATCGCAGCCGGGAAATCCTCGAACCCCGGTTGTCCGGTGAAATAGGCCACCGGGGTGCCGTGCAGGTTGCCGCTGCCGGTGCTATTGGGCGTGTGGAAATCGCTGTGGGCGTCCAGCCAAAGCACAAACAGCGGTCGCCCGATATTTTGCGCGTGCGTTGCCATGCCGGAAACGGTGCCCATCGACAACGCGTGGTCGCCGCCCATGAAGATCGGCAGGCCCTTGCTGGCCGCGCCCTGCGCTGCCCGACTCAGGGCTTGCGTCCAGCCGATACATTCGGGCAGGGCGAACAGATGCGCGTGGGGCGGCGTGTCGACCGGATCCGGTCCGATGTCACCGATATCCTCTACGTCATGACCAAGGTCGCGCATCGCTTGTTCAAGCCCGGCCACGCGATAGGCGTCCGGGCCCATGCGGCAGCCTTGACGCCGTTTGCCGGAATCCATCGGGGTGCCGACCAAAATGAGTGCCTTTTTGTCCATATGTTTTTCTAGCGGAGCAATGTGGGTTGCGAGAAGATGGCAAAGTGCTCAAAATGTAACCGAGTGGATCAAAATGGAAATCAGATTTGGACGAACTGGATAACAAGTTACTGAATGCGCTGCATCGGGACGCGCGCGCATCCCTGTCGGAACTTGCCGAAACGCTTGGCGTGACGCGGACGACGGTGCGCAGCCGTCTGCAGCGGCTCAAACAGTCTGGTGAGATTGTGGGCTTTACCGTGGTGACCCGCAAAAGCGTTGCTGAAAGCCCGGTGCGCGGGCTGATGATGCTGGGGATCGAAGGGCGCGGGACCGAAAGGATTATGTCGCGGATTGCGGCGATGCAGCAGGTGCAGGCGGTTCATTCAACCAACGGCAGCTGGGATCTGATCGCCGAGATCGGAACGGATACGCTGGCTGAACTGGATGGTGTTCTGTTCCAGATCCACCGGATGGAAGGGATAACGCGGTCGGAAACCAATCTGCTGCTGTCGACCCGCAAGGGGCGGTCCTGACGATCAGGTGGTAACGCTTTGACCGCCCAGCGATTTGTGCAAAACTCGGGCTAGCGGCGGGTTTTGACCGGCTGCTTGATGAGTGGGGCAAAGGCAGGATTGCAGCGATGACAACACAAGCGACACCGGACGAGTCGCGGCCTGCGCGTTGGGTCGAAAAAGCCTCGGGCCTGTTGGAAAAACCGCTGGTCCGCGTGGCGGTGCCTGTGCTTGTCACCCTGATCGCACTGGCGGTGTTACGTGATCTGTCGGCTCATGTGAAATGGTCCGAGGTGACGACGGATGTCACCGGCACCCCGTGGCGAATTTTGTTCTTTGCCCTCTGCTGGACTGCGTTCAGTTTCCTATCGCTGTCCTTTTATGATGTGTTCGCGGTTCAAAGCGTGGCAGGCGGAAAGGTCCCATTGCCCGTGGCCGGAATGGCGGGGGCCTGCGGCTATGCCGTGTCCAACTGCCTTGGGTTTTCCTACATAACCGGAACGGCGATCCGGTACCGGATTTACGCCTCGTTGGGATTGGATCTGGGGCGGGTGGCCGGTGTCATCGCAACCTCGTGGATCGCCTTTTGGATGGGGCTGGTCCTGATAATGGGGCTGCTGCTGACAGTGCATCCTGACGGGATTTCCAAGGTTTTGCCCATCAGTGAGACATTGGAAACCGGGATTGGCCTGTGCCTGTTGGCCGGGCTGGTGACACTGTTCGTCTGGCTATCGCGCGGGGGGCGGAGGTTTGGGTTTGCCGGGATCGGTTTCAACCTGCCCGGTGGCAAGCTGGCCAGCCTGCTGACGCTGGCCGCGCTGGGGGACATCTTTGGCGCGTCGATGGCGCTGTATGTGCTGATGCCGGACGATCTGGGCGTCGGTTATCCCTATTTCTTCACCATCTACATAGCCGCCATCACCGTTGGTATCCTCAGCCATGCACCTGGTGGACTGGGCGTGTTCGAGGCCACGTTGATCGCAGGTCTCGGCGCATCGGGGCGGTCGGATGTCATTGCGGCGCTGCTGTTGTACCGCGTGGTCTACACGTTCCTGCCATTCACGATTGCGACGCTGTCCATCGCCGTCGCCTCGGCCCTGACACAGCGGAACCGGATCGGCGGGGCCGCCACATGGGTTTACCGCGTCATCCGCCCGATCGTGCCGATGGTCGCGGCCGGGGTGGCTGCGGTGGCCGGTGTGATCATGCTGGTCTCGGGCGCGTTGCCTGCCAGTTCCCAGAACCTGGGCGTTCTGCGCGAAGTCTTGCCGCTGTCCTTTGTCGAGGCGTCCCATCTGGCGGGCAGCGCCGTTGGGGTATTGTTGTTGCTGGTCTCGCGCGGGTTGTTCCGCAAGCTTTATCGCGCCTGGGTGGTGGCGATGCTGCTGATGGTTGCGGGCTTCTTTGCATCACTGGCCAAAGGTCTGGACACGCACGAGGCGCTGTCGATGCTGGCCACCATCGGCCTACTGGCGACATTCCGGGGGGCGTTTTACCGGGTTAGTGGTGCGTCGATCTTTCGCCTGAACATCCCGTGGCTGGTCAGCGTGATCGCCCTGCTGGCGGTGGTTTTCTGGATCGGGCTGTTTGCCTATTCCCACGTAGAATATGAAAACGCCCTGTGGTGGGATTTCGCATGGAACGGGGATGCCTCGCGGTTCCTGCGATCCAGCCTTGTGGTGGCGGTAATCTTGGGGGTCGTGGCCGTGAATCCCCTGTTCGGGCGCGAAATCCCGGCACCGGTACGGACCGAGATTCCCGAATCCGTCGAACGGCTTGCACTGGAAAGCGAAGACACCGAAGCGCAAATATCCCTGACCGGGGACAAACAATTCCTGATCTCTCCGGACGAAACGGCGTTTCTGGTGTCCAGCGACACCGCTCATGAAAGTCAGCGACATTGCAGGTGGGTGATTTTGGCGAAAGCATAAGGAGGGCGTAGCCCGACTGGAGCTTTCGCCAAAATCTCGCGCGGATTTTATCCGTGCGGTTGGCGGTGACAGCGGTCAGGATTTTCCAATCTTCAAACCAGAAAGAGGATTGGATGCCTGGGCGTTTTATCACCGACCGACAATACGAGGACTACATGAAACTTCGGACTCAATACACCCAGAACATAGCGGCCGTGAAAGCCGGTTTCAGTTCGAGCACCGGATCGCGCATTGACCGGGACCCGCGCCCGCCATCGCAAAAGAAACAAGAACGCCGTCACGGCGGCGGCAAACCGGATCCGTTAGCCGGGATTTGGGAGGAGGTTGTTGTTCCTCTTCTGGAAAAGCAGCCCCATCTGCGTCCGTTTGCGATCCTGGAAGAGCTACAACTCCGGCACCCGGACCGTAATCTGGGCAAGGCGCGTCGCACGTTGGAACGGCGTATGCGTGCCTGGCGCGCAGAACATGGCCCGGATCGGGACGTCATCTTCCGCCAGACACATCCGCCGGGCCGGCAAGGGATGTCGGATTTCTTCAAGGCCGATGATTTGAACGTCACTATCGCGGGTCAGCCATTCGCGCACCGGGTTTATCACTTCACCCTGGTTTTCTCCGGCTGGGAATATGCCGAAGTTGTTCTTGGCGGGGAGAGTTTTACCGCGCTGGCCTGCGGACTGCAGAATGCCCTGTGGCAGGTGGGCGGAGCACCACGTGAGCACCGCTCGGACAGCCTGTCAGCTGCCTTTGGCAACAGGAAGAAGGATGTTGATGAGGATTTGCGGGCGCGGTACGAGGCGCTGTGTGCCGATTATGGCATGGAACCGACCCGAAACAATCGCGGCATCGCCCACGAGAACGGCTCCATCGAAAGCCGCCATGGACACCTCAAGGCGCGTCTGGAACAAGCGCTGCTTCTGCGCGGCAGTTCTGACTTCGAGACTGTGGAGGCATGGCGGCGCTTCATCGCTCAGGTCGTTGGCCGCCACAATGCACAACGCAGGGAGCAAGTGGCCCTTGAACGCGCCGATCTCCAGCCGCTGCCAGAACGGCGGAGTTGCGATTATGATGCGGCACGTGTGCGGGTGACCTCTTCCAGCGGCTTTGTCTTCCGCAAAGTGTTTTACACGGTTCCCTCGCGGCTGATCGGTTTCGAGTTGAACCTGCGTGCCTACGATGATCGTCTGGAACTGTTTCTTGGCAACACCCGGATCGATACGTTGCCACGCGGGCGGACCCCTGATCACAAGCGCGGCACACATGGCCATGTCGTCAACTACCATCATGTGATTCACAGCCTGCGCACCAAGCCCGGTGCCGTCGCAAACCTGACCTATCGTGATGCGCTTTTTCCCAGAACGGAATACCGCCGCACATGGGAGGCGCTGTCCGCGGCATGGCCCTTGCGCAAGGCTTCCCAAGCCATTGTTGACCTGCTGTGGATAGCACATGAACACGCTTGCGAGGCGGAACTTGCTGTCGCTCTGGATCAGATACTCAAGGCTGGCGGCCTGCCTGATCTCGACGATCTGCATGTGCGCTTTGCGCAGAAAACAGAAGCGGATCACCCCGATGTTCCGATCCATATCCCAACCATAGCGGTCTATGATGGTCTGCTTTCCGAGCCAGGAGCCACAGCATGAGCATCACGGTAGAAACCGCCAAGCTTCCCATCCTGTTGAGCAATCTCAGGCTGCCGACAATCGCCTGTTTCTGGCCGGAGTTCTGCATCAAGGCGGATAAGGAGGGCTGGCCTGCAGAGCGGCTGTTGGCGGCCCTATTTGAGCTGGAGTTGAGCAAACGGGACCAGCGGCGGATACAGCGCCACCTCGCGGCCGCCAAGCTGCCCCAGGGCAAGACCCTCGACAGCTTTGACTTCTCGGTTGTTCCGACCGTGAGCAAGGCCCGGATCAACGCGCTGGCCGAGGGCGACACCTGGTTGCAAGCCGGTCACAATTTGCTGGCCTTCGGCCCTCCGGGTGCCGGAAAATCGCATTTGGCGGCAGGCATCGGCTATGAGTTGATCCAGCGGGGCCACCGCGTCCTGATGATCAGAACATTCGATCTGGTGCAGCGCTTGCAGACGGCGCGACAGAACCTTTGCCTCGCGCAGGACATCCAAAAGCTCGACAAATTCGACCTGCTCATACTCGATGACATCTCCTACGTGCAGAAAGATCAGGCCGAAACCAGCGTCATCTTCGAACTCATCGCCGCGCGCTACGAACGAAAATCAATCATGATCACTGCAAACCGCCCTTTCAGCGGTTGGGACGATGTGTTTCCCGATAAAGCCATGGGCATAGCCGCAATCGACCGGCTCGTACATCACGCGACAATCTTCGAGATGAATGTCGAGAGCTATCGACGTCGCGCAGCTCATGCCGCTGCAATGTCGCTCAGCGACATTGAAGATGAAACCCGCTCCAACGCCAAAAACAAGGAGGACAAAACCACACCAAAGAACAAAATCGAACCTTGAAATGAGTGCACCAAATTGACATTCTGCAACCCGTCACCGTCACCCGCCTTCAATGTCGCGCACTTGCACGAGCAATGTCGCGCTACAGTTTCTGGCCTATGCCGACACTGGCAACGCCTTGATCACCAAAGGTGAGCCCGTGGGCGATGAAACCGCAGGCGTACAACTGATCTGGCAGTTGCGGGAACGGGCAGATCGCGAGGGTAAGCTGTGCGCGTTCTACAGCGTCTCAACCCGGTACCTGCCAACTTTTCTGGACCTCGGGCTGTCGATCCTGAAAATTGGTGAGGTTGCAAGGGTGCCCCTGCACGATTTCTCGTTGGACGGCAAACCCCGCAAACGGTTCCGCCAGTCCCGAAACCGGGCCGAGCGCGAAGGCTATGTGTTCGAGATCATTCCAAAAGATCAGATGGCGCCGGTTCTGCCAGAGCTGCGGCAGATTTCGGATCATTGGCTGGAACGCAAGGCGGGTGAGGAAAAAGGGTTTGCCCTTGGCGGGTTTGACGATGATTACCTGTCCTACTTTGATTTCGCTGTGCTACGCGATGGCAATACCGGCAAGATCATGGCCTTTGCCAACCTCTTTCAAGGCGGAAACAAGTCCGAATTGTCGCTGGACCTGATGCGGTATGAACCCGACAGTCCCAGCTTTGTCATGGATGCACTGTTTGCCGAGATGATGGTCTGGGGATCGGCGCAGGGGTTCCAGTGGTTCTCGCTGGGCCCTGCGCCGTTTTCAGGGATCGAAAACCGGCAACTCGCATCGATCTGGAACCGGATCGGAGGGTTTGTCTATGAACATGGCGAGCAGTTCTATCACTTCGAAGGCCTGCGGTCGTTCAAACAGAAATTCGATCCGGAATGGAGCCCCAACTATCTGGCCAGCCCCGGCGGTCTGGCCGCGCCGCGCATTTTGTACGAGGTCAACATCTTGATCTCGGGCGGGTTGCGCGGGTTGACCAAATAGGGATCAGTTCAGGCTGGCGCGGGTGGGCGCTTTTTCCAGCAGATCGCCCCAATCGGTGCGATAGGCCATCTCGGCCAGGACGGTATCGGGCAGGAATTCCTGATTTTGCCGGATCTGCCAGCCGCCGCCCAACCCTTTGTAAACCGCAACCAGATTGGCCGAAACCTGCTGGCGCGCCTCGATCAGGTTGGCCTGCGACCGCAACAGGGCGGTCTGAGTGTTCAGAATGCGCGAGTAACTGGCGATACCATCCCGGTATTGGTCAACGGCAATTTCTGCCGCCCGGCGCGATGCCTCGACGCTGCGTTGATAGAACGTGACCTGTTTGCGGGCCTCGCTATAGGCGACCATGGCGCTTTCGACTTCTGAATAGGCGGTCAGAACGGTGTTCTGGTAGTTGGCAATCAACACCTGATAGGCCGCGTCCTGCGCGCGGACATTGTTCTTGATCCGGCCATAGTTCAACACGTTCCAGACGACGCCCGCGCTGGCCAGCCCGGTTGTGCTGTTCGAACTGAAAAGGTCGCGCCCGCCAGAGGCCTGCAATCCGACCGAGCCCGATAGGATGAACTGCGGGTAGAGGTCGGCCATGGCGATCCCGACCTCGGCAGATTGCGTGGCGGCGGCCAGTTCGGCGGCCCGAACATCCGGCCGACGGCGCAGCAATTCGGCCGGAACCCCAACAGCGACGTTGGAACGTGCAGTGGGGATGCGCCCCGAGTTGCCAAGCAAGCCGGTCATGCGCGACGGCGTTGTACCCAGCAGAACCGCCAGCGTGTTCTTGGCCTGCTGCAGATCGCTCTCCAACTCGGGCACCAAGGCCTTGGTGTTGTTCAGCAGGGCGGTGGATTCCTGCACGTCCAACTCGGTCGTGACGCCGTTGTTGAACCGCAATTGGGTCAGGTCCAGCGACTCCTGCTGCAGCTGGATATTCTCACGCGCGACCCCCAACGCCTCCTGCAAGGACCGGATGTTGATGTAGAGTGCCGCCACATCGCCGGTCAGCGTGACCAACGCGTCGTCGTAATTGGCCACTTGCAGCGCCAGATTGGACCGGGCCGCCTGAACGCCGCGCCGCTGGGCACCCCAGACGTCCAGTTCCCATTGCGCGTCAAACCCGACCTGTGAGGTCGAGAATTCGGTGTCCAGCGGGATGATGCGCCGGATGTCCGAGATTGGTCCCAGATTGTCGCTGACTTGCCTGCGTTGCAGTGATCCGCCCACAGCTTGCGACTGCGGATAAAGCTCACCAAAGGCAATGCCCAATTGCGCACGGGCTTGTAGAACGCGCGCACCAGCAACCTGCAGACTGAGATTCTGGGCGTAAGCTTCGGCGATCAGCTTATTCAGGGTTGGGTCGTTGAAAGTCTGCCACCATTTGACTACCGGAGCGCTGCGCGATGTCAGGCCACTGGCATTGGCATTGGGGCTGTTCACCTCGATCCATTGTTTCACGACCGGAGAGTTCGGGCGCACGAAATCCGGGCCCACAGGGGCGCAGGCGGCGAGGGTGGCGGCACACAGGACGGTGCCCATCAACCGGCGGAGTGTCATGGCGCGCATCCTCAAATATCCAGCGGTCGGATGAAGTTGGCAAAGGAATAGAGGCGGATGTTGATGCGCCTCAGAAACTCGAAACTCTTGCCCTGACCAGTATAAATCGCCACCGCCGCGTGACCACCGGCCGGAAAGGTGTGCCCCTCGGGAACATCCACTGTGATCTGCACAGCAATCCGGCCCGGTATCTTGGGCAGTTCAAAGCCGGGCAGGCGACCCGAGGGCAGGTATTGGCCCTGACGGGTGGCCCACCAGATCGCCTCTACCTTGCCAGTCAGGATTTCGCCGGGATAAAGATCCAGCGCAACCTCGACCGGTTGTCCGACTTCTACAAATTTCAGGTTTTGCTGCCGGTATGTGGCAAGAATATAAGGGTCATCCTCGGTCACGAAACTGGCAATTGCACCCAGTCGGATATCCCCGACCACAAGACCGGGGCGCGCCTGTTGTGAGACGATCATGCCGTTTTCGGGCGCGTAGATCGTGGTGTTTTCAAGGAAATACTCGGCCTCGGACAGTTGCGCCTGCGCTTGCAGGATGCCGGTATTCACCCCGTCAATCTGCGATTCCAGCGCCAGTTGCGACTTTTGCAGATTGGCCTCGGCTTGTTTCACTGCCGCCTGATCCTCGGTGACCTGTTCGTCCCATCTGTCCAGCTCGTCCTGACGCGCGCCACCTGCGGGCACAAGGTTTTCGTACCGCGCCTTCTGTGTCAGGGCATAGGCCAGTTGCGCATTGGCGCGTTCGACCGCTTCGGTCGAGGTGATCACATCTTGTTCAAGAATTTTGGCGTTCTGTTCCGCTGCCACCAGTTGCGCTTTGGCGTTATCGACCGCCAAGGAAAATATTGTGTCGTCAAAGCGATAGAGCGGATCGCCCTTGGTGACCTGCGTGTTGGGCTCGACCAGAACCTCGGTCAGGATCGTCGGCTGGGTCAATTTGGGAACGATTTGAATGGTCGAACGCACCACATGGCTGTCGATGGAAAACGGTTGAAAAAACCGCAAAGCGACCAGAAAAATCAGCAACAGATGCGCCCCCACCCAGAAGGAAACGATACCCCAGGTGATGTTGAATTTCAGCCATTGCGCCTTGAAGAAAATGAACCAGACGAAAATGATGTAAAAGAGCGTGATGCCAAGGGCGACGAACATTGCGTGTAAATTCCTTTGGCCTTAGCTCTTTTGAGTTTCGTCTGCGGCAGGTTGATATTCGTCTTTGACCGTGCCCCCCAACCGTTCGATGTCTTTGCGAATGGCATCCTTTTCCTCGTCGGGGCCGCGCCGAATATCGACGGTCACGCCATCGTGAAACGCCCACATAAAGGCGTGAACCCACGGAACGACAGCCAGAAATCCCATCCAGCCCATGATCTTGACGGCCTCGGCATGTGGGTGATTGCGTTTGATGGCGATCCGGCCTGGCAGGCCCATCAGGAAAAGAAACAGCCCCATGACTGCTGCCAGCAGCAGTATAAGCGCCACGAAGGTCAGATAATCGTAATAGCCTAGCGGCTGTCCCAAAAGTCCCATGCTCGCGCCTCCGGTTGGGAAGGTTGTCCTATCCTCAATTGTTGGTGCCCAGTTCGTCAATCAGTTTGTAGCTTGTGGGCGGGTCCGCGCAAACGGTCGGGCCGCATTCGATCAGCGAGGACACTGCGTTCAGAAGGGCCAGAGCCAACATGACGAAGAACGCCAAACGGGCCAGTTTATTGCCGCCAAACCGTTCGGTATCCGGCTCGGACGCGTATTGACGTTGGAACATCAACATCGCGGCGGTGCCCAGAAGGATCAGGAAGAAACAGATCGCCGCCCAGGTGTAGTAATGCAGGCCCAACACGGGCGAGCCATAGTGACCCGTGCCCGGCACAATGTGCAGAAGGATCTGGCGCACGGCCACACTGCCGCCAAACAGTGCGGCCAGCAGAACGATGGCGTAATGCTGCGGGCGGGGACCATAAAGCAGGTTCAAGCCCAGCCCGACGCCAACGGCGACAAAGCCGACCCGCTGCAGCAGACATAGTGGGCAGGGGAGTTCATAGAGAGCGATCTGATAGCCATAGGCCAGCGCCAGAACCAGACAGACCGCCAACATGCCGATGGCGTTCAGGGTACGTGACAGTTCAGGTGTCATGATCATCTGCTGCCCCTATAGCTGAATGGTAAG
>CAXXPZ010000112.1:0-29305 GCA_963422555.2 uncultured Ruegeria sp.
CAGTTCGAGCAACATATTCGCGCCGTGGCGGGCTGGCCCTTGGGCGACGGGCAGCGGCATTCGGATGTGGTGATGGAAAACCTGATTGGCGACGATATGGACCGGGTTCCTGAGCTGGCCCGTGAACGTGATATCGCGTTGCATCTCTATGGCAAGGCCGAGGTCAAACCCGGTCGAAAGATGGGTCATTTCAACCGCATTGCTCGGTGATCCCGGTCGCGCGGACGCGCGACGCCTGCGGCGCGAGTATTTTTGAAAAGATGAAGATAGGCGGGCTCAGGTTACAAAGCGCGAAGCGATGTCTCCGGACATATAGCTGACGCGGCCCCCGGCCATTGTCGCCGCGACCCGGTGGGTTTTTGCGTCCAGGATCACCAGATCGGCGCGTTTCCCGGGCGCCAGCTCTCCGCGATCCGTCTTGCCCAATACGCGGGCCGGGCCCGAAGATACAAGCGCCCAGGCGCGGGCCAGGTTCAGAAGACCGGATTTGGACAGCATCAGGGCGGCACGGCGCGGGCTGGGATAATGGTAGTCGGATGCCAGCGCATCACACAGTCCCATAGCAATCAGGTCCAGCGCGCTGGCATTTCCCTTGTGCGATCCCCCGCGCACCACGTTTGGCGACCCGAGTATAATGTGGTCCCCCGCAGCTCGGGCGGCTTCGGCAGCCTCGAGCGTTTCGGGGAATTCCGCAATCCGCGCGTTACGTCCTCGCCATTGCGCCCGGATTTCGGCGGTGGCATCGTCGTGGCTGCCCAACCGGATACCGTGTTCGGTCAAAGTCGCGCAGAGATCATCAAGTGCGGCTGGCACCTCATCTTTACGCGCATGCATGGTCTGCAGCATCTCAAGGTGTGTTTCCGGGCTGCGGCCGGCCTTCAATGCTTGCCCCGTCATGCGCGGCGGCGTGCGGCCCTGCGCCAGCCTGTCATGCGGCAGGTGGTCATTGAACACCACGTAAGGAACCTGCCACGCGGCGATGCGATCCGGCAGATCCGCGTAATCATCCAGCATATGCGTTTCAAAGCGCAGTTGCGGGATCAGGTCGGTGACGACACTGTCTTGGACGGCAGCAATTCCGTCAAAGACCTGAGCGGCAAAATCGGGACCACGCACGCCTCCTTCCCAGCTGTGGAACTGCGCCAGAACGGCAGTGGTTATGCCGTTTGCGGCCAGCTCTGCCTCGACCGACAGGATACCTTCGGCCATCTGCTTCATCGCCCCGCGACGTGGCGCGATGTGGCGTTCGAACCCGTCGCCATGCAGATCGACGATCCCCGGCAGGATGAGATACCCGGACAAATCGATCCGCCGGCCTGTCGGGTCCGGCTGGACAACCCCATCGGCGATGCCAAGATCGGCGCGCGTGATTTCACAACCGGGCAACAGAACATCTGCACCGCAAAACGTCAGGTCCAGTGCAGTCATCTAGTGGGCTCCGAAGCAGGTTCTGAGCAGTCCTGCCCGATACAGATCTCGTCAATTATTTCCATCACCCCATCCAGCCAGGTGATCTGGGGATCAAACTGACCAAACTCGATGAAATGCAGCGCCTGTGCTATCACACGCGGATTGTTCATCATGAAAGTGTGCGTCACGGGCAAGACGATGTGATCGTCCATACCTTCGACTTTCGTAGTCTTAACAGAAACCTTGCCGTCATCTATTCCGTCAATCAATGAAGAAAACAACGGGTTCAGCGAGTTTTCACCAGCGATGACCCCAAGTTCGAAATCAACCGGGGGCAGGCGGCGGGGAACGCCATCCGGCCCGGTGCCCAAGGCCAATCCGGCGGGGCCGTGCAACAGGCCAAAGACCTCCCAATCCCCTAATTCATCCACCAACTGGCTGCCTTGGTTCGGCGGCCCCAACATGACAACTCGGCCAAGGTTTTCCGGATGATTGTCCTGCAGCCAATAGCGCAGCAGGATGCCGCCCATCGAATGGGCCACTACGTTGACGGTATCATCTCCGCAGCTTGCAAAAGCCCCGGGCAGGGTCTGGTTGGCCAGATCGGCGATCGGCAAGTCGGTCGATGGGTAACCCGGGTCGAACCACGGTATATCCATGTGTCTTGAACAATTGCTCCATCACCGAAAACGAGGCTTCGGTCCGGGCAAGCCCATGCAGCAGAACAACGCATTTCGCGCTGGCCGCAAGCGGGGTGAGGCACAGGAACAGGGCGAGAAGCAACTTCATGCCCGCTAGTTAAGGTCTAAGCAGCACCGATGGAAGACCTAGCGGCGGGAAGAGCGAGCCACCGCCAGTGCGATCCCGCCCAAAACCAGAGCTGTACCCAGTAAAAGCCCCAGTGACGCCTGCTCGCCCAACAACAGCACGCCTGCCATGATCGCAATGACGGGGACGCTCAGTTGCACCACTGCAGCAATGGCAGGGTCGAGTTTCGGCAGAACGCTGTACCACAGGGCGTATCCCAACCCCGATGTCACGGCTCCGGACAGCGCGGCAAGCGCATAGCCTGCGCCGGTCATCTGCCAGGCCGAACCCGAGGTCATCAGTGCCAGCGCAGTGACAGGTAACGCCACGACAAAGTTTGCCGCTGTGCCTGACAGTGCATCGGGTTCGGACCGGCCAGCCAGCGAATAAGCCGCCCACCCGACACCTGCGGCCATCATCAACAGTGCGCCCCTTGTATCAACCTGCACCGCGCTGGACGGCCAGAGAACATAGGCAAGCCCTGTCATTGCGATCCCCGCCCCAATCAACTGCCGGGTTGTGGGTGCCGTCCCCGTCAACGCGGTACAGCCGAACATGGTGATTTGCACAACTCCGAACAGGATCAGCGCGCCCAGCCCTGCATCCAGCGTCATGTAAGCCAGCGAAAACCCGATCATATACAGCGACAACGACCCTGCCCCAATCACCCTCCGGCGATTGACCAGGGGCAGCTGCCCGCCCTTCCACAGCACCAGCGCCGCCAGGATCAAAGCTCCTGTTAGCACCCGTACAACCGCAAACCCCGCCGGATCGGCGGCCCCGCTGTCAATTGCCAAACGATTGAGGATCGAGTTCGCCGCGAAGGCGCACATGGTTAGGGCGGTCAGCAGGAACAATCTCATGCCAACGGCATAGCGCCTTTGGCTTGTGTTTGCACACTCACTTTCCCGACTGTTCCGCATCAAAGGCGGCAGGATAAATCAAAGTTTCTTCGGGCACGTCGTCACCGGGTGCTGCAAGCATGGTGAATTCAACCGGATACGGAGATGTCAGTCGCGCAGCTCGCGCGCGGGAGAAACCACATTTTTCGTAGAACTCTGGCTGGCCCAGAACGACGATAGCCGGAATTTTATCGAATTCGCGCAGTTTTGCAGCTGCTGCAAGCTCACTCACAAGTCGCCGCCCGATCTGCCAATATCTCTTGTCCTGGCCGGCAGGCGCTGTCGCTCCACGCTGAAATTCTGGCCATACGGCAACAGGCGCAAGGCATAGCCAACCTTCTGGTTGGCGCATCCGGGACAAGGCTGCGTATCCCGCAATACGACGCCCCCATGGCTTTACAAACTCCACCTCAATGTCGCCGTCCCGGCGCAGCTTATGCAACAGTTCCACTTCGGCGTCGCCATCAAACGCAGCCCGCAAAAGCGCATCCACCTCCGCCGCCTGGTCTGGCCGCATCTCGTGGCTGTAATCCGGTCCAATGACCAAGTGCACCTCCAGCTCTTCATCTTTTTCAAAGGCTCAGTTTCCAATTCGTATGCATGGCCTGTCGATTGCGTTGGCGAGACACGCACGGGGTGAGGCGCTTTCCAGTTCCAGATGCTGAAACCATCGCAGGTAGTTGTCGAGATATTTGGTTGCGACCCCCCGGTAGCGCCGCAGGAAATCCTTCAACTGGCTGTGTCGATTGTTGACTGTCTGAATGTGAAAGGCGTCGCGCACCCGCTCACCACTGGACAGGTTCAACGCTTCGTGGCGCACACCGATTACGGCGGCACAGGGCGGATAGGCGCGGTGACCATCACTTACCAGAACGATATCCTCGTCCACGACCGGTTCGATGACCTCCCGCAAGCTGTCAGCATTGACCGCAGGGAGAACGGCACTGACTGTCGTGCCACTCCGGTCAGCGGCAACCAGCACCGGAACCTGCTCATCTGAAAGCCCCCTTTTGCTGGCCTTGCCGCCCCGGCGTCGCGCTTTGCGTCCCAGTTTCCGTTGGCCCTTGCGGCTTTTCAGGACATAGGTTTCGTCGGCCTCGACAATGCCCGTGAGCTTGCGGGGCTGCGGGCTTTCTGCGGTGAGAAACCGGTGCCGCCAGCGAAATGCAGTAGTGACGGCAAACCCGCAATGTTCTGCCGATCGGCGAACCGTCAACCCATCTGCAAGGCAAGTTCCAAAGGCAAGCCACTTGTCTTTGCGGTGAAGACCCGCCAAAGGGGTGCCGGTCGCGGCATTGAATGTCTTCTTGCACCCCTTGCACTGATATCGCCGCAGGCCTCGGGCCTTGCCCCGCGAGAGTGCCCCTGGTGTGCCGCAATGCGGACACGGGCGATCTTCCCCTACACTCGCTTCAATAGCCGCCAGCGAGGCTGACGCTTGCGAACCTCCTGAGAAAACAGCTTCGGCTTCCTGCCGCTGCGCCGGGCTGAGTTGGTCTATCCCGGAAAGCCATTTCTGAAATTGCTTGTGATCCATCACCCGATTTTCCCTCTGATTTGAATAGGAACGTACCGTGAACGCATACGATTTGCAAACTGAGCCTTTTCAAAATACTCCCGCCGGAGGCATGACCGCGCAGCGGGCATTCAAAACGAAACGGGGCCGCCCAAAGGCGACCCCGATCTTTTAGCACTATGGCCCGGCAGATTACATCATGCCGCCCATGCCGCCCATGTCGGGCATGCCACCACCGGCAGGCGCGCCTTCTTTGGTGGGCTTGTCGGCTACCATCGCTTCGGTCGTGATCAGCAGGCCTGCAACCGATGCCGCATCTTCCAGAGCGGTACGGACAACTTTGGCCGGGTCGATCACGCCGAAGGCGAACATGTCGCCATATTCTTCAGTCTGAGCGTTGAAGCCGAACGCTGCATCCGAGGATTCGCGCACTTTGCCTGCAACAACTGCACCGTCGACGCCTGCGTTCTCAGCAATCTGGCGCAGTGGCGCTTCGATGGCTTTGCGAACGATAGTGATACCCGCGTTCTGATCGGCATTTTCGCCTTCCAGATTTTCCAGAGCTTTGCCAGCCTGGACCAGGGAAACACCGCCGCCAACGACGACGCCTTCTTGTACAGCAGCACGGGTTGCGTTCAGAGCGTCGTCAACACGATCTTTACGCTCTTTCACTTCAACTTCGGTCATGCCGCCGACGCGGATCACGGCAACACCGCCTGCCAGTTTGGCAACGCGTTCCTGCAGCTTTTCACGGTCGTAATCGCTGGTGGTTTCTTCGATCTGAGTGCGGATCTGAGTAACACGCGCTTCGATCTCGGCTTTCTCGCCTGCACCGTCGACGATGGTGGTTTCGTCTTTGGTGATTTCGATCTTCTTGGCGGTGCCCAGCATGTCCATGGTCACGGACTCAAGCTTCATGCCCAGATCTTCGCTGATGACCTGACCGCCGGTCAGGATTGCGATGTCCTGCAGCATGGCCTTGCGGCGATCGCCGAAGCCCGGTGCCTTGACAGCAGCAATTTTCAGGCCGCCGCGCAGTTTGTTGACAACCAAAGTCGCCAGCGCTTCGCCTTCAACATCCTCGGCAATGATCAGCAGCGGCTTTTGCGACTGGATCACCTGCTCCAGCAGCGGAACCATCGGCTGCAGCGAGGACAGTTTCTTTTCGTGCAGCAGGATCATGCAGTCTTCGAGGTCTGCAATCATCTTGTCGGCGTTGGTCACGAAGTAAGGCGACAGGTAGCCGCGGTCGAACTGCATACCTTCGACAACATCGGTCTGGGTTTCCAGGCCTTTGTTTTCTTCGACGGTGATGACGCCTTCGTTGCCAACCTTCTGCATCGCGTCTGCGATCTGCTGGCCAATATCGGTTTCGCCGTTGGATGAAATGGTGCCAACCTGAGCAACTTCTGCCGAGTCTTTGACTTCGCGCGATGCGTCTTTGATGCCTGCAACAACCTTGGCAGTTGCCAGATCGATACCACGCTTCAGGTCCATCGGGTTCAGGCCCGCAGCAACCTGCTTCAGGCCTTCTTTGACGATGGCCTGTGCCAGAACGGTTGCGGTGGTGGTGCCGTCGCCGGCTTCGTCATTGGTGCGGCTGGCGACTTCTTTCACCATCTGCGCGCCCATATTTTCGAACTTGTCTTCCAGTTCGATTTCCTTGGCAACCGAAACACCGTCTTTGGTGATGCGCGGTGCGCCAAAGGATTTGTCCAGAACCACGTTGCGGCCTTTGGGGCCCAGGGTCACTTTGACAGCGTCGGCCAGGATGTTGACACCTGACAGCATACGGTTGCGGGCATCTGTGTCGAACTTGACGTCCTTAGCAGCCATGTTGTTTCTCCTTGAGAAAATGTTTTGAAATGAAGATCAGAGAAAGCGCGCGTGCTTACTCGATGATCCCCATGATGTCGCTTTCTTTCATCATCAGCAGCTCTTCGCCGTCGACCTGGACCTCGGTGCCCGACCATTTGCCGAACAGGATCTTGTCGCCAGCTTTCACAGCCATGGCGATCAGCTCGCCGCTGTCTTTGCGCGCGCCTTCGCCGGTCGAGACGACTTCGCCTTCGCTGGGCTTTTCTTTTGCGCTGTCGGGAATGATCAGGCCGCCTGCGGTTTTTTCTTCGCTTTCGGTACGGCGAACCAGCACACGGTCATGAAGCGGTTTCAATGCCATCTTTGCAGCTCCTTGGGCTCAAAGTTTATTTATCCTCCCCTCGCTGTCTGGCGAGGCATTAGCACTCAATACCTGTGAGTGATAACGACGCATAGCTAGGTGGTCGTTTGAGGCGAGTCAACAATATCGCGAGAAATTTTTGACCGTTCCTGTGCAGCTGGTCAGATCAGTTGGCGTCTTCCCAGCTATAGGCCCAGTGTTTCAAGCCTTCGAAACCCGCACCAGTCAGGGCATAGACACCCATTTCGACCTTTTCAAACCATCCATAATGATTGTCGCGCATCAGACGCGTTGCCCCTGCCACGCCCGTGGCACCTGCAACCTCAGACCCTTTGGTGGCCCCGGCTTCAGCCAGATGGGCCGCGCATTTAAGCGCATCCTGACGATAGGCTGTCACAATACCATGCCGTGTTGCCCCACCGGCGTTGGGATCGCCCTCTAACCTATCGAATTCGCGCAGCAGTCGGGCAGCCTTGGCCTTGTTCCTGCGGGGCGCATAGGGCCCGGGATCACATTGCACCTCGACCCGGCTGTCGGGTTTGACGGTGATCAGCCCAAGCCCCAGTCGGCGGCACATGGCCAGGTTATCCCTCAGCGCGCGCCGGGCCGATCGCCCTTTGGGCTTGCAGACCGCGATATAAACCTGATCGGTCACCTGCAATCGCGCGATGGCCTGATGAAACAGCGCCAGCGTGAATTTCAGTTTCATCTCGACAATCACCGGTGCGTCGCCATCGCGTAGGGCCATGATATCGGCCGCGCCGACCTCGCCCTTGACGGTGTAACCCTGACGCTCCAACAACGCCTTGACGGGGGGGTAAAGATCCTGCTCGCGGTTCATGGGCCCATGCTAGGCAGATTGGCGTGGAATGCCAGATGTGGTCTGAAAAACATATCACCTTGCGCATGCCAAATTCGCAGGGCTAAGTGTAGCGCATTGCCAACCATCTACATTGCCGAAAGATACCCCATGCGTCTGCTGAGCCTGTTTCTTTGCCTCCTTTTGCCGATCACCGCGCATGCGGCCTGCGAAGGTCGCGATTTGCGGCTTGATATGACGGCAGGGGAACGGGACGCTCTGGACAAGGCAGTCTCAGAAATCGTTTTTCCAGAAGGCAACCATTGGATCGCCCGCAAGGACGACACAGTTTTGCACCTGATCGGCACACTGCACACGAATGATGAACGCATGGGCGCTGTGATTGAACGGCTGACCCCGACCCTGTCCAAGGCCGACGCCTTCTATTTCGAGATCACGCAAGAAGAAATGGAGACGTTCGAAAAGGAACTGGCACAGGATTTCAGCCCGGTCATGATCACCTCGGGACCAACGTTGATCGACCTGATGGCAGAAGAGGATTGGGCCGCCCTGTCCGCCACCCTGGCCGACCGCGGCATTCCGGGTTGGATGGCGGCAAAGCTGCGCCCCTGGTTCCTGAGCATGATGCTGGGCATTCCGCCCTGCCTGATGGAAACGCCGGAATTCGACCGCGGCATGGATGCGCGCCTGACCGAGCTGGCCAAGGCACATTCGATCCCGCGATACTCGCTGGAAAGTATCGAAGAACTGATCGCCATGTTTGACAGCCATCCGCTGGAGGAACAGGTGCAATCTCTGGTCCGCCTGGCGGGCGCCCTGCAATCCGGTGACGATCAAATGATCACGATGGCAAATGCCTATATTGAGGAAAAGCATGCCCAGATCATCCAGCTGGCCAAAGTTCAGGGGCTGGAAGCATCCGGCCTGACCCCTGAAGAATTCGACGCCGAATGGCAAGGGTTCGAAGATCAGTTGCTGGTTCAGCGCAACGACAACTGGATGCGCGAAATTCTGACACTGAAGGGCCAGACCGTGGTCATCGCCGTCGGTGCGGGGCATCTGGCTGACACCTACGGGCTGTTACATCAATTGCAGCAGGCCGGGTACATCCTGACCCGCGCGCCGTTCTAGCCTTCGGGTTCTGCCCTGCTGCGTGACAAGCGGTTCTGGCCGCCCTATAAGGCGCGCAAATCATCTATCCTCAGGACGCTGACATGACCATCCAAGTATTTGGCCACAAATCACCCGACACGGATTCTACCGGTTCGCCTATCGTTTGGGCCTGGTATCTGAACGAAATCAAAGGCGAACAAGCCGAACCCGTTTTGCTCGGCAAACCCAACACCGAAGCCGCCTTTATGCTGGAGCGCTGGAACCTGCCCAAACCGCGTATCATCGAAAACGTGGCCGCAGATGCGCCGGTAGTGATCGTCGATACGAACAACCCGGCAGAACTGCCCGCCAGCATCAACAGCGCGGATATTCGCGCCATCATCGACCACCACAAACTGGTCGGCGGCCTAGAAACCAAAGGACCGATCGACATCACGGTGCGCCCACTGGCCTGCACCGCGACCATCCTGGTTGACCTGATGGGCGACGCCGCCACCAAAATGCCCGAAGCCGTCAAAGGCGCGGCATTGACCTGCATCCTGTCGGACACACTGGAATTCCGCTCGCCCACGACTACCGCGCACGACCGGGATGTAGCCGAAAAACTGGCGGCGGATCTGGGGCTGAATATCTCGGCTTACGCCGCCGAAATGTTCGCGGCGAAATCCGATGTGTCATCCTTTTCGGACGCCGAGCTGCTTCGTATGGACAGCAAGGAATACGAGGTCAACGGCACCAAATTTCGCGTCTCTGTTCTGGAAACCACCGCTCCGGGCGTGGTGCTGGACCGCAAGGCCAGCCTGGCGACTGCGATGGTCGATGTCGCCAAAGAAGACCGCGTCGATCAGGTCCTGCTTTTCGTTGTCGACATCCTGAAGGAAGAGGCCACCCTGCTGGTGCCCAATGATCTGGTCAAGGGCGTGGCCCAAAAGAGCTTTGGTGCAACTGTCGAAAGCGACGCCGTTGTTCTGCCCGGCATCATGAGCCGGAAAAAGCAGATCATTCCGAACCTCAAGGTCTGATTCCTATTACAATAGCGCCCTGATCGGGCGCTTTGATTTTTTGCGAGGCTCTGCCTCGCGCACCGAGGTATTTTTGGCCAGATGAAGCAGGGGATCCAATCTTCATCTGGCTCGTAAATACCTCGGGGGAGTCGCCGTTGAGGCGGCGGGGGCAGAGCCCCCTCTGGCCAATCGAGGCAAGCTCTGCCATAGGGTTGGCACCTGATCCGCCCAGCCCCACGAGGAGCCCATGACCCAGATCATTGCTGCGCTTTCCGAATTTTCTGATCGCTACAAAGCGCTCTTTGTTGATCTGTGGGGCTGTGTCCACAACGGCATTACGGCTTACCCCGAGGCAGTGGCGGCCCTGCAGGCTTATCGGGCCACAGGGGGTCGTGTGGTTCTGGTCACCAATTCCCCCAAGCCGCGCGCGGGTGTTGCCGAACAGTTGGGGCAGTTCAACGTGCCGCGTGACGCCTACGACACCATCGCCACCAGCGGCGACTCGGCCAGATCAGCGATGTTTCGCGGCGCTGTTGGCGAAAAGGTCTATTTCATGGGCGAGTGGGCGCGTGACGCCGGTTTTTTTGAGCCCCTGAAACTGCTGGATCACCCGCTGCACATTGAACGGTTACCGTTGGATGAGGCCGATGGGATCGTCTGTTGCGGGCCATTTGACCCGATGGCCGACCCGGCGGTGAACCGACCGGACTTCCTATACGCCAAGCAGAAAGGTATGAAACTGCTCTGCGCTAATCCCGACATCGTGGTTGATCGCGGCGAGATCCGCGAATGGTGCGCTGGCGCACTGGCTGGGCTTTATACCGAGATGGGCGGTGAAAGCCTGTACTTTGGCAAGCCACATCCACCAATCTACGATCTGGCGCGGCGCAGGCTGCAGGAACTTGGCGCCGATACACTGGACTCGGACATTCTTGTCATCGGGGACGGGCCACAGACGGACATTGCAGGCGGAATGGGCGAAGGCCTTGATTCTCTTTTCATCACGGGCGGTCTGGCCGCAGCGGAAACCAAAACGTCGCACCATCCAGACGAGGATGCCTTAAGATCCCACAACAAAAAGGAAAATATCAATCCCACCTTTTCAATAGGTCGCTTGAGATAGTCAAAAAAGACTTGATTTTCTGCAGTTGCGAAGTAATAAAGTTGCCAAATGGGCGCAACTAGCAGTCTTTTGTTGCCCGCACGATCTTTGATGAGGGTAACATGTTGGACAATCTTCCGCGCGGAACGATCTGTATCGAAGACATTGAAATGGGCATGAGCCGGCACCTGCGCAAAGTGGTGACCGACGAAGGCATCGAGATGTTTGCCCAGGTGTCCACCGACCGGAACCCGGTGCATCTGGATGATGATTATGCCCGCGACACAATCTTTGAGGGCCGCATTGCGCATGGCATGCTGACCGCCGGTCTGATCTCAGCCGTCATTGGCGAGCAATTGCCGGGTCACGGAACGGTTTACATGGGCCAGTCGCTGAAATTCCTTGCCCCTGTGCGCCCCGGCGACACGGTCTATGCCGAAGTCAAAGTGACTGACATCGATTTTGCAAAACGGCGGGTCAAGCTGGATTGCCATTGTTCGGTTGATGGTAAAAAGGTGCTGATCGGCGAAGCCATGGTTCTGGCACCTTCGCGTAAATTCGACTGAACGCGGCGATTACCTCGGACATTAGGGGCGCCCAAACAGGCGCCCTTTTTCTATCTGCCGCGCCAGTACAGTCCGACAACCCCAATCAGATGCTTGAACCCGGTTCGCAGTCCCGCTAGGCAAGCTGCATGCAGATCATTCGGGATTTCCAATTTGTCGAGCCTGAAGACCGCGGCGCCAGCGTGGCGATCGGGAATTTTGACGGCGTTCATGTCGGCCACCGCTCGGTGATAGAACTGGCCCGCAATGTGGCACCGGATGCGCCGCTGGGCGTGCTGACATTTGAACCGCACCCGCGCGAGTATTTTGCACCCGACGCGCCGCCGTTTCGACTGATGCGCGGCAATGCTCGGGCGCACCGGCTGGAAAAGCTGGGGACACAAAAGCTGTATGAATTGCCCTTTAATGCCGGGCTTGCAGGTCTGACACCTGAGGAGTTCGCGCGAAACGTCATATGCGATGGGCTGGGTCTGGCGCATGTGGTTGTGGGGGCAGATTTCTGCTTTGGCAAAGGCCGCAGCGGAACTGCGAATGATATGGTGAGATTTGGTCGGGAAATGGGGTTTGGGGTGACAATTGCACCGCTGATGGAACGGTCAGAAAACGTTGTATCTTCGACCGCTATCCGCCAGGCATTAAGTGACGGTCGCCCGGGTGACGCTGCCGCCATGCTGGGTCACTGGCACCGGATCGAAGGTGAGGTCATCGGCGGCGAACAGCGTGGACGCGAGTTGGGGTTTCCAACTGCCAACATGTCCATCGAAGGGTTGCACCCGCCGAAATTCGGCGTTTACGCCGTGTTGGTCGACGTCCTCAGCGGGCCGCATCAGGGCAGCTATCGCGGTGCCGCTTCGGTTGGGACACGGCCCATGTTCAAGGGCGAGGTTCCGAATATCGAAACGTTCCTGTTCGACTTTTCCGGCGACCTGTACGGGGCAACCTTGTCGGTGGGCTTGGTCGAATATCTGCGGCCCGAAATGACGTTTGACGGGCTGGATCGCCTGATTGCACAGATGAACAGCGACTGCGCCCGCGCCCGTGACATTCTGGCGGCGCAATGACAACTGATCCGATCGACCGTTCCGGCCTGTCACCACGATTTTGGGAGCGTAAGCCCCTGCGCAAGATGAACCCGCAGGAATGGGAGGCACTGTGCGACGGGTGCGGCAAATGCTGCCTGAACAAGCTTGAGGATGAGGACACCGGCGAGGTCGCCCTGACCTGTGTCGCCTGCCGCCTGCTGGATGATGAGACCTGCCGCTGCACCCAATACGACATCCGCCATCAATTCGTGCCGGAATGCATCGTGATGAAGCCGGACAATATCGACGATCACGCCTATTGGCTGCCCCAGACCTGCGCCTATCGTCTGCTGTGGGAGGGTAAGCCCCTCTATGACTGGCACCCATTGATATCTGGTACGCCAAACAGCGTCCACGCTGCAGGCGTATCGGTGCAGGACCGCACTGTCTCGGAGTTCGAGACGCCACTGGAAGACTGGGAAGACTACATCATCGAGGAGCCGACCTGATGCATTTCGCCTCTGACAATTCCGGGCCCGTTCACACGGAAGTTCTGGCCGCGCTGACCGAAGCCAATCAGGGCTATCAGATGGCCTATGGCGCCGACACGCTGATGAATGAGGTTCGGGACCGCATCCGTGGGATTTTCGAAGCTCCGGGTGCCGCCGTCTATCTGGTGGCAACCGGCACGGCGGCGAATTCTCTGGCACTGGCGACGCTATCAAATCCGTGGGAAACCGTGTTCTGCTCGCCCGTGGCGCATATCCACGAGGACGAATGTAACGCCCCGGAATTCTACGCAGGCACCAAGCTGACCCTAGTGCCCGGTGGCGACAAGATGACACCCGAGGCATTGCAGCAATCGATAGCAGGTGAAGAAAATCGCGGCGTGCACGGCCCCCAACGCGGCCCTGTTTCGATCACTCAGGTGACCGAGCGGGGATCGGTTTATAACCTGGAAGAATTGCAGGCCCTGTGTTTGGTCGCCAAGAAATACGACCTGCCCGTGCATATGGACGGCGCGCGGTTTTCCAACGCTCTGGTTGCGCTGAACTGTTCCCCGGCTGAAATGACATGGAAGGTCGGTGTTGACGCGGTTAGTTTCGGCGGCACAAAGAACGGGTTGTTGGGCGTTGAGGCCGTGGTGTTTTTCAACGAAAGCAAAGCGTGGGAATTCGAACTGCGCCGCAAACGCGGGGCGCATCTGTTTTCAAAGCACCGTTATTTGTCGGCCCAGATGGCGGCCTATCTGCGCGATGACCTTTGGCTGCGATCTGCGCGGCAAGCCAACAACAACTGCGCGCGTCTGGCAGATGGCCTGCGTGCTGCAGGGGCCGAGCTTGCCAATGAACCGCAGGCCAACATGATCTTTGCCAGCCTGACCCGCAAACAGCATAAACGTCTGCACGAGGGTGGCGCGGTCTATCACCTGTGGGGCGATACGCTGGAAGGCGCGGACGCGGATGAAATGCTGACCTGCCGACTGGTCTGTGACTAGTCCATCAGCGCCGCGCAGATCGATCAGTTTCTGGCTCTGCTATAGCGGCAAGGGGTCGTCCCCCTTGCCTTTTGGACATACCGGTTATTCCGTAGGTATATCGCCTACTTCGTTGCTGCCAGATGCCGGTCCAGATCGTCCAGACGATCCTGACCCCAGAACCTCTGATCATCGGGCGTGATGTAAAACGGCGCGCCGAAAACACCCCGATCCACCGCCTCTTCCAGATTGGCCGCATAGGTTTCGGCACCCACCAGCAGGCCACTGTCGGCAAGGTTTGGATCAAAGCCCGCCCGTTCAAGGCACTCGCGAATGACCGCATCCTCTGCGATGTCCTTTTCCTCGGCCCAGCAGGCGCGCAGGATGGAATGGCACAGTTTGCCAACATCGCCCGAACCATCTTTGATTGCGGCAATGACGGCATAGGACGATGGCGCGGCGTTGGTTGGCCAGTGCGCAGGTTGCAGGTTGAACGCCATGTCCAGATCACCGGACTGCCGCATCAGTTCCTGCGCACGGTATTCGATGCGCGAGGTATGCCGGTCCTTGGGGGGTGTCCCCCCAGTGCGGCCGAACAATGCGACAATATCCAGCGGTTTGTAGTTGATCGTTGCGCCATGTTTCGCCGCAACCTCCTCAAGCCGCGTACCCGCCAGATAGGAATAGGGCGAGAGTGTCGCAAAAAAGTAGTCAATCTGGGCCATGTGAAATTTCTCCGCTGCGTTATCTTTGCGGGACGGTAAGGCCATGCTAAGCGGAGTCAACATCACGAATCTGTCACATAGCCACAGCTGCCCGGGGATCTCAGCCGATGCCGACACTTCACGAACCCAAGCTCATCGCTGGGAACGCCAACCTTCCGCTTGCCGAAACCATTGCCCGCCGCATGAGCCTGCATCGCGGCGTTGATCAGGGTCTTGTCGACGCGCGGGTCGAACGATTCAACGACGGTGAGATCTTTGTTGAAGTGTTCGAAAATGTGCGCGGCGAGGATATGTTCATCATCCAGCCGACCTCGAACCCGGCCAATGACAATTTGATGGAGCTGTTGATCATTGCCGACGCGCTGCGCCGGTCGTCCGCGTCGCGCATCACCGCCGTGATCCCCTATTTCGGCTATGCACGTCAGGACCGCCGCACCAAGGCGCGTACGCCGATCAGCGCCAAGTTGGTGGCCAACATGCTGACGGGTGCCGGGATCGAGCGGATACTGACCATGGACCTGCATGCGGCGCAAATTCAGGGCTTTTTCGATATGCCCGTCGACAACCTCTATGCCTCGCCGATTTTTGCGTTGGATGTGAAAAAGCAGTTCCGGGACCAGATGGAAGACCTGATGGTCGTGTCACCTGATGTTGGTGGCGTCGCACGCGCACGCGAACTGGCCAAACGGATCGAGGCACCCTTGTCCATCGTGGACAAACGCCGCGAAAAGGCCGGGGAGATCGCCGAGATGACGGTGATCGGCGATGTGAAAGACAAGATCTGCCTGATCGTCGACGATATCTGCGACACCGCCGGAACACTGTGCAAGGCAGCGCAGATATTGATGGATAACGGCGCAAGAGAGGTGCATTCCTATATCACCCACGGCGTCATGAGCGGCCCGGCGGTCGAACGTGTGACAAATTCGGTGATGAAATCGCTGGTTCTGTCAGACACGATCCAGCCCACGCCCGAGGTTGCCAAAGCTGCCAATATCCGCGTCGTTCCAACCGGGCCCATCTTTACGCAGGCGATCCTGAACATCTGGAACGGCACCAGCGTTTCGTCGCTGTTCGAAGATAAAACGCTGACCCCGATTTATGAGTCTTTGTACCACATGGATTGACGCGGAAGGCTGCTGCTAACCTCTGAAACCGTCTGAGCGCAATCGACACCAATGCCCATTGCGCTCAGCCTTTGGATGATCATCAGACGACCTGCCTAGTCGGACACGGTCATTATTCCTTGATTCCGCAGTTGGAGTTTGTTTCCGGCCAATTTCGGCAGGTGCGTTCGCGTTCTGGTTGTGCAATTTTGGCCTATCAACAGGCCGGCAACACATTGGGAGGTGGCTTTGGGTTGCGCCCATGCAGGAATTTTGCGAGAGCGCGGCCAAGAATCCGGCACCAACGCTCAATGGCGGTCAACTGCGGCGCAGATTGCAGGTTACGCAAGAACCGTGTCATGTCCGTCAGTTTCGACCGGATCTGCCGCGTTTGCCCATGGCTGCTGTTCAGGAACAGCGTTGTCTGTCCCGCGTGTCTGGTCGCTCGTGCGACACCAGTCAATAACAGCGGACGGCTGGTGATCGCTTCTCGCGATGTCATTGGGTCAACCAGCCGGACAAAAAGCGACCACCAATTGTAAACCAGCGCCGTCATTCGGGCGGTGATCTGCGTACGCTTCAGATCCTGCGTTGTGAACCCGCCCCACCCCCATTGGTTCTTCAGTTCGTCAAACGCGTTTTCCGCATCAGCCCGATCCCGGTAGAGCTGTGCCAGGGTGAGGCCCTCGCAATCCAGCGAGGTCACCAGAACGCTGTACTCCCAAAGCGCCGCCTGAGCCGGGACCACCTCGGCGAGGCCCAGAAGAAGTTGCTCATTCTCTTCACCAATCGGCGCTGTCAGCGCCACGTCCTTTGGCACCCGACGGCGCAGAACAACAACACGGCGTTTGCGACTCCAGCCCATCAATTGCAATTCCGATGCCGCCGCCTGCCAGCCGCGACCTGCCTCAGTCCAGCCGGTTTTTGCAGCAAGTTTTGACGCCAGTTCCTTCACCCGTTTCGTCATGCGTAGCTTGAAAAGATAGGGCTGAGCCCGCTCTTCAAGCGCAGACATCACCGTTTCATTGCCATAGCTGCTGTCACCACGAACAAGATACGGCCGTGCGGCAGGGGCGAGGCCATCCAGAATTTCCAGCAGACCAGAAAGACCATGCGTGCCGTGATGTTCATTGCCCGCGGTGACCTCAACGCCCAGGATCAGCCGCAGGTTTGCGATCATAAAGCTGTGGTAACAATGAGAGGGTCGACCGGGTTTGTGGGGATTGTAGCCCACAACTGCACCTTCCTGTTTGCCATAGATCGGTTTGACCGTGGTGTCCGCGTCCAGGATCCAGTCTTCCTGCATCACTGGATGCAGCGGGAATGTCAGATGGTGCTTCAGCCAGATGTCCGCTTCTCGCTGATCAAGGGTCGCCAAAGCCCGCCGAACCGAGTCGTCGCTGCAGATTTTGCTCAGCCCCAGAAACGCCGGATTGATCCCATCGTGCCGCAGCGCATTCACATGCGCATAGCGCCGACCGCCGGTCACGATCGACAGAACCATCGTGCCCAGAACATCCCGAACCTTTGGCGCATTGGGGCTGCTGAACCGCAACGGGCAATCCGCAACAAAGGGATCAAACAGATCGGCCTGCTTCAGATAATCGATGAAGAACGGCAACTGGCCCAGCGGAGTGACGGCTTCGTCCGGAGACCAGCGAACATGAACCTGACCGCTGAAACTGTCCAGCGCAACGGGCTCATTCGAATGCGCTTGTTCAACCTCAGCGCGATCACCAAATGGGTGAGCCAATTATAAACCCTCCAACGGCTATTCTTAACTGGACCTCAACAGTTTACCCGATATCGCCTCCGCGCCTACTGCGGAATTAAGGTTATTTCATCCAGCGGCTTTTTCATCTTTGCCACTTTCGGTACTTTGGCATCCTCACGAGGATGGCCAACCGCCATGATCATAATCGGCTTTTCATGATCCGGGCGATTCAACAACTTATTTAAAAATTTCATTGGGTTGGGCGTATGGGTTAGCGACACCAACCCGGCATGGTGCAGCGCGGTCAGAAGAAAACCGGTGGCAATACCGGTACTTTCCGGCACGTAATAGTTCTTGAACCGAACACCATCATCAAACTGTCCCCAACGCTGGGCAAAAATCACAATAAGCCAGGGTGCGTCTTCAAGATGCGGCTTGTGGTCGTTTGTGCCAATCGGCTCCAGCGCCTTCAGCCACTCATCCCCTGCGCCGCCATCATAGAACTTGCGCTCTTCCTCTTCCGCTTCCTCTCGGATGCGCTTTTTGGCCTCGGGGTTCGAGATTGCGACAAAGTGCCATGGCTGGTGATTTGCCCCCGAAGGCGCCGTTCCGGCGGTACGAACACACTCTTCGATCACCGCACGTGACACCGGCCGGTCCGAAAAATCCCGCACCGTATGGCGGCGTTTCATCCTGTCATAGAACATCTGTGCTTCGACCAACATCGCCTCGTCCGATAGTTCCATACGATCCGGAAGGTCCATGGCTTCGTATTCGATATGCTCTCTCGCAAACACCTGTGAGGTCCTCCGGTTTTCTTATAGTATCAGCGTCGGCGCGCTTTCTTTATGGAACGAGGCGGGGCTGGGTACAATGTTGCCTCACAGGCAAGGGCGCAGTTAAGAAATATTCCAATCATCCGCATGTGCCACTTCGCCTATCGCCGTCCATGCCACTCGAATGCGGGCGATGCGTGTATCTGACCATGTGCGAAAAACTGCTGTGAACCCTTCGGGCCTAATATCCTCGGCCTGAACTTCGGCCCGCAACGCGGATGATGTATCAACATCCCACAGCGAAACGCCAATCTGCACCAGAGGCGCGGTTCGAAACGCCTCAGTGAACCGGATTGCGACCTTGCGTTCACGGGCTCCTTCACCAGTCCACATATCGCCACCATCGGCGAATTCCGAGAACAGGACCTCTTCGCCCTGATCAATGCCAATGGGGTGGGTTTGAAATTTTTTCATTCTGTCATCATTATTCTTTAATTCCCGCAGCTTACCCTGCCCGTCTGGTAAAAGCACGACAAAAAAACGGCCCCGCAAACGCGAGGCCGTTCTAATTTGCAAATGCGATGAGACCCTTACAGGCTCATATGCGTTCCAAGGGCTTCCATGTCGGCCAGCAGCTTGGCGGCGTCATCAACGACGGTTTGATCGTCGCCCGCTTTGGCCGCCTCGTGCGAGGTGCGCGCGTCGGCGATCAGATCGTCCAGATGCGACCGGGTCACTTCGGCAACCGGAATGGCCTTTTCGGCCAGAACCGACAGGCCATCGCCGTTGATCTGGGCAAACCCGCCGGTGACCAGATATTCACTGGACCCTTTGGGCGCCTCGACCTTCAGCAGACCGGGGCGCAGCGTGGTGATGGTAGGGGCATGATCGGGCATCGCCGTCATGTCCCCGTCCGCGCCGGGTAGCTGGACCGCGGTGACCTCAAGCGAAGCAAGGCTCCGCTCGGGGCTGACGAGGTCGAATTGCATCGTGTTTGCCATCAGGTTTGCTCCTTAGGCGGCTTCTGCCGCCATCTTTTCGGCTTTTGCGATCACTTCGTCGATACCGCCAACCATCAGGAAAGCTGCCTCGGGCAGGTGATCGTATTCGCCGGCCACAACGGCCTTGAACGACGCGATGGTGACATCCAGGGCAACCTGAACGCCCGGCGAACCGGTGAAAACCTCGGCCACATCGAACGGCTGCGACAGGAAGCGTTCGATCTTACGGGCACGCGCCACGGTCAGTTTGTCCTCTTCCGACAGTTCGTCCATGCCGAGGATGGCGATGATGTCCTGCAGCGACTTGTAGCGCTGGAGGATCTGCTGAACATCGGTCGCAACGGTATAGTGCTCTTCGCCAACGATGGCCGGGTCGAGCAGACGCGAGGTCGAGTCGAGCGGGTCAACCGCCGGGTAGATACCCTTTTCCGAAATCGCACGGTTCAGAACCGTGGTTGCGTCCAGGTGTGCAAACGACGTGGCCGGCGCAGGGTCGGTCAAGTCATCCGCAGGCACGTACACGGCTTGAACGGATGTGATCGAGCCGGATTTGGTCGAGGTGATGCGTTCCTGCATCGCGCCCATGTCGGTCGCCAGTGTCGGCTGATAGCCCACAGCCGAAGGAATACGACCCAACAGAGCGGACACTTCGGAGCCAGCCTGCGTAAAGCGGAAGATGTTGTCGACAAAGAACAGAACGTCGGCACCGGTTGAATCACGGAACTGTTCCGCCAGAGTCAGACCCGACAAGGCGATCCGCATACGCGCACCCGGAGGCTCGTTCATCTGGCCGTAAACCAGTGCGATTTTTGAATCTTCCAGCTTGTCAGGAACGATAACGCCGGATTCGATCATCTCGTGATACAGGTCGTTGCCTTCACGGGTCCGCTCACCAACACCGGCGAACACAGACACGCCCGAGTGCACTTTGGCGATGTTGTTGATCAGTTCCATGATCAGAACGGTTTTGCCAACACCGGCACCACCGAACAGGCCGATCTTACCGCCTTTGGCGTAAGGGGCCAGCAGGTCAACAACCTTGATGCCGGTAACCAGAACTTCGGATTCGGTTGCCTGATCCGCGAAATCCGGCGCATCCTGGTGGATAGAACGGGTTTCTTTGGTTTCTACCGGACCTTTTTCGTCGATGGGCTCGCCCACAACGTTCAGAATACGGCCCAGGGTCGCATTGCCGACCGGAACCGCGATTGGTGCGCCGGTGTCGGTGACTTCTTCACCACGGACCAGACCTTCGGTCGCGTCCATCGCAATGGTACGAACAGTGTTTTCGCCCAGGTGCTGTGCAACCTCCAGAACCAGCTTTTTGCCGTTGTTGGTGGTATCCAGCGCGTTCAGAATTTCAGGCAGCTCATCATCAAAGTGCACGTCGACGACGGCCCCGATGATCTGAGTGACTTTGCCTTTTGCATTCGCCATGTTTCGTCTCCGGTTAGTCTCTACAGCGCCTCAGCGCCGGAAATGATTTCAATCAGCTCGTTGGTGATCACGGCCTGACGCGAGCGGTTGAACTGGATCGTCAGTTTGTCGATCATCTCACCCGCGTTGCGTGTCGCGTTGTCCATTGCGGACATCCGTGCACCCTGTTCCGAGGCCCCGTTTTCGAGCAGACCCGAGAAGATCGCGGTCGCAACCCCCTTGGGCAACAAGTCGGCCAGAATGGCTTCTTCGCTGGGCTCGTAATCGAAGACCGCACCGCTGTCGTCCCCTTCAGTGTCCTCGAACGAGGCGGGGATGACCTGCTGTGCCGTCGGGATCTGGGTCACAACGTTGACGAACTTCGAGTAGAAGATCGTGGCAACGTCGAACTCACCCCCATCAAAGCGGGACAGGATATCCCTGGCGATGTCCTGTGCGTTGGTGTATCCCAAACGCTTGACCTCGCTCAGGTCGACATGTCCAACGAACAGATCGCCATACTCACGCTTGATCGCGTCGCGACCTTTCTTGCCGACGGTCAGAATTTTGACCGTCTTGCCCTTGGCCTGCAGCTCATAGGCTTTGGCGCGGGCCAGCTTGGCGATGTTCGAGTTGAAGCCGCCGCAGAGACCGCGTTCAGCTGTCATGACAACCAGCAGATGGACATCATCACTGCCCGTTCCCCGGAGCAGCTTGGGGGCGCTGTCGCTGCCCCCGACCGACGCCGCCAGCCCCGCCATCACGGCATTGAACCGTTCGGCATAGGGGCGCGAGGCTTCGGCAGATTCCTGGGCGCGGCGCAGTTTTGCTGCCGCGACCATCTGCATGGCCTTGGTGATCTTGCGGGTCGATTTGACCGACTCGATCCTGTTTTTAAGATCCTTAAGATTTGGCATGTGCCCGCCTCCCCGTTAAGCGAAGGTTGCGGCGTATTCGTCCAGCGCAGCCTTGATCTTGTCGGAAGCATCACCCTTGATCTTGGGATCTTCGTCGGTGATCCACTGAAGCAGGTCCGCATGCTTACCGCGCAGGTGTGCCAGCAGGCCAGCCTCATACCGGCCAACATCTGTTACGTCGATCTTGTCGAGGTAACCGTTGGTACCAGCGAAGATGACGCAGACGATTTCCGCGTTGGTCAGCGGCGAGTATTGCGGCTGTTTCATCAGCTCGGTCAGACGCGCACCACGGTTCAGCAGCTGCTGGGTCGCGGCGTCGAGGTCGGAACCGAACTGCGCAAACGCAGCCATTTCGCGGTACTGCGCCAGTTCCAGTTTCACCGGACCGGCAACCGACTTCATCGAGTTGGTCTGAGCTGACGAGCCCACACGCGAAACCGACAGACCGGTGTTCACGGCAGGACGGATGCCCTGATAGAACAGCTCGGTTTCCAGGAAGATCTGGCCGTCGGTGATCGAGATCACGTTGGTCGGAATAAACGCCGAAACGTCACCACCCTGGGTTTCGATAACCGGCAGAGCGGTCAGTGAACCGGCACCGAAATCTTCGTTCAGCTTCGCCGAACGTTCCAGCAGACGAGAGTGGAGGTAGAAAACGTCGCCAGGATAGGCTTCACGTCCGGGCGGACGGCGCAGCAGCAGCGACATCTGACGATACGAAACAGCCTGTTTCGACAGGTCATCATAGATGATCAGCGCGTGGCGACCATTGTCACGGAAGAACTCGGCCATCGCGGTTGCGGCATAGGGTGCCAGGAACTGCATCGGCGCCGGGTCGGACGCGGTTGCGGCCACAACGATCGAATAATCAATCGCACCGGATTCTTCCAGTTTCTTCACCAGCTGGGCAACGGTCGAACGTTTCTGACCGATAGCCACGTAAACGCAATACAGCTTTTTCGACTCGTCGTCGCCAGCCGCTTCGTTGTAGGTTTTCTGGTTCAGGATCGCGTCCAGCGCAACGGCGGTTTTGCCGGTCTGACGGTCACCAATGATCAGTTCCCGCTGGCCACGGCCAATCGGGATCATCGCGTCAACCGATTTCAGGCCGGTTGCCATCGGTTCGTGCACCGATTTACGCGGGATGATGCCGGGGGCCTTGACGTCTGCAACGCCTCGCTTGGTTGCCTTGATCGGGCCCTTGCCGTCCAGCGGGTTGCCCAGACCGTCAACAACGCGGCCCAGCAGCTCATCCCCAATCGGAACGTCCACGATCGAGTTGGTGCGCTTGACGGTGTCACCTTCTTTGATGTCCCGGTCAGAGCCGAAGATCACAACACCGACGTTGTCGCTTTCCAGGTTCAGCGCCATCCCCATGATGCCGCCCGGAAACTCGACCATTTCACCGGCTTGCACATTGTCCAGACCGTATACACGGGCAATCCCGTCGCCGACGCTCAGCACGCGGCCGATTTCGGCCACTTCGGCCTCCTGACCAAAATTCTTGATCTGGTCTTTCAGGATTGCAGAAATCTCTGCAGCTTGGATTCCCATTTATCCGACCTCTTTCATTGCATTCTGTAGGGAGTTGAGCTTGGAGCGGATCGATCTGTCGATCATCTTTGAGCCCACTTTAACGACAAGACCGCCGATGAGGCTTTCATCAACGGTCTCATTTATTGTCACGGTCTTGCCCACACGCTCGGACAGCGTCTTGGACAGTTTGTCCAACTGGGTCTTGGTCAGCGCCTTGGCCGAGGCGACATCGGCGGTCACTTCGCCGCGTTCGTCTGCCAGCATGTCGCGCAGGACCTGCACCAGTTGCGGTACTACAAACAGGCGGCGCTTTTGCGCCATCAGCGCCAGAGTGTTGCGCAGGATCGCATGCAGACCCATCTTGTCGGCGATCGCTGTGATCGCGCTTTCCTGCTCAGCGCGGGAAATCAGCGGCGAGGCAATCAGGTCGCGCAAATCGGCGCTTTCGCCCAAATCTGCTGCCAGATCCTTGATGCCGGATTCCAGACCTGCAAGGTCATTATTCTCTTTGGCGATCTCAAAGATCGCTGTGGCATAGCGTTCAGCAATGCCTGTGGAAATCGAAGCTGGTTCGGACACGTCCACCCTTCCGATACTTTGGGCCCCGAATTCGCGTTGCGGCAGCTACCCCGGGGGCGTGAAGAAACCCCGCCCATACGGCCGGGGATCAAAATCACCGGGGATGTAGCAGAGCAGAACCAACCTCGCAATATAAACTAACAGTAATGAAATTATCCACAAATTGTTATGATTCAGATACTTACGCCAAGTTGGGCCCTTTCGGCCTGTCAGATCGATTGAAAAATGTTACGAAACTGCAGCTTTTGGCGATTCCTGTGACCTTTTTCCCGCATATCCGCGCGGCATCTCCCCAACGGAGAGGCAGCTATCTCAGGCCGGTTTCAGCAATCCATCCAGCGCCTTGATCGGACGTTTCGCCGTATCTTTGGTCACGTTGCCGCTGGGCGGGCGAATGCGCTTGCTGGCCTCGACCATCAAAACACCCCCCGCCATGACCGTCGGCATCCGTTGACCTGTCTTTTCAATCAGGCTGCCGGATTTCAGCCAGAATCGCCGGAAAGAGGGCGGCAGATACAAAGCCGAGCAATGTTTGTCGGGCACAAAATGATGCTCTCTCAGCTGGCTTTCCAGCTGACTTGCCGAATAGGGGCGACCGAACCCGAATGGCGTGCGGTCGGAACGCGACCACAGCCCCGCGCGGTTCGGCACCACAAACAGCGCCCTGCCCCCCGGGCCCAGCACCCGCCAGCATTCCTCCAGCAACTGGCTCGGTCGTTCTGACGTTTCCAGCCCGTGCATGACCACAAGCTTGTCCACATGCCCGGTTTCGATCGGCCACATGGTTTCTTCGGTCAGCACCGATACATTGGGCATCCCGGCGGGCCAGGGCATCACCCCTTGCGGCCCGGGCATCAGGCCAATCACGCGGCGCGCATCAGCCAGATACGGGCGCAACAGCGGGACGGCAAACCCGAACCCCGCTACGGTTTGACCCTTGGCCTCGGGCCATAAATCCACCAGTCGCGCACGGATCGCCGCCTGAGCGGCGCGCCCAAGGGTGCTGCGATAATAGAAGTTCCTCAGATCCTGCACATCAAGATGCATTGCGGACACCCTGTCAATCGGCTTAGCTGCGCGCAGTCTAGCAACGAAAGGGCAAAAGACCATGCCTCTTGAAATCATCACAATCCCCTGCCTCAGCGACAATTACGCCTTTCTGGCGCATGACGCCGCCAGTGGTGAGACCGCATTGATCGACGCCCCCGAGGCGGGTCCGATTCTTGCCGAGCTTGAGACGAGAGGCTGGCAACTTAGCCATGTTCTGCTGACCCACCATCATTGGGATCACATCGACGGGCTGGCCGACATTCTGGCCCGCCATCCCGCCACGGTGATCGGCGCCGCTGCGGATGCGCATCGCCTGCCGCCGCTGGACACTGAGGTTTCCGAAGGCGAAACCCTGCAGATCGGCGGCGAATCCGTGCAGATCTTTGATGTCTCCGGGCATACTGTTGGACATATCGCGTTTTATTTCCCGAAAAGTCGTGCGGTATTCACGGCCGATAGCCTGATGGCCCTTGGCTGCGGTCGTTTGTTCGAAGGCTCTGCAGCCCAAATGTGGCAATCGCTTAGCAAACTGGCTGCGCTGCCCGACGATACAATCGTGTATTCCGGCCACGAATACACGCAATCCAACGCAAAATTCGCCGTGACGGTCGATCCGGACAATCCGGAGCTCAAAAACCGAGTCGCCGAAATCGACAGTGCCCGCGCAGCTGGAAAACCCACTGTTCCCTCGGAATTGGCGCTGGAAAAGGCCACAAACCCATTTCTGCGCGCCGAGAATCCCGCGATTCAGGCGCATCTGGGCATGGAAAACGCCGATCCCGCATCCGTATTCGCCGAGATCAGGTCTAGAAAAGACAATTTTTAATGCCTATCTGCCCCTCTTCACGGCCACGGTCACAACAAATGTGACTGTCAAGAGCAAGAAAACCCTTGAAGCGGGGCCACGATCAACCAAACTCTAATAGTATGAGGACATGGTTGGGATGGGGATCCGGCCGAAGCCCGGCCCCTTCTGACCCAAGACAGAGGAGCACCCGCGTGCCTTCATTCTCGAGCACATTGGAACAAGCCATACACGCGGCCCTGGCGGCTGCGAATGAACGGCGACATGAATTTGCGACGCTGGAACATCTTCTTCTGGCGCTGCTGGAAGAACCCGATGCGATCCGGGTGATGAAGGCATGCAGCGTCGATCTGGAAGAGTTGCGCAGCACTCTGGTCGAATTCATCGACGAGGATTTGTCAAATCTTGTCACCGATATCGACGGGTCCGAAGCGGTGCCCACTGCCGCGTTCCAGCGGGTCATCCAGCGCGCCGCGATCCACGTTCAAAGCTCTGGTCGGACCGAAGTGACCGGCGCCAACGTTCTGGTGGCCATCTTCGCCGAACGCGAAAGCAACGCCGCGTATTTCCTGCAAGAACAGGATATGACGCGCTATGACGCGGTCAATTTCATCGCGCATGGTGTCGCCAAGGACCCTGCCTATGGTGAAAACCGGTCGGTCACCGGCGCGGATGAGGTTGAGGAAGAGGCGCAATCCACCACAAACGAAGCCGAACAGAAAGAAAGCGCGCTTGGTAAATACTGCGTCGATCTGAACGCCAAGTCGCGTGCGGGTGAAGTTGACCCGCTGATCGGTCGCGCTGACGAGGTCGAGCGCTGTATTCAAGTGCTGTGCCGCCGCCGTAAGAACAACCCGCTGTTGGTGGGTGATCCCGGTGTGGGCAAAACCGCCATTGCCGAGGGTCTGGCCCGCAAGATCGTGGCCGGAGAAGCGCCGGATGTGCTGTCGAACACCACGATCTATTCGCTGGATATGGGGGCCCTGCTGGCAGGTACACGTTATCGTGGCGATTTCGAAGAACGGCTGAAAGCCGTGGTGACCGATTTGGAAGACCACCCCGATGCAGTTCTGTTCATCGACGAAATTCACACAGTCATCGGTGCCGGGGCCACGTCGGGCGGGGCGATGGACGCCTCGAACCTGCTCAAGCCCGCGCTTCAGGGCGGCAAGCTGCGCACCATGGGGTCGACCACCTACAAGGAATTCCGTCAGCATTTTGAAAAGGATCGCGCGCTAAGCCGCCGGTTCCAGAAGATTGACGTAAACGAACCTTCGGTCGAGGACAGCGTAAAAATCCTGCGCGGTCTCAAGCCTTATTTCGAAGAACATCACGAGATCAAATATACCGCCGACGCGATCAAGACGGCGGTGGAACTGGCTGCACGCTATATCAACGACCGCAAACTGCCGGATAAGGCAATCGACGTGATCGATGAGGCCGGTGCGGCGCAGCATCTGGTTGCGGAAAGCAAGCGTCGCAAGACCATCGGCGTGAAAGAGATTGAGGCGGTTGTCGCCAAGATCGCCCGCATTCCGCCCAAGAATGTCACCAAGGACGATGCCGAGCTTCTGAAAGACCTCGAAGCCTCGCTGAAACGGGTGGTGTTTGGTCAGGATGACGCCATCGTGGCGCTGTCCAGCGCGATCAAACTGGCGCGTGCCGGATTGCGCGAGCCTGAAAAACCCATCGGCAACTACCTGTTCGCCGGCCCCACTGGTGTGGGCAAGACCGAGGTTGCGAAACAGCTGGCGGATACGCTGGGTGTAGAACTCCTGCGGTTCGACATGTCGGAATACATGGAGAAACACGCGGTCAGCCGCCTGATCGGTGCCCCTCCGGGTTATGTCGGGTTCGATCAGGGCGGACTGTTGACTGACGGTGTTGACCAGCATCCGCATTGCGTGCTGCTGCTGGATGAGATCGAAAAGGCGCATCCCGACGTGTTCAATATCCTGTTGCAGGTGATGGACCACGGTGAGTTGACCGATCACAACGGCCGCACGGTGAATTTCCGCAACGTGGTTCTGATCATGACCTCGAACGCGGGTGCGCAGGAACAGGCCAAGGCCGCCATCGGCTTTGCCCGGGACCGTCGCGAGGGCGAGGATACCGCCGCGATCGAACGCATGTTCACGCCGGAATTCCGCAACCGTCTGGATGCGGTGATCTCCTTCGCGCCGCTGCCGAAGGGGGTCATCCTGCAGGTGGTCGAGAAATTCGTGCTGCAGCTTGAGGCGCAATTGCTGGATCGTGGCGTGACCATCGACCTGACACCCAAAGCCGCCGAATGGCTGGCCGACAAGGGTTATGACGACAAGATGGGCGCCCGCCCACTGGGCCGCGTGATCCAGGAACACATCAAGAAACCGCTGGCCGAAGAGTTGCTGTTTGGCAAACTGGCCAAGGGCGGCGTTGTTCGGGTCTCGGTCAAGAAGGGCGAGTTGGATTTGGAGATTCTCGGTCCAGATCAGCCGCGCATTCCAGGTGACAAGCCGCCACTGCTGACAGCGGACTGATAACCCGGAACAATCGCAACCAACAAAGCCCGCCTGAAACGGTGGGCTTTTTCTTTGCCGGTTTCGCGCCTCTAGCGCTCGGTCAGTTTCAACTCGATCCGGCGATTCTGAGCCCGCGCCTCAGGTGTGTCTGCCGGGTTGACCGGTTGGAATTCGCCAAATCCGTTTGCCGCCAACCGTGAGGGCGGAATACCCAACGCATCGACCATATAGCGCACGACGGACAATGCCCGCCCCTGGCTGAGCTCCCAGTTGTCGCGATAGCGCCCCGAACCCGATACGGGCACGTTATCGGTATGACCATCTACCCGGATCACCCAGTTCAGGCCTTCGGGAATTTCCGCCGCGACGCTGCGCAGGATGTTGGCCACCTTGGCAACTTCCTGACGGCCTTCATTCGACAGGACAGCCGATCCGGTTGAGAACAGAACCTCGGACGAAAAGACGAACCGGTCGCCTTCGATCCGCACGCCGTCCTGATCGCCCAGAACATCACGCAAACGGCCAAAGAATTCGGATCGGTATCTTTGCAGATCCTCGGCCTGTGCGGTCAGTTCCTGATTCTGTCCTGCCAGTTCTTCGGCCTCAGCCTCCAACCGGATGCGTTCAGCCTCTTCCAGCAGACGACGACGGCGTTCTTCCGAGGCCGCGCGGGCCAGCGCCGCGTTCAGATCCTGCCCCAGCGTCTGGATTCTAATATCTGCCGCGGCGTTGCGTTCTTCGTAGTCGTCCAGCAAGGCCTGCAACGACCCAAGCTGCCCGCGCAGCGCCGACATCTGCTGGTTCAACAGGGCTGTCTGCCGCTGCGCTTCGGTCGAAATCTCTTGTTCCGAGGCCAGCGAGTCGCGCGCCACTGCCAGCAAGGCCGCGCGTTCTTCGGCCAGTGTTCTTTGTTCCGCTGCGTCAGTCTGCGCCTGTGTTTGCGCCGCAAGCGCGGCCTGCAACTGGGCTTTGAGTTGTTCGGGATTCAATTCGCCGAACTGCCGTTCCAATTCAGCCCGGGCAGCCTGCGCTGCAGCCAGCAGGGTCAGTGTCTCCTCGGCCTCTTTCCGCTGCGCTTCAAGCGCGAGGGTCATGGCCGTTAGTTCGGCATCGGCATTCTGCAAACGGTTGCGTAGGGTTTCGGCCGCCGCGGCCTCGGCCAAGCGGGCGGCTTCCTCGTCGGTCAGTTGCTGCTCTAACTCGGTAATCTGTGCCGTCTGCGCCGCATCGCTGGTTTCCAGATCGGCCACCAGCGCCTCAA
>CAXXPZ010000113.1:0-19592 GCA_963422555.2 uncultured Ruegeria sp.
CTCAGGAGGTTCGCAAGCGTCAGCCTCGCTGGCGGCTATTGAAGCGAGTGTAGGGGAAGATCGCCCGTGTCCGCATTGCGGCACACCAGGGGCACTCTCGCGGGGCAAGGCCCGAGGCCTGCGGCGATATCAGTGCAAGGGGTGCAAGAAGACATTCAATGCCGCGACCGGCACCCCTTTGGCGGGTCTTCACCGCAAAGACAAGTGGCTTGCCTTTGGAACTTGCCTTGCAGATGGGTTGACGGTTCGCCGATCGGCAGAACATTGCGGGTTTGCCGTCACTACTGCATTTCGCTGGCGGCACCGGTTTCTCACCGCAGAAAGCCCGCAGCCCCGCAAGCTCACGGGCATTGTCGAGGCCGACGAAACCTATGTCCTGAAAAGCCGCAAGGGCCAACGGAAACTGGGACGCAAAGCGCGACGCCGGGGCGGCAAGGCCAGCAAAAGGGGGCTTTCAGATGAGCAGGTTCCGGTGCTGGTTGCCGCTGACCGGAGTGGCACGACAGTCAGTGCCGTTCTCCCTGCGGTCAATGCTGACAGCTTGCGGGAGGTCATCGAACCGGTCGTGGACGAGGATATCGTTCTGGTAAGTGATGGTCACCGCGCCTATCCGCCCTGTGCCGCCGTAATCGGTGTGCGCCACGAAGCGTTGAACCTGTCCAGTGGTGAGCGGGTGCGCGACGCCTTTCACATTCAGACAGTCAACAATCGACACAGCCAGTTGAAGGATTTCCTGCGGCGCTACCGGGGGGTCGCAACCAAATATCTCGACAACTACCTGCGATGGTTTCAGCATCTGGAACTGGAAAGCGCCTCACCCCGTGCGTGTCTCGCCAACGCAATCGACAGGCCATGCATACGAATTGGAAACTGAGCCTTTTGTAAAGTTCCGCGTCGACAGCTTCCGGCGGGTAGCCGAGGCCTTCGGCCGCACGGTTGAGGATGCGATTGAATGTTTCGCCTCAGGTTTCTCCTCCTACGCTGATTTGATCTGGCGAAACCTGCCAACAGTCACGAACGGACCTGTCCAAAATTGTTTCTGCGCCGCGTCCATATGGTGCGCGTTCACCAAGTGTGATCAAGTCCTGTAATTGTGCCGGTTGGAGAGGGAATGCGAGGACGCCTGTCGTGTGGTTCCAGATGCGAGGCATTGGGGTAGGAAACCGCCCATACACACAATAGTCGCCCGGTCGGTCGATCATCGAGATCAGTTCGGAAAGGGCTGACAGCCGCTCATCGAAAGTAAAGTAACCGCCGTCCACATCACTGGCATAATAGCTCATTGATCGCTGACCCCCAAATTGTCATCTCAGGTTTCTATGCAATCTGTTACCCCAAACTTCTGAAATTCGGCAATGCGCCTTTCCGACATTTCAGGACGATCCCACGATGATTTTGGTTGATTCTTGCCGATGCAGCGCTCGACCACCTCGTCCGCAAAGAATGTCATATTGAATTCAGTCAGAGGGGTAGCTGGGTAGTTACATGTAAGTAAGCTGATCTGTGTCTGTGGCAGGGAATAGTTCCATTCCTGCTGGTATGTGCCCTAAGTTTAGGGTTGCTCGTTGAAGGGTCTGGCGTTCTTTCTGTAGGTCAAGGAAGGTGGAGCTTATGAAGATTTGATATTTTTTTCACTCATTGTTTGATGTGGCCTGTAACTATCTGAAAGATATTAGAGCTAATGGTGCTTGGTAAAGGTATACTGGTTCAAGAAGTGGCTTCACAAGTCTCGATCTAATCAACCTACCTGCCCAGCGGCATTGCCGGGCCGTGTCATGTTGAAAGCATGCCTCCGGCAGAACGACCGGCGCGTTTGCGCCCCGGGGCTCCGCCCGTTCGGCCCTGAAACGATCCACTGGACCGTTTCCGAGACGGGCCTCACCCCCTCAGGCCGGTCGTGGCCTTCAGTGCTGCGGTTCGACCGGCGCATCTAACGCCCACCTAAACCAATCATGAAGTTTCCCTTAGGTAAGTTGTAACCGCCTCTCTCCCTCCCAATCTGTTCAACAGGCCAGTATCGGCCCCATGAGATGGAGAGAGCCCATGACCAGATACATGACCGCCGGAGCAGCTGCTCTGGCCACGACCCTCACTCTTGGCACCGCCGCGCTGGCTGATGCGACGCCGGACCTGCGTGGGACCTGGATGGGGGCTTATACAACCGTTCAGCCCAGCCATTACTACAAGGGCGACCAGCCGCGCTTTAATCAGGCCGAGTGGGTGATCGATATCCAGCAGCAACAGGACAATGTGTTCTGGGGACCCAGCAAGTGGCGCAGCGACAGTTTGGATGTGTGGCAGGAATACGAGGTCACGGGCGCGATCAGTCTGGATGGCTCGGGCAAGATCGGTCTGGTCGAAACCTCTCCACTGATCATTGGGGCCAACGCGTTGATCGATGCGCGGTATGAGGATGGAAAGATCTATGCAGATTTCCGTAGCCTGCGGAACGGAACGACCTATAGCACCGTTCTGGAACGTCAGGTGAACTGAAGCGTTTCCGGCCCGCCCGGAAGTAGGCTACTCGATTCACACATTTCCAGCGATCCCATATCCGAGTTGGATTGACCTAAATTGATAGAGACCGCGCAACATAACCACGGGGCCCGGTTTCCCATAATATCCGGTCCAGCCACCGAGACGGGCGCACACCCAGGCTGCAAAGGCGAGCGACCCCTTTGGATGCGGGTTTTTCTGCTTTTCGGTCTTACCTTCAAGCGAAGCGGATACGGCCTCAAGGACCGGTTGATCCTGCGCCTCGAATACATCCTCCAGCGGGCGTTTGCCTGCGCCATCCCGGTCCTGCACGAGCTGCATGCAGGATATCCCCGCGATAAGCGTCATTGCGCAAAGAGTTTTGAAGGGTGCGGGCTCCATAGACACGTTTTCGATGTCGAAACCTTTGGTCTTAATGGTCCGGAAAACCTGCTCAATGACCCAGCGCCGACGGTAGAGTTGAGTGATCCATCGTGCCTGTTCGAATGTTTCGACCCGATGGCTGGTCAGCAGGCGCCAACGTGCAGGCTGCACACCTACTGGCGGGTCGATTTCTCGCGCCTCAACGATGTAGACGGACGTGCTGGCGGGAACGCCTTGTTCAATCGGTCTGTTTTTGGGGTGCGGCAGGGTAACGCAAGCGAAACGAACGCCAATCCGGGCCGTGCGCTTCTTCTGCCCGGGTCGCGCGGGCAACTCGACCGTATGTTCTTGCTGCGGCGTGCCCTCAAGGCTGAAAAAGAGCTTGCCTGTATCATCGGAAAGATTGCGATCATGGGACGCTCGGACCAGGACGTCCACGCCTTTTGGGCGGCATGCAAACATCTCGAAGATGTCCCCTTCACGGTCGGCTATAACCGTGACATTCGCAGCCGCGTTCAGAACGGCGGCACTAGTTTGCATGCTTTCAAGCCAGCGATAGCTCTCTTTTTCACGAAGAGGTCGATTTTTGGGCGGCTTCTTGCGGCCGCCAGAGCGTTCAATGAGTTGCATGTCAACCGCTCCGAGCAACGTGCCCTGTTCGGCCTCCACCGCGATCGTAGCATGGCCGACAATGCAGTTTCCCGACCCATCATCACGAAAGCTCGTTGTGTCTTGAATCGCCAGAACATGCAGACCGTCAACGCGCCCGGACGTGACCTTCCCGGCCTTTTCGACAATCTTTTTCACTGTCACCTTCTCGTTCCTCAAAAACCGACCAAAGCGAACCTCACCTGCGCGATTGCCGCCGACGCTACGCACCGAAATACCACGAGGACCGACCTCGACAAGACGACCATGCAAAAAGCGTTCAGCCTGATCCAAACGACAATCACCAAAATGCGAACTCGAGTTTTGCATCTCTACCCCCTTGAAACAGCAAGACAGGAGATAGAACCGATATGACAAAACGGCAAGGTTCAGAACCTAATTCCGCGTGCGGGAAAAGATGTGTGCATACAGTAGCGGAAGTAGGGGGTACTTTCTGCCGCTGGGGAAAGACTGCGGCAGCGCGTAATTGGTAACGCGGCGGGTCGGAACGCTTCTCAATAAACGGAACCGACGTCTCCACAGGGAGGGAGACGGGCCGGGCGGTCAGGGTGGCTGCCTGCGGCAAGGGTTCAGATCAGACTGTGCCGGAATGCGGCGTTCCCAGGCACGGCGCGATCAGGACCTCGCGGACCTTCAGCGCGATGCCGTATGGGAAAATGCCTTGGCCGTCCGGCCCCGATTGGGACCGGAGTTTATTCTTGGTGATTTTGGGATGGTGCCCGGCGGATCAGAGGTTTTCCTGAACGTCCGTTGCCGCGCTCTGGATGGCATCGCCAGCCTTTTCGATGTCTTTTCCTGCCCCTTTGGCAGTTTCACAGGCGGTCAGGGTGAACAGGGCCAGTCCAATCAGAAATGCGCGGATCATCGGTAACTCCATAAGTGCGTGTTCCAGTGGGACTAGCAGTTTTCACAGGACAGAGCCACTGATTTGTCAGGAAGAATTGCCGCGGATCGACAGTCGCATTTCAGGGGCGGAGCGGGGCGCGCAAAACCTGTGACATGTGGTGATGTCGAACGGTTGCGGCCCGGTATCGCTGTTCAGGGCTTAGCTATTGCCCTGTTCACAAAACAGCTCATAGACAATTTCGAGCATCCGGCGCGGACGGTCATCGGCCAGCCGGTAGTAGATCGCCTTGCCTTCGCGGCGCGGGGTCACCAGACCCTCAAGCCTGAGGCGGGACAGCTGCTGGGATACAGCGGCTTGTCGCGCGGACAGCAACTCCTCCAGTTCGGTTACGGATTTTTCGCCCGAGACCAGATGACACAAGATCATCAACCGGCCTTCGTGGCTGATCGCTTTCAGAAAGTTCGAAGCGCGCGTCGCGTTCGCGACCATATGATCCAGATCCTCTGAGAGCATCTCATTTGAAAACTGGGGGAGTGCCATTTTCATGTCCTTAGCTTGCCCGATTTACGCGTTGGTAAAGCTTGCTTGTGCAGTTTGAGCGGTGAGTCGTCTACATATTCCAATCATGTATTTGTATATGCATGGATCAAAATACTGTGAAATTTTAGGGGAAAATGTGAAGACTTGCGTCCGTTCCTGTGTCGATCTCGTAAATTTCACTGCGATTGGTTGTGAATTCCGTAACGTGTGGGGATGGTCCGGTGTGCGGGCAACCCATTGTAAATTGGTCAAAACCACGTTTGCCAAATCGCGCCGTTCACTGATCGGTCCGGCCCCCCTTGCAGCCCCCCGACGGCAGCACTAAGACTCGGGTAACATTTTCTCGGGTAATGTCCCGATCCATAGCAAAACAGGCAGGTTTCGTATGTTCGATCCAGTTGACACCTACATGAACACGCTCGTCCCCATGGTCGTCGAACAGACCAGCCGGGGTGAGCGGGCATATGACATTTTCTCGCGCTTGCTGAAAGAGCGGATCATTTTCATCAACGGCCCAATCCATGACGGGATGAGCCATTTGGTCGTTGCCCAACTGCTGCATCTTGAGGCGAAAACCCGACCAAGGAAATCTCGATCTACATCAACTCGCCGGGGGGTGTGGTGACCAGTGGTTTGTCGATTTACGACACAATGCAGTATATCAAGCCGAAATGTTCGACATTGGTAATCGGTCAGGCGGCCTCGATGGGGTCGGTTCTGCTGGCTGGCGGTGAGAATGGAATGCGCTTTTCGCTGCCCAACAGTCGTATCATGGTGCACCAGCCCAGCGGCGGATATCAGGGTCAGGCCAGTGATATCATGATCCACGCGGCCGAGACGCAGAAACTCAAGGATCGCCTGTATGATATATATGTACGTCATACCGGGCAGACCAAAAAGTCCGTTGAAAAAGCGCTGGATCGTGACAATTTCATGAGCCCGGAAGAGGCCAAGGAATGGGGTCACATCGACGAGATCGTCGAAAATCGCGCCAAGATGGACGACAGCGAATCCTGATTTCAAATTTCCGCGGTTACGTCGCGAGGAGTGATTTTGAGATTGTAGCTGCCACAGTGCTGGCCTAAGCTGCAGCAACAGGCGGAATGCGCGGCCCGACCAGGGCCGCCGGGACGGAGCCCGAAAGGTACAACATGGCGACGAATTCAGGCGGTGACGGCAAGAACACGCTCTACTGCAGTTTCTGCGGCAAAAGCCAGCATGAGGTCCGCAAGCTGATCGCTGGCCCGACCGTGTTCATCTGCGATGAGTGCGTCGAGTTGTGTATGGACATCATCCGCGAAGAGACCAAGGCCAGCGGCCTGAAATCTTCGGATGGGGTGCCAACGCCCAAGGATATCTGCGAGGTGCTGGACGATTATGTGATCGGTCAGGCCACTGCCAAGCGGGTGCTGTCAGTAGCGGTCCACAACCACTACAAGCGACTGAACCACGCGCAGAAGGCGGGCAGCGATATTGAGTTGGCCAAATCCAACATCCTGCTGATCGGTCCGACTGGTTGCGGCAAGACGTTGCTGGCGCAAACGCTGGCGCGGATTCTGGACGTGCCCTTTACGATGGCGGATGCGACCACGCTGACCGAGGCTGGATATGTGGGTGAAGATGTTGAAAACATCATCCTCAAACTGCTGCAGTCCAGCGAATATAATGTCGAACGCGCGCAGCGTGGCATCGTGTATATCGACGAGGTCGACAAGATCACGCGAAAGTCGGAAAACCCCTCGATCACGCGTGACGTGTCGGGCGAAGGTGTGCAGCAAGCGCTGTTGAAACTGATGGAAGGCACAGTTGCCAGCGTTCCGCCGCAGGGTGGTCGCAAGCATCCCCAGCAGGAATTCCTGCAGGTGGACACCACGAATATCCTGTTCATCTGTGGTGGCGCGTTTGCCGGTCTGGACAAGATCATTGCGCAGCGCGGCAAGGGCTCGGCCATGGGCTTTGGCGCGGATGTGCGCGACAATGATGAACGCGGCGTTGGTGAGATCTTTCAGGAGCTTGAGCCCGAAGATCTGCTGAAATTCGGGTTGATCCCGGAATTCGTCGGTCGTCTGCCGGTTCTGGCCACTCTGGAAGATCTGGATGAGGATGCTCTGGTCACCATTCTGACCAAGCCCAAGAACGCTTTGGTCAAGCAGTATCAGCGCCTGTTCGAACTGGAAGATGCCGAACTGGCCTTTACCGACGATGCGCTGAAGGCGATTGCCAAGAAAGCCATCGAACGCAAGACCGGTGCACGTGGCCTGCGCTCGATCCTCGAAGATATCCTTCTGGACACGATGTTCGAACTGCCGGGGCTGAAAAACGTCACCGAAGTTATGGTGAACCTCGAAGCCGTAACCTCGGATGCGCAACCGCTGATCATCTATGCAGACGCGGCGCAGGAATCGGCGTCGGCGGGCTAACAGCGGATCAAGAACAAACGTACACGGCGCGGCATTGCCCGCGCCGTTTTCATGTGAGGGTGAAATGACAATCAAACGAATCTCATCGGGTGGCGAATTCGAGGCCAAAGTCGGATATTGCCGGGCGGTTGTTGCCGGGGGCTGGGTCCATGTCGCGGGCACAGTCGGGCAGGGCGATGGAGTAGTGGACCAATGCCGCTCAGCTCTGGCGGTCATCGAAAAGGCCCTGGCTGAGGCCGGTGCAAGCTTTGCCGATGTGGTGCGCGTGACCTATATGTTGCCGGACCGGGCCGAGCTCGAACCCTGCTGGCCTGTCCTGAGTGAGACGTTCGGCGCCAATCCACCAGTGACAACGATGATCGAATGCGGGCTGATCGACCCAAAATACCGGATCGAGATCGAAGTGACCGCCTTTCTGCCGGAATAACCGGTGTGGCTGACGTGACACTGGACCTTGGCCTGCCTTTGGTTCATATCTGCAGGAACAGAATTGTCGGAGGTAACCGATGGGAATCCTGAACACTCTTTTGCGGGCTGTGACCTGGTGGAACGGGGCAACCCTGAACACCCAGATCTATACCGCGCGCAAGGGCGTCAAGGTCGGTGAAGATGACGAGGGCAACGTGTTCTACCGCACCGCCGACGACAGCAGACGCTGGGTGATTTTCAATGGTGAGGCCGAGGCCAGCCGGATTGATCCCGATTGGCACGGTTGGCTGCATCGCACCTGGGATGAACCCCCGACGGATAAACCACTGCCACATAAATCCTGGGAAAAACCCCATCAAGAAAACCTCACAGGCACGGCATTGGCCTATGCGCCCGCTGGATCCCTGCGTCGCCCCATCCCGATCGAGCGCAAGGATTATGAGGCCTGGAGCCCGGAATAGGCGAAACAAGCAATGTCTTCCCACAACATGACCGAAGTCCTTGTCGGCGGGGTCGTTCTGGCCTGTGCCGTCGCATTTGGCGTCTATGCCAGCCAATCCACGGGCCTGTCGCAGAACCGCGCAGGCTATGAGTTGGGCGCTTCATTCCGATCGCTCGAAGGCGTCGGGGTGGGCACCGATGTACGGTTGGCGGGCGTAAAGATCGGGACCGTGACAGATGTCACTCTGAATTCTGACACATATCGTGCCGACACCAGTTTTTCTGTCACGGACGGCGTCCTAATCCCGGATGACAGCGCCGTTGTGATTTCATCCGAAGGGCTGTTGGGCGGTAACTTTGTCGAGGTCATGCCCGGCGGGTCGCCATTCTACTTTGAAGCCGGAGATGAGATCGAAGATACGCAAGGCGCAGTCAGCCTGATCTCGCTCCTGGTCAAATTCGTCGCCGGAGACGGCAGCGAATGATACGCGCAGCTTTGATCGCGGTGGTTTTTACCGCGACCAGTGTCTGGGCGCAGCAAAAGGTCGAATCCGGCCCCGGCGCCATGCTGCGCGGGCTGGACAAGGTCAGCGGCCAAACCCTGGATGTTGAAATTCAATCCGGCCAGACCGAGGCTGTTTTCGGGTTGGATGTCGCGCTGGGAGATTGCCGGTACCCGGCGGACAACCCGACCGGAGACGCATTTGCCTATCTCACGATTTGGGAGCAGGGCAAATCCGAGCAATTGTTCGATGGCTGGATGATCGCCGCCTCGCCTGCATTGAACGCGCTGGATCACGCGCGCTACGACGTCTGGGTGATCCGCTGTATCACATCCTGAGGGGTTTGGGTCAGGTCGGCGGTGAAATCCGCACTCAGATCAAGGGCTTGCTTTAACTCCGAGTGATAAACCGCCCGCGGAATTTCAATCGCGCCCAGCGAGGCCAGATGGGCGGTCAGAAACTGTGTATCAAACAGGGTAAAACCCGTGCGCCGCAAACGGTCCACCAAATAGGCCAGCGCAATCTTTGACGCATCCCTGCGGCGTGAAAACATGCTTTCACCAAAAAACGCGGCCCCAAGGGCAACACCATAGACACCCCCGACCAATTCGGCGCCGTCCCACACTTCCAGTGAATGCGCCTGACCGTTCTGATGCAGCGATCGATACAGCCTGCGCAGTTCGGAATTGATCCATGTGTCGGTTCGATCGGCGCAGCCATCCACCACGCCGTCGAAACTCTGGTTGATGGTGATCGCAAACCCACATCCACGAATGCGCCGGGCAAGGCTGCGCGAGATATGGAAACCGTCCAGAGGGAACACGCCACGAATTTTGGGATCGACCCAGAACAGTTCGGGGTCGTCGCGATGCTCGGCCATCGGAAAAATGCCGATAGAATAGCCGTGTAACAATAGTTCTGGGGATAGACTCATGTCGGGTGCCCTGAGGCCGGAGGGCGATTGCCCCCCCGGTCCTGTTGTCTTACTGGGCCATGTTCTCCGCAAGCCAGTGCTCCAGCCAGTGGATGTTGTAATTGCCGCTATGAATGTCGGGTTCCTGAAGCAGGGCATGGAACAGCGGAACGGTGGTGTCGATCCCGTCCACGATCAGTTCACCCAGCGCACGTTCAAGCCGAGCCAATGCTTCGTCCCGGTCGCGTCCCTGAACGATCAACTTGCCAATCAGCGAGTCGTAATAGGGCGGGATCGAGTATCCGTCATACAGTGCGGAATCCATCCGCACACCCAGACCGCCCGGCGCGTGATAGGCCGTGATCTTGCCCGGACAGGGCGAGAAATTGGGCAGCTTTTCAGCGTTGATGCGAACCTCGATAGAGTGGCCGTTGATCACAAGATCGTCCTGACCGAATGACATCGGTTCACCCGCCGCCACGAGGATTTGTTCGCGCACCAGATCGACGCCAAAGATACCTTCGGTTACCGGGTGTTCCACCTGTAGGCGGGTGTTCATCTCGATGAAATAGAACTCGCCGTTTTCATACAGGAACTCGATCGTGCCCGCGCCGATATAGTTGATCTTGGCAACCGCATCCGCACAGACCTTGCCGATTCTGGCGCGTTCCTCGGGGGTGATGCAGGGGCCTGGCGCTTCTTCGAACACTTTCTGATGACGGCGCTGCAGGGAACAGTCGCGTTCGCCCAGATGCACAGCCTTGCCCTTGCCATCGCCAAAAACCTGAATCTCGATATGGCGCGGCGTGGTCAGGTATTTTTCGATATAGACCTCGTCATTGCCAAAGGCAGCCTTGCCCTCGGCCCGCGCGGTCATGAAGGCGCTTTCCATCTCAGCAGCATTCATCGCGACTTTCATGCCGCGTCCGCCACCACCGGCGGTGGCCTTGATGATAACAGGATAGCCGAATTCTTCCCCAATCTTCTTGGCCGCGGCCAGATCGGGCACACCGCCGTCAGATCCGGGTACGCAAGGCACGCCCAGGTCCCTCATCGTTTCTTTGGCGGTGATCTTGTCACCCATGACGCGGATATGTTCAGCGGTGGGACCGATGAAGGTGATACCGTGGTCTTCGACGATCTGCACAAACTCGGCATTCTCGGACAGAAAGCCATAACCGGGGTGGATCGCCTGCGCGCCGGTAATCTCGCAGGCCGAAATGATCGCGGGCACGGACAGATAGCTTTGCGGGCTGGGCGGGGGGCCGATGCAAACCGATTCGTCCGCCATGCGCACATGCATCGCGTCGCTATCGGCGGTGGAGTGGACGGCGACCGTCTTTATCCCCATCTCGCGCGCGGCGCGGATCACGCGCAGGGCGATCTCGCCTCGGTTGGCAATCAGGATTTTGTCGAACATGGGCCCGCCTTACTCAACGATGACCAGAGGGGTGCCGAATTCCACGGCGTCGCCATCTGTAACCAGGATACGCTTGATGGTGCCTGATTTGGGCGCATGGATGTGGTTCATGGTTTTCATCGCTTCGACGATCAGCAGGGTGTCGCCTTCGGAAACAGCGGCGCCTACAGTGATGAACGAGGGCGCACCCGGTTCGGGCTGCATATAAATGGTGCCGACCATGGGCGAGGTTACGGCACCGGGGTGGCTGGCCGGATCGTCGGTGGTGGCCGGGGTCTCGGCTGCGGCAGGGGCGGCGGCTGGCGCGGCGACGGGGGCGGCGGCCGGGACGGCCATCTGAACCGGAGCGGCCGGAGCGGTTTTCGACAAGCGGCTGACCCGAACGTTCAGGCTGTCTTCCTCACCGTATTCCCGTTTGACCTGCAATTCGGTCAGGTCGTTTTCGCGCAACAGTTCGGCCAGTGCCTTGATGAACGCGACATCCGCTTCGTGTTTGGTATCTGTCATGAGTGTCCTCGAAGGTTCCCCTTTGGCCCGTCTGTTGTGCGCGGGCTTTGGTCTGATTACGCAGCGTTATAAGCCAAGCGGTCGGTCATGAAAAGCGCCGACTGGCCCTGAAAAGCAGGGGCATTCTGGCCAGATACGATGCGGGGTTTCGATCACAATGGTGTCCCCGACAATTTGGCCACCAGTTCCGGCAGCTTGCGGGCGCCGTATTTCTCCAAAAGGCGGGCCCTATAGGCCTCGATGGTGCGGTAACTCAGCCCCAGTTCGGCGCCGATTTCCTTGGCGGAAAGACCTCGGCACGACAGGATCGCCACTTCGCGTTCGCGTGTGGTCAACTCAACCAGTGGACGTTCTTCGGAAATGTCGGAAAAGCTCCAGATTCCGTGGCGGAACGGGTCGTCCGGGGTCAGCGACCGCCCCCGGGCGCGACACCAGAACAAATCCCCGTTACGCCGCCGCATGACGCGCTCATCCGAATAATATCCTGTGTCGCGCATCACCTGCAGGCTGCGCGCGCCGATCCTCTCCCAATCGGCGACCGAGGGGTAAAGATGCAGCAATGGCATGTTGCGATATTCGGCCTCCTCGCCGCCAAAGGTCCGCGCGAACTGCAGATTGCAGCGGCGAATAATGCGGTTTTCCAACTCGACAAGGCCGATGGGGGCATATTCAAAAGCAGGGTCGCTCATATACCTATGGTGACGGGTATTTGCTGCATTGAGAAGGGGGCGGTTGCGGAAAGGCTGAAGTATCGCTGATCTGAGATTGTCAACGATGTAAAGTTGGTTTGAAAAATGACCGGCAACAAGCAATAATCGTTCGTGAAAATTGCAAACCAAATCCGCCAACCGTTACCACTGGCTCAGAAAGCTCGATCATGCGTGGCACATTGACAGGCAGCAGAATACGCGAACGACGCCAGATTTCGGGCCTGCGACAGGCGGAACTTGCGCGCCGGGTGGGGATTTCCGCCTCGTATCTGAACCTGATTGAACATAATCGCCGACGGATCGGCGGCAAATTGTTGGTAAATATTGCCAGTGCCTTGTCAGTCGAACCGTCATTGCTGACGCAAGGGATCGAGGAAACTTTGATCGCCGCCCTGCGCGAGGCGGCAGCGGACGCCGTCGGTCATCAGGCGGAACAGGACGGGTTGGAGGAATTTGCCGGACGCTTTCCCGGATGGTCCGGTGTTCTGGCCCAGATGCACCGACGTGTGGTTTCGCTGGAGCGCACGGTGGAAACGCTGTCCGACCGACTGACGCACGATCCGCATCTGGCCGCCTCCATGCACGAGGTTCTGTCCACGGCGGCGGCCATCCGCTCAACCGCAGCAATTCTTGCCGAGCCCGGTGAGATTGATGCTGGCTGGCGCGACCGATTCCACCGGAACCTGCATCAGGATGCCGAGCGGCTCGCCGAAAGCTCCAAGGCGCTGATGACTAATCTGGACAACAGCGAAGGGCAGGGCGATTTGCGCGTGGCGCCGCTGGATGCAGTTGAGGCATTCATCAACGCAAACGAATTTCATTTTCCCGATCTCGAAGCCGGTGCCAGTGTTGAAAATATTTCTCTGGAAACCGTGGATACGGCGGCGGCTCGCACGATTGCGTCGGGGGTTCTCACCCTTTATGCCACCGATGTGCAGGCATTGCCGTTGCAGGAATTGGAACCTGAGTTTGACGCGGCTAATCCCGATCCGCTGGCGCTGGCCAACAGATTTTCCGTCGACCTGCCGACGGTCCTGCGCAGGCTTGCAACGTTGCCCGAAAGGCTGATGCCGAACCCGGCGGGTCTGGTGATCTGTGACGCCTCTGGCAGCGTTCTGTTCTACAAGCCGACCCCGGGTTTTGCCTTGCCTCGCCATGGCGAGGCCTGTCCGCTATGGCCGGTGTTCACCGCATTGAACCGACCACTTGTGCCGATCCGCAAGCGGGTTGTTCAACTGGGGCGCTCAGCCGCTGAATTTGACTGTTATGCGATTGCCTGGCCGCAACCTGTCGAAAGTTTTGGCGCGGACCCCGTCTATCGCTCAGTGATGCTGGTTCTGCCGGTTGAAAACGGACCACAGGCGGACCCCGCAGCCGTGCAGGTCGGAACCAGCTGTCGCATCTGCCCAAAATCCGACTGTACCTTGCGTCGCGAGCCTTCAATTCTGAGCGAAGGTTTTTGACAGTTTCCTGACACAACGCTTAATCTGTTCATGACAGGTTGCCAGGCGTGCGACGGGTCATGGGGAGGGATTGCAAACATGAGCCGTAAGGTTCTGCTGATTGAGGATGAGCCCAACATTACCGAGGCGATCCGATTTCTGCTGACCCGCGAGGGGTGGCAGGTCGAAACACATGCCGAAGGGACGGATGCCATTCAGGTGATCGTGGCCGCGCAGCCGGATCTGGTTATTCTGGATGTGATGTTGCCGGGTAAAAGCGGCATGGAAATCCTGCGCGATCTGCGCGAGTTGAGTGACATGCAGGGATTGCCCGTGCTGATGCTGACCGCACGCGGACAGTCACGGGATCGGGAAATGGCCGAAAAGGCCGGTGTCAGCCGGTTCATGACCAAACCGTTCTCGAATACCGAAGTGTTGACGGCGGTGCGTGATCTGCACGCGCAGGCATCGCGGTTATGACCGCGCCGGACCAGGACGGACAGCGGCGACCGTCCCTGTTCCTGGAGAGGCAGAGCTATCGCCGACGCCGCCTGACCGATGCCGCCCGCCTGTTACCGTTCTTAGGCGCGGCCCTATTGGCCTTGCCCTTGTTGTGGCCGGATGACAGCGGCGGGACCGGGGCCGTGCCGCTATCTGCGGCGATATACTACATCTTTGCCTGCTGGGCCGTTCTGATCGTGATCAGCGTTGTCTTCGGCTTTGCCGCCCGCCGACTGGCCGCGCGTGAAAAGGACGAGGCGGAGGCGGACACATGGCAACCCTGAATGTCCTGATACTGGTGTGTCTGGGCTATGTGGTGCTGTTGTTCGGCGTCGCCTTTGCCGCCGACCGGCTGGCGGCAGCGGGGCGTGGCAAGTGGTTACGCTCACCTTTGATCTACACCCTGTCTTTGTCGATCTATTGCACGGCCTGGACGTTTTATGGCGCGGTCGGCAACGCGGCGCGGTCGGGGTTGGAGTTTGTCACGATCTATCTGGGCCCGACGCTGGTGATGGTCGGCTGGTGGTGGGGCTTGCGCAAGCTGGTGCGGGTCGGACGCAGCCAGCGCGTGACCTCAATCGCGGACCTGATCTCTTCGCGCTATGGTAAGTCCAACACGCTGGCAATCTGTGTCACGACATTGGCGGTAGTGGGCGGAACACCCTATATTGCGCTGCAATTACAGTCGATTACTCTGTCATTTTCGATCTTTGCCGAAGCTGACCCAACTGGTCTGTATCGCGAGGGGTCCAGCGTGTTCTGGGTGGCGGCGGGTCTGGCGGTCTTTGCCATCCTGTTCGGAACCCGGAATTTGGATGCGAACGAACGCCACCACGGCGTTGTCACCGCCATCGCCCTGGAATCCGTCGTCAAACTGTTTGCTTTGCTGGCGGTTGGGATATTTGTGGTCTGGGGCATTGCAGGTGGGCTGGAGCCGATGATGGCCCGCATTGATGCCTCGGAAATCGGGCAGTGGAACGTGGATGCAAGCCGCTGGACGACATTCACCTTCTTGTCCGCTGCGGCCTTTATCTGCCTGCCGCGCATGTTTCAGGTCATGGTCGTGGAAAACGATGATGAAAGCCATCTGCGCACGGCCGCCTGGGCCTTTCCCCTGTACCTGTTGTTGATGAGCCTGTTTGTCGTCCCGATTGCGGTGATCGGGCTGGACCTGATGCCCCAAGGTGCAAATCCTGACCTGTTTGTTCTGACGGTACCGCTGTCACAGGGCAATGACTGGCTGGCGATGTTATCCTTTATCGGGGGGTTCTCTTCGGCCACATCCATGGTCATCGTGACGGCCATGGCCTTGTCTACCATGGTGTCGAACCACGTGGTCATGCCCATCTGGCTGAGCACGCAGGAAGGGCCCACGTCTGTTTCAGGCGATGTGCGAACGATTGTCCTGATGGCGCGCAGGGTTTCGATCGCGGCGATTATGGCGCTGGGTTATTTCTATTTTCGCCTGTCGGGCGGGGGTGCGGCACTGGCCTCAATCGGATTGGTGGCCTTTGCGGGGATTTCCCAGATTCTGCCTGCACTGGTGGGCGGGCTGTTCTGGCGCGGTGCAACGCGAACCGGGGCGCTGGTGGGGCTGAGCATCGGGTTCTGGTTGTGGATATATACTCTGCTTCTGCCGGGAATGGGGGGCGGGATCATTCCGATTTCGGTCATCGAATACGGCCCCTTCGGGTGGGGTTGGCTGCGACCTCAGGCCCTGTTCGGGATCGAGGGGATCGACCCGATGGTCCATTCCGTGATGTGGTCGCTGTCCCTGAACACAATCGGGTTCTGCGTCGCATCGCTGCTGAGCTTTCCCAGCCCGCTGGAGCGGTTGCAAGGTGCGCAATTCGTGAACGTCTTTGACCATTCAGCCGCCCCGCAAGGCTGGACCGGGTCCGTTGCCCAAAGCGAGGATCTGATGATCATGACGCAGCGGATTCTGGGAGCGGGACCTGCGCAGGAGTTCTTTCAGGCCGAAGCGGAGCGGCAAAACGGTCGGGCCGGTCGTCTGCCGGAACCCACCCCCGGATTTCTGCAAAGGCTGGAACGTGAACTTGGCGGCTCGGTCGGCGCTGCCACGGCCCATGCGATGATCGGTCAGATCGTTGGCGGAGCCTCGGTATCGGTCGAAGACCTATTGGCGGTTGCTGATGAATCGGCGCAAATGTTGGAGTATTCCAGCCAACTGGAGGCGAAATCGGCCGAATTGAGCCGCACCGCGCGGCAATTGCGCGAAGCGAATACGAAACTGACGCAGGTATCCAAACAAAAGGATGCGTTTCTCAGCCAGGTCAGTCACGAGCTGCGCACGCCGATGACCTCGATCCGCGCGTTTTCCGAGATCATGCGCGACACGGATGGGCTGAGCGCTGCAGAGCAGACCCGCTATGCCGCGATCATCCATGATGAGGCGCTGCGCCTGACCCGGTTGCTGGACGATCTGCTGGATCTCAGCGTGTTGGAGAGCGGTCAGGTCAGCCTGAACATGGGCGATGACAGCCTCCGTTCAGTGCTGGACCGTGCAATTTCCGGTGCGTTGGCGGGCGGTGATGGCACGCTGCACGTGCGGCGCATCCTCTCGAACGAACGCATCCAGCTGCACACGGATCTGGATCGGCTGGGGCAGGTGTTCATCAATCTGATCTCAAACGCCAAGAAATACTGCGACGCGGCTGACCCTGCGCTGACCATCTCGAGCCATGATGTCGGTGGCCAGGTTGTGATCGACTTCGTCGACAATGGCAGCGGAATTCCGGACGAGGCGCAGTCAGTAGTGTTCGAGAAATTCGCCCGCGTCGGGTCGGACAAGGCGGGCGGTGCCGGGCTGGGTCTGGCCATCTGCCGCGAGATCATGCAGCGGCTGGGCGGCGACATTACCTATCTGCCGGGGCAGGGCGGGGCCGCATTTCGGGTCAGCCTGCCGCTGGCTTACAGGCAGGCGGCCCAATGATGCGGCCATAAAGACATTCGTAACCGTCCTGCGCGCTACACCGGTTATCGGATCAAGGTAAAACGGCGGTTCGATGCCATGACAGAACAGGTCAACGCGGGCTTGATGCGCAAGCTTTCGGCCGGGCAGGGCGAGGCGGGGAATGCACCGCGTTCGGTCCTGCGGGCGCTGCGTCTTGCATTGGCGCGCGCAGCTGATGACCGGCTGAATCTACCGCTGACTGTGATTGGTGCCAAACAGGCCACACGCAGCCCCGCCGATCTGGGTGGTTTGGTGCGGGATGACTGGTTGTTGTTGATGTTCGCCTCGGATCATGGGGGACCGGCGGCCTTTTGTCTGGATCCGGGCTGTGTTTCGGCAGTTCTGCAAAAACAAACGATCGGGGTGGTCACGGCAGACCCGCCACAACCGCGCGTGTTCACCGATACCGACGCCGCGATGGCAGTGCCTCTGGTCGAAGGGCTGCTGCAGCGGGCCCAAAAACTGGTGGAGGCACCGGAGGATCTGTCCAGCCTGTCCGGTTTTGAGTTTTCCGCGCGGGCAAAAGACCTGCGGTCCCTGACGCTGGCCTTGAGTGATGACACCTATCGGATGTTTGACCTGACTATTGATCTGGCCGGGGGCGCGCGGCAGGGGCAGATCAGTGTCGTGCTGCCAGATCATCCGGAGATCGAAGAAAGTGAGGCCGTGGAAATGATCGATCACGGGCCCCAGTCTGGACCAGTCCGCGGATGTGATCCGGGCCGAGCTGCAATCGGTGATCTGTCGTGTATCCTTGCCACTGTCGGATTTGTCGACCCTTCAGATCGGCGATGTGTTGCCACTGAGCGGTGCCCGACTGGACCGCACCGAGATCACAACGATCGAGCGGGCGCGCATGGCCGTTGGGCGATTGGGCCAATGCGGCGGGATGCGCGCTGTTCGTATCAACGAGCAGATGCAGGAACCGGCGCTGCTGGACGCAGGCCAGCATAGCTTTCTGGAAAGTTCGGCCAGCACAGATGTACCGCCACTGCCTGCGTCACACGCGGTTGAGCCTGTCGCGCCGATGTCCACAGGTCTGACAGTTCCGCCCGGGCAAGAAATGACGTTGGCGCGATCCGATCAGATGGTAGCTGAAATCTCGCAATTGGCCGGGCTGGACGGTTTTGAAGACGAAGATCCTGCGCAATAGCTGCAGGTCAGGTGCGTGGTTTTGCTCATCTGCTCCAGCGCCGGGCGCAACCCGTCCAGCGCGTAGCCTGCCTTGCTGGTTGCATCCAGAATTTCCTCGGCGCTCATGCAGTCGCATTGTCCCAGCGCCCAGACCACCGAACAGCGTGTGCCTGACGCGCAATAGGCCAGCACGGGTCCGGCGCAGCTTTCGGCCAGATCCCTTTGGCGGGCAACATTTTCCGGCGTCATTGTCTGATGCGTCAGCTCCAGAACTTCGTATTCCATCCCGGCTGCGCGAACTGCCTCACCAATTGCATCTGACTGCATGTCCGAGGGGACCTCGGTATTGGGGCGGTTGCAGATCACCTTGACAAATCCTGCCTCGGCGATGGTTGGCACGTCTTCAACCGTGATCTGCGGTGAGACGGCATAGCGGGGGTGTTATCGGACGAATCTCCATGACAATTGCTTAGGCCGGGTTTGCCGTCCTGTCCAGTTGTCGGCCTAGTGTTGGGGCTGCCAACATGCCCGCAATCATGGCGATCAGGAACACGATGCCGTTGATGCCGCCATAGCTGAGCGATGCCATCGCCGGACCGGGGCATAGCCCTGCAAGGGCCCATCCCATTCCGAACAGTACCGAACCCACGGCAAGCCGACGGTCAACCCGGGGCTCTGGCGGGGTCGGGGAAATGACCACCAACAAAAGGTGCCCGACCACGTGTCAGGCGCCACGCCACCAGCATCGGCACGATTGCACCCGCCATCACAAAGGCAAGCGTCGGGTCCCAATTGCCGAAAATGTCCAGCCAGCCCTGCACCTTTCTGGTATCCGTCATGCCCGAAATCAAAAGACCGGTACCAAACAGCGACCCGGCAACAAATGCCAAAACCCCTCGCATCAGATCACCTCCCAGACATGGCGGAACAGGGTCAGCGTCAATGCGCCCGCAAGGATGTAGATTACGGTCGCCACGATACCGCGCAGAGAAAACCGGGAAATGCCGCAGACCCCATGCCCTGATGTGCATCCGTTGGCGATACGCGTTCCGATGCCGACCAATAACCCGGCTAGGATGACGATTGAGATGTTGGGTGTCAGATGCGTCTGAACTTCGGGTGCGATCAACGGACGCAGCACAAGGGGCATCCCGATCAACCCGGCGACAAAGATCAGGCGTTCCGTCTTTGTATCGCGCGGTCCGCGTTCGACCAAACCCGCCAAGATACCGCTGGCCCCCATGATGCGGCCATTGCCCAACAGATAAACCGCAGCGCCGCAT